>NZ_JACIHD010000003.1:0-721053 GCF_014198235.1 Bradyrhizobium sp. ERR14 | reverse complement strand
TCAGCTTCATGCACTATGATCTTGGATATTTCGACCTGGAGCAGAAGACCCTGCAACCCCTCGACAACCCGTTCGGCACGAGGTTGTCACCCATCCCTTAGGTACGATCCGTTACCCATCTCTTCGGGCCGGACAAAATCGGTTATGGCGGAGAGGGAGGGATTCGAACCCCCGATAGGCTTGCACCTATGCCGCATTTCGAGTGCGGTGCATTCAACCACTCTGCCACCTCTCCTGAAGGCGCCATGGTAGGAGCAGCGGCCCCTGTGGTTGGGGGCGTTAATAGGCGAGGATGGCGGGCCAGACAAGGCGCGCGGGGCGAAAATCCGCTGCCTGTTTCGCCCTCTGCCCGCCTTTTCCCGGCGCGAACGGGGGAGAAAGGCGGTCCGATTAGCGATTTGCCCCGTTTTTCGCGCGCGCGAGGCGTCCGCTTCGACAACCCCAATGCGGAGACACCCTCTCCCCAACCCTCCCCCGCGCGCGGGGGAGGGGGCGCACCGCCTTCGGAGCGGGCGTCTCATTGCATGTTCGAAAAAACGGGGTGGGACCGCCAGACGCGGTAAACACTGGCGGTCCCTTGCCGCTCATTGCAATACTGGCTGGGAAGGGCGGCTTCGCCGGCCAGGTGAGGCGACGATTCGACCCTAGCGTGCGGCCTCGGCGCCGCAACGCAATCCGGTCCTTAACCTAACCAGTCAAGGTTACTCTGGAGCCCGCTTCCGTTCCGATGACATCGGAACGGGGCTCCAGATTCCTCGTTTTGCGCGTTTTCTCGACGCGAACCGGTGTCCACTTCGCTTGAAAACGCGCAGCTAGTCGCTCTTGGCGCTGTCCTTGTTGTTTTCCTTGTTGTTTTCCTTGTTATTTTCCTTGGCCTTTTTCTTGCCGTTCTCCGTACTGTCCCGGTCCTTGGCGCTCTCCTTGCGGCGGTTGGTGAAGCGCGCATTGCCAAGGCCGGTGCCGATGGTGAGCACGCCCCAGCGCTCGACGTCCTGCATGAACGGCACCTCGGAGAGGCCCTGAACCACGCCGTCATTGTGCATCAGGATCGCGGTGTCGTGCTCGCCGATCTCGGGGATGCCCTCGATCAGGCTCGCCGGCAGGTTGAACTTGCTGCTCTCCCAATTGCCCGGCAGGTTCTGCGCGCCCTTCTCGATCGAGCCGTCGGCGTTGATCACGCCGGGACAGGCGATGCCGATGAACGGCGCGAGCTTGAAGCCCTCCTCTTCGGCCTCCGCGATCAGCCCCTTCAGCATCTTGGTGAGGCGCTTGACCGCACCCTCGCGCGTCGGCTCGTCGTCGGCATGACGCCACAGCTCGGATTTCACGACCTTGGCCTTCGACAGATCCTTGGCCTTCCTCCAGTTGGTCTCGACCAGGCCGCAGCGGATGTTGGTGCCGCCGATGTCGACCGCCAAAATGCTGTCATAGGCCTCGAAGATCCAGGACGGCGCCAGATGCAGCGCGCCGATCAGGCCGGCCTCGTCGGGATGATGGCGGATCGGCATCATGTCGATCTTGAAGTCCTCGGATTTGAGGATGATCTCGGTGCGCGCGATCGCGAGTTCGCCGAGCCGGGAATCGCGAAAGCCGCCGCCGACCACAATGCGCTCGGTCTTGGCCCAGGCCTTGGTCTTGAGGAAACGCCGGGTGACATAGGCAAGCTCCTGGGCGAAATCCTCGATCGCGCTGTGCACCACCGCGGAGGCCTCGGTGTCGTCGCCGACCAGGATGGCATCCAGCGTCTTCTTGCTGATCTCCTCCGAGGGCTCCTTGCCGAACGGGTCCTCCCCGGTCTTGCGCAGCGGCTTGCGCCAGCGGTCGAGGATGTCGCGGAACGCGCCCTTGCTGGCGCGATCGCCGAGAAAACCGTCCTCGTCCTTCATCTCGATGTTGAAACTGTCGATCTCCACCGACGGCAGCCGCTCCGCGCCGTGATGGGCGATGCCCGTCGCCTTGACCAGTTCGTCCGTTGCCATGGTAAGCCCTTGCCCGCATGTCGATTTGCGAGGACAACGGCAAGGGAACCCGATGGTTGCAATGCTATGCCGCAGATTCGACGAGGCGCCGGAAGAGGTCCAAGGCCTTCAAATCCGGGCCTTTTTCCGCGGTTTTCCTTGACTCTTCCCTGCCGGCGGCTATAAGTCCCACACCCGGCGCGGGGCGTTTCTCGCGCCGCTTGTTTTTGCGTGGGTTTTCAAAGGGATAACTCCCGCCCGCACAAAACTCGATAAACCCATAGCGACTGACAAAAAGCCGACCCCGACGATACCAGTCGCGAGGCCGGGATTGAACACGGAGAAAAAAACGATGTTCGCAGTCATCAAAACCGGCGGCAAGCAATACCGCGTCGTGCCGGATGATGTTCTCGAAGTAGGCAAGATCGAAGGCGAAGTCGGCTCGATCGTGCAGCTGAATGAAGTTCTGGTGGTCGGCGGCGACACGCCGGTGCTGGGTATTCCGACGGTCGCAGGTGCGTCCGTTGCGGTCGAGGTGCTCGACCACAAGCGCGGCCCCAAGGTCATCGCGTTCAAAAAGCGCCGCCGCAAGAATTCGCGCCGCAAGCGCGGCTATCGCGACGAGATCACGGTGCTCCGCATCTCCGAGATCCTGACGGATGGCGCCAAGCCCACCAAGGGCCCGCGTCCGAAGAAGGAGAAGGTGGCGAAGGAGCCGGCAGCGGAAGCCGCCGAGTAACGCGAAATCGATCACGCCAATTCACGAATTGATGCGTGAGAAATTTTGAAATGATTCCGTCAAGGAATTGATCTAGAAATACGCAGGATTTCGGAGACGAGCCATGGCTCACAAAAAAGCAGGCGGTTCATCGCGCAACGGTCGCGATTCCAAGGGTAAGCGCCTCGGCATCAAGGCGTTCGGCGGGGAAGTTGTGATTCCCGGCAACATCATTGCGCGTCAGCGCGGCACCACCTGGCACCCGGGCCTTAATGTCGGCATGGGCACGGACCACACTCTGTTCGCCAAGATCGAGGGTCGCGTCACGTTCCAGGCCAAAGCCAACGGCCGCACTTTCGTATCGGTGCTCCCGCTCGCAGAGGCGGCTGAATAGACGGTGGATCAAATTGGAGTCCGCCGGTCCTACCAAACCGGCGGAGTCCTTAAGATCGCAAGAGATCGAAGGCTCCAAGGGGGAGGCGGGAAACCGGCCTCCCCTTTTCTTTTGACTTGCTCACTTTGACTTAGTGACTTTCACGGAGCCGGACATGTTGCAGGATTTCTCGAGCGCGACCTTGGCTGAGGCGAGACCTGGTGTCGTCGCCACCGAACGGCTGACCTTGCGGCGGCCGACCCTCGCCGACGTCAGGACCATCGCCCGGCTCGCCAACGACCGCCGCGTCGCGGAAAACACCCGCCGCCTGCCACACCCCTATTCCCAGGACGACGCCGTCGCCTTCGTCCGCACCACTGCCGCGCTCGGCAGCGAGACCGTGTTCCTGGTCGAGCACGATACCGGGCCGGTCGGCATGGTCGGCATCGACTGCTCCACGCCTGGCAATGCCGAGCTCGGCTATTGGCTCGGCGTCGAGCACTGGGGCCAGGGCTTTGCCACCGAGGCCGCGCGCGGCGCGATCGACTTCTTCTTCGAGGAGTTCGAGGACGAGCACCTCTATGCCGGCGCGCGCGTCACCAATCCCGCCTCGCGCAAGGTGCTGGAGAAGTGCGGCTTCCAGTGGAGCGGCGTGCAGCTGCATCGCTTCCTGGCGCTGGGCTCGTCGACGCCGGTCGACTGCTTCCGTCTGTCACGCGGCGTGTGGGCGTCGCTGAAGAGCTGGAGCAGTGCGCGAAGGATGAGGTAGGGGGCACACTGCGTCCTCAATCACCAGTGTCGCCCCCGCGAAAGCGGGGGCCCATAACCACAGGGAGGAGTGTGAGGCAAAGCGCCCACTCCGAGTCTTCGCAAAACATCTCCCTGTGGGTATGGGTCCCTGCGTACGCAGGGACGACGGCGTGAGTGGGGTTACGCCGGCGGATTCACTTCCACGCTCTCGCGACCCAAATCCCGTTCGCGCAAGTAGATGTAGAACCCCGCCCCGATGATGATCGCGGCGCCGATGAGTGTGGCCATTGACGGCACGTCGCCGAACACGACGAAGCCGAAGATCACGGCCCAGACAATCATCGAATATTGATAGGGCACGACGACGCTGGCCGGCGCCAGCTTGAGCGAGCGGTTGACGCAGAACAGCGCGGTGACCGAGACGCATCCGGCCAGCGCGAAGATCACCAGGCTGCCAGGGGTCGGCGGCACCCAGTGGAAGGCGGACAGCACCGCGCCCAGCGAAAACGTGCCGATGAATTGCGAGGATGCCATCACGATGTCGGGCGTCTTGCGCAGGCTGCGGGTGATCAGCATCAAGGTCGCAAACGACAGGCTGCCGCCGAGCGCGATCAGCGCCGGCAGGCTGACGGTCTGCGCCGACGGCCGCAGCGCGATCAAAACGCCGCAGAAGCCGATCAGGATCGCGGTCCAGCGCCGCCAGCCGACCTTCTCCCCTAAGAAGATCGCCGACATCGCGGTGACGAAAATGGGACCGGCGAGATAATAGGTGATGACGTCGGCGAGCGGCAGATAGACGGTAGCGAGGAAGAAGGCGGCGACCTCGAGCGTCGAGAGCACGACGCGAAACAGCTGCAGCCACGGCCGTTCGAGGCGGACGAAATCATGACGCTGCCGCCAGATCAGCGGCGCGAGCAGCAGCAGCGCCGCGCAGGCGCGCAGGAACAAGAGCTGCCCCACCGAATAAGTCCCGACCAGGAACTTGCCCATGGCGTCGCCGAACGAGAACATGAAGATCGACAGCACCATCAGCCCGATGCCGGCGAGGCGCGCGGAGCGATCGTCATAGGCGGAGAGGTTCTTGAACAGGGGCATCGAATAAGTCGGACTGTGAGAGGTCGTCATTGCGAGCGAAGCGAAGCAATCCAGACCGTCTCCATGGCGGCAGTCTGGATTGCTTCGTCGCTACGCTCCTCGCAATGACGGGCGGAGAGAGCGCAGAAAACCAGCGGTAGAGTTCGCTTGCGGTCGTTTTTAATGACGTGAGCCGCCGCGGCAACCCCGCGCAAGCCGAATTGAACGGATTGTCGCACTCTTCGCATCGCGGTAGCGATAAGCGCCCCGCAGATAAAGTGAGCATGGACATGACCGACTTCGATCCGAGCCAGCACCGCATGATCCCGACGCAACGCTGGTTTGAGGATTTCGTGGTCGGCGAACGCTTCGTGCTGCCGAGCCGGACCCAGACCTCGGCGATATTCGCCGCATTCCAGACCGCGAGCGGCGACACCCATCCCGTGCATTACGACGTGGAATATTGCCGCAGCCGCGGCATGCCGCATCTGCTCGCCCATGGCTTCCAGACCCTGATCCACACCGCGCCCGGCGCCGGCCTGTTTCCGTTCATGGTCGAGGAGTCCCTGGTCGGTTTCCTCGAGCAGTCGAGCCGGTTCCTCAAGCCCGTCTACGCCGACGACACCATCTATCCCGCGCTCGAAGTCACCGAGCTCGTGCCGGGACGTACCACCGGCGCGGTGACGCTCCGCAGCACCGTGTTCAACCAGCGCAAGGAGCTGGTGCTGGAGGGGACGCAGAAATTCCTGATCCGGTGCCGGCCGACTGGTTAAGCAAGGGGCGAAATCGCGAGAAATTCGGCCGATTTGCGGGTCTATCCGGGTTGCCGCGGGAGACCTGCTGGCCTACCTATGGCCCATGAAATTCCTCGACGAAGCAAAGGTCTATATCCGCTCCGGTGACGGCGGGAACGGCTGCGTGGCGTTCCGCCGCGAGAAGTTCATCGAATTCGGCGGCCCCTCCGGCGGCAATGGCGGCCGCGGCGGCAACGTCATCATCGAGGTCGCCGACGGCCTCAACACGCTGATCGACTACCGCTACCAGCAGCACTTCAAGGCCCAGAAGGGCGAGAACGGCTCAGGTTCGGACCGCCACGGCGCCAACGGCAAGAACATCGTGCTGAAGGTGCCGATGGGCACGCAGATCTTCGACGAGGACCGCGAGACGCTGATCCACGACTTCACCAAGGTCGGCGAGAAGTTCGTGCTGGCCGAGGGCGGCAATGGCGGCTTCGGCAACGCGCATTTCAAGACCTCGACCAACCGCGCGCCGCGCAACGCCAATCCCGGCCAGGTGGGCGAAGAGCGCTGGATCTGGCTGCGGCTGAAATTGATCGCCGATGCCGGCCTCGTCGGCATGCCCAATGCCGGCAAGTCGACCTTCCTCTCCAAGGTCAGCGCGGCGCGGCCCAAGATCGCCGACTATCCCTTCACCACGCTGCATCCGCAGCTCGGCGTCGTGAATGCTGACGGCCGCGAATTCGTGCTCGCCGACATTCCCGGCCTGATCGAAGGCGCGCATGAAGGCACCGGCCTCGGCGATCGCTTCCTCGGCCATGTCGAGCGCTGCCGCGTGCTGCTGCATCTGATCGACGCGACCTGCGAGCACGCCGGCAAGGCCTACAAGACGGTGCGCAAGGAGCTCGACGCCTATGGCGGGCTGCTCACCGACAAGATCGAGATTGTCGCGCTGAACAAGATCGACGCGGTCGAGCCGGACGAATTGAAGAAGCAGAAGGACCGGCTGAAGCGCGCCGCCAAGAAGACGCCGCTGCTGCTCTCCGGCGTCACCGGCGATGGTGTCAAGGAAGCGCTGCGCGCGCTCGTCGGGGTGATCGGCGAAGCACCGGTGTCGGCCAAGGCCAAGAGCGCGGCCGAAGCGGAGCCGTGGTCGGCGTGATTGTCGTCCCTGCCTAGTGCGCAATTGCGCACGGGGCGCAGGGACGACAGTGGAGGATGCGGCTACGCGTACGCGCATCACCGGCTTGTCTTCGCCCCTCCAATAGCGCAGCATCGAACAATCAAGAAAATGCAGGGATGACGCATGGCGCGGGCGAAGAACGTTCTCTGGATCATGTGCGACCAGCTTCGCTATGATTATCTCGGCTGCACCGGCCATCCCACGCTGAAGACGCCGAACATCGACGCCATGGCGAAGCGCGGCGTGCTGTTCAGCAAGGCCTATGTGCAATCGCCGATCTGCGGTCCGTCGCGGATGTCGTTCTACACCGGCCGCTACATGCGCTCGCACGGCTCGCACTGGAATGGCTGGCCGCTGCGCGTCGGCGAGCCGACGCTTGGCGATCACCTCAACAAGATCGGCGTGCGCAACGTGCTGGTCGGCAAGACCCACATGGCGCCCGATCTCGAAGGCATGAAGGCGCTCGGCATTCCCCCGGAATCGATGATCGGCGTGCATGTCGCCGAATGCGGTTTTGAGCCGTATGAACGCGACGACGGCCTGCACCCGACCGGACGACCGCGCCCGAAATACGACGAATATCTGCGCCAGAAAGGCTTTGACGCCGCCAATCCCTGGGAGCATTGGGCCAATTCGGGCGCGGCGGAAGACGGTAGCTTGCAGAACGGCTGGCTGCTGGTGCATGCCGACAAGGCCGCGCGCGTGCCGGACGAGCATTCCGAAACGCCCTACATGACGCGGCGCGCGATGGACTTCATCGGCGAGGCCGAGACCGACGGCCGGCCGTGGTGCCTGCATCTGTCCTACATCAAGCCGCACTGGCCCTATATCGCGCCGGAGCCCTATGCCAGCATGTACTCGACCTCGGACATGATCCCGGCGATCCGTTCGATGCGCGAGCGGCAGAATCCGCATCCGGTGTTCGGCGCCTACATGGACATGCGCTACTCCCGCAACATGGCGCGCGACGATGCCCGCGAGAAGGTGATCCCGACCTATATGGGCCTGATCACCCAGATCGACGACCAGATAGGCGTGCTGATGAAATTTCTGGAGCAACGCGGCCTGCTGGAAACCACCATGATCGTGTTCACCTCCGATCACGGCGATTATCTCGGCGATCACTGGATGGGCGAGAAGGATTTGTTCCACGAGCAGTCGGCGAAGATCCCGCTGATCATCATCGACCCTTCGCAAGAGGCTGACGCCACGCGCGGCACGCGCAGCGACGCGCTGGTGGAGGGAATCGACCTCGCGCCGACCTTCGTCGATTATTTCGGCGGCAAGGTGCCGGGCCACATCCTCGAGGGACGTTCGCTGCTGCCGCTGCTGCGCGGGCCGACACCGCCGGACTGGCGCAAGGTCGCGTTCTCCGAATACGACTACGCCATGCAGGACGTGCGGCTGAAGCTGAACCAGCCGATCGAGCGCTGCCGCCTGTTCATGGTGTTCGACGGCCGCTGGAAATACATCCACGCCTCCGGCTTCCGCCCGATGCTGTACGATCTCGAAACCGATCCGCAGGAATATGTCGATCGCGGCGACGACCCTGAGTGCGCCGGCATCATCGCGCGGTTGCAGGCCGAGCTGTTCGACTGGGCGCTGCATCCGAGCGGTCACATCACCACGCCCCCCGAAAAGATCGCAGCCTATGCCGAGAACCAGCTCCAGGTGAAAGGCGGCTTCCTGATCGGCATCTGGGATGAGAAAGAGCTCGACGCGATCAAGGACGGCATCGCGCAACGCGCGAAGATGTAAGCCAAATCATCACTCGGTACGTCTTAAGGGCGGTCCACGAGTCGTCCTTCGAACTCCGGTTTGCCCGGAACCAGAAAGAGGCGATACCACTCGACATCTTTTCGCTGGGCGAATTCGACATCAGCGAGCTTCGTGCTCTCGCCGAGGCTCAATTGATCGATTCCAAGATTTTGCGCAGCCGCATAGATCGAATAATCGCCCGGCTCCACGTTTGCGGAATATGCAGGCTCATTGTCGATCACCGACATGACGTGAACGCGTCCGCTCTCGGATCGGAAGTGGACGCAGGTGATCCGCTGCCATTCATCGAAGGAGGGCGGCCGGCTAGCGGCGACCAGCTCGACCCAATGGTCATTAAGATCAGCTTCGGTATTGATCATGCGGAACGTGGGCGCGCCTGCAAAGCCCCGTTTGGTTTTCTCGTCATTCCAATTTTCATCAGCACCAAGCGGTCTGCGCGGATCGTCGCAGACGACGATCTGATAGTGACTCGCAAACAACCGCGCGGCGCCAAGCAGCTGCTGTTCCATTAGCAGAGATCCACTTCACGATTACGGTTCAATTCTCGATCTTGTATCCCGTCGCCTTGACGATCGGCTGCCAGAACGCCGTGTTCGCGGCGAGCTCCTTCGAAAGCCCGTCCGCATTGCTTCCGACCGGAATCAACCCGATCGCGGTGAGCTTCTCCTTCACCTCCGGCTTGGCCAGCATCGCGACCGCGGCTGCGCTGAGCTTTTCGGCAAAATCCGGCGGGCTGCCGGCGGGGAGCCACATGCCGTACCAGCCGTCGGCAACGAGATCGATGCCGCTTTCCTTCAGCGTCGGCACATCGGGAACGAACGGCGAGCGCTCTGCGCTTGCAATCGCGAGGATCCTCACGCCGTTGGCACGATGCTGCGCGATCGCATCGGATACCGTGGTGATGCCGAACGGCAGATGGCCGGCGATGAGATCATTCATGACAAGCGCGCTCCCGCGATAGGGCGCCCGGGTCATTGAAAGACCAAGGATCTGTTCAAGTCGCCATCCGAGGAAGTGCGGGATGTTGCCGCTGCCTGGTGTCCCATAGGCGGCCTTTGCGACATTTGCCCTCAACCAGGTGACGAGTTCACTAAAACTACCCACCCCGATCGCGGGACTTGCAACGACGGCAAACTCGAAGCGAACGAGTTGCGACACGGGGACGAAATCCCTGGCCGCGTCGAAGCTCGGTTGATTCTCCACCATCGGCAGCAGGTACATGGTCGGACCGGTCGTCACCAAGATTGTATTGCCGTCCGAGCTTGCGCCCTTCACGGCCCTGATTCCGATCAACCCGTCACCACCGGTACGATTCTCGACGATCATGGTTCGCCCAAGCGGGGCGCCGAATTGCTCGGCGATGAGACGACACAAGGCATCACCGCTGCCGCCTGCCGCGAACGGGAAGATGATGCGCGTCAGCGGACCGGATTGAGCATGTGCGCCAATGGCCTGCGCCAGCAAGGGCAGCGAGAGGCCTCCGGCAATGAAGCTGCGTCGGTCCACGTCATCCTCCCTCGTTATTGATTATTCGAGGCATAGACTGCCCGGGCCTCGGCCGACAAGGGTGCCGTTAGGCCTATTTACTGGCTCCTCTGCCTTGCGCCGGCCACCGTCCTGCTGCAAAAGCTAGCCGCATCGGCGCCGCCCCTATTTGCTCCGCCGGACCAACGACAGAGCAATTTGACGACCGCCATGGCCAGCCCCGAACTCAGTCAATTCCGCCGCATCGTCGTCAAGGTCGGCTCCGCGCTGCTGGTCGATTCCGACAAGGGCGAGGTGCGGGCGTCCTGGCTCGCCGCGCTCGCCGACGACATGGCCAAGCTGCACCGCGAGGGACGCGACGTCCTCGTCGTCTCCTCCGGCTCGATCGCGCTCGGCCGCAGCCGCCTCAAGCTGCCGCGCGGCCCGCTCAAGCTGGAAGAGAGCCAGGCCGCCGCCGCCGTCGGCCAGATCGCGCTGGCGCGGATCTGGTCCGAGGTGCTCGGCGCGCACGGTATCGGCGCCGGCCAGATCCTGGTGACGCTGCAGGACACCGAGGAGCGCCGCCGCTATCTCAATGCACGTTCCACCATCGGCAAGCTGCTGGAGTGGCGCGCGATCCCCGTGATCAACGAGAACGACACGGTCGCCACCAACGAGATCCGCTACGGCGACAATGACCGCCTCGCCGCGCGCGTCGCCACCATGGCGAGCGCCGACCTGCTGGTGCTGCTGTCCGACATCGACGGGCTCTACGACGCCCCGCCGAAGAACAATCCGAACGCAAAACTCATTCCGGTGGTCGAGAGCATCTCCTCGGAGATCGAAGCCGTGGCGGGAGACGCCGAGTCCGAGCTGTCGCGCGGCGGCATGCGCACCAAGGTCGAGGCGGCCAAGATCGCGACCACCGGCGGCACGCATATGCTGATCGCCTCCGGCAAGATCGAGCATCCCTTGCAGGCGATCGCCGACGGCGGCCGCTGCACCTGGTTCCTGACGCCGGCCAATCCGATCACCTCGCGCAAGCGCTGGATCGCGGGCACGCTGGAGCCGAAGGGCACGCTGACGATCGATGCCGGCGCCGTGACGGCGCTGCGCGCGGGCGCCAGCCTGCTGCCGGCCGGGGTGATCAAGGTCGAGGGCCAGTTCGCCCGCGGCGATGCCGTGATCGTGCGCGGCCCCGACACCAGCGAGATCGGCCGCGGCCTGATCGCCTACGACGCTGAGGAAGCCGAGCGGATCAAAGGCCGCTCGTCCCCCGACGTCACGACCATCCTCGGCATCAGCGGCCGCGCCGAGATGATCCACCGCGACGATCTGGTGGTGGGCGGATAAGGGCGAGAAGGGGCGTATCGAAGATCAGACGTTTTTGTCGAGCTTCCGCGCGGCCAGCCGCTCGCGTCCTCGAGCCTTGATGCGTTCGATCCACTGATCATCGATCTCTTCCATTGGTCCGCTGTCGAAACCCTTCTGGATTTCGGCTCTCAGCGCCTCAAGCTTGACCTTTCGTCGCTCTTCGCGCTCCTCGACGGTCGGCATCGCGGACTCCATTATTAGGCATTGATATTCCGAGATATTTTGGCGTCCCGCAAGTCGTGGCCCAACCAGGCCATTGGCCGAGCCGGCAGCGCGGACCGGGCCTCAGCCATACCCTCCACGGCCTTCGCAAACGCGGGATTTCCGTGCTAGGACACCGCCTTAGCAGAAGGTTTTGACCCCCATGGCCGCCCCCCTCAAAGCCGTCGACGGCAATGCCGATCTTCAGGCGCTGATGTCCGATCTCGGAACCCGTGCCCGCGCTGCCGCGCGCGTGCTGGCGCTGGCGCCGCCGGAGCAGAAGAACCGGGCGCTGGAGGCCATGGAGCGGGCGATCCGCGCGGGCTCTGCGGTGATCCTTGCCGCCAATGCCGAGGACGTCGCCGAAGCCCGCGCCTCCGGCAATGCCACCTCCTCCTTCATCGACCGCCTGACGCTGACGCCGGCCCGCATCGAGGGCATGGCCGATGGCATCGGCATCGTACGCGGCATCGCCGATCCCGTCGGCATCGTCACCGAGAGCTGGCAGCGGCCGAACGGCATGAGGATCGAGCGCGTGCGCGTGCCGCTCGGCGTCGTCGGCGTGATCTTCGAAAGCCGGCCGAACGTTGCGGCCGACGCCGGCGTGCTGTGCCTGAAGTCAGGCAATGCCGTGATCCTGCGCGGCGGCTCGGACAGCTTTCGGTCCTGCCGCGCGATCCATGAATGCCTGGTGCAGGGCCTGCGCGAGGCGGGCCTGCCCGAAGCTGCGATCACGCTGGTGCCGACGCGCGACCGCGCGGCCGTCGGCATGATGCTCTCGGGCCTGAACGGCGCGGTCGACGTGATCGTGCCCCGCGGGGGAAAAAGCCTCGTCGCGCGTGTCGAGCAGGAAGCGCGCGTGCCTGTCTTCG
Source organism: Bradyrhizobium sp. ERR14 (assembly GCF_014198235.1). Taxonomy (NCBI): domain Bacteria; kingdom Pseudomonadati; phylum Pseudomonadota; class Alphaproteobacteria; order Hyphomicrobiales; family Nitrobacteraceae; genus Bradyrhizobium; species Bradyrhizobium sp. ERR14. Next base: position 708,570 of record NZ_JACIHD010000003.1, on the reverse strand, counting down.
CGCATCTCGAAGGCGTCAACCACGTCTATGTCGATGCCAGCGCCGACCTCGCCATGGCGAAGTCGCTCGTGCTCAACGCAAAAATGCGCCGTACCGGGGTCTGCGGCGCGGCCGAGACGCTGCTGGTCGATCGCGCGGCGGCCGGCAAAAATCTGAAACCGCTGGTCGAGATGCTGATCGAGGCGGGCTGCGAAGTGCGCGGCGACGAAACGGTGCAAGGAACCGATGCGCGCGTAAAACCTGCGAGCGAAGACGATTGGGACACCGAATATCTCGACGCGATCATCGCGGCAAAGGTGGTCGACGGCGTCGACGGCGCGATCGCGCACATCCAGAACCATGGCTCGCATCACACCGATGCAATCGTGAGCGCGGATGAGGCGGCTGCGAAGAAATTCCTGAGCGAGGTCGATTCCGCGATCGTGCTGCACAACGCCTCGACGCAGTTCGCCGATGGCGGCGAGTTCGGCTTCGGCGCCGAGATCGGGATTGCCACCGGCCGCTTCCACGCCCGCGGCCCTGTCGGCGCCGAGCAGCTGACAAGCTTCAAATATCGCGTTCACGGCACCGGACAGACGCGGCCGTAAGCAACGTCGCGGGGCGGGCATTGAGCAACAATTTCGTCGTGCCGCGTTTCGTGGCGCAAGCGGTCCCGCCCCACACGGAGGGCATGCGCATCGGCCTGCTCGGCGGCTCGTTCAATCCGCCGCATCAGGCGCATCGCGCGATCAGCCGGTTCGCGCTCCAGCGATTGCAACTCGATCGCGTCTGGTGGCTGGTGACACCAGGCAATCCGCTGAAGCAGAACGGCAATCTGCATGAGCTCGGCGAGCGCATGCAGGCCGCGCGCGACGTCGCCGATGATCCCAGGATCGAGGTCAGCTGTCTCGAATCCGTCATCCGTACGCGCTACACTATCGACACGATCAACACCTTGCGCCGCCGCTTCTCGGGCCTGCGCTTTGTCTGGATCATGGGCGCCGACAACCTCGCTCAATTCCATCGTTGGCAGGACTGGCGGCGCATCGCCGGCCAGGTCCCGATGGCAGTCATCGATCGCCCGCCGCAGAGTTTTCGCGCCCTCGCCTCCCCCGCAGCCCAGGCGCTGGCACGCTACCGCCTGCCCGAGAGCAAGGCAGCGCTGCTTGCGGACCGGCCGGCGCCGGCCTGGGTATTCCTGACCGGATTGAAGCTGAATCTGTCCTCAACGGGCTTACGGAACCCGGACGGGAGCTGGAAAGGTAAAATGTGAGGACGAGGGCGTGGATGTGGTGTGGGCTTTCGCCTCTCTGGCATATTGAAACCCTTAACCCCACATGATGTAGTGTAACCAGTGAGCGCGGATTCGGCGTTCGCGATACAGTGAAAGGAATGGTCCCTGACCGCATCTGTATTGTCCAAGTCAGCTTCGACGAAGTCTGTTTTACCCAAGGTTGCCAAGCCGGCGCGTAAAACATCAGCCAAAGCTGCGGCCTTGAAGGCGCAACCCGACGCCGACAAGACGCTGAGCCTGATCCTCTCCCGCCTCGAGGACATGAAGGCGGAAGAGACGGTCACCATCGACCTTCGCGGCAAATCGGCGTACTCCGACTACATGATCGTCACCACCGGCCGGGTGAACCGGCACGTTGGCGCGATCGCGGAAAACGTCGCCAAGGGCCTCAAGGAAAACGGCATCAAGAACATCCATGTCGAGGGCTTGCCCAATTGCGACTGGGTGCTGATCGATTCCGGCGACGTGATCGTGCACGTGTTCAGACCCGAGGTCCGCGAGTTCTACAATCTCGAGCGATTGTACACGCAGGGCCCAGGGGCGGCGAAGGCGATCTAGGCTGATCGAGCCGATTTCGAATCGGCTGACGCGCATGCTAGCGTCGTGCGCGCGCCATTTGCGCGCGGTCTTGAAAACACGACCCTGAAGATATCAGACCCCTGAAGATATCATGCGCGTTGCTGTCATTGCGGTGGGCCGGCTGAAGCAGGGCCCCGAACGAGAGCTTGCCGACCGCTATTTCGAGCGGTTCGACGAGGCCGGCCGCAAGCTCGGATTCCGCGAACTCCTGGTCCACGAAATCCCCGAGAGCCGCGCGCGCGACACCGCGACGCGGATGACCGAAGAGGCCGCCGCGATCTCCGCGCATATTCCGGACAAATCGATCCTGGTGGCACTGGATGAGCGCGGGCAAAATCTCGACTCCACCGTATTCGCACGGCATCTCGGGCGCTGGCGGGACGAAGGGGCCGGACATACTATCTTCATGATCGGAGGGGCGGACGGACTTTCGCCCGAATTGCGCCGTAAGGCCAAGCTCGCGATCGCGTTCGGCTCTGCGACCTGGCCGCACCAAATGGTCCGCGTCATGCTTCTGGAACAGCTTTATCGGGCCGCCACCATTCTGGCCGGCCACCCCTATCACCGCGCGTGATCCGCGCCACAACGGGCACTTTTGCCGACACGATGCGAGCGCCGCTCCTCAACCTGCTGCTGATCGGAAGCGTTGCCGGCGCAAGCCTCGCGCAAGCTTACATAAGCCTCGCGCAAGCCCAGACCGCAGCGCCGGCGCCGCAGACCGCCGCCGTCTCGCCCGACGCCATCAAGCAGCGCGAGCAGGAGCTCGAAGCCGCGCGCGCCCGGCAGAAGAGCGCGGAAGAGGCACAGGCCAAGCTCAAGGCCGAGATCACCTCACTCGGCCAGGACCGCACTCAGCTCAATCAGCAGCTGATCGACACCGCCACCAATGTGCGCAGTGTGGAGACCAAGATCGACGAAACCGAAGCCCGGCTGCGCGCGCTCAACGGACGCGAGCAGGCGATGCGCTCCTCGCTCGATTCGCGCCGTGCCGACATCGTCGAGGTGCTGGCAGCACTGCAGCGGGCCGGACGGCGCACGCCGCCGGCGCTGCTGGTGCGGCCCGAAGATGCGCTGCAATCACTGCGCACCGCGATGCTGCTCGGCGCCGTGGTGCCGGAGTTGCGCGGCCGCGCCGAAAAGATCGCAAGCGAGCTCGGCGAGCTCGTGGCCTTGCGCAAGAATATCGCCACCGAGCGCGACCAGCTCGCTTCCGATCGCGACAAGGTCAGGAGCGACCAGACCCGGCTCACCGCCCTCGTCGACGAGCGGCAGCGCCAGCAGGCGGCGCGCGAAAAGGACCTCGATGCCGAGAATTCGCGCGCCATCGCGCTTTCGAGACAGGTCGGCGATCTCCAGGGCCTGATCACCAAGATGGAGCAGGATCTGCAAAGCGCCGCCAAGGCCGCCGAGAAGGCAGCCGAGGCCGCAAGGCAGGCCGAGGCCAAGGCGGCGGCCAGCGCCAGCGCGAGCGCCAAGTCCGGGCCGGGCGTGTTCAAGGACCGGTCCCGTACCACCCCCGCGATCGTCTTTGCTTCCGCCAAGGGTCTCCTGCCTCTTCCGGTTAACGGTAACAAGATCAGGGATTTTGGCGGTTCCGACGGGGTCGGCGGGGTCCAGAAGGGCATTTCGCTGGCGACCAAGCCCGGCTCCCAGGTCACAACGCCGTGTGACGGCTGGGTGGTCTATTCAGGCCCGTTCCGCAGCTATGGACAACTCTTGATCCTCAACGCCGGGGGCGGGTATCATGTCCTGATCGCCGGGATGGAGCGCATTTCGGTCAACATCGGACAGTTTGTGCTCACGGGGGAGCCGGTTGCGACGATGGGATCGACCTCTCAGGTCGCCTCCATTCTCGCGACGAACGCGAGTCAACCTGTGCTGTATGTCGAGTTCCGTAAGGACGGCACTCCAATCGATCCAGGCCCATGGTGGGCCGCAAATGAAGGCGAGAAGGTTCGCGGATGATGCGCAAGACTTCAGTAATCCTCCTCAGCGCGGCCACCGGTGCGGCGCTGATGCTGTTCGTGACCCAGCCGCGCGCGGTGTTCATGGGCTCCAGCGCGCGAGCCGCGACCGCAGACACCTATCGCCAGCTCAATCTGTTCGGTGACGTCTTCGAGCGCGTGCGCTCCGACTATGTCGAGAAGCCCGACGACACCAAGCTGATCGAATCCGCCATCAGCGGCATGCTCACCGGCCTCGATCCGCATTCGAGCTACATGGACGCCAAGAGCTTCCGCGACATGCAGGTGCAGACCCGCGGTGAGTTCGGCGGCCTCGGCATCGAGGTCACTATGGAAGACGGCCTGATCAAGGTGGTCTCGCCGATCGACGACACCCCGGCTTCGCGCGCCGGCGTCATGGCCAACGACATCATCACCAATCTCGACGACGAGGCGGTGCAGGGCCTGACCCTGAACCAGGCGGTCGAGAAGATGCGCGGCCCGGTCAACACCAAGATCAAGCTCAAGATCATCCGCAAGGGCCAGGACAATCCGATCGACGTCACCCTGGTGCGCGACAACATCCGCGTCCGCTCGGTGCGCGCGCGCGTCGAGGCCGACGACATCGCCTATATCCGCATCACCACCTTCAACGAGCAGACCACCGAAGGCCTGAAGCGCGAGGTCGCCAACCTCTCCAATCAGATCGGCGACAAGCTGAAGGGCTACATCATCGACCTCCGCAACAATCCGGGCGGCCTGCTCGAGGAAGCGGTCACCGTGTCCGACTCGTTCCTGGAGAAGGGCGAGATCGTGTCGACCCGCGGCCGCAACGCCGAGGAGACCCAGCGTCGCACCGCGCATTCGGGCGATCTGACCAAAGGCAAGCCTGTCATCGTGCTGGTCAATGGCGGCTCGGCCTCGGCATCGGAGATCGTCGCCGGCGCGCTGCAGGACCACAAGCGCGCGACCATCGTCGGCACGCGTTCGTTCGGCAAGGGCTCGGTGCAGACCATCATTCCGCTCGGAAGCGGCAACGGCGCGCTGCGCCTGACCACGGCGCGCTACTACACGCCGTCGGGCAAGTCGATCCAGGCCAAGGGCATCGTGCCCGACATCGAAGTGCTGCAGGACGTGCCGGACGAGCTGAAGTCGCGCACCGACACCAAGGGTGAGGCTTCGCTGCGCGGCCATCTGAAGAACGATGGCGACGAGAAGACCGGCTCGCAGTCCTACGTCCCGCCGGACGCCAAGGACGACAAGGCGCTCAAGCTCGCCGACGACCTGCTCCACGGCATCAAGAACAGCGCCTCCGCCGCGCCCACCCCGGGCGGCGACAACAAGGCTACGACCGACAAGCCCAAAGCGGCGAACTAAAGTCGGCGCATCCACGCGATCCCACGAAAGGGCGGCTCCTCGGAGCCGCCCTTTTTGCTTGGAACTCCTGGTTGCTGGAAACTCCTGGCATCCCCGGCCTATCCCGGCCTGCCGCCGCTTGACCCCGGCGTGGTATCGTCCTTGGCAGTGATTCGGGATCGCGCATGACTGAAACGGCCGATGATCTGAGCGCCCCGCTCGGACAGGACAAGCCGCGCCGGAAACGCCGGCTGCGGCTGCCGTTCACGGCCATGCAGGCGCTCGCCGTGCTGCTCGGCCTGTTCCTCCTCGCCTTTGCCGGCTTCGCCATCTTCAACAAGGATCCGCTCGGCGGCGAGCCGATGACGCGGATCGCCATCCGCGAGAACGGCGCCGACAAGGCTGCCGCCGAGAAGCCCGCCGCCGGCCACGGCCAGGACGGCAAGCAAGACAGCAAGCAGAATAGCAAGCACGACAGCCAGGAGACGCCGAAGCAGGCCGCACCGGGCGAGCAGAAGACCGTCACCATGATCGACGGCTCCACCGGCGCCCGCCACGACGTGGTGATCGGCGAGGACGCAGGCGACAAGGCCGGGGCCGCTTCGGCCCCACCGCCCGTCATGGCCGGGATCAATCCAAAACTGCTGGAGAAGTCACGCTACGGCATGATCCCGGTGGTCGCCGACGGGCTGAAGCCGTTCAACGTCTATGCGGCGGACGCCGATCGCGCCAAGGCCGCCAAGATGCCGGTGGTCGCCATCGTGATCGGCGGGCTCGGCGTCGGCGCCGCCAAGACCACCGATGCGATCATGAGGCTGCCGGCGGCGGTGACGCTGGCCTTCACGCCCTACGGCACCGATCCCGGCAAGCTCGCCGAACGGGCCCGCGCGCAGCGCCACGAGATCTTCCTCCAGATCCCGATGGAGCCCTACGACTTCCCGGACAATGATCCGGGACCGCAGACGCTGCTCACCTCGCTCAGCGCCGACCAGAACATGGACCGCCTGTTCTGGCATTTCAGCCGGATGCAGGGCTATGCCGGCGTCACCAATTTCATGGGCGCCCGCTTCGTCGCGACGGAGCCGGCGATGCAGCCGATCATCCGCGAGGCGGCCAAGCGCGGCCTCGGCTTCTTCGACGACGGCTCCTCGCCCCGCAGCATCGCAGCCCAGGCCGCGGCGAACCAGGCCATGCCGTTCGGCAAGGGCGACATCGCGATCGACGTGGTGCCGACCCCGACCGAGATCGACCGCGCCCTGAACAAGCTGGAATCGGCGGCACGCGAGCGCGGCGCGGCTGTCGGCACCGCCTCCGCCCTTCCCGTCTCGATCGAGCGCATCGGCGCCTGGACCAAGACGTTGGGCGACCGGGGTATCCTTTTGGTGCCATTGACAACCGCGATGCTGAAATCAAAATCCAGCTAAATCAACGGATTGGTACGGCACGGGTCCCGCGGGACCGGTCAAGCCTTACCGACAGCATGCGAGAGGTCTGGCGGAATGGCGCGTTACGAGGATCTGCCCTACCGGACCTGCGTCGGTGTGATGCTGATCAACCCAGAGGGACGGGTATTCATCGGCCGCCGCGCCGGCGGCATCGAGCATGTCGACGACACCCATGTCTGGCAGATGCCGCAAGGTGGCGTCGATCCCGGCGAAGATACCTGGGACGCCGCCAAGCGCGAGCTCTATGAGGAGACCAGCGTGCGCTCGGTCGAGCGGCTCGGCGAGGTCCCGGACTGGCTCACTTACGACATTCCGCGCACGGTCGCCGGGCGCGCCTGGAAGGGCCGCTATCGCGGTCAGCGCCAGAAATGGTACGCGGTGCGCTTCACCGGCAAGGACAGCGAGATCAATGTCGCCAGTCCCGGCGGCGGCGGCCACAAGGCCGAATTCGTGAGCTGGCGCTGGGAGCCGATGAAGAATCTGACCGGGCTGATCATTCCCTTCAAGCGCCCGGTCTATGAGCGCGTGGTGCAGGAATTTTCCGCGCTGGCGGACCAATAAATCGAATTGTCGTCCCGGCTTCGGTGCTAATGCATCGCCGGAACGACGACGAGAGATTGACGCGTGACGAATCAAAAACCCTACCGCCCCAACGTCGGGATCGCCCTCTTCAACACCGAAGGCCGCGTGCTGATCGGCCATCGCTTCAAGGGCGACGGACCCGAGATCATCCTGCCCGGCCTCGACTGGCAGATGCCGCAGGGCGGCGTCGACGACGGCGAGAATTTGCGCGATGCCGCGATGCGCGAGCTCTGGGAGGAGACCAGCGTCGTCAGCGCGGACTATCTCGGCGAGACCGACTGGCTCGCTTACGAATTCCCGCCTTACGACGGACCGCAGACGCATCGCCTCGCGAAGTTTCGCGGCCAGCGGCAAAAATGGTTCGCCCTGCGCTTCACCGGCAAGGATGACGAGATCGACCCGCTGACGCCGCGCAACGGCCAGCCCGCGGAGTTCGATGCCTGGCGCTGGGAGCGCCTCGACCGTGTTGCCGACGTCGTGGTGCCGTTCCGCCGCGAGGTTTATCAGGCCGTCGCGCAGCAGTTCGCGGCCTTCGCAAACTAAAACCGCGAAAACAACCCCATGCACAGTAGAATGGGGTTTGAAATGGTTGGAGAAATTTTGGCGGACATTTGCGTGAGGGGGCCCCGCTATCTCGCTCCCTCCCCCCTTGTGGGGGAGGGTCGGGGAGAGGGGTATCACACGGGGATTCTATCCGCCCGGGATCGCCTCGGCGCATCGACAACAACTCGCACCTTTTGCTGGGCTACCCCTCTCCCTAACCCCCCCACAAGGGGGGGAGGGAACGCACCTGTGTCGGCGCGCCAGTGGGGTCTTTATCGCATCACCCTAATTAATCGGCCCCACCGTGAACGGGCCGAGTGCGATGACGTGGCAGTCGCTGTCGCGCTTGGCGCAGTCGGATAGCGCGGAAGCGACGGCGGCCTGCTCGTCGGCGGCCTTGAGGCCGAGGCCCGGTCGGCCCGCGGTGCCGACCGCGACCGCATTCCAGCCCATGGCGTCACCGAGCTTGCGCACGACCTCGCCGCGCGCAGCCGCCACGATCGAGGCGTTGGAGGCGGCGTTGAAGAAGCCGGTGATCCTGAACAGGGTCGGGATCGGCACGACGAAATTGTCGTCGATCGCGACCACGAGGCAGGCAACGCCGGCGATGGCGCCGCACGACTCCAGCGAGCGCCGCGCGGCATCTTCGGCGGACGCGGCGCCGAGCACCATGAAATATTGTCCGCCGGGGCCGAGCGCGACCGAGCGGGATTTCGCCGCGGGCACGAACATGTTCTCGAGCCGGACCTTTTGCGGTTCGCGCACCATCGGAAAGTCCTTCGATGCGAATGTCCGCTCGGTCATGGCGTCGTGCCGGAAATACGGAGACGGCGGCATCGGCGGCTTGCCGTGCGCGTAGACGACGTTGTTGCCGACCGCATAGAGCTCGCAGCGCCGCGGCGATTGCGCGGCATCGGCGCGCTTCTGGCACTGCTCGATCGCGGTGTTGCGCGCGGCCTCCTCGTTCGGCTGGTTCAGGGCCGAACCGGTGAAGCCGCCAACATTGAGCGCGAAAGCCTTGTAGTCGCCGGCCGCGGAATAGTCGCCGGCAAGGTAGTTGCGGACGCGCTCGTTGATGAAGGGAACGCTGTCGGCCGCAAACTTGCCGGCCATCGGCGCGGCCGATGGTGACGGCGCAGGCATCGGCGTCATCGCAGCGCCGGCATTCGGCGCGGTCATCGGCATCATCGGCGTCTTCACCATTTGAGTCGGCGCCGCGCTTGGAGTCGCGCTTGGTGCTGCGGCCGGCGTCGCTGCGACATTCGCCGTCTGCTTGAGCTTGGTGTTGTAGAGGAAGCCGGTGACGCCGATGCCGGTGACCGAGACCACGGCGACCACCAGCGGCCACATCCACACCGGTGCTGCGGCCACCTTGGAAGCCGCCTTCTTCAGCTGCGGCTTGCTATAGCTGCCGTCCTCGCGCCGCATCGCCACCATGTAGGCATGCACCGGCGTCGGGATGTTCTTGACCTCCTGCGCGCCGATATCGGCGAACTGCACCGAGAGCTTGTTGGCGACCTGCTCATGCACCGCGCGCGAGACGCAGATGCCGCCGACCTCGGCGAGACCCTCCAGCCGCGCCGCAATGTTGACGCCGTCGCCGAGCAGATCGCCGTTGCGCTCGACCACGTCGCCAATGGTGATGCCGATGCGGAACGACATCTGCCGGCTCGGCGGATAGGCCATGTTACGGGTCCGCAAGGATTCCTGGATGTCGATCGCGCAACGCACCGCATCGACCGCGCTCGGGAATTCCGCGAGCACGGCATCGCCCGCCGTATTGAAGATGCGCCCGCCGGCCCTCGCGATGAAATCGTCGACGACCTCGCGATAGGAGGCCAGACGCCGCAGCGTCTCTTCCTCGTCTTCGGCAACCAGTCTCGAGTAACCGGCAATATCGGCTGCGAAAATCGCTGCGATCTTGCGTTTCATCTGCGACCCGCCCCGGGAACAAATTCGCAAGGCAGAATGCCGCGATCGGTAACACGGTGCAACAAAGTTTCAGCGCCCGCCACCGGTGTGACGAGCGCTGCACTTGGTCAGGGAATGTCTTGCACGAATTCTCGTCCGAGCCCCGGAGCGGTGCCCCGGGGCTTAGTGCATAGCCGTCGAGTTGAGCTGCTGCTGGATGCTCTTGAAGTGGTCAAGCCGCTCGATCGCCTGATCGAGCTCGCTGCCTTCGTGCTCCTTCAGCCCCTCTTCCATCTCCGAGATGGTCGCCGCGAACTGGGCGCGGTCGAGCTCGGCCAGCGACGTCGCGACATCGGCGAGCACGGTCAGGCCCTTTTCGGAGACTTCGGCGAGACCGCCGAGCACGATGACCTTCTCATGGCGGCCAGCCGTGGTGATGGTGAGGATGCCCGGACGGATCGCAGCCACGACCGGCGCATGCCCTGCCAGCACGCCGAAATCACCCTCGACGCCGGGGATGTCGACCTGATCGACCTCGCCCGAGAACGCGAGCTTTTCCGGAGAGACGAGATCGAAGTGGAAGGTAGCCATGGTGTACCTGCGAATGGTGAGTAGCGAATGGCGAGTGGCGAAGAGAGCAGCGCGTCTATTCGCTACTCCCCATTCGCCATTCGCGCCTTAGGCCGCTTCCGCCGCCAGCTTCTTGCCCTTCTCGACGGCTTCTTCGATCGTGCCGACCATGTAGAAGGCAGCTTCGGGCAGGTGGTCGTACTTGCCTTCCACCAGGCCCTTGAAGCCCTTGATGGTGTCGGCGAGCTCGACGAACTTGCCGGGCGATCCCGTGAAGATTTCGGCGACGTGGAACGGCTGCGACATGAAGCGCTCGACCTTGCGGGCGCGTGCCACCGTCAGCTTGTCCTCTTCCGAAAGCTCGTCCATGCCGAGAATGGCGATGATGTCCTGGAGCGCCTTGTAGCGCTGCAGCACCTGCTGGACCTGACGGGCAACCGCATAGTGCTCCTCGCCGACGACCAGCGGGGAGAGCATGCGCGAGGTCGAGTCGAGCGGATCCACCGCGGGGTAGATGCCCTTTTCGGCGATCGAGCGCGACAGCGTGGTGGTCGCGTCAAGATGCGCGAACGAGGTCGCGGGCGCCGGGTCGGTCAAGTCGTCGGCCGGAACGTAGATGGCCTGCACCGAGGTGATCGAACCCTTCTGGGTGGTGGTGATGCGCTCCTGCAGCGCGCCCATGTCGGTGGCGAGCGTCGGCTGATAACCCACCGCCGAAGGAATACGGCCGAGCAGCGCCGACACTTCCGAGCCGGCCTGGGTGAAGCGGAAGATGTTGTCGACGAAGAACAGCACGTCCTGGCCCTTGTCGCGGAAGTCTTCCGCGATGGTCAGACCCGTGAGCGCGACGCGGGCGCGGGCGCCGGGCGGCTCGTTCATCTGGCCGAACACCAGCGCGCACTTCGACTTCACGCTCGGATCCGGATTCTTCGGATCGGCGTTGACCTTGGATTCGATGAACTCGTGATAGAGGTCGTTGCCCTCGCGGGTGCGCTCGCCGACACCGGCGAACACGGAGTAACCGCCGTGCGCCTTCGCGACGTTGTTGATCAGCTCCTGAATCAGCACGGTCTTGCCGACGCCGGCGCCGCCGAACAGGCCGATCTTGCCGCCCTTCGCATAGGGAGCCAGAAGATCGACGACCTTGATGCCGGTGACCAGAATTTCAGCTTCGGTCGACTGGTCGGTGTAGCTCGGCGCGTCCTGATGGATGGGGCGCAGGCCTTCGGCGTTGACCGGGCCGGCTTCGTCGATCGGCTCGCCGATGACGTTGATGATGCGGCCGAGCGTGCCTTCGCCGACGGGAACGCGGATCGGCTGGCCGGTATCGGTCACTTCCTGGCCGCGCACCAGACCTTCGGTCACGTCCATCGCGATCGTGCGCACGGTGGACTCACCGAGATGCTGCGCAACTTCCAGCACGAGGCGGATGTTGCCGTTCTTGGTTTCCAGCGAATTGAGAATGGCCGGGAGGTGGCCCTCGAACTGAACGTCGACGACGGCGCCCATGACCTGGGTGACGCGACCGACCGGGTTAGCTGCTGTAGCCATGAAGCTCTCCTTCGAAATTCTTTACTTGAACGACCGTCGTTGAGTTCGTGCGTCAGACCGCCTCGGCGCCGGAGATGATCTCGATCAGCTCCTTGGTGATCTGGGCTTGACGGGTTCGGTTGTAGATCTGGGTTTGCTTGCGGATCATTTCGCCGGCGTTGCGGGTGGCGTTGTCCATCGAGCTCATCTGCGCGCCGTAGAACGAAGCAGTGTTCTCCAGCAGCGCGCGGAAGATCTGCACCGCGATGTTGCGCGGCAGCAGGCCCGAAAGGAGTTCGTCCTCCTCCGGCTCATATTCGTAGGACGTCGACGGCGCGTTCGCCGCCTTCTCTTCCACGACCAGCGGAATGATCTGCTGCGCGGTCGGGATCTGGGCGATCACCGACTTGAACTGCGCGTAGAACAGCGTGCAGACGTCGAACTCGCCGTTCTCGAAACGGGCCAGCACCTTCCTGGCGATGTCCTCGGCGTTGACGAAACCGAGCTGACGAACGCTGCGCAGGTCGAGATGCTCGACGATCTGCTTGTCGAACTGGCGGCGGAGCTGCTCATAGCCCTTGCGGCCGACGCAGAAGAATTTGACTTCCTTGCCCTGCGCCATCAGCGCCTGGGCACGATCGCGCGCGAGACGCACGATCGAGGAGTTGAAGGCGCCGGACAGGCCGCGCTCGCCGGTGCAGACCAGCAGCAGGTGGACCTGGTCCTTGCCGGTGCCGGCCAGCAGCGCCGGCGCGCCGGGCGAACCGGCGGCAGCGCTGGCGATGTTGGAGATCACCGCGCTCATCTTGTCGGCATAGGGGCGCGCAGCTTCGGCCGCCTGCTGGGCGCGGCGCAACCTGGACGCCGCGACCATTTGCATGGCCTTGGTGATCTTTTGCGTCGCCTTGGTGGAGGCGATGCGCACGCGCATGTCTTTAAGTGACGCCATTCTTCGTTCACCCCGGCGGTTCGACTGATACGTCGGACCGCTAGCCTGTCCCGATCGCAATGCCCGGCCGGGCGCCGGGCACGCTTCTTATTGTCTTGCCTCTCGCGAAGCGATCATGGCCGGGTGACCCGGCCATGCTGCGATTAAGCGAAGCTCTTCGCAAAACCTTCGACCACCGACTTCAGCTTGGCAGCCACGTCGTCGGAGAGGTCGCGGGTGTCGCGGATCGAATTGAGGATGTCGACGTTCTTGCCACGCAGCAGCGACAGCAGGCCGTCCTCGAACGCGCGCACCTTGTTGACCGGGAGCGGATCGAGATAGCCGTTGGTGCCGGCCCAGATCACGCAGACCTGCTCTTCCATCTTCAGCGGCGCGAACTGCGGCTGCTTCAGGAGCTCGGTCAGGCGCGAGCCGCGGTTCAGCAGGCGCTGGGTCGAGGCGTCGAGGTCGGAGCCGAACTGCGCGAACGCCGCCATTTCGCGGTACTGCGCCAGCTCGCCCTTGATCTTGCCGGCGACCTTCTTGGTGGCCTTGGTCTGCGCCGAGGAGCCGACGCGCGACACCGACAGACCGACGTTCACCGCGGGACGGATGCCCTGGAAGAACAGGTCGGTTTCCAGGAAGATCTGACCGTCGGTGATCGAGATGACGTTGGTCGGAATGTAGGCCGACACGTCGTTGGCCTGGGTTTCGATGACCGGCAGTGCGGTCAGCGAGCCCGAGCCGTGATCCTTGCTGAGCTTGGCCGCGCGCTCGAGCAGACGGGAATGCAGGTAGAACACGTCGCCCGGATAGGCTTCGCGGCCCGGCGGGCGGCGCAGCAGCAGCGACATCTGGCGGTAGGCGACGGCCTGCTTGGACAGATCGTCATAGATGATGACCGCGTGCATGCCGTTGTCGCGGAAGAACTCGCCCATGGTGCAGGCGGTGAACGGCGCGATGTACTGCATCGGCGCCGGATCCGACGCGGTGGCGGCGACGACGATCGAATATTCGAGCGCGCCCTGCTCTTCCAGCACCTTCACGAACTGGGCAACCGTCGAGCGCTTCTGGCCGACTGCGACGTAGACGCAGTACAGCTTGATGTTCTCGTCGGGCTGCGCGTTGAGCGGCTTCTGGTTCAGGATGGTGTCGAGCGCGATCGCGGTCTTGCCGGTCTGACGGTCGCCGATGATCAGCTCGCGCTGGCCGCGGCCGATCGGGATCAGGGCGTCGATCGCCTTGAGGCCGGTCGCCATCGGCTCGCTCACCGACTTGCGCGGAATGATGCCGGGCGCCTTGACGTCGACGCGCATGCGCTTGTCGGCCTGGATCGGGCCCTTGCCGTCGATCGGATTGCCGAGCGCGTCGACGACGCGGCCGAGCAGGCCCTTGCCGACCGGCGCGTCCACGATGGCGCGGGTGCGCTTGACGGTCTGGCCTTCCTTGATCTCACGGTCGCCGCCGAAGATCACGACGCCGACGTTGTCGGTTTCGAGGTTCAGCGCCATGCCGCGGGTGCCGTTCTCGAACTCGACCATCTCGCCGGCCTGGACGTTGTCCAGACCATAGACGCGGGCAATACCGTCGCCGACGGACAGCACCTGTCCGACTTCGGAGACTTCAGCTTCCTGGCCGAAATTCTTGATCTGGTCCTTGAGGATCGCGGAAATTTCCGCGGCGCGGATGTCCATCAGCCTGCCTCTTTCATCGCGTGCTTGATCGAATTGAGTTTGGTGCGAAGCGAACTATCGATCATGCGGCTGCCGAGCTTGACGACGAGGCCACCGATGATCGAGGGATCGACATTCACGTTGAGCGCGACGTCCTTGCCGGTCACCGACTTCAGGGCAACCTTGAGGGCGTCGAGATTCTTGTCCGAAAGCGATTCCGCCACGGTGACGTCGGCCGTCACCTCGCCCTTGAACCTGGCGACCAGGGCCCGGTAGGCGCGAATGACGTCGACCACCGCGAACAGGCGGCGATTGGCGGTCAGGACTTTCAGGAAATTGGCGGAGATGCCGGCGATGCCGGCCTTGGCCAGCACGGCCGAAAGGGCCTTGGACTGGGCATCGGCCGCGAAAACCGGGCTGCGGACGAGGCGCTTTAGATCGGCGCTCTCATTCAGCATGGCCTCGAATTTCTCGAGATCGGCTTTGACCTCGTCGACCACTTTCTGGTCGCGGGCCAGTTCAAACAAGGCCGTTGCATAACGGCCGGACACACCTGAAACGGACGTATCTTCTGCAGCCACAGACGCGCTCTTTTTGCTGTCAAACTCGCAAGGGAAAAACCGTCGCCACAAAGCGGCGCCAAGCGATCCAAGCCCTTGGAATTCAAGCGGGACTTCGATTTCCGGCCGACACGGGAGGTGCCGGATCCGTGAAAATCGCGGCTTTGCTAACATAGCAGGCGCGCAGGTGCAACATGACGCCAAATTAAAGGCACGAGGTTCTGTCGCCAGTTCGTCGCATGCGGGATGCATCGATCACCACCTGATCCGACGACCGTATCAGGGACTTGAGCAAGGACATGGTGACGAGGTGCCGCGTCACGGAATTGTCGCGGCGGCTCTGCCGTGTCTCGCCTTGTTGGTTCCTGCTCTCAGCGCATAGCGGCCATGAACACGGATCGCTGAGGCGTGATTCTGGCCTCGCCAGCTCCACTCGCCGAATACTTACCCAATTCTAAATGCTCAAGGTGATGACTTCGCTTTTACAGTATTTTGAAGTATTTCATAGGTTAACAAATCGTTAAAGGCGAAGATTACGAAACATCGCCTGAATATCTGGTCGCGGTAACAAGATATTTCATGACGACACAGAATAGATTTACTGCCCAATTCACGCCTCATTAGGAATCGAAACGCCAATCCGCTCACAAACTGATGGGGGCTCCACTAGCCACATGTGTGGCAATACTAGCTTAGGGACCACTAAATGCTGTCTTTGAAGACGCTGGGCTTTGTGACCCGGCCGCGCACGGCGATCGCTTTCATTGCCGCAACTCTTCTCATCGGTGGAACTGCCACCGAAGCTTCCGCCAAATCCCGGCATCACCGGCATCATCATCACCGCCACCACGCTCAGACCGATACCAACGCGACCTCCGATTGGCGCAACGCCAATGCGTCGATGACGCCGACCTCGGGCACGGGCCACAGCTTCTCCGGCATGGCCTCCTTTTACGGCAACGAGTCCGGCAGCCGCACGGCCTCGGGCCAGCGCTTCAACCAGAATGCTATGACGGCGGCGCACCGTTCGCTGCCGTTCGGCACCAAGCTGCGCGTCACCCACGGCGGCTCGAGCGTCGTCGTCACCATCAATGACCGTGGCCCGTTCATTCGCGGCCGGGTTCTCGACCTCTCCACGGGCGCTGCCCGCGCCATCGGCCTCACGGGTCGCGGCGTCGGCCGCGTCACCGCGGAAGTCGTCTCCTAAGGCGCGATAAAGCGTCTCATCGAGCGCGCGCAGTTTTCATCAGTTTGATGCGCGCATGAAACAAGCCCGCGGTCTTGGGGGACCGCGGGCTTTTTTATTGGCATCGTAGCCCGGGCGGAGCGCAGCTGCCGTAGGGTGGGCAAAGCATTCTCCGGCGCTTGCGGAGCGGCGGCGGATGCGTGCCCACCAATTTCAGTGGTGGGCACGCTTACGCCTTCGTTCTTCGAACGAAGACGCGCGCTTTTGCGCACCCTACGAATGCTCGTGGCCCCTACAAAAAGCTCTGCGGATCGACGTCGACTTCGAGCTTCTGATTGCCCGTCGGCTTCGGGCAGACGGCGAGCCAGTTGCGCAAATAGTCCGAGAGGTCGAAACCGCGCGCCGATTTCACCAGGATGCGGAAGCGGTAGCGGCCCTTGATCACCGCGAGCGGCGCTTCCGCCGGGCCGAGCACCACGACGCGCTCGTCGCGCGGGGCGAGCGCGACGAGTCTCCGCCCGAGACCTTCGGCGCTCGGGCGGTCGCCGGCGGAGATGATCAGGCTGGCGAGCCGGCCGAACGGCGGATACAGCGTGCGTTCGCGCAGATCGATCTCGCTGTCGTAGAAGGCCTCGCGGTCGCAGGCGATCAGCGCCTTCATCACGGGATGATCGGGCTGGTGGGTCTGGAGATAGCCGATGCCGCGGCCCTGCTCGCGCCCGGCGCGGCCGATCACCTGGTTGAGCAATTGCCAGGTGCGCTCCGCCGCGCGCGGATCGCCGTTGGAAAGACCAAGATCCGCATCGACCACGCCGACCAGATTGAGCCGCGGAAAATTGTGACCCTTGGCCACGAGCTGCGTGCCGATGATGATGTCGACGCGGCCCTCCGCGATCTCGGCAAGCTCGGAGCGCATCGTCTCGATCGAGGTAATCAGATCGCTCGACAGCACCATGGTGCGGGCTTGCGGAAACAGGGCGGCCGCCTCCTCCTGCAGGCGTTCGACGCCGGGGCCGACGGCAACGAGCGATTCCTCGGCCGAACAGTTCGGACAGAGATGCGGACGCGGCATCGAGAAGCCGCAATGATGACAGACCAGGCGCTGGCGGAAGCGGTGATCGACCAGCCAGGCATCGCAGATGGTGCAGGCGAAGCGGTGGCCGCAGCCGCGGCACAGCGTCAGCGGCGCATAGCCGCGGCGATTGAGGAACAGCAGCGCCTGCTCGCGCTTTTCGATCGCGCCTCTGATTTCACCGGCCAGCCGCGGCGAGATGAAGCGGCCGCGCGCCGGCGGCTCGCGGCGCATGTCGATGGCCTCGATATGCGGCATGTGCTGGCCGCCGAAGCGCGAGGGCAGCGCGATGCGCTGATAGCGGTTCTTGCGCGCGTTGACCTCGGATTCGACCGACGGTGTCGCAGACGCCAGCACGACCGGAATCTTGGCGATATGCGCGCGCACCACCGCCATGTCGCGGGCGTGATAATGTACGCCCTCGTCCTGCTTGTAGGCCTGATCGTGCTCCTCATCGACGACGATCAGGCCGAGATTGGCGTAGGGCAAAAACAGCGCCGAGCGCGCGCCGACCACGACCGGCGCGCTGCCTCCGGAGATCGCAGCCCAGTTGCGCGCGCGGGTGCGCGGCGTCAGCTCGGAATGCCATTCGATCGGCCGCACGCCGAAACGTTGCGCGAAGCGATCGAGGAACTGGCCGGTGAGCGCGATCTCCGGCATCAGGATCAGCGATTGCCTGCCGCGGCGGATGGCTTCCGCGATCGCCTCGAAATAGACCTCGGTCTTGCCGGAACCGGTGACGCCGTCGAGCAATGCGACGTGGAAGGTGCCGTTGGCCGCGAGCGCGCGCATCGTGTCGACCGCCGCGCGCTGCAGCGGGGTAAAGTCCGGCCGGCCGAAATCGGGATCGGGCACCGGCGGCGGGGCAGGCGGCGGCATCGGCTCGACCGTCAGCGTGCCTTCGTCGACCAGCCCGTCGATCACGCCCGAGGAGACGCCGGCCTCCTTGGCCGCTTCCGACTTGCCGTGCAGCAGCCGGTCCGAGAGCACCTCGATCACGCGCTGTCGGGCCGGCGTCAGCCGTCGCGGCGGATCGCCGACCAGCCGCACGCCGGGACGCACCCGCTCGGGGCCGAGATTCTCACCCATCCGCAAGCACATGCGCAGCACCATGCCGCGCGGGCTCAGCGTGTAATTGGCGACCCAGTCGACCACCTGCCGCAGCTCGGGCTTGAGCGGCGGGATGTCGAGCTTCTCGCTGACCTCCTTGAGACGGTTGTGCAGGCGCGGATCCGGATTGGCGTTCTCCCCCCAGACCACGGCCAGCACCTCGCGCGGCCCGAGCGGCACGGCGACGAGATCGCCCGCCTTCAGCTCCATGCCACGCGGCACCTTGTAGGAATAGGTCTGGTCGAGCGCGACCGGCACCAGCACGTCGACCATGCCGGTCGCGTTGGTCGGGGCGGTGGTGCTGCGCGAGGTGTGATCCATGAACGAAGAATCGGAACCGGGGCCTCAAGGCTAGCGCCCTGCGGCGGCCTTAGCGAACGATAAACGGATGTGATGCGATATACTGGGTGGAATCACCACGTCCAGTGCGCATGAGCAAAGCCGTCGCCCCACAAATCGAGCTGGCCAGCGCCGATCCCTCGATCGCGCAGGAGATGACGCGCTGGCTGTCGCATCTCGGCGCCGAGCGGCGGTTGTCGCCGAAGACGCTGGAAGCCTATGGCCGCGACTTGCGGCAGTGCCTGGATTTCCTTTGCAGCCATTGGGGCGAACGCGTGACGCTGAAGCGCTTCGCGGCGCTGGAGGCCACCGACGTCCGCGCCTTCATGGCGATGCGCCGCGCCGACGACATTGCCGGCCGCAGCCTGATGCGCGCGCTCGCCGGGCTGCGCTCCTTCGGCCGCTTCCTCGAGCGCGAAGGCAAGGGCAAGGTCGGCGCACTCTCGGCGATCCGTGCGCCGAAGGTGGCCAAGACCTTGCCGAAGCCGTTGCCGATGGCATCGGCCAAACGCCTTGCCGATGCCGACGAGCGGGCCGGCGAGGATCGCGAGACCTGGATCCTGGCGCGCGACGCCGCGGTGATGGCGCTCTTGTACGGCTCGGGCCTGCGCATCTCCGAGGCGCTCGGCCTGAAGCGCCGCGAGGTGCCGCGTCCCGGCGAGGGCGACGTGCTGATCGTGACCGGCAAAGGCAACAAGACCCGCATGGTGCCGGTGCTGCAGAACGTGCTCGAGCTCGTTCAGGAATACGTCGCGATGTGCCCGTATCCGTTGCCGGCGGAAGGCCCGATCTTCGTCGGCGCGCGCGGCGGTCCGCTCAGTCCGCGCATCATCCAGCTCGCGATGGAGCGGCTGCGCGGCGCGCTCGGCCTGCCCGACAGCGCCACGCCGCACGCGCTGCGGCATTCCTTCGCCACGCATTTGCTGTCACGCGGCGGGGACCTGCGCGCCATCCAAGAATTGCTCGGCCATTCCTCGCTCTCGACCACGCAGATCTACACCGGCATCGATTCCGAGCGCCTGCTGGAAGTCTATGCCAGCGCGCATCCAAGACGCTGACGAATTGGCGCTGACACACTGACGTCATAACTGCCTTGCCTCTTGCGCAGGCCGCGCGGTTCGGTCAATCGTTGCGGAACCGAGGCAGGAGAGACTGATGAGCGCACATGAAAGCATGGAGCACGCCGAGCACGCCGAACACGCGTCCGGCTCGAACAAGAAGATCGCGCTCCTGATCGCCGTGCTGGCGCTCTTCCTGGCGATCTCGGAGACGCTCGGCAAGGGCGCCCAGACCGAATCGATCAGCAAGAACGTCGAGGCCGCCAATCTCTGGGCGTTCTTCCAGGCCAAGAGCATCCGCCGCACCGTGGTGATCACCGCCGCCGAGCAGGGCAAGCTCGCGCTCGCCGGCGCGGACGAGGCGCAGAAGCCCGCGGTGCAGAAGCAGGTCGACGACTGGACCAAGACCGCGCAGCGCTACCGCTCCGAGCCGGAGACCGGCGAAGGCACCGAGCAGCTCGCCGAGAAGGCCAAGCATGCCGAGCACGAGCGCGACGAGGCGACCGCGAAATACCATCACTTCGAGCTGGCGTCGGCCGCCTTCCAGATCGGCATCGTGCTGGCCTCGGCCACCATCATCACCGGCATGTTCGCGCTGGCCTATGTCGCCGGCATCCTGACGCTCGCCGGCCTGCTCATGACCAGCCTCGGCCTGTGGTGGCCGCATCTGGTGCATTTGCATTGATTGGTGCAACAGCGTTGCACCAGCTCCGTCATCTTGAGGTGCGAGGAGCGCAGTACATCAGCGCTGCGCCCGGAGCCTAGAAGGAAGAACGGCCGAGATGCAGACGGGCCGTCGCCCTTCGAGGGCCGCTGAAGAAGCGGCCACCTCAGGGTGACGGTGAGAGACTGAATGTGCGGGCAGCTACCGCGCCTGGTGCACGCTCTTCCTGAAACGCTGGATCACACGCAGCGTACGTGACGACCAGCCCTCGCCGTTGCCGGCGATCAGCTCGCGGATACGGCGCTTGATCGGGTCGACCAGCAGGTGCGCCTTGGCGCGGACCTTCATCACCAGATCGTAGATCCGCTCGAACCAGTGCATCTCCAAAAGCTTGTCGCGCGTCACGTCGAACACGAAGGCGGTGACGCCGACGCCCAGCAGCTTCGCGAAAACGATCGTGAAGACCGCGCTGGTCCAGTATTCATGCGTGAGCAGCCACAGGCCGACCAGCTTGAGCGGAAACAGCGGGACGATGGGGACCGCGAACACGATCAGCGTCATGGCCGGCGACAGCGCATCGACGCGCTCCGTCAGCCATTGCTTGAAACGTGCGAGCGGGACGGCTGCGACAACCCGCGCAACGATCGGCTCGAGATGGTCCCACAGCCAGGCTTCGATCAGGAAGATGATCGCAAGCAGGACCCAGACCGGTTGAAGAAGGCGGCGCAGCATGTGTTCCCCGCCCGATTTGGCGCTGGGCGCGTTGCTACATATGGATGGCTCGCTTGCCGACTGCAAGCGCGGCTTCCTTGATCGCCTCCGAGCGGGTCGGATGCGCGTGGCAGGTGCGCGCGAGATCTTCCGCACTGCCGCCAAACTCCATGAGAACGCACGCTTCATGGATCATTTCGCCGGCTTCGCGGCCGATAATGTGCACGCCGAGCACGCGATCGGTCTTCGCATCTGCGAGAATCTTCACAAAGCCGTCAGTGGTCTGGTTGACCTTGGAGCGGCCATTGGCGGTAAAGGGAAACTTCCCGACCGTGTAAGCTGTGCCCGCCTGCTTCAGCTCCTCCTCGGTCTTGCCGACGCAGGACACTTCCGGCGTGGTATACACGACGCCCGGGATCACATCGTAATTCACGTGCCCGGCCTGGCCGGCGATGATCTCGGCCACCGCCACGCCTTCATCCTCGGCCTTGTGCGCAAGCATCGGCCCAGCGACGACGTCGCCGATGGCATAAACGCCCTTCAGGCTGGTGGCGAAGTGCGGATCGATCTGGACGCGGCCACGATTGTCCAGCGCGACGCCGGCCTCCTTCAGGCCAAGCGCGTCGGTGTAGGGCACGCGGCCGATGCAGACCAGAACGACGTCGGCTTCCAGCGTCTCGGCGGCACCGCCGGCGGCGGGCTCGATGGTCGCCTTCAGTGTCTTGCCTGAATTGTCGACGGCGGTGACCTTGGCGCCAAGCTTGAACGCAAAGCCCTGCTTTTCCAGGATGCGCTGGAATTGCTTGGCGATCTCGCCGTCCATGCCGGGCAGGATGCGATCCAGGAATTCGACGACGACGACTTCGGCCCCTAGGCGATGCCAGACCGAGCCGAGCTCGAGGCCGATCACGCCGGCGCCGACGATCAAGAGCTTGCCGGGCACCTTGTCGAGCGACAGCGCGCCGGTCGAGGACACGATGCGCTTCTCGTCGATCTCGATGCCCTTGAGGCGCGCGATGTCCGAACCGGTCGCGATCACGATGTTCTTCGTTTCAATCGTTTGCGACTTGCCATCGGCGGAGACCGCGACCTTGCCGGTGCCCAGGATCTTGCCGGTGCCCTTGAGCACGTCGATCTTGTTCTTCTTCATCAGGAACTCGACGCCCTTGACGTTGCCGTCGATGCCCTGCTGCTTGAAGTTCATCATCGCGGGAAGATCGAGCTTCGGCGAGGAGACCGACACGCCCATCTTGGCGAAGGAGTGCCCGGCTTCCTCGAACATCTCGGACGCGTGCAGCAGCGCCTTCGACGGCATGCAGCCGACATTGAGGCAGGTGCCGCCGAGGGTTGCGTTCTTTTCGACCACGGCGACTTTCATGCCGAGCTGGGCTGCGCGCACCGCGCAGACATAACCGCCCGGTCCGGTGCCGATGACGACGAGATCGTAGGTAGCCATGAGAGAAAGTCCCGTAGGTTTAGCGTGATGGGGATGTGTCAGCGTCCGCGCGGCGCGTCAGCGTCCGCCGGACACATCGAGAGTTGCTGCGGTGATGTAGGAAGCCTCGTCCGACATCAGCCAGACGATGGCATTGGCGATTTCATCTGATGTGCCGACGCGCTTCATCGGCACCATATGGGCCAGACGATGGGCGCGGTCGGGCTCGCCGCCGGCGGCGTGAATTTCCGTATCGATCAGGCCCGGCCGGATGCCCGCGACACGAATGCCTTCTCCCGCGACCTCATAGCCGAGGCCGGTGGTGAAGGAATCGATCGCGCCCTTGGACGCGGCATAGTCGACATACGTGTTGGGCGCGCCGAGACGCGCCGCGACCGAAGACAGGTTGACGATGACGCCACCCTTGCCGCCGTGCTTGGTGGACATCCGCTTCACGGCCTCGCGCGCGCAGAGAATGGAGCCGGTGACGTTGACCGCGAGCACGCGCTGGATGCGCTCGGCCGACATCTCGTCGACCCGCACGCCGCTCTGGCCGACGATGCCGCCATTGTTGACGAGCGCCCCTAACGTGCCGAACTTGTCGGCTGCCTTGAACAGCTCGAGGATGTCGCTTTCCTCGGCGACATCGCATTTCACCGCGATGGCCTTGCCGTTGCTGGCCTCGATCAGCGCGACCACCTCGTCGGCGGCCTTCTTGTTGCTGGCATAGCCGACCACGACGCGGAAGCCGCGCGCGGCCGCCGCGATCGCGGTCGCCCGCCCGATGCCGCGGCTGCCGCCGGTGATGACAACGACTTTATCGGTCATGCGCGCCTCCATGGTTCGACATGCGCCGCCGCCAATGGCGACGGCGCTCGCAGAGCATCAGGGATCAGAGATCGAGCACCAGGCGCGCCGGGTCTTCCAGGCTCTCCTTGACGCGAACCAGGAAGGTGACGGCTTCCTTGCCGTCGATGACGCGGTGATCGTAGGACAGCGCCAGATACATCATCGGGCGAACCTCGATCTTGCCGCCGACGACCATCGGCCGCTCCTGGATCTTGTGCATGCCGAGGATGCCTGATTGCGGCGCGTTCAGGATCGGGGTCGACATCAGCGAGCCGTAGATGCCGCCATTGGTGATGGTGAAAGTGCCGCCCTGCATCTCGTCGATCTTGAGCTGGCCGTCGCGGGCGCGGCGGCCGAAATCGGCGATGCCCTTTTCGATGTCGGCGATCGACTTGTGGTCGCAGTCGCGCACCACGGGCACGACGAGACCCTTGTCGGTGCCGACGGCGACGCCGATGTGGTAGTAGTTCTTGTAGATCAAATCGGTGCCGTCGATCTCGGCGTTGACCGCCGGGATATCCTTCAGCGCCTGCACGACGGCCTTGGTGAAGAAGCCCATGAAGCCGAGCTTGGAGCCGTGCTTCTTCTCGAACGCATCCTTGTAGTGGGCACGCAGCGCCATCACGTTGGTCATGTCGACCTCGTTGAAGGTCGTCAGCATCGCCGCGGTGTTCTGCACGTCCTTGAGGCGGCGCGCGATGGTCTGGCGCAGGCGGGTCATCTTGACGCGCTCTTCGCGGGCGGCATCGTCTGCCGGTGACGGCGCACGCACCTGCACGGCGGCGGCGGGCTGGTTCACCGGGGTGGGCGCCGAGGCCGCACGCTCGATCGCGGCGAGCATGTCGCCCTTGGTGACGCGGCCGTCCTTGCCGGAGCCCGGAACGGTAGAGGCATCGACGCCGGTCTCGGCCGAGAGCTTGCGCACTGAGGGGGCGAGCGGCGCGTCGGCCGGCGGCGCCTTCGGCGCGCTAGGCGCCGGCGCGGAAGCAGCGGCGGCGGCAGGAGCGGCAGCGGCGGGCTTGGCGGGAGCCGCAGCGGGCTTGGCAGCGCCTCCGCCTTCCGTGATCTGTCCGAGCAGCGCGCCGACCGCGACGGTCGCGCCATCGGCGGCGATGATCTCGCTCAGCGTGCCGGCGGAGGGCGCCGGGACCTCGATGGTGACCTTGTCGGTCTCGAGCTCCACCAAGGGCTCGTCGACGGCGACAGGGTCGCCGGCCTTCTTGAACCAGCGGCCGATGGTGGCCTCGGTGACGGATTCGCCGAGCGTCGGCACACGAATTTCAGTCATGGTCTTTTCCTTAAGGGATCGCCGGTGCGGTCATAAGTCGGTCGTCAATGGCCCGCGAAAAGCAAGCCATCCGGCAAGCCGGACGTTCGTACACTGCACGGACATCGCGACGTACCGGATGCCCCGCCCCGGTGCGCTGGTTGCGCACGAGGCGGGGCATGACGCAGTTTAAAAAGTTCAGCTCAGTGCTTCGTCCAGGAACGCCTTCAGCTGCGCCTGATGCTTGGACATCAGACCAGTAGCGGTCGCGGCGGAAGCGGCGCGGCCGACATAACGCGGACGCCGGCTCGCGCCGTTCACCTGGTTCAGCACCCATTCCAGATAGGGCTCGATGAAGTGCCAGGCACCCATGTTGCGGGGCTCTTCCTGGCACCACACCACTTCGGCCTTCTTGAAGCGCGACAGCTCGGCCACCAGCGCCTTCAGCGGCACCGGATAGAGCTGCTCGACGCGCATCAGATAGATGTCGTCGATGCCGCGCTTCTCGCGCTCCTCGTAGAGGTCGTAATAGACCTTGCCGGAGCACAGCACGATGCGGCGGACCTTCTCGTCCGGCACGAGCTTGATGGCTTCGTTCGGCAGCATCTGGGCGTCATCATAGAGGATGCGGTGGAAGGTCGTGTCCTTCGCAAGTTCCTCGATGCGCGACACCGCCCGCTTGTGACGCAGCAGCGACTTGGGCGTCATCACGATCAGCGGCTTGCGGATCTCGCGATGAAGCTGGCGACGCAGCACGTGGAAGTAGTTCGCCGGCGTGGTCGGATAGACCACCTGCATGTTGTCTTCGGCGCACATCTGCAGGTAACGCTCGAGGCGCGCCGAGGAGTGCTCCGGTCCCTGACCCTCATAGCCGTGCGGCAGCAGGCAGACGAGGCCGGACATGCGCAGCCATTTGCGCTCGCCCGAGGAGATGAACTGGTCGAACACGACCTGCGCGCCGTTGGCGAAGTCGCCGAACTGGGCTTCCCAGAGGGTCAGCGTGTTCGGCTCGGCGAGCGAGTAGCCGTATTCGAAGCCGAGCACGGCTTCTTCCGACAGCAGCGAGTTGATGACCTCGTAATGGCCCTGCTCGTGGCCGAGATGGTTGAACGGCGTGTAGCGGCTCTCATCCTCCTGGTCGATCAGGACCGAGTGGCGCTGCGAGAAGGTGCCGCGCTCCGAATCCTGTCCGGACAGGCGGACGTGGTGGTTTTCCTGGAGCAGCGTACAGAACGCCAGCGCCTCGCCGGTCGCCCAGTCGATGCCCGCGTTGCCGTCGATCGCCTTGGCGCGATTTTCCAGGAAGCGCTGGATGGTGCGGTGGACGCGGAAACCATCCGGCACCTTGGTGATCTTGCGGCCGATGTCCTTGAGAACAGGCAGATCAACACCGGTGACGCCGCGCCGCGCATCCTCTTCCTGATCGGCGATCTTGAAGCCGGACCACTTGCCGTCAAGCCAGTCGGCCTTGTTCGGCTTGTAGGAGGTGCCGGCCTCGAACTCGGCGTCGAGCCGCGCGCGCCAGTCGGCCTTCAGCTTGTCGACTTCACCCTCGGTGACCACGCCTTCGGCAATCAGGCGCTTGGAGTAGAGGGTAAGGGTCGAGGCATGGGCCGCGATCCGCTTGTACATCACCGGCTGAGTGAATGCCGGCTCGTCGCCCTCATTGTGGCCGTAGCGGCGATAGCACCACATGTCGATGACGACGGGCTTGTGGAATTTCTGCCGGAATTCGATCGCGACCTTGGCCGCGAACACCACGGCTTCCGGATCGTCGCCGTTCACGTGGAAGATCGGCGCGTCGATCATCTTCGCCACATCCGACGGATAGGGCGAGGAGCGCGAGTAGCGCGGATAGGTGGTGAAGCCGATCTGGTTGTTGACGATGAAGTGCACGGAACCGCCGGTGCGGTAGCCCTTCAGGTCGGACAGGCCGAAGCACTCGGCCACCACGCCCTGGCCGGCGAACGCGGCGTCGCCGTGCATCAAGAGCGGCATCACCGAGATGCGCATGTCGGGCGGATCGCCGTGCTGGTCCTGCTTGGCGCGGACCTTGCCGAGCACGACGGGATCGACGATCTCGAGATGCGAGGGGTTGGCGGTCAGCGACAGATGGATGCGGTTGCCGTCGAACTCGCGGTCCGAGGACGCGCCGAGGTGATATTTGACGTCGCCGGAGCCTTCGACCGCGTCGGGGTTGGCCGAGCCGCCCTTGAATTCGTGGAACAGGGCGCGGTGCGCCTTGCCCATCACCTGCGTCAGCACGTTGAGGCGGCCGCGATGCGGCATGCCCAGCACGATCTCCTTCACGCCGAGATTGCCACCGCGCTTGATGATCTGCTCGAGCGCCGGGATCAGCGATTCGGCGCCGTCGAGACCGAAGCGCTTGGTGCCGGTAAACTTGGTGTCGCAGAATTTTTCGAAGCCCTCGGCCTCGACCAGCTTCATCAGGATGGCGCGGCGACCTTCGCGGGTGAACGAGATCTCCTTGTCCGGACCCTCGATGCGCTCCTGGATCCAGGCCTTCTGCGCGGCATTGCTGATGTGCATGAACTCGACGCCGAGCGTCTGGCAATAGGTGCGCTCGCAGATCGCGGTGATTTCGCGCAAGCTGCCGTATTCGAGGCCGAGCACGTGATCGAGGAAGATCTTGCGGTCGAAATCGGCTTCGCTGAAGCCGTAGGTACGCGGATCGAGCTCTTCGCGGTTGCGCTGGGCTTCGATGCCGAGCGGATCGAGCTTGGCATGGAAGTGACCGCGCATGCGGTAGGAGCGGATCAGCATCAGGGCGCGGACGGAGTCGCGCGTCGCCTGGAGCAGATCGGCGGAGGAGAGACCGGCGCCCTTGTCGCCCCCCTTGGCCTGCGCCTTGGCGGCGATCTTGGCACCGACCGCCTTCTCGACCTCGGCCCAGTTGCCGTCGAGGGCGGAGGTGAGGTCATCCTGCGGGGTCAGCGGCCAGTTGTCGCGCTCCCAGGACGGCCCTTCGGCATTCTTCCGGACGTCGGAAGGCTGGTCGTTCAGGCTCTTGAAGAACTCCTGCCACTCGGCGTCGACCGAGGACGGGTCCTTCTCGTAGCGGGCGTAGATTTCGTCGATGTAGGTGGCGTTGGTGCCCTGCAAAAAGGATGACAGGGCAAAGGCTGCGTTCGCGTCCTGGCGAGACATACTGGAGTTCCTGGCGATTTCGGTTCGCGCATAATAAACGGCGCTGGCACCGAGCTCCCCGGCAGAGGCTCGGCGCGACAGGCACCCTTTACCCTATTTGCTGCGAAACTTCGCCCGGAAAAGCACGAAGAAATGAATTAGCCCTTCAACTTTTCGGCAAGCGTATGGCCGAGGCGGGCGGGCGACGGGGACACTGTAATCCCTGCCGATTTCATCGCCTCGGTCTTGGAACCGGCGTCGCCCTTGCCGCCCGAGATGATCGCGCCGGCGTGGCCCATGCGGCGGCCGGGAGGGGCGGTGACGCCGGCGATGAAGCCGACCATCGGCTTCTTGCGGCCGCGCTTGGCCTCGTCCTTGAGGAACTGGGCGGCGTCCTCCTCGGCGGAACCGCCGATCTCGCCGATCATGATGATCGACTCGGTCTTGGGGTCGGCCAGGAGCATTTCGAGGACGTCGATGAACTCGGTTCCCTTGACCGGGTCGCCGCCGATGCCGACCGCGGTGGTCTGGCCGAGGCCTTCCTGGGAGGTCTGGAACACGGCTTCATAGGTCAGCGTGCCCGAGCGGGAGACGATGCCGACCGAGCCGGTCTTGAAGATGTTGGCGGGCATGATGCCGATCTTGCACTCGCCGGCGGTCATGACGCCCGGGCAGTTCGGCCCGATCAGGCGCGACTTGGAGCCGGCCAGCGAACGCTTCACGCGGACCATGTCGACAACCGGAATGCCCTCGGTGATGCAGACGATCAGCGGGATCTCGGCGTCGATGGCTTCGCAGATCGCATCGGCCGCGCCCGGCGGCGGCACGTAGATCACCGATGCATCGGCGCCGGTCTTCTCACGCGCATCGCGCACGGTGTCGAACACCGGCAGGCCCAGATGCGTCGCGCCGCCTTTGCCCGGCGAGGTGCCGCCGACCATCTTGGTGCCGTAGGCAATCGCGGCCTCCGAGTGGAAGGTGCCGTTCTTGCCGGTGAAGCCCTGGCAGATGACCTTGGTGTTCTTGTCGATCAGGATGGACATGAGGTCTGCTTTCGCGAAACTAACAGAGTGAGAGGGTCAGTGGATGCGGCGGTAGACGCCAGTGAGCACGTCGGCCCAGCCTTCCGCGTCCGGCGAGAACTGGATCTTCAACGAGTAGGAATCCTCGTTGATAATTTCGTAGACGTGGCGCGCATTGCCGCGGAGCGAGCCGCGCACCAGCGTCAGGGTATTGCCGACCCACCCGCCGGAAGCGGGCGAAGGCGGCGTATAGCCGAGCGAGTCGTACCAGAACAGTTTGTAGGTCCGGTCGTCGCGGTCGTAGGTGAAGATGCCGTGGGTGGCGAAGATCTGCTTGCCGTCGCGCATCTGCACCGCGTCCTGGATCAGATAGAATCCATTCAGGTCCATGCGCGTGACGACGTGCGAAGTTGCCGGGCCGCCCGCCGTCCAGCGCGACGGGAAGACCACCTCTTCGCCATTCCATTCGCCGGCGAACGCGGCAAGACGCGCGTGCTCGGGAAGCGGAGATGATGCGGCGAGATGGTCCTGGGCCATGGCCTTAGCCTCCCTTGACGGCCTTCACGATCTTCTGCGCGGCGTCGTCGAGATTGTCGGCCGGCACCACGTTCAGGCCGGACTCTCGGATGATCTTCTTGCCGAGCTCGACATTGGTGCCTTCGAGGCGAACCACCAGCGGCACGCTGAGGCCGACTTCACGAACCGCAGCCGTTACGCCCTCGGCGATCACGTCGCACTTCATGATGCCGCCGAAGATGTTGACCAGGATGCCCTTCACG
Source organism: Bradyrhizobium sp. ERR14 (assembly GCF_014198235.1). NCBI lineage: Bacteria > Pseudomonadati > Pseudomonadota > Alphaproteobacteria > Hyphomicrobiales > Nitrobacteraceae > Bradyrhizobium > Bradyrhizobium sp. ERR14. The sequence continues at coordinate 679,038 of NZ_JACIHD010000003.1, read as the reverse complement.
TTGGGATCGGCGGTGATGATCTTGAAGGCGGCCGCGACCTTCTCCTTGCTGGCGCTGCCGCCGACGTCGAGGAAGTTCGCCGGCGACATGCCGTAGAGCTTGATGATGTCCATCGTCGCCATGGCGAGACCGGCGCCGTTGACCATGCAGCCGATGTTGCCGTCGAGCGTGACGTAGTTGAGGTCGTACTTGGACGCCTCGATTTCCTTGGCGTCTTCCTCGGTCTCGTCGCGCAGCGCGAGCACCTCGGGATGACGGAACAGCGCGTTGTCGTCGAACGACACCTTGGCGTCGAGCACGCGGAGCTGGCCCTGCTTGGTCACAACCAGCGGGTTGATCTCCAGCATCGACATGTCCTTGGCGACGAAGGCCGCGTAGAGCTGCGCGGTGAGCTTCTCAGCCTGCTTGGCGAGATCGCCGGAGAGCTTCAGCGCATTCGCAACCGTGCGGCCGTGATGGCCCATGACGCCGGTGGCGGGATCGACCGAGAAGGTCACGATCTTCTCAGGGCTGTTGTGCGCGACGTCCTCGATGTTGACGCCGCCTTCGGTCGAGACGACGAAGGAGACGCGCGAGGTCTCGCGGTCGACCAGGATCGAGAGGTAGAATTCCTTGTCGATGTCGGAGCCGTCCTCGATGTAGAGGCGGTTGACCTGCTTGCCGGCGGGGCCGGTCTGGATCGTCACCAGCGTGGAGCCGAGCATCTGCTTGGCGAACTCGGCGACCTCGGCGGCCGACTTGGCGATGCGGACGCCGCCCTTGTCGCCGGCCGAGGCTTCCTTGAACTTGCCCTTGCCGCGGCCACCGGCGTGGATCTGGCTCTTCACCACATAGACCGGACCGGGCAGCGCCTTGGCGGCGGCTTCCGCGTCAGTGGCCTTGAGGACCGGCACGCCCTTGGAGATCGGCACGCCGAACTCACCCAGCAGCGCTTTGGCCTGATATTCATGGATATTCATATGGTCGCTCCCTGAACCCGCGGGCGGTGACCTCTAGGGCCCACCTCAGTCTTGTGGCTGGCATACCATATACCACAGGAACTGCAACCCGGATTCTTTGACTTCGAGATCTCTGGACTGCTGACCCGGAACCTGTCCCGACAACCGGGCCCCGGAAATGAAACCGCCGAAGACCGGTTTTCGGACTTCGGCGGGAAGTGTTTGGCTCTTAGCGGCCGAGAAGATCGGGGGCGATCTTCTTGCAGGCGTCGACCAGGCCCTGCACCGCGCCGACCGACTTGTCGAAGGCCTCGCGGTCCTTGCCGGCGAGCTCGATCTCGACGACGCGCTCGACGCCCTTGGAGCCGATCACGACGGGCACGCCGACATACATGTCCTTCACGCCGTATTCGCCGTTCAGGTACGCGGCCGAGGGCAGCACGCGCTTCTTGTCACGCAGATAGCTCTCGGCCATCGCGATCGCGGACGCGGCAGGCGCATAGAAGGCCGAGCCGGTCTTGAGCAGGTTGACGATCTCGGCGCCGCCGTTGCGGGTGCGGTCGACGATCTCGTCGAGACGCGCCTGCGAGGTCCAGCCCATCTTGACGAGGTCGGGCAGCGGAATGCCGGCGACGGTGGAGTACTTCACCAGCGGCACCATGGTGTCGCCATGGCCACCGAGCACGAAGGCGGTGACGTCCTCGACCGAGACGTTGAACTCGTCGGCCAGGAAGTAGCGGAAGCGCGCCGAATCCAGCACGCCGGCCATGCCGACGACCTTCTTGTGCGGCAGGCCCGAAGCCTTCTGCAGCGCCCAGACCATCGCGTCGAGCGGGTTGGTGATGCAGATGACGAAGGCGTCGGGGGCGTACTTCTTGATGCCAGCGCCGACCTGCTCCATGACCTTGAGGTTGATGGAGAGAAGATCGTCGCGGCTCATGCCGGGCTTGCGCGGCACGCCGGCGGTGACGATGCAGACCTTGGCGTTGTCGAGCGCCTCGTAGGAGTTCGCGCCGGTGTAGTGCGCGTCAAAGCCGTCGACCGGCGAGGACTGCGCGATGTCGAGCGCCTTGCCCTGCGGCACGCCTTCGGCGATGTCGAACATCACCACGTCGCCCAGCTCCTTCAGGCCGATGAGATGAGCCAGCGTTCCGCCGATCTGACCGGAGCCAATCAAAGCAATCTTGTCGCGCGCCATGTGAGCCTGTCCTTTAGACACGTAAGGTGGGGAAAACTGAGAGGGTGGTTATCCCTTTCGCCTCCCCCGTTCAAGTCGCCGGATGCCCAATTGTCGGGCTTGGCGCGATTCCAACCCGCAGACCTAAAGCCTTCATTCCGGGGCACCCGCGCCATTGCGCGGGCGAACCCGGAATTTCGAAATGGTAGCGCGAGATTCCGGGTGCGCGCTGGTGCGCATCCTGGAATGACAGCGCTAGCGAAATAGGACTTAAGTCTCCACCAGCCCCTTGGTGGAGCCGCTTGCGGTGGAATCCTTGCGGCCGTGAGCCAGCGCCAGATAGGATTCCGAGCTCATCTCGATCAGGCGCGACGCCGTCCGCTTGAACTCCATGGCCTCAACGCCCTCATGGGCCAGGTAGAGCGAAATCGGGTTGGCATCGGCCGAGGCCATCAGCTTCACGGCATTGTCATAGAGCGCGTCGATCAGCGTGATGAAGCGCTTGGCGGCGTTGCGCTGGGACTGGTCCATCACTGGAATATGGTCGACCAGGATGGTGTGATAGTCGTGCGCCAGCCTGAGGTAGTCGGATGCGCCCAGCGGCTTCTCGCAGAGATCGGCAAACGAGAACCGCGCCACGCCATGGGCCGAGCACGGCACGTGCAGGATGCGGCCCTTGATCGAAATATCGCGCGACTTGCATTTGGCGCTGCCCGACATCCGCGACCAGGCGCGGTCGAGCGCCGCGTCCGCATCAGCGTCCGCCGGCGTCAGCCACATCGGCACGCCCTGAAGTTTTTCCAACCGGAAGTCGGTGCGCGCATCGAGCCGCGCGACGTCCATGTGGTCGGTGATCTGCTTGATGAAGGGCAGGAACAGCGACCGGTTCAAGCCGCCCTTGTAGAGATCATCAGGCGCGACGTTGGAGGTCGCGACCACGACGGTGCCGAGCTCGAACAATTTGGCGAACAGGCGTCCGAGGATCATCGCATCCGCGATGTCGGTGACGTGGAATTCGTCGAAGCAGAGCAGCCAGCTCTCCTCGAAGATCGCATTCGCGGTCAGCGCGATGACGTCGCTGTCGGCGATCTCGCCGCGCGCGATGCTCTGGCGATAGTCGTAGATGCGCTCATGCACGTCGGCCATGAATTCGTGGAAATGCGCCCGCCGCTTGTGCTCGACCGAGGCGTGCTGGAAGAACAGATCCATCAGCATGGTCTTGCCGCGGCCGACCTCGCCATGGATGTAGAGCCCGCGCGGCGCCTCATCCTTGTCACTGCTGAACAGGCGGGCGAGCAGGCCCTGCTTGCGCTGCGGCTTGTAGTCCGCGAGCCGCAGGTCGAGCGCCGCATAGGCTTCGGCAACCTCGGCCTGCGCAGCATCGGGCTCGATCGCGCCGGAGGCGATCTGGGCCTGATAGGCTTCGCTGAAGGGAGAACCGGGGGTCGAGAGCATGGCCCTTTACCGCCAGAGACCGGCGGAAATTGCAACCGCGTATTGGCGCAACGGCTTATGCGCTTGATTTTCAGAGGAGATCGCCGACCTTGGACGCCCTCCTAGCCTATTACGCCCCATTTAGGTAGAATATACCTACTTAGGAACTAAGGATCCTCATATGGCCCTGAGCATCAAGGACCCCGAAACCGAGCGGTTGGCACGGAGTCTCGCGCAACTGACTGGCGAGAACATCACGACCGCGACCAAGCGCGCCATCGAGGAGCGGCTGCGTCGGCTCGGGGGTCAAACGCGCAAAGACGCGCTACTGGAAGACATGGCCGAGATCAGGCGTCGCTGGAGCGAAATGCGCGTCGTGGACGACCGCACGCCTGAGGAAATTCTCGGATACGACGAGCATGGATTGCCACGCTGATGGTGATCGACACATCGGCGATCGTGGCAATCGCGCTCAACGAAGACGATGCAGCCGATATTGAGCGACTGATTGTGGATGATCCGATCCGCCTGATCTCTGCAGCCACGGTGCTTGAAGCAACGATGGTGATCGAAACCCGGCTGGGCGACGCAGGCGGGCGTGAGTTCGATCTCTGGCTCGTCAAGCTCGGTGCAGAGATCGTCGCGGTCGATGCCGTGCAAGTCGATGCCGCACGGCGCGCCTGGCGGCGCTACGGCAAGGGGCGTCACGCCGCGTCGCTCAACTACGGCGATTGCCTCTCTTACGCGCTGGCTATGACTCGCGGCGAACCTTTGCTTTTCAAAGGCGAAGACTTCGCAAAGACCGATATCAGTCGAGCAGGCGCTGCGCCGCTGCGGTAACGCCGCCGAGTTTGGGAGCCTACTCACACAGCTCGTAGGCGTCCTCGACCACATACGGCCCGCCGCCAGTGGAGGCGCGCGACGAGAACAGCACAAACCGCTCCGCCATGAACGCCTTGCTCGGGAAGTAGCCACGCAGCGAGAGATAGTCGGCGACGTCGCGATCGGAGGCATCGTGCAGCCGGGCGAGCGTGACATGCGGGATGAACTTGCGGCCTTCAGGGTTGAGACCGATCCGCTGCATCATGCGCTCGAGCTCGGCCTGCAATTCCATCAGCGGCCTGCTCGGTGCGATCGTCGCAACGACCGCTCTCGGCTTGCGGCCGCCAAAACTCGTCAGCCCCTGCACCTTCACCTCGAAGGGCTTGCGGTCGACGCGAAACAGCATCGATGCGATCTCGTTGGCGGACAGGCCGTCGATATCGCCGATGAAGCGCAGGGTGACGTGATAATTTTCGGGATCGATCCAGCGGGCGCCGGGAAGGCCACCCCGCAAATTGGAAAGCGTCTGGCTGACTTCGGCCGGGATTTCCAGACCAGTGAACAAACGCGGCATCGTTTCGCACTCCCGATGCTTGGGCATGATCCGAGGGACAGACCATATCCAAATTTTAGAGCCGGTGACGAATCACCGGTACCCTGATTCCTATCGCAGTTGTGTGACTCTGCGAAGCATCGCGCGCCTCACCCCGGTAAAACCCTGGGTATGACGGTTGGCGCTGCCCGCTTTTCAACGCCGTTGCTCAGCGATGGTGCCAAGGAATGCCTCCACGGTGGGCATGATGTTGCCGACGATGATGTCGACGCCGGCCGCAGTCGGATGAATGCCGTCGGCCTGGTTGAGCTTGGCGTCGGCCGCAACGCCCTCGAGAAAGAACGGATAGAGCGGCACGTCGAATTTCTTCGCCAGATCCGGATAAATCGAATTGAAGCGCGCGGCATAGTCGGCGCCGTAATTCGGTGGCGCCAGCATGCCGCACAGCATCACCGCAATCTTGCGCGCCTTCAGCCGCTGGACGATGTCGGTGAGCGCGGCGCGCGTCAAATCGGGATCGACGCCGCGCAGGGCGTCGTTGGCGCCGAGCTCGACGATGACGCCGTCGGTTCCGTCGGGGACCGACCAGTCGAGCCGGTCGCGGCCGCCCGAAGAGGTGTCGCCGGACACGCCGGCGTTGGTCATGTCGACCTCTATACCTTTGTCCTGCAAGGATTTTTTGAGCTTGGCCGGGAACGAATCCTGGGCCGAGAGGCCAAGGCCCGCACTCAAGGAATCGCCGAGGACCACGAGCTTGATCGGTTTGGCCGCCGGCTGGGCCTGCAACGACGGCGTTGTCGCGATCGTCATCAAACCGAGCATCAACACGGCTATGTGCATGAACAATCCGTAACGCCTCTCGACCGCGCCATCGGAGTTGCCATATGACCGGACCATGGACACTCGCATCGAACCCTCGTCGCTCACCGCTGCCGCGGACACCATCGCCATCTCCAACGTCAATCTCTCATTGGGCACGGGCGCGGCACGCGTTCACATCCTCAAGGATATCAGCCTGCGGGTCGCCTCGGGCGAGACGATCGGCCTGATCGGCCCGTCAGGCTCGGGCAAATCCACGCTGCTGATGGTGATGGCGGGGCTGGAGCGTCCTGATAGTGGAGAGGTGGTGGTATCGGGCACGCCTTTCAATGCCCTCGACGAGGACGCGCTGGCCCGCTTCCGCGGCCGCCAGGTCGGCATCGTCTTTCAGTCCTTTCATCTGATCCCGACCATGACGGCGCTGGAGAACGTCGCGGTGCCGCTGGAGCTCGCCGGCAATCCCGATGCCGCAACGCGCGCGGCGCAGGAGCTGCAATCGGTCGGGCTCGGCGACCGCCTGCATCATTATCCGACCCAGCTCTCCGGCGGCGAGCAGCAGCGCGTCGCACTCGCCCGCGCGCTGGCGCCCGATCCCGCCATCCTGGTCGCCGACGAGCCGACCGGCAATCTCGACGAGGCCACTGGAAAGCAGATCGTCGACCTGCTATTCAGCAAGCACGCCGAGCGCGGCATGACCCTGGTGCTGGTCACGCACGATTCCTCGCTCGCGCATCGCTGCGACCGCGTGATCCGGCTGCGCTCGGGCCGCATCGACACGCAGTCTGCGCCGGCATGAGCGCCTCGGCCCAGCCGTTCGCGAAGCCAAACGGCATCGCGCTGTCGCTGCGTTACGCGCTGCGCGAATTGCGCGGCGGCCTACGCGGTTTCTATGTCTTCATTGCCTGCATCGCGCTCGGCGTGATGGCGATCGCCGGCGTCGGCTCGGTGTCGGCGAGCCTCTCCGACGGCTTGGCCCGCGAGGGCCGCACACTGCTCGGCGGCGACGTCTCCTTCGTGCTGTTCCAGCGCGAGGCGAAACCTGAAGAGGTCGCCTTCCTGCGCTCGCGCGGCACGGTCTCGACCGCCGCGACCCTGCGCGGCATGGCGCGCGCGGCCGATGGCCAGCTCGCACTGGTCGAGATGAAGGCGGTCGACGACACCTATCCGATGCTGGGACAGCTGACGCTGGCGCCGCAGTTGCCGATGTCCGAGGTCCTTGCGATGCGCGACGGCGCGTTCGGCGCCGCCGCCGATCCGACGCTGCTGGCGCGGCTCTCCCTCAAGACCGGCGACCGCGTCACCATTGGCTCTGCGACCTTCCAGATCCGCTCGACCGTCGAAGCCGAACCCGACAAGCTCGCCGGCGGCATCGGCTTCGGACCGCGCTTCCTGATCAGCGAAGCCGGCCTGCGCGCCACCGGCCTGATCCAGCCCGGCAGCCTAGTGCGCTGGGTCTACCGGGTGAAGCTGCCTGATACGGCGAATAACGAGCGCGCCACCGAAGCCTTCATCGCGGACGCGCGGAGCGCCGCGCCGCAGGCCGGCTGGGAGATCCGAAGCCGCTCCAACGCCTCGCCGCAGCTCGAACGCAACATCAACCGCTTCACGCAATTCCTGACGCTGGTCGGCCTCGCCGCGCTGCTGGTCGGCGGTGTCGGCGTCGCCAATGCCGTGAAGAGCCATATCGACCGCCGGCTCGAAGTGATCGCGGCCCTCAAGGCCGTCGGCGCCACCGGCCGCGACGTGTTCGGCATCTATCTGGCGCAGGTTCTCCTGCTCGCAGGCATCGGCTCGATCATCGGCCTTGCGCTCGGTGCCGCCATGCCGTTCGCGATCGTCGGCCTGTTCGGCAAGCTGCTGCCGCTGCCGGTGGTGCCGGCCGTGCATGCCGACGAGCTCGCGCTGTCCTTCATTTATGGCCTCCTGACCGCGCTCGCCTTCGGCCTGTGGCCGCTCGGGCGCGTCCACGACGTGCCGGTGGCCGCGCTGTTCCGCGACACCATCAGCTCGGAATGGCATCGGCCGCGCGCGAGCTATCTCGTGTTCATGGGCGTCGTGATCGCGCTGCTGATCGCGGTCGTGATCGGACTGTCGTTCGACAAACGCATCGCGGCGGTGTTCGTGGCCTCCTCGGTCGTCGTGTTCGCCCTGCTGCGCGGCATCGCCGCCCTGCTGATGGCCATCGCGCGGCGGCTGCCGCGGACGCGGCTGCCGATGCTGCGGCTGGCGATCGCCAACATCCACCGGCCGGGCGCGCTGACGCCCTCGGTGGTGCTGTCGCTGGGGCTCGGGCTCGCCGTGCTCGTCACCATCACCCAGATCGACGGCAATCTGCGCCGGCAGTTCCTGGCAGCCCTGCCGGACCGCGCGCCGTCCTTCTTCTTCATCGACATCCCGAGCACGCAGGCCGAGCAGTTTGACGGTTATCTGCGCCGAATTGCGCCGGGCGCGACGGTCGAAGACGTGCCGATGCTGCGCGGGCGCATCGTCGCCGCGCGCGGCGTGCGCGCCGAGGAGCTCAAGCCGACCACCGATTCCGAGTGGGTGCTGCAGAGCGACCGCGGCCTGACCTATACCGGCGAGCTGCCGAAAGGCTCCAAGGTGGTCGAGGGCGAATGGTGGAGCGCCGATTATTCCGGCCCGCCGCTGGTCTCGATGGAGAAGAAGATCGCCGACGGGCTCGGCCTCAAGCTCGGCGACGAGGTCGTGGTCAACGTGCTCGGCCGCGACATCCCGGCCAAAATCGGCAATCTGCGCACCATCGACTGGCAGGGGATGGGCATCAACTTCGTTCTCGTATTCTCGCCGAACGCCTTCAAGGGCGCCCCCCACACCCACATCGCGACGCTGACGGAAACGGCCGGAACTGCGGCAGGCGACGGCAAGATCATCAAGCAGGTCGCCGACGCCTATCCGATGGTGACGAGCGTGCGCGTGCGCGAGGTGATGGAGACGGTCGGCTCTGTCGTGACCAATCTGGCGCTGGCGATCCGCGGCGCCAGCGCCGTGACCCTGATCTCGGCGATCCTGGTGCTCGGCGGCGCGCTCGCCGCCGGCCATCGCCACCGGGTCTACGATGCGGTGATCCTGAAGACGCTGGGCGCGACGCGGCTGCGGCTGCTCGGGGCCTATGCGCTGGAATACCTCCTGATCGGGCTCGCGACCGCGGTGTTCGGGGTGATCTCCGGCAGCATCGCGGCCTGGATGATCGTGACGCGGCTGATGACGCTGAGCTTCGTCTGGCAGGCCGGCAGCGCGGCCGGCGTGGTCGCGGCCGCGCTCGTCGTCACGGTCGGACTCGGGCTCGCGGGCACGCTGCTGGCGTTGAACAAAAAGCCCGCCACGGTGTTGCGGAATTTGTGACAAAATGTAGCGGATGGCTGCACGAGAGCAGAATCGCACGATTTCTGCGATTAACCACGACTGCCCGTCAGGTTCGCGTCAGGATTGCCGCCAAGGGCGACATTCAGCCGCGCGTGGAAGGTTGCAGCTAATGTGTTAGTTTCCCACATATCGAATGGGTTCGGAGCCCCGATTGTTAGCCAAAATTTAGTCGGTTGGCGTCGGTATCCGAGATAGAGTTTGACGAACCGGCGGCATGGCGACCCTCGTGCCGGACCGGACCAACCAACGGGAATTCGACCATGTCGGACCTAGACCGTAACTACGCTTCTCCTTTCGGCAGGGCCGCCGGGCGTGTTGACGCCGCGACGGTCGATGCCGGCCTGCGCGCCTATATGCTGCGCATCTACAACTACATGAGCATTGGCCTCGCCATCACCGGCCTTGCCGCGCTCGGCGTCTACATGGCTGCCGTGACCGACGTTCCGACGGCGGAATCCGTCCGCGTCGGCAAGCTGTTCCTGACCCCGTTCGGCTACGCGATGTTCGTCAGCCCGCTGAAATGGCTGTTCATGCTCGCGCCGCTCGCCATGGTGTTCGTGATCTCGGCGGGCATCAACCGTCTCGCTCCCTCGACCGCCCAGATCCTGTTCTGGGTGTTCGCGGCGCTGATGGGCATCTCGCTGTCGTCGATCTTCCTGGTGTTCACGCACACCTCGATCGTGCGGGTGTTCTTCATCACTGCGGCCACCTTCGGTGCGCTGAGCCTCTACGGCTACACCACTAAGCGTGACCTGACCGGCATGGGCTCGTTCCTGTTCATGGGCCTGATCGGCATCATCATCGCGAGCCTGGTGAACCTGTTCCTGGCGAGCTCGATGCTGCAGTTCATCGTGTCGGTGGTCGGCGTGCTGGTGTTCGCGGGCCTCACCGCCTGGGATACCCAGCGGCTGAAGAACGACTACATCTACGGCTACGCTTCGGCCGGCGGTGACATCGCAGAGCGTGCGGCCATCACCGGCGCGCTGTCGCTGTACCTGAACTTCATCAACCTGTTCACGCTGCTGCTGCAGCTCCTCGGTCAACGCGACTAAGCGCAACGACGAGGGAACGGATACGAACCCCGGCCGAAAGGCTGGGGTTTTTGTTTGGGGGGTGGGGTGGCGCTTGTAGCCCGGATGGAGCGCAGCGCAATCCGGGACAGTCCTTTCCGCGGATAAGGCGGCCCCGGATTACGCTTCCCTCCATCCGGGCTACAAGGCCACGAGTGCCGCCTCTTCCTCCTCGTCATTGCGGGCGCAGCGAAGCAATCCAGAGTCCCTCCGCGGATGCATTTCTGGATTGCTTCGCTGCGTTCGCAATGACGGGTGGGGCAACACCGTTGCCCCTTTCAGCGGAAGCGGGAAGGCTCTAATCTTGCCGCCATGTCCGCACCTGAAATCAGGCCTACAACCGAGGCCGACCTTCCCGCCATCACCGCCATCTACCAGCAGGCTGTCCGCGAGGGCACCGCGACGTTCGAGCTGGAGCCGCCCGACCTCGTGGAGATGACGCGCCGTTATCGCGCGCTGGTCGACGGCGGCTATCCCTATTTCGTCGCTATCCTCGACGGCCGCGTGGCCGGCTATGCCTATGCCGGCGCCTACCGCCCGCGCCCGGCCTACCGCTTCACGGTCGAGAACTCGATCTATCTCGATCCCTCCTTCCACCGCCGCGGTGTCGGATCAAAGCTGCTGGAGCGGCTGGTCGCCGAATGCGAGGCGCGCGGCTTCCGCCAGATGATCGCTGTGATCGGCGATTCCGCCAATGCCGGCTCGATCGGCGTGCACACCAAGGGCGGCTTCAAGATGATCGGCACGCATCCCAATGTCGGGCTGAAATTCGGCCGCTGGCTGGATACGGTGATGATGCAGCGCGACCTCGGCGAGGGCGCGAAGACGGTGCCGACAAAGTAGGTCTCGTAGGGTGGGCAAAGCGATACCCGGGACCACCGCGAGACAAAACCCGGATGTCGCTGCGCTCATCCGGGCTACGAAGAATTCGCCACATCACTGCTGTCGTAGGGTGGGCAAAGCGAAGCGTGCCCACGATTCGTGGCGATAGAGAAAGGACGTGGGCACGGCGCAATGCGCCTTTGCCCACCCTACGGCACCGTCTATGTGGCTACACCACCGCCAATTTCCGATCGATCACCAGCAGCACGCGCTCCAGCTCGTGGCCGCGGCGCAGGATCAGGCCGGTCGCCGAGATCACGCTGTACATGCCCTGCTTGCGCGCCAGCCGCGGATCCTTCTCGATGCGATAGATCGGCACTTCCGAGGCACGGCGATAGACCGAGAACACGGCGCGATCCCTCAGGAAGTCGATGGCATAATCGCGCCATTCGCCGTCGGCGACCATGCGGCCGTAGAGATTGAGAATACGATGCAGCTCGAGCCGGTTGAACGTCACCCGGCTCAGTTGCGTCGCCGCCGCGGCGGGGCGGGCCGCCGCGCGCTGCTCGCTCGGATCGGCATCCTCCGACAGACTCATGGAGCGCTTCCTCATCGCACGGCATGACCCGAATCCGCGAAGACCGTCCCCGGAACCTGGATCATGACAGCTGCATGATTGCGCCAACCGGCCACCCCCGCAAGGGGCTCCTGATTCAACCGGTCGAATCGGTTACGAATCGGGGCACACGCTATGGTGGAACTCCCTCGCGGCAAACCGTCACGGGATCGTTAGCAGGAATCATACTCTCGCCGCTTTTCCGCCTAGCGACTGCCGCCCTGCATTGCGAAAAGACTCATGTGCGTTGACCCGGTCCTTTCGGTTCCGGATTCCTCAGCCCCCAGCCCCCCGGGGTCGAACAGGATCGGGTCTGTACGCGCGACAAGGAGGGCCAACGCAAGTTGGTCCTTTTTTGTTTGTGTCGGGATGTTTCTGCCCCGGCGAAATTCTCCTCTCATCAGCGCCAACAGTCTCTCCCCTCATCCTGAGAGCCTGACTCAAAAAGGCGCGTAGATGCTTTCAGGGTGCGGCCAGGCGGCGAATTAGGAGCCTCAGATGGGCGGCGAGCAGCCAGGCGCGCTCGGTGGCCGCAGAGCCTTCGAAGTCTTTGGAGAGGCGCCGGCATCTGCCGAGCCATGCAAAGGTCCGCTCGACGACCCAGCGCCTGGGCAGGAGCTGGAAGCCTTTGACGCCGCGCGGCCGCTCGACGATCTCGATCGTCCAGGGCCCGCAGTCTGAGAGTGCGTTGAGGAGCTGTTTGCCGCGATAAATCCGGTCGGCAAAGACATGCTGAAGCGTTGGGAAGCGGCCTCGCAAGTCCTTCAATAGGGGAACGGCACCGTGGACATCTTGGATGTTGGCAGGATGAACATATGCAGCCAGCAAGTGGCCGTCGGTGTCGGTCACGATATGGCGCTTGCGCCCATGGAGGCGCTTGCCGGCATCGAATCCGCGTGGTCCGCCAGCCTCGGTCGTCGAGGCGGTCTGGCTATCGATGACGGCGGCTGTCGGTCTTGGCTTTCGTCCCAGCTTCCGGCGCGACTTGCGAACCAGAGCTTCGGCAATCTCCTGCCATCTACCCGTGTCGCGCCAAGCGTAGAAATATCCCTGCACTGTCGAGTACGGGGGAAAATCCGTCGGCAAGGCTCGCCATTGGCAGCCACTCCACAGGACATAGAAGATCGCCTCGACGATCTCGCGCAGATCGACCTTCCGCGGCCGGCCCAATCGGTGTCGCGGCGGCATCTTCCGAGCGATCAGCGCCCACTCGGCATCGGTCAGATCGCTTGCGTAACGCAAGCCAACGCGCTGATACTGCAGACGAGCGGTTTTGGTCCACGGCATGGTGTCCTCCCTCGAATCTTTGCAAATCCGAAGGAATCACAAGCCCGCCAAAACCGCTCACTCTTTTTCGGTCAGGCTCTGAGGAGCCGCGCGCCCTTCGCGCGTCGTCTCGAAGGATCGAGGCCGGGCTGCGTGAGCGGGGCCTGCATGGTTCTCACGGCGATGCGAAGCATCGTCCGGTAGACGCGCGCAAGAGCGCGCTCCTCACCATGAGGGTGGCAGTGAGTACGACGCTAGAGAATTGAAATCAGTGCAGCGACGTGTAGGCCGCACCCAGCATCGTGCCGGGCTTCTCGCGGCTGCCGTCCTGGACATAGACCACCGCGCCGTCGACGCCGTCGCGCGTGAGGTTCTCGATCGGCACCGTCCAGCTTTCCGAACGCCCGGTCCAGTCACCGACCTTGAGCAGGTTGCGCACCACGTTGTGATAGGTGACCTGCTGTCCGCGATTCTCGCCGCGGGTGATCGCGATCGGGACTGACTTGGCGATCGAACAGATCCAGACCTCGCCATGCGAGACGGCCGGCTCGTTGCTCGCCGCCACCGATACGTTGATCTGCTTGCCCGCGAGCGACATCGTCACCGGCACGCTCATCACGCCCGTGCCCTTGTCGGTCTTGCCGATCGCGCTCTCGATGCCGGCACGATCGCTGCCGATGACATGGGTGGAGCCGTTGACCACAACCTGCGGCGTGTAGACCTCGCGGTCGCCGCGCATGCGCGAATAAGCACGCTGCCGTGCAGAGAAGCGCGAATCCGCCAGCGTGTCCTTCCAACCCAGATAGTCCCAATAGTCGATCGGCATGCTCAGCGCGATGATCGACGGGTCTTTGGAGAGATCGCCGATGATCTGGTCGGCGGGCGGGCAGGAGGAGCAGCCCTGCGAGGTAAACAATTCGACAACGGCGCGGGGATCGGCTTCGGCAGGACGGATGACGGCGACGATCGCACAGATGCCGAGAGCTCCCGACCAGAGAGCACCGGACCAACGTGAAACCAGATGAGAAGCCGTCATTGTTGTCATGTCGAACGCCGCACACCATTGCTCGTGGGAAGGAGAACTTATCGCCGGATGGTCACCGTAGTCTTACGGGGCGCGACACACCCGACCGCCCAGGCCAACCGTCCGAAAGGAGGTTTTCCGCCGGGCGGGCCCATCTGGAGCATGCCGCAAACGCACGAAGGCGGCCTTGTGATAGGCCGCCTTCGTTTAACCTTCTACTCACGTCGCGGTGAGCCACCGTTCACAAATTCGCGCTTAGGCCGCGAGCTTGCGCAGCACGTAGTGCAGGATACCGCCGTTCCGGTAGTAGTCGAGCTCGTCCAGCGTATCGATGCGGCAGAGCAGCGAAACGCGCTGCAGCGAACCGTCGCCGGAGACGATCTCCGCGGTCAGCTTCTGGCGCGGCTTGAGATCGCCGACCAGGCCACGCAGCGTGACCTTCTCGTCGCCCTTCAGGCCGAGCGACGACCAGGAGGTGCCCTCCTCGAAGGTCAGCGGCAGCACGCCCATGCCGACCAGGTTGGAGCGATGGATGCGCTCGAAGCTCTGGCAGATCACGGCGCGCACGCCGAGCAGGCGCGTGCCCTTGGCGGCCCAGTCGCGCGAGGAGCCGTTGCCGTATTCGGCGCCGGCGAACACCACCAGCGGCACCTGCTCCTGCTGGTACTTCATCGCGGCGTCGTAGATCGACATCTGCTCACCGTCGGGCCAGTGTTTTGTCAAACCGCCCTCAGGGATATTTCCATCCGCGCCCTTCAACATGAAGTTCTTGATGCGGATGTTGGCGAAGGTGCCGCGCATCATCACTTCATGATTGCCGCGGCGCGTGCCGTACTGGTTGAAGTCGGCGGGACGCACCTGGTGCTCGCTGAGATATTTTCCAGCCGGAGAGGTAAGCTTGATCGAACCGGCCGGCGAGATGTGGTCGGTGGTGATCTTGTCGCCGAACATGGCGAGGATGCGGGCCTCGACGATGTCGGTGACCGGCTCCGGCTCCTTCTTCATGCCGTCGAAATAAGGCGGGTTCTGCACATAGGTCGAAGACATGTTCCAGCGATAGGTCTCGCTCTCGACGGTCTTGATCTTGCGCCAGTTGGTGTCGCCCTTGAACACGTCGGCATACTTCTTCTTGAAGATCGACGCGGTCACGAACTTCTTCATGAAGGCGTTGATCTCCTTGGTCGTCGGCCAGATGTCCTTGAGGTACACCGGCTTGCCGTCCTTGCCCTCGCCGAGCGGCTCGACGGCGAGGTTCTTGGTGACGCTGCCCGCGAGCGCATGCGCGACCACCAGCGGCGGCGAGGCCAGATAGTTCGCCTGCACGTCGGGCGAGACGCGGCCTTCGAAGTTGCGGTTACCCGAGAGCACGGCCGCGGCGACGATGCCGTTGTCGTTGATCGACTTCGAGATCTCCTCGGGCAGCGGACCGGAATTGCCGATGCAGGTGGTGCAGCCGAAGCCGACCAGGTTGAAGCCGACCTTGTCGAGATCCTTCTGCAGACCGGAATCGGCGAGATAGCCGGCGACGACCTGGCTGCCCGGCGCGAGCGAGGTCTTCACCCACGGTTTTGCTTTCAGGCCCTTCGCGGCGGCGTTACGGGCCAGCAGGCCGGCGCCGATCAGCACGCTCGGGTTCGAGGTGTTGGTGCAGGACGTGATGGCGGCGATCACGACGTCGCCGTGGCCGATCTCGAAGTCCTTGCCTTCGACGGCGAAGCGCTTGCTGGGCTCCTCGGCCTTCTTGTACTCGGTGCCGAGAGCGAGCGAGAAGCCTTCGGCGACCGACGGCAGCGCGATGCGGCCTTCGGGACGCTTCGGACCGGCCATCGACGGCACGACGTCGGCGAGATCGAGCGTCAGCGTCTCCGTGAACACCGGATCGGCCGACTTGGCGGTGCGGAACAGCCCCTGCGCCTTGGCATAGGCCTGCACCAGCGCGACGCGCGGCGCCGCACGGCCGGAGGTCTTGAGATAGTCGATCGCGGCGGCGTCAACCGGGAAGAAGCCGCAGGTCGCGCCATATTCGGGCGCCATGTTGGCGATCGTCGCCTTGTCGGCGACCGAGAGATTGTCGAGGCCGGGGCCGAAGAACTCGACGAACTTGCCGACCACGCCCAGCTTGCGCAGCATCTGCGTCACGGTGAGCACGAGGTCTGTCGCGGTGACGCCTTCCTTCATCGCGCCCTTCAGCTTGAAGCCGACGACGTTGGGCAGCAGCATCGACAGCGGCTGGCCGAGCATGCAGGCTTCCGCCTCGATGCCGCCGACGCCCCAGCCGAGCACGGCGAGGCCATTGACCATGGTGGTGTGGGAGTCGGTGCCGACCAGCGAATCGGGATAGGCGACCTCGAAGGTGCCGGTCTTCTTGCCGACCGTCATCTTCTCCTTCTTGGTCCAGACCGTCTGGGAGAGGTATTCGAGATTGACCTGGTGGCAGATGCCGGTGCCGGGCGGCACGACCGAGAAGTTCGAGAACGCCTTCTGGCCCCATTTCAGGAACTCGTAGCGCTCCTGGTTCTGCTTGTATTCCTCGGTGACGTTCTTGCCGAAGGCCTTGTTGTCGCCGAAGAAGTTCACGATCACGGAATGGTCGATGACGAGATCGACCGGCACCAGCGGATTGATCTTCTCGGCGTCACCGCCAAGCTTCTGCATCGCGTTGCGCATCGCGGCGAGGTCGACCACCGCGGGCACGCCGGTGAAGTCCTGCATCAGCACGCGCGCCGGGCGGAAGGCGATCTCATGCTCCAGCGACTTCTTGCGCAGCCATTTCGAGACCGCGACGATGTCCTCTTTCTTGACCGAGCGGCCGTCCTCGTTGCGCAGGAGGTTCTCGAGCAGGACCTTCATCGAATAGGGAAGTTTCGAGATTCCCTTCAGACCATTCTTCTCGGCCGTGGGCAGGCTGTAATAGACATAGGTCTTGGCGCCGACCTTGAGGGTCTTTTTGCATTTGAAGCTGTCGAGCGAGGTCATGTAGGAATCCCAATTGTTAGTTATACCCGGCAGGGTATTTTAACACCGTTAGCGTATCAGGCTGGGCCGCTTGCAGGGGCAGGTTGAGTTGCTGCATCAAGTAGTTCCGGGCTTATAGAAGCTTTCTAACCGCGCCGCCACAGCCACAATCGTACCGCAGCATTCGCGAGCCAAAAATTCCCATGCGCTACCCCAAGTTTTCCTGAGGCCCGGCTTGAGCGGGGTGGACCAAGGCAAGATGCAGCTGTCCGGGCGCGGGGTCGTTTGCGTGCGCGGCGGCCGCGAGGTGTTTGCCGGGCTCGATTTCGAGGCTGTCGCCGGCGAAGCGGTCGCGGTCGTCGGCCGCAACGGGTCGGGCAAGACCTCGCTGCTTCGGCTGATCGCGGGTCTGCTCGTTCCGGCAGGCGGTAAGATCGCGCTGGAGGGCGGCGATGCCGAGCTGACGCTGCCCGAGCAGTGCCACTATCTCGGCCATCGCGATGCCCTGAAGCCGGCGCTCAGCGTGGCGGAAAACCTGACTTTCTGGGCCGATTTCCTTGGGGGGGAGCGTTCTGACTTCTCCGAGAGCCTCGCCACGGTGGGGCTCGAGCATGCCACCCACCTGCCCGCCGGCTTTTTGTCCGCCGGCCAGCGCCGCCGGCTGTCGCTGGCGCGCCTTTTGACCGTGCGCCGCCCGATCTGGCTGCTGGATGAGCCGACCAATGCGCTGGACGTGACGGGACAGGACATGTTCGGCGGCCTGATGCGCGAGCATCTTTCGCGCGGCGGCCTGATCGTCGCGGCAACCCATGCACCATTGGGGATCGAGTCGCGGCAGCTGCGGATCGGGGGTGTGGCGTGAGGCGACACGACCCTCAGCTTTCCGAGCGGCTGGGCCCCGCTCTCTCCGTTCCCTCCCCCCTTGTGGGGTCCGAGACGAGCGAAGCTCGCTCTCGCGGGCAGGGAGGGGGGTGCCACACGGCAAGACGTCTCGGTTCTGGCCTTCAAAAGGCGGGCGCTCTGTTGCTGGCGATCCGTCTCCAACAAGCATCTCTCCCGGGGCTACCCCTCTCCCCCGCCCTCCCCCACAAGGGGGGAGGGAGCGCACTGCGCCTGCGGCTCGATGCACCAAGCGACTCCGCCGCGGGAGCCACCCCATGACCGCCCTCTCCGCCCTCGTCCGCCGGGACGTCAGGATCGCGCTCCGCGTTGGCGGCGGGGCGCTGATTGGCGTGCTGTTCTTCTTGACCGTGGTGGTGCTGATGCCGTTCGCGGTCGGGCCGGATTTGGCGCTGCTGTCGCGGCTGGGGCCGGCCATCCTCTGGCTCGGCGCGTTGCTGGCGAGCCTGCTCACCCTCGACCGGCTGTTCATGGCCGACCACGAGGACGGCTCGCTCGACCTGATCACGATGAGCCGGACGCCGCTGGAACTCGCCTGCGCCGCCAAGGCGCTGGCGCATTGGCTGGCCGCCGGCCTGCCGCTGATTGTCGCAACCCCCGTGCTCGGCCTCTTGCTCAACCTCGACATGGTCGCGACCGGCGCGGTGGCGCTGACGCTGCTGGCCGGCACCCCGGCGCTGACCTTTACCGGCATGATCGGTGCGGCGCTGGCGGTGACGCTGCACCGCGGCGGGCTGCTGATGGCAGTGCTGGTGCTACCGCTGTCAATTCCCGTGCTGATCTTCGGGGTTGCAGCGTCGCAGGCCGTGATCGTCGGCCCGATGACGTTCGGCGCACCATTCTCGATCCTGTGCGCGCTGTCCCTGGTCAGCCTCGTGATCGGCCCCTTCGCAGCCGCAGCGAGCCTGCGGCACGGGCTCGACTGAGATGCGCGCGGCTGACCTTGACCCCGATCAACTTTCGTCCCTCGCTTTCGTGCTGATTGCCTGAGCGGCCACCGATGATTATCAGGGTACCATGACGCTGATCGACCTCGCCAACCCCTCGCGGTTCCTCGCGCTGACAGCGCGGGTCTTGCCGTGGCTTGCGGCCGCGACCGTCCTGCTGCTTGCAATCGGTCTCTATCAAGCCGCGCTTGCGCCCGATGACTATCAGCAGGGCGCGACCGTGAAGATCATGTTCATCCACGTCCCCAATGCCTGGCTGTCGATGTTCGTCTGGGGCGTGATGAGCATCGCCTCGCTGGGCACGCTGGTGTGGCGGCATCCACTGGCCGACGTCGCCGCCAAGGCCGCAGCGCCGATTGGCGCCGCCTTCACCTTCCTCGCACTGCTGACGGGCTCGCTGTGGGGCCGGCCGATGTGGGGCACCTATTGGGAATGGGATGCGCGGCTGACTTCGGTGCTGATCCTGTTCCTGATGTATCTCGGCCTGATGGCGCTGTGGCGCGCGGTCGACGATCCCTCGCGCGCCGCACGCGCCGCCGCGGTGCTGACCCTCGTCGGCGCGCTCAACCTGCCGATCATCAAGTTCTCGGTCGACTGGTGGAACACGCTGCACCAGCCGGCCTCGGTGATGCGCATGGGCGGCTCGGCCCTCGACAAATCGTTCCTGATTCCGCTGCTGGTGATGGCGATCGCCTTCACGCTGCTGTTCGTCACGCTGCATCTGGCGGCGATGCGCAACGAGATCCTGCGCCGCCGTGTCCGCTCCCTGCAAATGATGCAGGCAAGCCGTGTCGCGTTCTCCGGCGAAATGGGCGCCGGTGCGCGCGGACAAAACGCGTCGAAAGAAATTGGGGCCGCAGGATGATGTCGCTCGGCCCTTATGCATCCTTCATCGTGACATCCTATGCCGCAGCGGCCCTCGTGGTCGCGATCCTGATCGGCTGGATCGTGCTCGATTATCGCAACCAGACGCAGCGCCTGCGCGAGCTCGACCGCAGCGGCATCACCCGCCGCTCCGGCCGTAGCGCCATGGACGCATCATGAGCGAACGATCGACCTCCGCACCGCCGCAGCGCCGCACTTTCCTGATGGTGCTGCCGCTGATCGCGTTCATCGGCCTTGCGCTGCTGTTCTGGTTCCGGCTCGGCAGCGGCGATCCCTCGCGAATTCCCTCCGCGCTGATCGGCCGTCCGGCGCCGCAGACGGCGCTGCCACCGCTCGAGGGATTGCAGATCGACAACGCGCAGGTGCCGGGCCTCGACCCCGCCGCGTTCAAGGGCAAGGTCAGCCTGGTCAATGTCTGGGCGTCCTGGTGCGTGCCGTGCCACGACGAGGCGCCGCTTTTGACCGAGTTCGCCAAGGACAAGCGCTTCCAGCTCGTCGGCATCAACTACAAGGACGCGGCCGACAACGCGCGCCGCTTCCTCGGGCGCTACGGCAACCCGTTCAGCCGGGTCGGCGTCGACGCCAACGGCCGTGCCTCGATCGAATGGGGCGTCTATGGCGTGCCCGAAACCTTCGTCGTCGGTCGCGAAGGCACCATCGTCTACAAGCTGGTCGGCCCGATCACGCCGGACAATCTGCGGACGGTGCTGTTGCCCCAGATGGAGAAGGCGCTGAAGGCAGCGGGAAGCTGAGCGCCGCGCTCGTGCCACACGCTCAACTGTCATCGCCCGACTTGATCGGGCGATCCAGTATTCCAGAGACGTCAGTCGTATACGGAAAAGCTGCGGCGTACTGGATGCCCCGGTCAAGCCGGGGCATGACAGCGGTATGTGGAGCGACGCTTCGGCCTATCCCTTCCGCACATCCCCCGCTTCCGCCTCGCTCGCCTCGAGCGACGCGGGCTCGATCCCGTAGCGCTTGGTCAGCGGCATCTGGGCGATGGCGAAGATCATCGTGATCGGGGTGACGCCGAACACCTTGAAGTTCACCCAGAAGTCCGTGCTCTGGGTGCGCCAGACGATCTCGTTCAGCACCGCCATGCCGGCAAAGAACAGCGCCCAGCGCAGCGTGAGGATACGCCAGCCCTGCGGCGTCAGATTGAACATCTGGTCGAACATCACGGCGATGAAGGAGCGGCCGAACAACAGACCGCCGCCGAGGATCGCAGCGAACAGGCCGTAGATGATGGTCGGCTTGAGCTTGATGAAGGTCTCGTCGTGCAGCACCAGCGTCAGCGTGCCGAACACCAGCACGATCACGCCTGTGACGATCGCCATGATCGGGATGTGGCGCGTCACGACGTAGGAGGCGACCATTGCCGCCACGATCGCGACCATGAAGGCGCCGGTCGCGGCGAACAGATTGAACTTCGCGTTCACGAAGAAGAACACGAGCAGCGGCCCGAGTTCGGTCGCGAGCTTGAACAGCGGATGCGGCTGGGTCTTGTCCATTCTTCAGCTTTCGATTCCGGCGATGGCGCGGGCGAAATCGCGCGCGGTGAACGGCGCGAGATCGTCGACGCCTTCGCCGACGCCGATGAAATGCACCGGCAGTTTGAACTTTTCCGCGAGCGCCACCAGAATGCCGCCGCGGGCGGTGCCGTCGAGCTTGGTCATCACGAGGCCGGTGACCCCGGCGGTGCGATGGAAAGCCTCGACCTGCGACAGCGCGTTCTGGCCGACGGTGGCATCGAGCACAAGCAGCACGGCATGCGGCGCAGTGTCATCCACCTTGCGGATCACACGCACCACCTTTTCGAGCTCGTTCATCAGCTCGGCCTTGTTCTGCAACCGGCCGGCGGTGTCGATCAGGAGCACGTCGATATTCTGCTCCTTGGCCGCCGTCAGCGCGTTGAAGGCGAGGCTCGCCGAATCCGAGCCCTGCGCGCCCGCGATCACGGGCGTCTTCGTCCGCTCGCCCCACACCTTGAGCTGCTCGATGGCTGCTGCGCGAAACGTGTCGCCGGCAGCCAGCATCACCTTGCGGCCTTCGGAGGCGAATTTCTGCGAGAGCTTTCCGATCGTGGTGGTCTTGCCCGAGCCGTTGACGCCGACCACGAGGATCACGAACGGCTTTTTGGCCGCATCGATCACGAGCGGTTTTGCCACGGGCGACAGCACCTTCTCGACCTCGGTGGCGACGACGTCCTTGACCTCGTCCGCCGAGATCGCCTTGTCGTAACGGCCGGTGCCGACGGCGTCCGCGATCCGCACCGCGACTGACGTGCCGAGGTCGGCGCGCAGCAGCACGTCCTCGATGTCGTCGAGCATGGCACGGTCGAGCTTGCGCTTGGTGACGAGGTCGGCGACCGCGGTCCCGAGCGAGGACGAGGTGCGCTTCAGCCCGTTGGACAGGCGGCGCCACCAGCTCAGCTTGGGGGGATCTGACGTGGTATCGTTCATGGCGGGGGTGTGTTAGCCGTTCCGGCTGCCAAACGAAAGTCTTGACCGAAAGTCTTGCAATTGCTCGATGTTCCCCAATTGACGGCCGATGAAATTCTGGCCCGCGTGCTCCATCGCGACGGGCTGATGCTGGTCATCGACAAGCCGGCCGGCCTTCCCGTGCATCGCGGTCCCAAGGGCGGCGCCAATCTGGAGGATTCCTTCCACGCGCTGTGCTTCGGCCTGCCGCGGCCGCCGGTGCTGGCTCACCGGCTGGACAAGGACACCTCCGGCTGCCTCGTGCTCGGCCGCCACCGCAAGGCGACGGCCTCGCTCGGCCTCCTGTTCAAGCACGGCAAGATCGGCAAGACCTACTGGACCGTGGTCGAGGGCGGGCCAGCCGAGGACGAGGGCACCGTCGACATGCCGCTCGGCCGGCTCAATGCCGAACGCGGCTGGTGGCAGAAGCCTGATCCGGAAGGTCAGAAGGCCATCACCAACTGGAAAGTGTTGGGGCGGGGCGACGGCTTTACCTGGCTGGCCATGGAACCGGTGACCGGGCGGACCCATCAATTGCGGGTGCATTCGGCCGCGACCGGCTGGCCGATCTTCGGCGATAACATTTACGGCAACGGCCCGCGTTTCGGCGAGCCGAAGCTGCACCTGCATTCCCGCGAGATCGTGGTGCCGATCTCCCGGAACAAGGAGCCCGTCCGCGTCGTGGCGCCGGCCCCGCCCCACATGCACGAAAAGCTCCGCGCCTGCGGCTGGAACGGGGAATAGCCGCGGTGTCGCTCAACCTCTCCCGCTTGCGGGAGAGGTCGCGCCGAAGGCGCGGGTGAGGGTTCTCTCCTCTTGGGGACTGTCCCATTGCGGAGACAACCCTCTCCCCAGCCCTCCCCCGCAAGCGGGGGAGGGAGCGCACCGCATTCGCGGCGGAAGCTCGCCAAGCTAGCTGCCTTCCGCCCATGGTTTACGAAACGTTCAGTGCTCGCCGCTAATGATGACGGTTGCTTAGAACAAGCTTCTGTAACCGCTCAGGATGAGCAGGGCGTGATGTCCAAGGCCGAGCTATCGATCATCGAAGAGGTCGAATCCGCGATTCGCGCAGGCTCGGCGGAAAAGGGCCTGGAAACGGCCCGGCGCGTCACCGATCTGTTCCTCTCCTCTGCCGGCAAATTCGATGACGAGCAGATCGCGCTGTTCGACGAGGTGCTCGAGCGCCTGATCGGCACCATCGAGCTGCGGGCGCTTGCCGACATGGGCGCACGCATCGCGCTCGCCGAGATCAGCGCGCAGCTGGCGCCGATCGCGCAGGCGCCGCCCTCGGTAATCCGCCGCCTCGCCAGCAATGACGAGATCCGCATCGCCGGTCCCGTGCTGCAGGAATCGGCCCGCCTCGACGACGGCGAGCTGGTGAAGATCGCCTCGAGCAAGGGCGAGCCGCATCTGCTGGCGGTCGCCGGCCGCTGGTGGCTGAAGGAGATCGTCACCGACGCACTTCTGGCGCGGCGCTATCCCAGCGTCAGCCGGCGGCTCGCCGCCAATCCCGGCGCGCGCGTCTCCGGAAACGGATTCGCCGTCATGATCGGGCAGGCCGAAGCCGATCCCGAACTTGCCGTCAGCGTCGGCGTCCGCGTCGACCTGCCGTCGGAGCTGCGCCGCCGATTGCTGCGCTCGGCGAGCGACGCCGTGCGCGCCCGCCTGCTGTCGCGCGCGCCGCCGCATCTGTTCGAGGAAATCCAGAGTGCGATCGCCGCCGTCACCGTCGGTGTCGATCGCCAGATGTCTGGCGTCCGCGATTTCGAAGGCGCCAAGCGGGCGATTGCAATGCTCAAGGCGACCAGCCAGCTCAGCGAAGCGACACTGCTCGGTTTCGCCACGCAGCGGCGCTATGAAGAGACCGCCGCGGCGCTGGCCGCATTGTCCGGATCGACCGTCGAGGTGATCCGCCCGCTGATGCAGAGCCTGCGCGACGACGGCTTGCTGGTGCCGTGCAAGGCGGCGCAGCTCAGCTGGGAAACCGCGGTGGCCGTGCTCGAAAGCCGTTTTGCCACAGGCGCCATGAAGCCGGCCGATCTTGCACGGGCGCAAGGGCACTACGCGCGGATGACGCCCGAGAATGCGAAGCGGACGCTGCGGTTCTGGCAGGTCAGGGCGTCGTAGGGGGCGCGCGTTCCGCGGACGAAGTATCCACACTCTCGGTGTCGTCCCTGCGAACGCAGGGACCCATAACCACAGGGAGAAGTTTGGCGAAGATTCGCAATTCGGTACTGCGACCATCCACAGCCGATAAATCACGCGGTATCGGTCCCTGCGTCCGCAGGGACGACGCTGGGGATATAGCGCGTCGCAACTCGCCGTAGCCCGACTAAGCAGTCAGCCGCTCGCCATCGCTGCTAACAATCCTGCGCGGCACCACGCTTCCCACGCGCCCGCCCGCGATCGCCACCGGCAGATAGTGCTCCGTGCGGCCCTGCGTCTCGCCCTCGATCAGCACCTCGCGCGTGGCACCGATCTCGGCTTGCAGCCGCCGCCGTAGTGCCGTTTCGCCCGCCGCACGCAGCCGCTTCGCGCGCTCCTTGATCGCCGGCCCCGCCACCTGCGGCATCCGCGCGGCCGGCGTGCCCGGGCGGGGCGAATAGGGGAAGACGTGCAGGAATGTCAGGCCGCATTCCTCGACCAGATCGAGCGAGCGCGAGAACATCTCCTCCGTCTCGGTCGGGAAACCCGCGATGATGTCGGCGCCGAAGGCGATGTCCGGGCGCAGGCGGCGGACCTGCTCGCAGAACGCGATCGCGTCCTGCCGCGAATGGCGCCGCTTCATGCGCTTCAAGATCATGTCGTCGCCGGACTGCAACGACAGATGCAGATGCGGCATCAGCCGCGCATCGCCGGCGATAGCGTCAAGCAGATCGGCATCCGCCTCGATCGAATCGATCGAGGAAATGCGCAGGCGCTTCAACTCCGGCACGTGCCGCAAGATCTGCTTCGTCAGCATGCCGAGCTTCGGCGCGCCCGGAAGGTCAGCACCGTAGCTGGTGAGATCGACACCGGTCAGCACGATCTCGGCATGGCCGCGTTCGGCCAGCGTCCGCACCTGCTCGACCACCGCACCCATCGGTACCGAGCGCGAATTGCCGCGGCCATAGGGGATGATGCAGAAGGTGCAGCGATGGTCACAGCCGTTCTGCACCTGCACGAACACGCGCGGCAGGCCGCTCGCATAGCCGTCGATCAGATGCGGCGCCATCTCCCTCACGGCCATGATGTCGCTGACGGCGATCTTCTCGCCGGCGCCGAGATCGAAGGCATCGCGGGCATCGCGCCACACGGATGACCGCATCTTGTCGTCATTGCCGACGACGCGATCGACCTCGGTCATGTCGGCGAACATCGCAGCTTGCGTCTGCGCCGCGCAACCGGTGACGACGATGCGCGCGTCGGGCCGTTCGCGCTTCAGCTTGCGGATCGATTGCCGCGCCTGCGCCACCGCCTCATTGGTGACGGCGCAACTGTTGATGACGATAGTGTGGGAGAGTCCAGCGCCCTCGGCCTCGCGGCGGATCACCTCGGCCTCGAAGGCATTGAGGCGGCAACCGAAGGTGACGACGTCGACGGCCATCAGGCGGCCGGCGCAAACAGCGCCGGATCGAACCTGCCCTCATATTCGAAGGTCGCAGTGCCCGTCATCAGCACGTGGTCGTCGCGCTCGCGCCATTCGATGCCGAGCTTGCCGCCGGGCAGCGTGATCTCGACATTGCGCTCGACACGCTTCAGGCGGGCCGCGGCTACTGCCGTGGCGCAGGCCGCCGAGCCGCAGGCCCTGGTCAGGCCGGCACCGCGTTCCCAGGTGCGGATGGTGATGTGCTTGTCATCGACGATATGGGCGAGCGTGATGTTGGCGCGCTCCGGGAAGATCGGATGGTTTTCGAGCAGCGGACCGAAACGCTCGAGATCATAGGCGTTGACGTCGTCGACCCAGAAGATCGCATGCGGATTGCCCATGCTCACCACGGAGGGCGAATGCAGGATGGGATTGTCGATCGGCCCGATCTGCAATTCGATGTAGCGGGTATCGCGGAACTCTTCCGCCAGCGGAATGTCCTGCCAGCCGAACTTCGGCGCACCCATATCGACGGTGTAGAGATCGGGCGCCGGGCCTTGCCAGGCATTGAGCAAGCCGGCCGCCGTCTCGAACGTCGCGGCGGTCTGCCCGTTCTTCTCGAAGATGCGCCGCACCACACAGCGCATGCCGTTGCCGCAGGCGCCTGCCTCCGAGCCGTCATTGTTGTAGATGCGGATGAAGGCTTCGGTGCCGTCGAGCCGCGGCTTCTGCAGCACCATGAGCTGGTCATAGGCCACACCGCCGTTCGCAGACGCCACCGCGCGGGCGTCGTCCGGCGTCACCGGGCCCGCGGAATCGCGCATGTCGACAACGACGATCTCGTTGCCGATGCCGTTCATCTTGGCAAATGCGTGATTGGCGAGCGCGCTCATGAAAATTCCCGAATTTCGCCTGTCTTATATGGCGATCCTTGCCGGCTTGGCCAGTGATTTGCGGTCGGCGGCCGAGCGGTCTGCCATGACGCATCTGTCATGGGACGAATTCCGCGCCCGCGTGTTAGAACGGCGCAACTCGCCGCGAACCGGGATGCGCGGCCGGGCTCAAGCCGGATTAGGCCTTGGTGGGCAAGGTCTTGCTGATGAAGGGCCTTGGTTAAGGCCTTGGGGAGAATAAAAATGATCAGGTTTCGTCGTCTTGCTCTGGCCGCGCTGATCCCGGCAGCGGCCTTGTCGCTTGGCCTGCCTGAGGTTCTGGCGCAAACCCCGAGCCCGGCACCGGCGGCCTCGGCAAGTCCCTCGCCGGCCCCATCGGCTTCTCCCGCCCCGGCCGCGAGCGCCTCGCCGGCCCCTGCGGCGACGGCCTCACCCGCGCCGTTGCCTGCCGCCAGCGCGTCGCCGGCCCCGACAACGTCGCCCTCGCCCGCAGCCAGCGCCTCACCCAGCCCAACGGCCCCGCCACCGGCGGCGGCCGCAACACCTGCCCCGGTGCAGACCGCCGATCCGTTCGGCCTGGAGACCACGCTCGAGGCCAAGAAGGTCGTGATGGTCAAGGGCACTGCCAATTGGGACTCGGCCTTCGACACGCTGATCGATGCCTTCAAGGCACTGAACACGCTCCTGGACAAGCAGGGCATCAAGCCATCAGGCAATGCGATGATCGTCTACACCTCGACGGACGATACCGGCTTCACCTTCCTTGCCGAGATCCCTGTCGAGCAGGATCCCAAGAACCTCGCCAAAGACATGAGCATCGGCAAGTCGCCGGAAGGCAAGGTGCTGAAATTCGTCCATCGCGGCTCCTACGACAACATGGACAACACCTATGAGGCGATTACCAACCACCTCGACGACAAGAGGCTGGAAGCCAAGGACACCTTCATCGAGGAATACCTCACCGATCCGCTGAGGACGGCAGAGGACAAGCTCGTGATCAACGTTTTCGTGCCGCTGAAGTGAGACCAATGAAAAAGACTGCCATACTTGCTACGTCCCTTGCCGCCGTTTTCGCCGCCACGCTGCTGACAACGCCCGCGCTTGCCGATGATTTTCCATCCGCCATTACGGTGAGCGGCGAAGCCAACATTTCCGCGGCGCCCGATCTCGCACAGATCGACGCCGGCGTCGCCAACGACGCCAAGACGGCGAAGGAAGCGTCCGACGCCAACAACGCCGCGATGGGCAAGGTGCTGCTGGCGCTGAAGGGCGCCGGCATCGCCGAGAAGGATTACCAGACCTCGCGCCTGTCGCTTCAGCCGCAATACGGCCAGAACAAATCCACCGGCGCCTCGCCCGTGGTCGGCTTCCGCGCTTCGAACCGCGTCACCGTGAAAATTCGCGACGTGACCAAGGTGGCCGGCGTCATCGACACGCTGGTCAGCGCCGGCGCCAACGACATCGGCAACATCTCCTTCGAGGTGACGCAGGCGTCAAAACTGCTGGACGACGCGCGCGAGCAGGCGATCGTGGACGCCCGCCGCAAGGCCGAGATCTACGCCAAGGCCACCGGCGTGACGCTGGGCGCGCCGCTCAGCGTCACCGAGGGCGGCGGCCCGGTGCCGCTGTTCAAGGGGCGGATGGCTGCCGAACCGATGGCCAGAGCATCCACTGCCGTCGCGCCGGGCGAAGAAACGCTGTCGGTGACGGTGAATGTGAGCTGGGCGATCAAGCAGGGGCAGTAGTCCCGTTCATAAGAGGAACGTCGCCGCAACACCATTGGTGCAGTCCCTGCGAACGCGTTCGCAGGGACTGATCATGCATGCCCGTTAATGGAGGCTCGCGGCGAGTCTTTCCGTTGATGAATCGGCCCATCGCCCAAGTTGCTGTATCCAGTATGTCGCTGAGCGAGGCGACCGATCAAACGTCCGGCGGCAGTGGATAGCATTGTTGCCTGATCAATCATTCGCGCTGATATCAGTAAAAAGGAAACCCGCCGGCGTCTTGGTAAAGACGAAGATGAGCTCGCCGCAGAAGACGAAGTAACTGTCGTTCTTATAATCGTCGCGATCGTAGACGGCCTTGCCGCGCTGGATACACGCGCGATTTTTCGCCGTGAACGAGGTCCGATAGGTCTTGGCGCCAAATTGCGCGGCGTCGCGAATTGCGTTGTCGTTCATGAACGGCAATCGTGTCATACCGGCGACGGCGACGGAATCGTTTGCCTTCAGCGCCGCGCGAAACTTCTCGATGAAGCCATCGAATTCCTTCTGCAAGGCAGGAGAAGCGACGGCGTTCTTCGCCCGGGCGACGGCTGCAGCAAGGTTCACAAGAGCGGTTGCGAGCACAATTCTCAGCAAAAATCCCACAGGCCGGCTCCATCCATCGATCAATCAAGGTCTTCCGACCGAAAGAAATCCATGGTGTTTTGTTGCGTCATGAGCTTTCTGGTTCAACGGCGCAGAGCCGTACGCACTTGTCGCTATAGGAGCAAAGCGGACATTGCTTTCGTCGCATCACGCCGCCGGGTTTATGGGTACACGACCTAAATCTCCACCACCTGCCCCGGCTGCATCGCCACAAACCGCTCCTGCGGAAGCTTCGCGGCGTCGAGCGCTTCGACCAGCGCCTTGGCCGGCGCGTCGATTGCCTCATCCGTGAGCTGGAACGTGCCGTGATGATGCCCGAGCGCGGCCTCGGCGCCGCAATCGCGTAGCGCCTTCACCGCGTCCTCTGGATTCATATGCTGGTCGCGCATGAACCAGCGCGGCTCGTAGGCGCCGATGGGAAGGATGGCGAGGCGCAGCTTCCCGTGCTTCTCGGCGACGCGGCGGAAATGCCGGCCATCGCCATAGCCGGAATCGCAGACCACGTAGATTTTCCCGGCCGGCGTCTCCAAGACAAAACTCGCCCACAGCGCCTTGTTGCGATCGAACATGCCGCGCGCCGTCCAATGCCGGGTCGGCACCAAATGCACGGCGATGCCGCCGCCGAGCTCGACGCGGTCGTGCCAGTCGAAGGCTTCCACCTTGATCGTGGAATCCCAGCTGCGCATCGTCACGTCGTTGCCGAGCGGGGTGACCACGCGCGGAGCAAAATTCTTGGTGAGCCGCGACAGCGTCGCGATGTCGAGATGATCGTAATGGCCGTGCGAGACCAGCACGACATCGATCTTCGGCAACTTCTCGAAGGCGATGCCGGGATCGTTGTGCCGCTTCGGCCCGGCCCAGGCGACCGGCGAGACCCGCGTCGACCAGACGGGGTCGACCAGGATGTTGAGGCCGCCGGTCTGGATCAGCCAGCTGGCATGCCCGACGAAGGAGAGCCGCACCTTGTCGCCGTCTACGCGGGCCGGCGGCGTGTCGGCATGGGGGCTGGGCGCCCAGTCGGGCCAGGTGGCGCGCTGCCGCTTGCCGCCGAGCTGCCAGCGCAGCACCTCCCGAAGCGATTTCGGCGGCGCGCCGTCCGGATCGAAGAAGTTCAGACCGTCGAAATGGTCGGAGGCGGGACCGTCGTAGGTTTTCATGCGGGACACCCAGAGGGACGGGACACCGACCAGGCCGCCGGCCCCGGCAAGCAGTCCGAACAGGCGGCGGCGGGTGATCGGCACGGCGGGCTTCAGGAATGGTGGCGGAGGTAAGTCATCACCTTCTATATGGGCGGGGCAAAAGGAAAAAGGAACCGCCAGTCGAAAGCGCCATATTTTCAGGATGTTACCTTGATAGAGACATTTCGGCGCCCCAACTTTCCTTGACTTTTGGGCGGGAGCGGCGTTTAACCCCGCCACTTTCTCGGAAAGGCTTTCTTTTCGACCCGCCGACTGGTCCTCGAGGCCAGAGGTCAACGCCCGACAGCGCTGTGCGCCCTCGGGCGTAAAGGTGTTTGGAAGATCGCTTGCCCAAGGAGGTGGTCATCGCCCGACTTGATCGGGCGATCCAGTATTCCAGAGGCGACTCGGCTGGAACCGAGGTCTCGGCGTACTGGATGCCCCGGTCAAGCCGGGGCATGACAGCAGTGAGTAACGGAGCGCTCTTCCCGTCGGGAAGACAGCAACAGGACAACGGCATTGTTCGACAATCTGTCGGAACGGCTTGGCGGAATTCTCGATCGTCTGACGGGGCGCGGTGCGCTGACCGAAAAGGACGTCGATGCCGCGATGCGCGAGGTGCGCCGCGCGCTGCTGGAGGCCGACGTCGCGCTGGAAGTGGTGCGCAGCTTCACCGAACGCGTGCGCGAGCAGGCGATCGGCGCCACCGTCGTCAAGTCGGTCACCCCCGGCCAGATGGTGGTCAAGATCGTCCATGACGA
The DNA here is from genome assembly GCF_014198235.1 of Bradyrhizobium sp. ERR14. NCBI lineage: Bacteria > Pseudomonadati > Pseudomonadota > Alphaproteobacteria > Hyphomicrobiales > Nitrobacteraceae > Bradyrhizobium > Bradyrhizobium sp. ERR14. Next base: position 648,177 of record NZ_JACIHD010000003.1, on the reverse strand, counting down.
GCTGATCAACACGCTCGGTGCCGAAAGCCAGACCATCGACGTCAATTCCGTGCCGCCGGTGCCGATCATGATGGTCGGTCTGCAGGGCTCGGGTAAGACGACCACCACCGCAAAGCTCGCCCGCCGCCTGGTCCAGCGCGACAAGCGCAAGGTGCTGATGGCCTCGCTCGACGTCTATCGTCCGGCGGCGATGGAGCAGCTGGCCGTGCTTGGCCGCGACCTCGACATTCCGACCCTTCCGATCGTGGCGGGACAGCAGCCGCCGCAGATTGCCAAGCGCGCGCTGGAAGCCGGCAAGCTCGGCGGCTACGACATCGTGCTGCTCGACACCGCCGGCCGCACCACGCTCGACGAAGACATGATGGCGGAAGCCGCCGCGATCAAAGCCGCGGCCAATCCGCACGAAGTGCTGCTGGTCGCCGACAGCCTCACCGGTCAGGACGCCGTGAATCTCGCGCGCGCGTTCGATCAGCGCGTCGGCCTCACCGGCATCGTGCTGACCCGTGTCGACGGCGACGGCCGCGGCGGTGCTGCGCTGTCGATGCGCGCGGTCACCGGCAAGCCGATCAAGCTGATCGGCACCGGTGAAAAGACCGACGCGCTGGAAGACTTCCATCCCGACCGTATCGCCGGCCGCATCCTCGGCATGGGCGACGTGGTGTCGCTGGTCGAGCGCGCTGCCGCCAATATCGACGCCGAGAAGGCCGCGCGCACCGCCGAGCGCATGCGCAAGGGTCAGTTCGACCTCAACGACATGCGCGAGCAACTGCTGCAGATGGCCAATATGGGCGGCATCAGCGGCCTGATGGGCATGATGCCCGGCATCGCCAAGATGAAGAACCAGATCGCGGCCGCGGGGATCGACGACAAGATCCTGAAGCGCCAAGTCGCGGTGATCGATTCCATGACGCGCGACGAGCGCCGTCATCCCGATTTGCTCAAGGCCAGCCGCAAGAAGCGTATCGCTGCAGGGTCCGGCCAGAGCGTCGAGCAGGTCAACAAACTGCTCAAGATGCACCGGAACATGGCCGACGTGATGAAGGCGATGGGTTCGGGCAAGCGCGGCCCGCTCGCGGGCATCGCGCAGGCCATGGGCTTTGGCGGCGGCATGAAGCCACCCTCGCCGGAAGAGATGAAGGCGCTGCAGGAGAAGATGCAGAGCGGCGGCGGACAGGGTTTGCCCAGTTTGCCGAAGGATCTGCCGGCCGGCTTGCGTCAGGGCCTGCCGAATGTGCCGGGCCTCACGGGCCTCAGCGGCAAGCCGATGCTGCCGGGCCTCGGCGGTTTCCCCGGCAAGAAGAAATGAGGAATTCGTCGCACGGGATCGATAAGCGTCCCGCGCAACGCGGAATACCAATCAACCGAACAAACCGTACTTTGAAGGAGAACTGAATGTCCGTCGTTATCCGCCTCGCTCGCGCAGGCACCAAGAAGCGTCCCGTCTATCACGTCGTCGTCGCCGACTCGCGCTTCCCGCGCGATGGCCGCTTCATCGAGCGTCTCGGCTATTTCAACCCGCTGCTGCCGAAGGACAACGAGACTCGCCTGAAGCTCGACATGGACAAGGTGAAGGCCTGGCTCGCCAAGGGCGCGCAGCCGTCCGACCGCGTGGCGCGTTTCCTCGACGCTGCCGGCGTCAAGAAGCGCGAAGCGCGCAACAACCCCGAGAAGGCCGTGCCGCGCAAGGAGCGCAAGGCGCAGGCCGAAGCCGCCGCGAAGGGCTAAGGCTAGATCATGTCGGCGCTGGTCTGCGTCGCGCGGATCGGCGCCGCGCATGGTGTGCGCGGTGCGGTCAAATTGTGGACCTTCACCGAGGATCCCTTTGCCGTCAGGCGCTACGGTCCGCTTGTGTCCAAGGACGGCAAGCGCCAGTTCGAGGTCGCAACGGCGCGCGAGGCCAAGGATCATCTGGTCGCGACGTTCAAGGGCGTCACGACCCGCGATGAGGCCGAGCGCCTCAACGGCATCGAGCTCTACGTCGCGCGCGAAAAACTGCCCGCGACCGATGCGGACGAATATTACCACGCCGATCTGATCGGGCTCGCCGCCGTCACCACGGACGGCGACGCGCTCGGCCGCGTGCTCGCGATCCACAATTTCGGCGCCGGCGACATCATCGAAATCGCGCCGCCAAAAGGCACGACGATGCTGCTGCCGTTCACGAACGCCGTGGTGCCGGAGGTCGATCTCAAAGGCGGCCGCGTGGTGATCGCGCTGCCGCAGGAGATCGAGGGCGACGACGCTCCCTCGGCGGCTCCCCGCGAACGCGGGGACCCATAACCACGGGCCGTGGTTTTGGCTAAGCTGATTGCGATGGCAAACCCCTCACCCTGGCGCGCGACGGTGCTGACGCTGTTTCCGGAGATGTTTCCGGGACCGCTGGGCGTGAGCCTTGCCGGCCGGGCGCTGGCCTCGGGGCTCTGGGAGATTGAGGCGCGGGACATCAGGGCGTCCGCCACCGACCGCCATCGCAGCGTCGACGACACCCCGGCCGGCGGCGGGCCGGGCATGGTGCTGCGGGCGGATGTTCTGGCCGCCGCGATCGATGCCGCCGAGATCGCCCCCGAGCGGCCGCGCCTGCTGATGAGCCCGCGCGGTCGGCCATTGACTCAGGCCCGGGTTGCGGAACTCGCCGGGGGCACCGGCCCCCTGATCGTCTGCGGGCGGTTCGAGGGGATCGACCAGCGGGTGATCGACGGGCGGGGCCTGGAGGAGGTCTCGATCGGGGATTACGTGCTGTCCGGGGGCGAAATCGCAGCTTTAGCCCTGATCGATGCCTGCGTCCGGCTGCTGCCGGGCGTGATGGGCAAGGAGGCCTCGGGAACCGAGGAAAGCTTCTCCGATGGCCTTTTAGAGTACCCCCAATACACCCGTCCGCAGCTGTTCGAGGGGACCCCGATCCCGGAGGTCCTGACCTCCGGCGACCATGCCAAGGTGGCCAGCTGGCGGCGGGCGCAATCGGAGGCCCTCACGGCGGCCCGGCGGCCCGATTTATGGGCCCAGATCCCACCCAAGCCGGCGAATCGGGCCGGTCGCCAAAAAACGCCAAAAAACAAGACAGACGGGTGACAAACGCTCCGGCTTGCCTTATAGGAGCGGCCAAATCCGCAATGGCTGGATAGACGAATTTTGCGCAGCCCCCCGTTTCCAGGGCTGGGCGCGCCGATGGAGATTTACCCATGAACCTGATCAAGCAGCTCGAGCAAGAGCAATTCGACAAGCTGTCCGCCGGCAAGGACATTCCGGAATTCGGTCCCGGCGACACCGTGATCGTCAACGTGAAGGTGGTCGAAGGCGACCGCACCCGCGTGCAGGCCTATGAAGGCGTCTGCATCGGTCGTTCCGGCGGTGGCCTCAACGAGAGCTTCACCGTCCGCAAGATCTCCTATGGCGAGGGCGTGGAGCGCGTGTTCCCGGTGATGTCGCCGATGATCGACTCGATCAAGGTGGTGCGTCGCGGCAAGGTGCGTCGCGCCAAGCTCTATTACCTCCGCAACCTTCGCGGCAAGTCGGCCCGCATCGTCGAGAAGCAGGACCGCCAGACCGCGGTCGGCGAGTAAGCTCCGCCCCACCGGGCAAGTTTTCAAAAGCGCGGAGCTCGGCTCCGCGCTTTTTTGTTTTGCCCCGCCGTTATTGCGAGGAGCCCTTGCGACGAAGCAATCCAGATTGTCTCCGCGGGCGCATTCCTGGATTGCTTCGCGGAGCCTGTCATCGGGCCGCGCTACGCGCGGACCCCGGTGGCTCGCAATGACGAGCCGAAACTCTCGCGCTTTTACCGCTGCATGCTATATAGCTTCTAGAATGTTTCCAGATCCGACCAGCCTCGCTCCCGTCAAGCGCATCGTCATCGACGATCGCTCGCGGCTGCCTGGCCGGTTCTTCGGACGCTTCGCGACCTCGGCAACGTCAGAGCTTACGCGCGCAGCCTAAAAGCTGCGCTGACGATTTTGTTGCCGGCGCGCCGCGCGCGCCTATCCGCTGACACAACATTCTTTCGGAGCTCAAGCTCATGTCCAAACCGACCACATTGTACGACAAGATCTGGAACGACCACCTGGTGCACGAAGCCGAGGACGGCACCTGCCTGCTCTATATCGACCGCCACCTGGTGCACGAGGTGACCTCGCCGCAGGCGTTCGAAGGCCTGCGCGCCACCGGCCGCAAGGTGCACGCGCCCGAGAAGACGCTCGCCGTCGTCGACCACAACGTGCCGACCACCGATCGCACCAAGCCGAATCCCGATCCTGAAAGCATCGAGCAGATCAAGGCGCTGGCCGAGAACGCCAAGGAATTCGGCATCGAATATTACAACGAGTTCGACAAGCGCCAGGGCGTCGTCCACGTCATCGGCCCCGAGCAGGGTTTTACCCTGCCCGGCACCACCATCGTCTGCGGTGACAGCCACACCTCGACGCATGGCGCGTTCGGCGCGCTTGCGCACGGCATCGGCACGAGCGAGGTCGAGCACGTTCTGGCGACGCAGACGCTGATCCAGAAGAAGGCCAAGAACATGCGCGTCACCGTCGACGGCAAATTGCCCGATGGCGTGACGGGCAAGGACATCATCCTCGCCATCATCGGCGAGATCGGCACCGCGGGCGGCACCGGCTACGTGCTGGAATACGCCGGCGACGCCATCAGCGCGCTCAGCATGGAAGGCCGCATGACGGTCTGCAACATGTCGATCGAAGGCGGCGCGCGCGCCGGCCTCGTTGCACCCGACCAGAAGGCGTTCGACTTCCTGCGCGGCCGCCCCAAAGCGCCGAAGGGCGCCGACTGGGACGCGGCGATGCGCTACTGGGAGAAGCTGCGCTCCGACGAGGGCGCGCATTTCGACAACGAGTTGCGCCTCGATGCGGCCAAGCTGCCGCCGATCGTGACCTGGGGCACTTCGCCTGAGGACGTCATCTCGGTGACCGGCATCGTGCCCGACCCCGACCAGATTGCGGACGAGGCCAAGCGTCTCTCCAAGCATCGTGCGCTCAAGTACATGGGCCTGACCGCGGGTACGAAGATCACCGACATCAAGGTCGACCGCATCTTCATCGGCTCCTGCACCAACGGCCGCATCGAAGATCTGCGCGCTGCTGCGAAGATCGCCGAAGGCAAGACCGTTTCGGCGCATGTCAACGCCATGGTCGTGCCGGGCTCCGGCATCGTCAAGGAGCAGGCCGAGGCCGAGGGTCTCGACAAGATCTTCATCAAGGCCGGCTTCGAATGGCGCGAGCCGGGCTGCTCGATGTGCCTTGCGATGAACCCGGACAAGCTGGCTCCGGAAGAGCGTTGCGCCTCGACCTCGAACCGCAATTTCGAGGGCCGCCAGGGCTTCAAGGGCCGCACCCATCTGGTGTCGCCGGCGATGGCGGCAGCGGCGGCGATCGCGGGTCACTTCGTCGACGTCAGGGACTGGCGCTAAGCCACTGCCTGCAATTGTAGCGATCGCGGCAAACAGCCGTTAAACGATCGCCTGACACTCTCGTCCTCGCGAGGTTTTCGCGAGGACGCGCGCCATGGCCAACAAGCCCGAATATGTCGACCTGATCAGCGAGGCCACGCGCCAGCACCGCCGGCGCGCGCCGCGCTTGCACATCGTCGCCAAGCCCGAGGTCGAGGAGACCTCGAAGCTCAGCCGCTGGCCGCCTGCGATGTTCAAGCAGTGGAAGCTCGATAATCTGATGCGGTGGAAAGCTTCGTCGTGGAAGCTGAAGGATTGGCTGTAACAGCATTCGTCATGCCCGGGCTTGTCCCGGGCATCCACGAACTTTGCTCGAGCCAAAGAACGTGGATGGCCGGGACAAGCCCGGCCATGACGCGTGCGGAACTAGCAACTCACATCACCAATACCGATACGGATGGTGCCAGCGATGCCAGCGGCAGATGCGGCGCGGGCCGTAATAGGTCCAGATGACCCGGCAGCGGCGCGGATAATGGTAATAGGGATAATAGCCGCCGACATAATAGCGCCGGTGGAAGTGGCGATGGCCGAAATGGGGACGATAGCCCCAGTGGCGGTGATAGCCGCCATAATGACGGAATCCGCCGTAGCGAATGCCGCCGCCGTGGAAGGCCGGCCCGGCGCGGAAGCCGCCGCCATGAAAGCCGCCGCTGCGGAAGCCGCCGAAATGTCCGCCGCCACCGCGGAAGCCACCGCCGCCGTGAAAATGTCCGCCACCACCATGCCCACCGCCGCCGTGCCGGACCTGCGTGACGAGGTCGTCGGCCGCAGCTTTCGTCGCAGGTGACGTCGCCGGATTGATCAAGGTGAGCGCTTCAGCGCGATGCTCGCTCCCGGCCGACAGCATCAGCGTCGCCGCAGCCGCAATCCCGAGCAGGCGCACCGGGCCTGCCCGGAGACCCAAACTCCTCAGCATGGACTTCTCCCTGAATCTGGACAGCGGAGCAGCGATGCTCGTTCCCGGCCCGCGTCATCCCTGTTCAATTGCAGTCGCTCGCGGGGTTAAATTGCTAACAGCGATGTGAACGCGCCATGAATGAACGAGGCGGGCGCCTCGCCGCGGCGCTGTGCCGCTACGGGAAGGAAGTCTTGAGATGACCGTCTACGCGATTGCACAATTGAAGATGACCGACCGCGCGGCCTACGATCGCTATCAGGCGCGGTTCTTCGACGTGTTCAAGAAGTACAATGGGCGCCTGCTCGCTGCCGATGAGCGACCGCGCGTGCTCGAAGGGGCGTGGCCGCACGACAAGCTGGTCATGATGTCGTTTCCGGACGAGGCCGCCTTCCTCGCCTTCTCGAACTCACCCGACTACGAGGAAATTTCGCGCGACCGCAAGGCGGGCGCGCAGGCGACCGTGTTACTGGTCAAGGGATTTGCGCCCGCCGGCTAGGACGTCACCAGAACGGCCCGTAGCCGAACACGAAGGGCGCGGGCACGCCGTAGGGATAGGGACGATAGTGGACCGGCCGCGCGTAATAGCGGGGATCATGGCGCACGACGGGCCGCGCAATATGTTGGGGCGGCGCGGGTCGCCGCACATCGAAAACTGCGATCCCCGCCGAGGCCTCCGGCACCGTCGTCCTTGGCGCCGCGGCCGCGCAGGGCAGGCCGGCGGCAAGCGCGACGACAACGGCCCATGCAAACCATCTCGCCATGACGATCCCTTGCGGCATCAGCCGGGGCGCCAGTAGCAGCTCATCCGCGGCACGATCACCGTGCCGCTGGGCCGGAATTCCTGCACATAGGTCGCGTTGCATTCGCGGACCGCATTGGGACCCGGATTGTAGCGCGGATAGACGCCGTCAGGGCTGTAATAGGGCGTGACTCGCAAACGCGGCGGTCGCTTGCGTGGCGGCGGGGCATCAGGCGGGGCTGCCTGGGCGAGGCGAATCTCGGAGCCGGCGGTCTGGGCCTCGGCGCCAACGCAAAATGGCGAAAACAACCCCATGCACAGTAGCGTCAGCGCTGTTTTCGCTCGCATTTTTCCGCCCACCTGAAACGTCCCGTTCGAGGCCCACGCTCCCCGTTTTGGCGGCGCCCGTCAACCTCGCCGCGCTTTATAAAGCGGGATGCATCAGCGGGAAACCCGCGCTGGAGCCCGTTTCAATGGAATTGAAACCGGCTCCAGATTCTTACTTTGACGCGTTTTCTTCACGCGAAGCGGTATCCACTTCGCTCGAAAACGCTTTAGAACAACCCCATGTGGACGGAATTGAAAGCGCCCTCGCTGGCCGAGATGGAAGCGACGGCACACGACATCTTCGAGCGCCTGCCGGCGGAATTTCGTAGCCTGTGCGAGGGCGTGATCCTCCGCGTCGACGACTTCCCGACCGAGGAGGTCCTGGACGAGATGGAATGCGAGAGCGAGTTCGACTTGCTCGGCCTGTTCCAGGGCGTCGGCCTGCCGCAGCAGAGCCTTGGCGACGTGGCGCGGCTGCCCAACATGGTCTGGCTCTACCGCCGGCCGATCCTGGATTACTGGGCCGAGCACGACGAGAGCCTTGGCCATATCGTCCGCCACGTCCTGATCCACGAGATCGGCCACCATTTTGGCCTGTCGGACGACGATATGGCGGCGATTGAGGCAAAGGCGGAGTAGGAAGCGCCGGCGTGAGATGAGCCCCTCCCCCGCTTGCGGGGAGGGCTGGGGAGAGGGTCTCTCCGCAGCGGGACAGTCCCCTAGAGGCGAGAGCCCCCACCCGCCGCGCTTCGCGCGTCGACCTCCCCCGCAAGCGGGAGAGGTGAAGTCCCGACGCCGCACCAGCTCTGCCTCAAACCAGCCAAGCAGACGAGACCTGCCGAATTCGGCCTAGGATTCAGGCCCCGGACACGATAAACACGCCTTCCCTGAACCACCCCGGAAAAGCGCAACCATGGACAAGTTCACCACGCTGGAAGGCGTCGCGGCGCCGCTGAAGATCATCAATGTCGACACCGACATGATCATTCCGAAGCAGTACCTCAAGACCATCAAGCGCACCGGCCTTGGCAAGGGGCTCTTCTCCGAGCAGCGCTACAAGGACGACGGCAGCGAGAATCCGGACTTCGTTCTCAACCAGCCCGCCTATCGCAATGCCAAGGTGCTGGTCGCCGGCGACAATTTCGGCTGCGGCTCGAGCCGCGAGCATGCGCCCTGGGCGCTGCTCGACTTCGGCATCCGCTGCGTGATCTCGACCTCGTTCGGCGACATCTTCTACAACAACTGCTTCAAGAACGGCATTCTGCCGATCCGCGTCAGCCAGGAAGACCTCGACAAGCTGTTCGACGATGCCGAGCGCGGCGCCAATGCGACGCTGACGATCGACCTGCCGAACCAGGAGATCCGCGGCCCCGACGGCGGCAAGGTCAAGTTCGAGATCGATCCGTTCCGCAAGCACTGCCTGATCAACGGCCTCGACGACATCGGCCTGACGATGGAGAAGAAGTCCTCGATCGACACCTATGAGGACAAGCTCAAGCGCGAACGCGCCTGGGCCTGATACCTGTTTTTCGTTCGAGCCCCGGTGCCGCAAGCGCCGGGGCTTTTTCTTTGCCCTGCTTGTCCTTATAGCTCGCTGATGCTGCCCGACATCGTCACCTTCTGGCATGGCCCGATGGACGCCCTGCGCCAGACCTGTCTGCGCTCGCAGCTCGCGGCCGGCCACAAGGTCACGGTCTACAGCTTCGACACCATTCCCGGCCTGCCCGCCGGCGTCGCCAACGCGGATGCCGAAGCGATCCTGCCGCATGCGTTCTCGGAACGCTTGCGGCCCCCGCAACCGGATGGAAGCTGGCGCGACTGGACCACGCTGCAGTTCAGCGATTTCTTCCGCATGAAGCTGATGGCGAAGAATCTCGGCCTCTGGCTCGACGCCGACGTGCTGCTCTTGAAGGCGGTCGAGATTGATCCGGCAAAGCCTTACTTTGCCTGGGAGCGGCCACGCCAGCTCGGCAATTCCGTGATCTACCTGCCGCCCGGGCACGGCATCGTTGCCGCCTTCGAGGAGCTGATGGAGCAGGAGGAGCTGACGCCGAACTGGCTGTCGGTCCGCCATCGCATCACCTTCATGATGCGCCGCCTGCGCGGCGGCTCAAGCCGCCTCTCCGATATCCGCGTCGCGATCTTCGGACCTGCCGCGCTCACCGCGCTCGCGCGCCGTACCGGCGAGCTGCAGAACGCGCTGCCCAAGCAATCGTTCTATGCCGTGCATGCCGAGCCAAAACTGTTCTTCGATCCCTCGAGCTATCTCGGCCTCGTCACCAACCCCGAGATCATCGGCCTGCACATCTCGCCCAAGGGCCGCGGCGGCGAAAAGCCGATTCCGGGCAGCCTGTACGCCTGGGCGGCGGAGCGGTTTTCGTAGCCCTCTCGCGTGTCCCGGACGCGGTGCAGCGTGCAACGCTGCCCCGCAGAGCCGGGACCCAGCTACCTGTGGGCCCCGGCTCTGCAACGCACCGCTGAAGAAGCGCTGCGCTGCGTCCTGGGCACGAGAGCAATTTCCTTCGCTCGAATCCAGTTTGATCCAGCGCAACGCGCCTCTGCATCATTGTGCTTAATTCGCTCCAATTCCGCTGTCCGAAGGGAGCTTTCCATGAGCACCGCAAGCAGGCCATATCCCATCGTCCAGGACCTCATCGACTCCTTTGCGAGCTGGCTGAAGCATCGCCGCGAGATGAACGAGATGCGGCAGCTCGATCGCGCCGATTTCGACCGGATCGCGAGCGACCTGCGGATCGCGCCTGACGATCTCGAGGAACTGGTCCGCCACGGCAAGCATTCTGCCGACGAGCTGCCAATGATGCTGCAGCAACTCGGCATCAGCGCCGAAGGGCTAGGCCGCGCGCAGCCGCTGCTGCTCCGCGACATGGAGCGGGTCTGCTCGCTCTGCAACAACAAGGGACAATGCGACCGCGATCTGGCCGACGGCACCGCCGCGGAGAACTATCACGGCTACTGCGGCAACGCCGCGACGCTGGAATCGCTCGATCGCGCCGACGTCGCGCCGCGATGAGCGGCGCAGAAGATCCGCTCGCCGCACACTCATCAATCCCGACCTTGGATCGGCGCAAGGATGTCTGCTGTGCCGCTGATAGCGGGGTATGGCAGATCTCCCCAGAGGTCCGCGCCGGGTCAGGGTTAAACTCGCGTGCTGCCGCAACCAACACTGGTCGATCAGCACTGGTGCACCTCGCCGAGCGGCAAAAGATCGCGAATAGTATGATGTATGCAAGATTCCGTTTGCGCGAGGAGGATGCCGGCAAGGCCACCGCAATTATCCGTGCTTGATCTCGACGAATGGCTCTGTTTGGATAGTTTCGCTTCGGGCAATTCGTATTTCGGATAATCATGGCAAATGAAACAGATCGATCCCGTCATTCATGGGGTGCTCGTTCACAAGAAAGCATCGTGACCGTCCACCGCGCGGGCATCGGGAATCGGCTGCTGGCGGCGTTGCCGCCGGCGGATCTCGGCTTGCTCACGCCCTACTTCCAGAAGGTCTCGTTCGAACCCGATGCCGTCCTGGTGCGGTCGGGCGATGAGCTCGACCCGGTTTATTTTCCCCATAGCGGCGCAATCGCCTTCATGCTCGATATGCCGGACGGGCAAACGGTCGCAACCACCTTGATGGGACGGGAAGGCGCCTTGGCCTCGTTCTCCGTGCTCGGCCCGTCGCTTTCATCCGTGACCGCGGTTACTCGCATAGCCGGTACAGCATCGCTGATTTCCGCCGCCAAATTTCGCGCCGCCTTTGCGCAAAGCACAGCCATCAGGAACGTGGTGCAGGTCCACGCCCGCGCGGTGTTATTGCAGCTCCAGCACGTAGCCGCTTGCAACGCGCTCCACCGGGTGGATGGCCGCATGGCGCGGTGGCTCCTGCAGCTTCACGACCGCGTGCCCGACGACCGGCTTCCGGTGACGCAGGAGGCGCTTGCGCAACTGCTTGGGGTGCGACGGACGACAGTAACCCTGACGATGAGCAAGCTACGCGAGGCCGGCGCGGTCCCGTCCGACGGGCGCGGGTTTGTAGAGATCGATCGGGCGCGGCTCGAGAAGGTCGCATGCGATTGTTATAGGCTCATGCAGCGCAACATCGATCGGATGTATTGCGAGGAATTGGCCGCGCCGTCCTCTGCTCTTGGCGAACAGAAGATGGCCGTTTGTCGCGGAAAAGCGGGTATCGCTTTTTCGAGTTGACGCTTCAACCCTTCCCCATCGCTGCAATGGCATCCGCGATTGCGATCGTACGCCGGGCCATGTCGGCGTGCAGCCGCTCGACCATCGCACCATCCAACCGGATCGCGCCGCGCGAGACGTTCTCCGGCAGCTCGAACGCCGCGATGATTTTTCGCGCGCGCGCGACTTCCTCTTCGGGCGGCGTGAAGATCGCGTTGCAGGCGTCGATCTGCGAGGGGTGGATCAGCGTCTTGCCGTCGAAGCCGAGATCGCGGCCCTGCGCGCATTCGGTGGCGAAGCCGTCGGAATTGGCGATGTCGCTGTAGGGGCCGTCGAGGATTTCGAGGCCGTGGGCGCGCGTCGCCAGGATGCAGTGCGTGATCATCGGGATCATCGCGGCGCGGCCGGGCAGCATCCTGATGCGCGTTTCGCGTGAGATATCGTTCGGGCCGAACACGAAGCCTGACAGGCGCCGCGATTGATCGCGCCCGGCCTCGGCCAGCTCCTCCGCGTGCAGCACGGCGCGCGCGGTCTCGATCATGGCCCAGACCTTCACCGTCGGCGCCGCGCCAAGCTCGGTAAGACGGAGGCCGATCGTATCAAGATCTTCGACACTTGAAACTTTTGGAACCAGGATGCCGTCGGGCGAGGCCTTGGCGGCCATGGCGAGATCGTCGGCCCACCAGGGCGTGTCGAGACCGTTGGTCCGGATCAGGATCTCGCGCTTGCCAAAGCCCTTGGCTGCGATCGCGGCGGCGATCCCATCACGGGCCACCGCTTTGGCATCCGGCGCGACGGAATCTTCCAGATCCAGGATCAGGCCGTCGGCGGCGAGATTGCGCGCCTTTTCCAGCGCACGGGGGTTGGAGCCGGGCATGAACAGATGGCTGCGGCGCGGGCGGGTCATGCGAGCGTTCCTTCCGGTTTCCTCAAGCGGGCTCTTGATCGAAGCCGATAGCACCTGGCCTGCCTATTCGAAAGGCTTGTTCGCCCCTGCGGTCTATGATTAGGCATAGGTATGATGACATTCCCAGAGCATTTGCTGGAAGGCTACAGGGCCTTCGCCACCCAGCGGCTGCCGACCGAGCAGACCCGCTATCGCGACCTCTCGGTGAAGGGGCAATCGCCGGAAGTGATGGTGATCGGCTGCTGCGACAGCCGCGTCTCGCCGGAAGTGATCTTCGACGTCGGCCCGGGCGAATTGTTCGTGGTCCGCAACATCGCCAATCTGGTGCCCGTGTATCAGCCCGACGGCAACGCGCATGGCGTCTCGGCCGCGCTGGAATATGCGGTGACGGTGCTGAAGGTGAAGCACATCGTGGTGCTCGGCCACGCCCAATGCGGCGGCATCCGCGCCTTCGTCGACAAGATCGAGCCGCTCACGCCCGGCGACTTCATCGGCAAATGGATGCAGATGTTCATCAAGCCGGGTGAAGTGGTCGAGCAGCGCGACCATGAGAGCATGGCGCAATTCGTCGAGCGCATCGAGAAGGCCGCGGTGTTCCGCAGCCTGGAAAACCTGATGACGTTCCCGTTCGTGCAGAAGGCAGTCGACAGCGGCCAGATGCAGACCCACGGCGCCTATTTCGGCGTCGCGGAGGGATCGCTGTTCGTGCTGGACAAGGTTGCGAAGGAATTCAAGAACGCGCGGGGCGTGGCGTAGGCCACCGCTCTCGTAGGGTGGGCAAAGCGAACCGTGCCCACCACCTGTCGCAATCGGAAAGAATGGTGGGCACGGCGCTTTGCGCCTTTGCCCACCCTACGGCAGCGGTGACGTGCCTTACGCCGCCTGCTTCTTCGCGCTGATCAGCTTGCGGTTGATCAGCACTTCCGCGATCTGGATGGCGTTGAGCGCGGCGCCCTTGCGGAGGTTGTCGGACACGCACCACAGCACGAGACCGTTCTCAACCGTCGCGTCCTCGCGGATGCGGCTGATGTAAGTCGCGTCCTCGCCGGCCGCTTCGTAAGGCGTCGCGTAGCCGCCGGGCTCCTGCTTGTCGATGACGAGACAGCCGGGCGCCTTGCGCAGGATGTCGCGCGCCTCATCCGCCGTGATCGGATTCTCGAACTCGATGTTGACGGCCTCGGAGTGGCCGACGAACACCGGCACGCGCACGCAGGTGGCGGAGAGCTTGATCTTGGGATCAAGAATCTTCTTGGTCTCCGCCATCATCTTCCACTCTTCCTTGGTGTAGCCGTCCTCCATGAAGACGTCGATGTGGGGGATGACGTTGAAGGCGATGCGCTTGGGGAATTTCTTCGCGACCAGCTCGTCATTGGTGTAGACGGCCTTGGTCTGCGAGAACAGCTCGTCCATCCCGTCCTTGCCGGCGCCCGACACCGATTGATAGGTCGAGACCACGACGCGCTTGATGGTCGCCTTCTCGTGCAGCGGCTTGAGCGCGACCACGAGCTGCGCGGTCGAGCAGTTCGGGTTGGCGATGATGTTCTTCTTCTTGAAGCCTTCGGTCGCGCCTGCGTTCACCTCCGGCACGATCAGCGGCACGTCCGGATCCATGCGCCAGGCCGACGAGTTGTCGATCACGACGGCGCCTGCGGCGCCGATCTTCGGCGACCATTCCTTCGACACCTCGCCGCCGGCCGACATCAGGCAGATGTCGACGTCGGAGAAGTCGTAATGCTCGAGCGCCTTGCACTTCAGGGTGCGGTCGCCATAGGAGACCTCGACGCCGACGCTGCGGCGTGACGCCAGCGCCACGACCTCGTCCGCGGGGAATTTGCGCTCATCGAGAATGTTGAGCATTTCCCGTCCGACATTGCCGGTCGCGCCGACGACTGCGACTTTGTAACCCATCGTTCACTCTCCGATGAAAAAGCCCGTTCCCGAAGCTGACGCTTAAACGGGAAGAGCAGCGCTTCTATGCGAGAACCGGCCTCAAGACAACGTTGGACCATGCCTTAGGGACGTGGATGCACTCGCCTGAGGCCAGCACGGCCGTTAGCCATACCCAGATCCACCTGACTCTCTTGGCTATCGCCGACGAGGTCGTCGGCACGCTGGCGCATCTGGTCGCCTATGTGGGGGCGCTCGCGCTGTTTGCCATCCTCGCCCTCGCCGCGCTCGGCCAGCTGCCCGAGCTGCGCGGCGATGATCCCGCAGACAAGCCGGGCTGGAGCACGGCCGATCGCTCGCACCCGGCCTTCGCCCTGAGCCGGATTGATTCAGCAGAGAAAACAGCCTCTTACACCATCCTTCGGCATCCCGAAGGCGGCCGCAAAGACGTGATGCGCTGGGCAGGCGCGGCGGACCAGCCGCTGGCCGAGCTCGAAATCTATCGGGAAGGTGGCGAATTCGATGTGACCCGTCCTGTCGCGATGGACCTCGCCGTCCAGATGGGCCTCGGAGCGGCCACCGCGCTCGAGCAAGCCGGCCTGATCGAGACGAAATTCGGCCCCGTCGCGCTGTTCCGGCCGATCGGCACGGACAAGGGGACGCCGGCCTGTCTCGGCTACCTCAAGCGCAACGAGGAGCCGGCCTTGCAGATCTCCGGCTTCTCCTGCCAGGGCGATACCCTGCCCGCCCGGCGCGCGGCGATCGCCTGCACGCTGAACCGGCTGACGCTGCTGACCTCCGGCAACGAGCCGAAGCTGGCGGAATTGTTCGCCCATGCCGAGCTGAAGCGCCGTGGTTGCGACCTCGCGGGCTCGCCGGACTGGCTGCTGGGCACCGCCAACGCGCAATTGCGCGGGGCGCTTTGACCGGCATCAAGCCCAAGTGGCTGGTATTGATGCAACTTTTGCCAGCGCGCACGATTATTCCGAGCTGGTGTGACCCAATAGACCTAGTTGTACTCACCCCGGCCGGGCTAGTATGGGGTGAAATCGACTGGCGGCCTGCCGCCTGAAGGGGACGTGATGAGCTCGAAATTCTCTGCCAAATTGGCGACCTTGCTTGCAGCGGGCGCCGTGATTGCCATGTCCTCTGCCATTGCGGCGACGCCGGCCTCGGCCGACACCAAGACCAAGCGCTATGACGAGCGTGGCCGGCACTATTACGGCCCGAGCGGACCCAACGCCGTCTACCAGCAGGGCCGCACCCGCATCTATGTGAGCAAGCGCTCCTGGCTCGACGGCGGCACCGAGGTCAATCCGGGCGACCGCAAGTTCTCCGACTACGCCTTCCCGCCGGCGGTTGGCTATCCGTCCTTCGCCCGCGAGAATCTCAACCGCCCGATCGACCGCCAGCCGCTTTCGCCGCCGCAGGACGTCGGCGGCTACCCGCAGAATTTCCCGCTGTACTGAGCGGAGTTATCGACCGAATCAAAATGGCCGGGCTCGCGCCCGGCCATTTTTGTTTTTGCGAGGTGCCGTAGGGTGGGCAAAGGCGCCCTTGCGCCGTGCCCACGATCTCTCTCGGTCACGAAAAATGCGTGGCCACGCTTCGCTTTGCCCACCCTACGATTCCTGTTGCTTGGGTGAGATGCGTGCGCCTCACGCGTTCGCAGCCGGATCATAGCGTCTGCAAAACTCCTCGATCGCTTCGGAGCGGAAATCGGCGAGGCGCTCGAAGATGAGCTCATCCGGCCAATCCCACCAGGCGATGCGGCGCAGGCTGTCCGCAACGGAATCAGGAAAGCGCTTGCGGATCGGACGCGCGGGAACGCCGCCGACGATCGTGTAGGGTTCGACATCGCGGCTGACCACCGCGCCCGCAGCGATCACCGCGCCGTCACCAACGTTCACGCCGGGCAGCAGGATGGCGGCGTGTCCGATCCAGACATCATTGCCGACGATCACTCGGTCGCCTCGGCGGTCCGCGAAGAAGTCGCGGTCGCGCGTCACGCCCGCCTCGTAATATTCCGGGCAGTAGGTGAAGCGATGCTGCGACGGCCGGCCCATCGGATGATTGGGCGCACCGATCCGCACCGAATTGGCGATGGCCGTGAACTTTCCGATGGCGGCGTCGGCGACCTCACAGTTCTCGCCGAGATAGGAGTAGTCGCCGAGCGAGGCATATTCGATGCGGGTGTGGCTGAGGACCTCGCAGCGCCGCCCGATCTGCGCCTCGCGCTGGCGCACCGTGTCATGGATGATGGTTTCCGCGATCTTGGGGCGGGGTGAAGCATCCATGAATCAGCTCCGAGAGCAGGTGCCGCAGGGTGGGCAAAGGCGCAACGCGCCGTGCCCACCATCTCTTTCTAATCGCACTCAGAACGTGGGCACGCTTCGCTTTGCCCACCCTACGAGAGCGGTGCCTGCCGTTACGCGTGCAGCTTCTGCAGTTCCTTCAGGATCGCTTCGCCCATCTGCGTGGTCGAGGCGGCCGTGGTGCCTTCCGACTTGATGTCGGCGGTGCGCAGGCCGCTGGCGAGCACCGCGGCGATCGCGGCGTCGACCTTGTCGGCTAGCGCGCCCATGTCGAAGGAATAGCGCAGCGCCATGCCGAACGACGAGATCATCGCGATGGGATTGGCGAGGCCCTGGCCTGCGATATCAGGCGCCGAGCCGTGCACGGGCTCGTACAGCGCCTTTCGCTTCTTGGTCTTGACGTCGACCTCGCCGAGCGAGGCCGAGGGCAGCATGCCGAGCGATCCCGTCAGCATCGCCGCGATGTCGGACAGCATGTCGCCGAACAGATTGTCGGTGACGATGACGTCGAACTGCTTCGGCCATTTCACCAGCATCATGCCGCCGGAATCGGCGAGCTGGTGCTCGAGCGTGACATCAGGGTATTCGCGCTTGTGGACCTGGGTCATGACCTCGTTCCAGAGCACGCCCGATTTCATGACGTTGCGCTTTTCCATCGACGTCACTTTGTTCTTGCGCTTCCTGGCAAGCTCGAAGGCGACGCGGCCGATGCGCTCGATCTCATAGGTGTCGTAGACCTGGGTATCGACGGCGCGCTTCTGGCCGTTGCCGAGATCGGTGATGGTCTTGGGCTCGCCGAAATAGACGCCGCCGGTGAGCTCGCGCACGATGACGATGTCGAGGCCTTCGACGGCCTCACGCTTCAGGCTGGAGGCCTCCGCCAGCGCCGGGTAGCACACCGCTGGACGGAGGTTGGCGAACAAGGCCAGATCCTTGCGCAGGCGCAAGAGGCCGGCTTCCGGGCGCACCTCGTAGGGCACCGCGTCCCACTTCGGACCGCCGACCGCGCCGAAGATGATGGCATCGGCGGCAAGCGCCTTGGCCATGTCGCCCTCGGAGATCGACACCTTGTGCGCGTCATAGGCGGAGCCGCCGACGAGGCCGGTGTCCGTCTCGAACTTGGCGATCCCGGCCGAATTGAGCCAGTCGATCAGCCGCTTCACCTCGCCCATCACCTCGGGGCCGATACCGTCGCCGGGAAGCAGCAGCAATTTGTGGGTCGCCATGGTCGTTTCCTCTGAGATCGATTTCGGCCGGAGTGCTAGAGCGGCGTTGCGCGCTTGGCAAGACACCATTGCCGGGGTGCGGCTGTGCAAGGCGGACGGGGCCTGCCACACTGGGTGGGCCGGAGAACCCCTTGCACGCCCAAGACTGCTTTACTAAAGACCGCCACCCGCCCTACGCGCATCCCGCGCGGCTGATCCTGACCCTGTCGCTGGCGGCGACGGTCGGGCTCGGCATCGGCCGCTTTGCCTATGCGCTGGTGCTGCCCGACATGCGGGAGGCCCTCGGCTGGTCCTACTCGGCGGCCGGATTCATGAACACCATCAACGCCGTCGGCTATCTCGTCGGCGCGCTGGTGGCCTCGCGCCTGATCCAGCGCGTCGGCTGGGCGGCCGCGATCCGCGGCGGAACTGTGGCCTGCGTCGCCGCGCTCGCCATTTGCGCGCTGACGGGGAATTTCGTCGCGCTGAGCCTGGCGCGCCTCGTACTCGGTCTCGGGGCCGCGGCGGGCTTCGTCGCCGGCGGCGCGCTCGCTGCGACCATCGCCCAGTCGCGCCCGGAGCGGGCCAATTTCCTGCTCAGCCTGTTCTATGCCGGGCCCGGCATCGGCATTCTGTCCTCGGGGCTGATCGCGCCGTTCACGCTGCAATATTTCGGGCCGGGCTCGTGGTGGATGGTGTGGTGGGCGCTGACACTGCTCTCGGCCGCGATGACCGTGCCGCTGTTCCTGATCCGCATCGAGAGCGGCGCGCGTTTCTCGGAAGGCAGCCACGCCGCCTTCGCGATTCGTCCCGTGCTGATCTACCTCGCCGGCTATTTCCTGTTCGGCGCGGGCTACATCGCCTACATGACCTTCATGATCGCCTATGTACGCGACGGCGGCGGCGGGGCCGCAGCACAAGCGGCGTTCTGGGGCCTGATCGGCCTGTCCGCCTTCGTGACTCCCTGGGCCTGGCGCGGCGTGCTGGCGCTCGATCGCGGCGGATTGGCCACCGCCATCATTCTCGGCACTAACGCGCTCGGCGCGGCCCTGCCGATGCTCGGGCATTCACCGGCATGGCTCGCGGTCTCCGCCGTGGTGTTCGGCGTCGCCTTCTTCGCCGTGGTCGGCTCGACCACCGCCTTCGTGCGCTTCAACTATCCGCCGGCGATGTGGCCGACCGCGATCGCGGCGATGACGATTTCGTTCGGCGTCGGGCAAACGCTGGGGCCGATCGTGGTCGGCGCGATCACGGACGCGCTGGGGAGCTTGAGCTACGCGCTCAACGTATCGGCGGCGCTGCTGGCGCTGGGGGCGGTCGCGTCGCTATGTCAGCGGAAGGTGGGGCCAGCCAAGGAATCGGCGCCGTAGGGTGGGCAAAGGCGCGTAGCGCCGTGCCCACGGTTTTATTCATGATGGATGGAATGGTGGGCACGCTTCGCTTTGCCCACCCTACGGCAGCTTCGCCGGAACGGCGATTAGCTCCCGCTAAACGAATTGTACCCCTGGTCTTCCCAATAGCCGCCCTTGTAGTCGTTGGTGACTTCCATCGAGACCACGTATTTCGGGTTCTTGAAGCCGAGTTTTGTCGGCACGCGGATCTTCATGGGAAAACCGTAGGCGCGCGGCAGGATTTCATTCGCGTATTTGAACGTCATCTGGGTCTGCGGATGCAGCGCGCTGCGCATGTCGAGCGGCGAATTGTAGCCGTCCTTGTCGGCGCACTGGAACCAGACGTATTTGGCGCGCGTGTCGGCGCCGATCAGCTTGAGGAAATCGCGCAAGGGCGTGCCGGTCCAGCTGCCGATCGCGCTCCAGCCCTCGACGCAGATGTGGCGCGTGATCTGCGTGACCTCAGGCAGCTTGTAGAGCTCGTCCAGCGTCCACGACTTCTTGTTGTCGACCAGACCGCGGACCTCGAGTTTCCAGTCGGCGCCAGCGACGTCGGGCGCGTCGTCGAGATCGTAATAGGCATTGAACGGGAACGGCTTCGTGATCGCACTCTCGGGAAAAGTCGGCGCCAGCGCTTCGGGATTGAAGATGAAGGCCTGCACCGCGTCGTTGAATTTCGAGACCTGCTTCAGCATCTCCTCCGCCGAGGACGAGTCGATCACATCGCAGCCGGTGAGCAACGTCAGCGCGCCGAGACTGGCGCCGCCCGCGATGAAGCGACGGCGGGTGACGTCGGGCATCGTCTTGATGGAGTCCTTGATCAGGAGCCGCTTGTCGACGCCGGGGATCAGGAATGAACGCTTGGCCATGCTCTCCTCACATATCTATTTTGAGCATGATCTTGTCGGAAAACCGCTTTACACTTTTCCGGATCATGCTCTAGCGGCCGATGATCATGGCGCGCAGGCTCTTCGGCACGAGCAGCGCGAGCAGGACGTGAATGACGAGGAACGCGCAGATCGCGACCATGCAGAAGAAATGGATGTAACGCGCGGTCGGGTAGTCGCCGAACAGGGCGACGAGATAATAGAGCTGCACCGGCTTCCACATCCCCAAGCCCGTGAGCACGATCAGCACGCCGACCACGATGATGCCGGCATAGAGCAGGCGCTGCACGTAATTGTAGACGGTGAGGTCATCATGGCCGAGCTTGAAGGTCAGCGCAGCCCTGACGTCGTGGAGCACGCCCGAAGGTGTGATCGGCAACAGCTTCTTGCGGAAGCGGCCGGTGGCAAAGCCCGTGATGAGATAGGCGAGGCCGTTGATCATCAACAGCCACATCGCGGCAAAGTGCCAGAGCAGGCCCCCGCCGAGCCAGCCGCCGAGCGTGTACTCGCGCGGAAAACTGAAGCCGAACAGCGGCGAGGCGTTGTAGATCTGCCAGCCCGACAGGATCATCAGGATCATGGCCAGCGCATTGACCCAGTGCATGACGCGGACCCAGGCCGGCTGGATCACTTTGGCCGGGGCGGAGCTGACCTGCTCGTCGGTGACTGTGAGGCTCGACATGATGGTTCCGTCCTGAATGTCGTGTGACACCGATTATACGCCGATGCGCCCGCTTTCGTTACGCCCTGTCCGCCATCGAATCGATAGCGTCGGGCTATGGCGGTCACAATAAAGCGAGCCGGGCGCCCCCGGCTCGCCGTTTCGTCGCATCCTGTTCGGGGATGAAACAGGATCGCGCGGTGTTACGTCGCCGGCATCAGCACGGTGTCGACCACATGGATCACGCCGTTGGACTGGTTGACGTTGGAGATCGTGACCATCGAGGTGCCGCCCTTGGCATCGACGATCCAGGTCTTGCCGTCCATCTTCTTGACCGTCAGTTCCTCGCCTTCGGCGGTCTTCAGCTTCTTGCCCTCGGTGAGGTCGGAGGCCTCGAGCTTGCCGGGCACGACGTGGTAGGTGAGGATCTTGGTCAGGGTCGCCTTGTTCTCGGGCTTGACCAGATTGTCGACGGTGCCGGCCGGCAGCTTGCCGAAGGCGGCGTTGGTCGGCGCGAACACCGTGAACGGACCCTTGCCTTCCAGCGTCGGCACCAGGCCGGCCGCCTTCACCGCCGCGACCAGCGTGGTGTGGTCCTTCGAATTGACCGCGTTCTGGACGATGTTCTTGGACGGGAACATCGCGGCGCCGCCGACCATGACGGTCTTCTCCTCGGCGCGGACAGGCGCGACGACGGTCGCGGTGATGGCCAGGGCGCTGAAGGCGGCGGCGGCGAGATAGGCAATGCGCTTCGACATGGAAAGTCTCCCGATTGAATTGGTACCGGCGATGGCCGGTGTTGGGTTGGGGCAACAACGGCGACTGCGACCTGTTGGCGTGAAGCAGCAGCGCCGTCGTTGGACCGAACTACGGGAGGGTTCGGGTTGCGGTTTCGGAGAAAAATTCTTTGTGATGCGTGAAACTATGGAGCGGCGTGTCCGTGTGATGCGCGAGCACGCCAAGGACGGTGCCGTAGGGTGGGCAAAGCGCAGCGTGCCCCCCAACCGCAAATGTAGAGAGGTGGTGGGCACGGCGCTTCGCGCCTTTGCCCACCCTACGGCAATGTGCCCGTTGAGACAGTGTACGAACCTCAATCCCTGTTGTTCGGCGTCTGAATGAATCCGCGATTATGCGTCGGGCTGATCAGCACCTCGTTGATGCAGACGCGCGGCGGCATCGAGGCGATGAACGCGATGGTGCGGCCGAGATCTTCGGATTGCAGCATCTTCGCCTGCTCGTCCTCGCTCGGCACCACCGGGCGCAGCTTGAGGATCGGCGTCGCTACCTCGCCCGGCATCAGGCAGCAGGCGCGCAGGCCGTTGACGCATTCGTCCATGTTGAAGGAATGGGTCAGCGCCAGCACCGCATGCTTGGTCGTGGTGTAGGCCGGCCCCGGCATCTTTGAGACGTGGCGGCCGGCCCAGGACGAGACGTTGATGATCGCGCCGTCCTGCTGCTTGCGCATCGTCGGCAGCACCGCGCGCATGCAATAGAGCACGCCGTTGAGATTGACCTGGACCAGTCTGTCCCAGCCCTCCAGTTCCATGTCCTTCCAGCTGCGCTTGGGAACATTGATGCCGGCATTGTTGACCAGGAGGTCGATGCGGCCGTGCCTGGCGACGATCTGATCGGCGGCTTTCTGGGCTTCCGCAGCGTTGGCCACGTCCAGCGCGATGGCCTCGGCCGCCCCGCCCGTCTTGGCGATTTTGGCAACCACGGTATCCAGGGCGTCCTTCCGCCGGCCGGACACCACCACCGTCCAGCCGTCGGCCGCCAGCGCCTCGGCGCCGGCCTCGCCGATCCCGCTGCCTCCACCCGTGACCCAGGCCACGCGTTTCCCACCTTTTGTCATGCAAACTGTCTCCGTTGCTTCATTGGGGCGGTTTTTGCTAATCCAGCCCTCGGTTTGACCGGCCTTCGCCGGCGAGGAATGTTGCATGAACCCAGCTGCCAACGCCAATTTGTTCTCCCGCCTGTTCGACGGCCTGGACGATCCGAAGCGCCTCGCCATCGAGACGCATGACGGCGGCCATATCAGCTATGGCGAGTTGATCGCGCGGGCCGGGCAGATGGCAAATGTGCTGGTCGCGCGCGGCGTGAAGCCGGGCGACCGCGTTGCGGTGCAGGTCGAGAAATCCGTCGCCAATATCGTGCTGTATCTCGGCACTGTCAGGGCCGGCGCGGTCTACCTTCCGCTCAACACCGCCTATACGCTGAACGAGCTTGACTACTTCATCGGCGACGCCGAGCCGTCGCTGGTGGTCTGCGATCCCTCCAAGGCGGAGGGCCTCGCCCCGATCGCCGCCAAGGTAAAGGCCAAGATCGAGACGCTCGGAGCTGACGGCAAGGGCTCGCTGACGGAAGCCGCCGACAAGGCCAGCAGCGAATTCACGACCGTCGCGCGGGCGAACGACGATCTCGCCGCCATCCTCTACACCTCGGGCACCACGGGGCGCTCCAAGGGCGCGATGCTGACGCATGATAATCTGGCGTCGAACTCGCTCTCGCTCGTCGGCTACTGGCGCTTCACCGAAAAGGACGTGCTGATCCACGCGCTGCCGATCTATCACACGCACGGCCTGTTCGTGGCGACCAACGTGACACTGTTCGCGCGGGCGTCGATGATCTTCCTGCCGAAGCTCGATCCGGATTTGATGATCAAGCTGATGGCGCGCGCCACGGTGCTGATGGGCGTGCCGACCTTCTATACGCGCTTGCTCCAGAACCCTGCGCTGTCGAAGGAGACGACCAAGCATATGCGGCTGTTCATCTCGGGCTCGGCGCCGCTGCTGGCGGAGACCCATCGCGAATGGTCGGCGCGGACGGGGCACGCCGTGCTCGAGCGCTACGGCATGACCGAGACCAACATGAACACGTCGAACCCCTATGACGGCGAGCGCGTGCCCGGCGCAGTCGGCTTTCCCTTGCCGGGCGTCTCCGTGCGCGTGACCGAGCCCGAGACGGGCAAAGAGCTGCCGCACGAGGAGATCGGCATGATCGAGGTCAAGGGCCCGAACGTCTTCAAGGGCTATTGGCGCATGCCGGAGAAGACCAAGTCCGAATTCCGCGACGACGGCTTCTTCATCACGGGCGATCTCGGCAAGATCGACGCCAAGGGCTACGTCCACATCCTCGGCCGCGGCAAGGATCTCGTGATCTCCGGCGGCTTCAACGTCTATCCGAAAGAGATCGAGAGCGAGATTGACGCCATGCCGGGCGTGGTGGAATCCGCTGTGATCGGCGTGCCGCACGCCGATTTCGGCGAGGGCGTCACGGCGGTTCTGGTCTGCAACAAGGGCGCGGACGTGAGCGAGGCCTCGGTATTGAAGGCGCTCGACGGGCGGCTTGCGAAGTTCAAGATGCCCAAACGCGTCTTCGTCGTCGACGAGCTGCCGCGAAACACCATGGGCAAGGTGCAGAAGAACATCCTGCGGGATACGTACAAGGATATCTACGCGAAGAAGTGAGGGGACTCGTCGCAGGTTGCGACGAGGAGCATCCACAAAACGCGCTATCATGCCCGGCTTGACCGGGGTATCCAGTACGCCGCAGCCTTTCGAGGCAAGCACCGCCGTCTCTGGAATACTGGATCGCCCGATCAAGTCGGGCGATGACAGCGGAGTGTGTGGTAAGCGTTACGGCGCACGCCACTCACAGTCCGCCGACCAGACTCATCACGAACCGGCTGCCGACGATCAACAGATAACATCCGAACGCGACTTCCAGCCACCGCTTCGACATCGCATGCGCGGCTCTCACGCCTAGCGGCGCGGTGACGAGGCTCATCGGCATCACCAGCACGGCGCCGATCAGCGAGACGTAACCGAGCGCGAACGGGATCTGCAGGGCTGCGACGGCCGGATAGTTCGCCGCCGCAGGCCAGCCCGCATAGATGTAGCCGAGTGCGCCGGGGATCGAGATCAGCACCGCGAGTGCGGATGACGTCGCCACCGCCTGATGGATCGGACGGCTATAGAAGGTCATCAGCAGGTTCGAGAACAGGCCGCCGCCGATGCCCATCAGCGTCGAAAGAATACCGACGCAAAAGCCGTAGACGCGCATCAAGGGACCCTTCGGCAGATCGTCGCCCAACTTCCAGCCTTCGCGCGCGAAGATGAGGCGTGCCGCCGCCGACCAGGCGACACAGACGAACACGATCTTGAACAGCCGCTCCGGCGCATAGCGCGCGACCACGCTGCCGGCGACCACGCCCATCACGATCGGCAGCCACCACACCCGCAAGATGGCCATATCGACGGCGCCGCGCTTGTAATGCGCCTGGAACGAACGGATCGAGGTCGGGATGATTACCGCGAGCGAGGTGCCGATGCAGAGCGGCATGCGCACCTGCAGCGGCACGCCGGCGATGCGAAAGCATTCGTAGAACACCGGCACGAGAATCGCGCCCCCGCCGATGCCGAACACGCCGGCCAAAAATCCCGAAAGCGCGCCGGTTGCGATCAGCAGCAGCGCGAGCTCGACGATGTCCCTGATATCAAGTCCTGCAATCACCCCAGACCTGCCCCGGCGACTGGTCGCAACCTCTCCCGACGTCAGCCGGAGACGGCTGCGGTCCCAGCTTTAGGCGATCCGGGTTGCGTGGTCGACGCACCGGACGTGCCGGCTGGGGTGGAATGCGGGCTGCGCATATCCGCGGTCCCAGCGAAACCGGCCCAGCGTACGGCGGGCCGAGTCGCCCTGGCCCTGGCGGGGCGGCTACGGCCGACACGGACCGATTGCTGCGAGCGGCGAGCGGCGGGGCAGTGGGTTAGAGGCGTTCCAATAGTGATTTCAATGCGCCCTGCTCGCGCCACCAAGTAATGAATTTATATTCTTAATTTCGCTGGCAGACAGATGCTCTGGTATACCAAGCCCCTGATTGGCCCTGTTTCATCAACGCTCTAGAGCTGAACCATGGTTCGATTTATGGCAATTTGGAGATTGCGCAGGCCAAATCGACTCCGTAAATAGAGCCGACCTTTCCGATCCCCGCGCGCCCCCTGCTGGGCCGCCATAAAACATCAAAGCCCATGACCGCACGGATCGAACGACCCCTCTCGCCGCACATGCAAGTCTACCGCTGGACGCTGACGATGGCTCTGTCCATCATCCATCGCGCCACCGGTATTGCCCTCTATTTCGGAACCCTGCTGCTGGTCTGGTGGCTGGTTGCCGCGGCTTCCGGCCCGGCCGCTTACGCGCACGTCCAGGCCTTCGCCGGCAGCATCATCGGGCGGCTGATCGTGTTCGGCTACACCTGGGCGCTGATGCACCATATGCTCAGCGGCATCCGGCATTTCGTGTGGGACCTCGGCTACGGCTTCAAGGCCAATGAGCGGGAAGCGCTGACCTGGGGTGCCCTGATCGGCGGCATCGCGCTGACGGTGCTGATCTGGATCATCGCCTATGCGAACGGAGGTGGACGATGAGCGCATCCGATACGCCGAAGCGCAGCCTGCGCACCCCGCTCGGCCGCGTCCGCAATCTCGGCGCCGCGCATTCCGGCACGTCCGATTTCTGGCGTCAGCGCATCACCGGCGTCGCCATGACGCTGCTGATGATCCCGGCGCTGGTGATCATCGTGATGCTGCTCGGCCGCAATCAGGTCTACGCTGCGCAGACCCTGAGCTCCATTCCCGTCGCGGTGATCCTGCTCCTCTTCATTTTCGCCAGCGCCTGGCACATGAAGATCGGCATGCAGGTGGTGATTGAGGACTACGTCCATAACGAGAAGCTGAAGCTCGTCTCGATCATGCTCAACAATTTCTTCTCGGTCGCCGTGGCGCTCGCCTCGACCTACGCGATCCTGAAACTGTCCTCCGGAGTGTAACCCATGGCCACCACAACGAATGGCACGGGCAACGGCGCTCCCGCCACCAACGGCAAAGCCTATCCGATCGAAGACCACACCTACGACGTCGTCGTGGTCGGCGCCGGCGGCGCGGGCCTGCGCGCCGTGGTCGGCTGCAGCGAGGCCGGCCTGCGCACGGCCTGCATCACCAAGGTGTTTCCGACCCGCTCGCACACGGTGGCGGCGCAGGGCGGCATCTCCGCCTCGCTCGGCAACATGCACAAGGACGACTGGCGCTGGCACATGTACGACACCGTGAAGGGGTCGGACTGGCTCGGCGATCAGGACGCGATCGAATACATGGTGCGCAACGCGCCCGACGCGGTCTACGAGCTCGAGCATTGGGGCGTGCCGTTCTCGCGCACCGAGGACGGCAAGATCTATCAGCGTCCGTTCGGCGGCATGACCATGGACTACGGCAAGGGCCAGGCGCAGCGCACCTGCGCCGCCGCCGACCGCACCGGTCACGCCATGCTGCACACGATGTACGGCCAGTCGCTGCGCCACGCTGCCGAGTTCTTCATCGAGTTCTTCGCCATCGATCTGATCATGGACGACCAGGGCACCTGCCGCGGCGTCATCGCGCTCAAGCTCGACGACGGCACGCTGCACCGCTTCCGCGCCCAGACCGTGATCCTCGCGACCGGCGGCTACGGCCGTGCCTATGCCTCCTGTACCTCGGCGCACACCTGCACCGGTGACGGCGGCGGCATGGTGCTGCGCGCCGGCCTGCCGATGCAGGACATGGAGTTCGTGCAGTTCCACCCGACCGGCATCTACGGCTCGGGCTGTCTCGTCACCGAAGGCGCCCGCGGCGAAGGCGGCTATCTCGTCAACTCGGAAGGCGAGCGCTTCATGGAGCGCTATGCGCCCTCGGCCAAGGACCTCGCCTCGCGCGACGTCGTCTCGCGCGCGATGACCATCGAGATCCGCGAAGGTCGCGGCGTCGGCAAGAAGAAGGACCACATCTTCCTGCATCTGGACCATCTCGATCCCGCGGTGCTGGCCGAGCGGCTGCCGGGCATCTCGGAATCCGCAAAGATCTTCGCCAATGTCGACGTGACGCGCGAGCCGATCCCAATCGTGCCGACGGTGCACTACAACATGGGCGGCATCCCCACCAACTATCACGGCGAAGTCCTGACCAAGAAGGACGGCGACGACAACGCCATCATCCCCGGCCTGATGGCGATCGGCGAAGCCGCCTGCGTCTCCGTGCACGGCGCCAACCGCCTCGGCTCCAACTCGCTGATCGACCTCGTCGTGTTCGGCCGCGCCGCAGCGCTCCGCCTCGCCGAGAAGCTGACGCCCAATGCCAAGCAGCCGGAGCTGCCGGCGAACTCGTCCGAGCTCGCGCTCGGCCGGCTCGACCATTACCGCTACGCCTCCGGCGGCACGCCGACCGCAAAGCTGCGCGAAGGCATGCAGCACGTGATGCAGAGCAATTGCGCGGTATTCCGCACCGGCGAAGTCCTCAGCGAGGGCCAGAACCTGATCGAGAAGGTCCACAGCGGCATCACCGACATCGCCGTGTCCGACCGCTCGCTGGTGTGGAATTCGGACCTCGTCGAGACGCTCGAGTTCGACAATTTGATCTCGCAGGCGGTGGTGACGATGAACTCGGCCGCCAACCGCACCGAGAGCCGCGGCGCGCATGCGCGCGAGGACTTCTCCGAACGCGACGACAAGAACTGGATGAAGCACACGCTGGCCTGGCTGGACGATGCCGGCAAGGTCAAGATCGAGTACCGCCCGGTTCACGACTACACCATGACCAACGACGTGCAGTACATCCCGCCGAAAGCGCGTGTGTACTGAGCGAACAGCGAAGGCCTTATCGAGATGGTTGAATTCGCACTTCCGAAGAACTCCAAGATCACTGGCGGCAAGACCTGGCCGAAGCCCGCGGGCGCGACCGAGACCCGCGAGTTTCGCGTCTATCGCTGGAATCCGGACGACGGCAAGAATCCGAGCGTCGACACCTATTACGTCGACACCAATGATTGCGGTCCGATGGTGCTGGACGGCCTGATCTGGATCAAGAACCACATCGACCCGTCGCTGACCTTCCGCCGCTCCTGCCGCGAAGGCGTCTGCGGCTCCTGCGCCATGAACATCGACGGCCAGAATACGCTCGCCTGCACCCGCTCGATGCACGACGTGAAGGACGGCGCGGTAAAGATCAATCCGCTGCCGCACCAGCCGGTGGTGAAGGACCTCGTCCCCGACCTCACCAATTTCTACGCCCAGTACGCCTCGGTCGAGCCGTGGCTGAAGACCACCTCGCCGACGCCGCAGAAGGAATGGCGCCAGACCCACGAGGACCGCGAGAAGCTCGACGGCCTCTACGAGTGCATCCTGTGCGCCTGCTGCTCGACCTCGTGCCCGAGCTATTGGTGGAACAGCGAACGTTATCTCGGCCCCGCCGCGCTGCTCCAGGCCAACCGCTGGGTGTCCGATTCGCGCGACGAGGCGACCGGCGAGCGGCTCGACGATCTCGAGGATCCATTCCGCCTCTACCGCTGCCACACCATCATGAATTGCGCCAAGGCCTGCCCGAAGGGACTGAACCCGGCGGAAGCCATTGCCGAGCTCAAGCTCAAGATGGTCGAGCGCCAGATCTAAAGGCGCGGTTCATGCTTCCTGTCCCGGCCAGTCCGGCCGGGACATTCCGAGATCGCAGTCAATTCGAGTAGAATTTTCTCCGACCCGCGGTGCGCGTAAGTTCCAGAGCGCACAACCAGCGGTTCCGGCACAAGTTGCTTCCTTCCCCGCGCGAGATTCAGTTAAGCTCCCGTCAGGGACGGAGCGACTGTGCAGAGGGCGCAACGCAATTCGCTGAGGCTGTTGCAGTGGATGATGGCGGCATCCCTGGCGCTGCCGGTTGCGCTGTTCATCATCACATCCGCGATCTCCTACACCTCGACCAGGGACATCGCCGACCGGGAGATCGAGCGCACGCTCGACGTCGTGCATGAGCACGCGCTCAAGGTGTTCGAGACCATCGATCGCAGCCTGGCCGAGCTCAACGAGGTCGTGCGCGGCCTTCCCGACGACGTCATCCGCGCGCGCGAGCCGGCGCTGCACCGCCGCCTGAAGCGGCTGACCGATTCGCTGCCGCAGCTCAAATCGGCCTGGATCTTCGACGCGGACGGAAGAGCGCTGGTCAACAGCCTCGCCTCGCCGCCGCCGGAGCTCCGCTTTGCAGACCGCGACTATTTCTACGCTCATGTCGACCAGACCATCGGCAGCTTCATCGGCACGGCCCTGACACCCCGTCCGCCCTATCAGGGCGCGCGCTTCTTCGGGATGAGCCGCCGCCGCGACTCCGACGACGGCAGCTTCATCGGGGTGATCCAGGCCTCCGTCCTGCCCGAATATTTCGAGAGTTTCTATGCGCGGATCGGCTCCGATGCCGGCAGCTTCTTCGCGATGGGCCGCGCCGACGGTGTGCTGCTCGCGCAGTTCCCGCGGCTCGAGCGCGACCTTCGGCTCGATCCGACTGGACCGGTCGGCCGGGAAATCGCGGCGCGGCCCGCGCACGGCCTCATCACCGTCGCCTGGCCGTCGGACGGGATCGAGCGCCGCATTGGCTATCGGCGCGTCGCCGAGTATCCGATCTATGTCAGCGCCGGGCTCGAGACCTCGGCGATCCGCGCGCGCTGGCTCGCCACCATGGGCCAGCATCTGGTGTTCGGCATTCCCGCCACCGCACTCCTGTTTCTGCTGTTGGCGCTGGCGTTGCGGCGCACCCAGCAC
Source organism: Bradyrhizobium sp. ERR14 (assembly GCF_014198235.1). Lineage (NCBI taxonomy): Bacteria > Pseudomonadati > Pseudomonadota > Alphaproteobacteria > Hyphomicrobiales > Nitrobacteraceae > Bradyrhizobium > Bradyrhizobium sp. ERR14. The sequence continues at coordinate 617,701 of NZ_JACIHD010000003.1, read as the reverse complement.
CTTCAGGCCGAAGCCGCCAAGCGGCGTGAGGCCGAGGAGGCGCTCAAGCACAGCCAGCGCCTGGAGGCGCTCGGACAGCTCACCGGCGGCGTTGCGCATGATTTCAACAATCTGCTGACGGTGATCCGCGCCTCGGTCGACCTGTTGAACCGGCCGCAACTGACGGAGGAGCGGCGGCAGCGCTACATCACGGCCATTGCGGACGCGGTGGCACGCGCGGCGAAGCTGACCTCGCAGCTGCTCGCCTTTGCGCGGCGTCAAACCCTGAAGCCGGAAGTGTTCGACGTCGGCGAGCGGATGCAGGCGCTGCACGACATGCTGGCGCCGCTGCTGGGGCCGGCCATCGAGATCACCATGCGCCTGCCCACCGAGCCCTGCCTCGTCCACGCCGATGCCGGCCAGTTCGAGACGGCGCTGATCAACATGGCGACCAACGCGCGCGATGCCATGCAGGGCAAGGGCAGGATCGTTTTCACGGTCGAGACCGCGACGACCGTTCCGGACACGCTGGCCCATGCCCCAGGCAGCCAGAACTTGGTAAGCCAGAATTTGGGAAGCCAGAGCTTGGCAAACCAGAACCTGGCAAACCGCGGCTTCATCAGCGTGACCGTCAGCGACACCGGCATCGGCATTCCTGCCGCACGACTGGAGCGCATCTTCGAACCGTTCTTCACCACCAAGCAGGTCGGCCATGGCACCGGCCTCGGCCTGTCCCAGGTGTTCGGCTTCGCCCGGCAATCCGGCGGCGAGGTGACGGTTGCGAGCGAGGTCGGTCGCGGCAGCACCTTCTCGCTCTACCTGCCGCGCGTGCCGCCGGATCTGCTGCCGCAGCGGCAGGCGCCGAACACGGCGCCGGCTGTGGCCGGCAGCGGCATGTCGGTGCTGCTGGTCGAGGACAATATCGAGCTGGCCAATTTTGCCGCCGACGGCCTCACCGAGCTCGGCTACAGCATCACGCTGGTCGACAACGCGACCGATGCGCTCGCCGAGCTCGTCATGGACGCGGATCGCTTCGACGTCGTGTTCACGGACGTGGTGATGCCTGGGATGACCGGGCTCGATCTGGCGCAGGCGATCCGCGACCGCGGCATCGACGTGCCGGTCGTGCTGACCACGGGCTACAGCCAGGCCCTGTCGCAAGAGGGCGTGACCGGTTTCGAGCTCGTGCAGAAACCTTATTCGATCGAGGAATTGTCGCGCGTTCTCCACCGGGCGGCCCGCATCCGGCGCGTCCGGGACGGCGCGGCCGAGTGAGGCGCCATCCGGAACCTGAGGGAACCGGTTGATTTCCTTCGCGTTGTCCGCTCATGCAAAAGCCGGCCGCGAAGCGCGAACAGGGCCCCAAACCGCCCATCGTCGGGATCAAGGGGGAGAATGGCGACGAGGTCGCCGCGCCACCGCCGGAATTGCTCGAGCCTGACCCGGAGCTAACGCCCGAGGAAGCCGAGCAGGCCCGGAAGGATTATCTGCTGACGCGGTTCTGGATCAGCGCGCGCGGCTTCTGGGGCCGCAACGGCGATCGCCTCGCCTGGCCGTTCTCGCTCGGCCTCGGCGCGCTGATCGTCCTGACCGTCGGCTTCCAGTACGGCATCAATGTCTGGAACCGGGCGATCTTCGACGCGATCGAGAAACGCGATGCGACCGCCGTCTTCCATCTCACCGCTTTGTTCTTCCCGCTTGCGATCGGCAGCATCGTGCTCGGCGTCATTCAGGTGTTCGCGCGCATGGGCATCCAGCGGCGCTGGCGGGCCTGGTTGACTGCAAGCGTGCTGACGCGGTGGCTCAAGAACGGGCGCTATTACCAGCTCAACCTCGTCCGCGGCGACCACGAGAATCCGGAATACCGGATCGCGGAGGATCTGCGCATCGCGACCGATTCGCCGGTCGATTTCCTCGCGGGCGTCACCTCGGCGCTGCTGTCGGCCGCGACCTTCATCGTCGTGCTCTGGACCATCGGCGGCGCGCTCACCGTCACGCTCGGCGGGTCGAGCATCACCATTCCCGGCTTCCTCGTGATCGCCGCGATGCTCTATGCCGCGATCGCGTCCGGCTCGATCCTGGTGATCGGCCGTCAGTTCGTCCAAGTCTCCGAGAACAAGAACCAGGCCGAGGCCGATTTCCGCTATACGCTGACGCGCGTGCGCGAGAACGGCGAGAGCATCGCGCTGCTCGGCGGCGAGGAGGAAGAGCGCGACGGCATCGACCGCAATTTCACGAGCGTGCTCAGGCAATGGGCGCGGCTCGCCGGCCAACACATGCGCACCACGCTGGTGTCGCAGGGATCGAGCCTGGTTGCGCCCGTCGTGCCGCTTTTGCTTTGCGCCCCAAAATTCCTCGACGGCAGCATGACGCTGGGACAAGTGATGCAGGCGGCCTCCGCCTTCACCATCGTGCAGAGCGCGTTCGGCTGGCTGGTCGACAATTATCCGCGGCTCGCCGACTGGAATGCCTGCGCGCGCCGCATCGCCTCGTTGATGATGTCGCTCGACGGCCTCGAACGCGCCGAGCAAGGCGATGGCCTCGGCCGCATCAAGCGCGGCGAGACCCGCAACGACGCCATGCTGGAGCTGAACGACCTCTCGGTCACGCTCGACGACGGCACGGCCGTGGTCGGCGAGACCGAGGTGGTGATCGAGCCCGGCGAACGGCTGCTGGTCGCCGGCGAATCCGGCACCGGCAAGAGCACGCTGGTGCGCGCCATCGCAGGCCTGTGGCCCTGGGGCGGCGGCAGCGTGAATTTCCATCCCGACCGGCGCCTGTTCATGCTGCCGCAGCGGCCCTACGTGCCTTCCGGATCCTTGCGCCGCGCAGTCGCCTATCCGGGCGCCGCCGACCACTGGACCGTGGAGGAGATTGGCGAAGCCTTGCACAAGGTCGGGCTCGATCATCTCAAGGAGAAGATCGAGGAAGAGGGCCCGTGGGACCAGACGCTGTCAGGCGGCGAGAAACAGCGTCTCGCCTTCGCGCGGCTGCTGCTGCACAACCCCGATATCGTCGTGCTGGATGAGGCGACCTCGGCGCTCGACGAGAAGAGCCAGGACAAGATGATGAAGACGGTCACCGACGCGCTACCGAAGGCGACCATCGTCAGCGTCGCGCATCGCGCCGAGCTGGAAGCCTTCCACAGCCGCAAGATCGTGCTGGAGCGCCGCAAGGGCGGCGCCAAGCTCGTCAGCGACATCGAGCTGATCCCGCGCAAGGGCAGGCGCAGGCTGCTCGGCCGCTTCCTGCGGCAGCGCAAGGCGCCGAAGAAGGCGGCGTGAGGAAAGCGGTGTAACGCACTCTCTCCGTCGTCCCGGACGAGCGCAGCTCTAGGTAACGCGAAGCGTTGCCTAGAGCTGCGTGCAGATCCGGGACCCATACCCACAGGGAGGAGTTTGGCGACGACTCGGAGTGGGCATCTCGCATTAGACTCCTCCCTGGGGTTATGGGTCCCCGCGTTCGCGGGGACGACCCCGAGATTGTGGCTCGCATCGAGCGTTGGAGTCCCGCGCAAAACCGGCTATGCATGCGCCGCTTGCAACGAGGATCGCCTGCTTGACGACCGACAACGCCCCTTCGTCCGCGCCGTTCGGCGCGTTTGCGCCCAATGCGGCGCAAGCTGCGATCATTCGCCTCGCACAGCAGTCGGGGCTGAAGCGCGGCGCATTCCGGCCCTGGATGTCGCGGCTGGTCAACCTGCTGCGCGGCGGCCCGGTCGACGTGCAATATCAGGGCGCATCGTTCCGCTTCTATCACCAGGGCAGCGCGACCGAGCGCGGCGCGCTGTTCAATCCCGATTACAATCTCGACGAGCTCGACTTCCTGCGCCAGCACACCCCGGCGGGCGGCACCTTCGTCGACGTCGGCGCCAATGTCGGCACGTTTGCGCTGGTGATGGCGCAGCAGGTCGGCAGCTCAGGCAAGGTGGTCGCGATCGAGCCACATCCGCTGACGTTTGGACGGCTTTCCTTCAACCACGCCGCGTCGAAGACGGCGCAAGTGCGCCTGGTGCAGGCTGCGGCCGGCGACAGCGACGGCGAGCTGATGATCGAGAGCGGCGGCGGCAATCTTGGCGCCACGCACGTCGTCACCGGCACGGCGACCGCCGAGGCCATCAAGGTGCCGTCACTGCGGCTGACACGCATTCTCGACGAGGCCGGCGTCCGCCAAGTTGATTCGCTGAAGATCGACGTCGAGGGTTTTGAGGACCGCGTGCTGATCGGCTTCTTCCGCGATGCGCCGCCCTCGCTATGGCCGCGCGCGGTCGTCATCGAGCATCTGTCACAAAACGAATGGCAGCAGGATTGTATTGCCGACATGGTCGCGCGTGGATTCGCGATCATGCGCAAGACGCGAAGCAATACGTTCCTCTCACGCTGACAAGGACGAAGGAGGTTACGATGATCGACCATCTGGGTTTCTCCGTCTCCGACTATGAGCGCGCCAAGGCGTTCTACGCCAAGGCGCTGGCTCCGCTCGGCTACGGCCTGATCATGGAGGTGACGGCGGAGCAGACCGGCCACGCTGCCGCCGCAGGCTTCGGTGCCAACGGCAAGCCGGATTTCTGGATCGGCGGCGAAGGCGCCATGAACAAGCCGGTGCATGTCGCGATCGCAGCCAGGGACCGCGCCACCGTCGACGCGTTCTACACGGCGGCCATCGCGGCCGGCGGCCGCGACAACGGCCCGCCCGGCATCCGCCCGCATTACCATGCGAACTACTACGGCGCCTTCGTGCTCGACCCTGACGGCCACAACATCGAGGCCGTCTGCCACGCGCCGGAATAAGGCAGATCCAGCGCGACGCGATCTGGGAACATCGGCGCGGCATCATCGTTGTCCTTCTCCGGACAACCTGATCCCGATGGTGCCGATGCCGATCGAACCGCCCGAGATTCCACCGGCAACTCCGGGGACTCCAGCCGAACCGCCGCCCGGCATTCCGCCGGGCAATCCGCAGCCTGAAATCACGCCGCCGGTGCGCGAACCCGGCTCGCCACCGCGGCCCGACGAATTGCCGGGCCGCATGCCTGAAGAGATTCCATCGCGCGGGCCGAACGGGCCGCTGACGCCGAATCCTGCGACGGATGCAATTCCGCCGCGGGATCGCGCATGAAGCAGCCGATCACATGTGGGGCAATTGCAACCAGCGTCTGAATGCGCAATGAACGTTGCCGGAGTGACGTGATTTCCGTGCAGAAATAAATCGGGCCGCGACCGCATCGCCCGCCACAATCCGGCCTAACGCGTAGCTGTTCATCCCAACACTTCGTCAAAGAACCTTCCGGGGAAGTTCACCACCATGACCAATCTTCGTTTCGTGCTGCTCGCGACGACGGCTCTGACCGCGATGCAATTCGCAAGCTCCGCATCGCAAGCGCAAAGTGCGCCGCCGCTCGTGGTCGCACAGGCGCAGCCTCAAGATGCAGGCCCTGACGGAAAACCGAAGCAGCCGCCGAAGGGACCCGCGGCTGCGCCGCCTGCTGGGCCCGCGCGCCCGGCCGCTCCGCCGCCCGCCGCTGCACCGCCCCACCCGCCGGCTGCGCCGCCGCCGGCCGCCGCACCGCCGCGTCCCGCCGCGCCGCCACCGCCTCCGCCGCCACCTGCGGCCCGTCCGGCTCCCCCGCCGCCACCACCGCCGCCTGCCGCACCGAAGCAGCCCTCGCCGCCCCCGGCCGCGGCGCCGCAGCAGCACGCCCCGACACCTCCACCTCCGCCGCCTGCGGCACGCCCGGCTCCCACGCCGCCGGCACCGCCGCCTGCTGCAGGTCCGCAGCACGCACCGACGCCGCCGCCTCCCGCAGCACGTCCGGCCCCGACGCCGCCAGCGCCGCCGCCCGCTGCAACGCCTCCGGGCCGCCCAGCTCCGGGCCCCGCGGCGACGCCTTCTCCCGCACCCGCAGCGCCGACGGCGCGCCCGGGAGCGCCTGCTCCGACCGCCACACCTGCCCCGACTGCGACACCCGCGCCGACTGCAACGCCGGCTCCGGGCAGCACGCCTGGCGCACCGCCGGCGGGCCGCCCCGGCGCACGTCCCGGCACGCCTCCGGCTGCAGGATCGCCGGCTCCCGGTGCCGCGCCCGCTCCGACGGCCACGCCGGCTCCCGGCAGCACGCCGACGCCACCGCCCGGACGTCCGGGTGCGGCAACGCCGGGCCCCGGCGCGGCTCCGGCCCCGACTGCGACGCCAACCCCCGGTCAGCAGGGTGCAACGCCGCCCGCGGCCGGAACCCCGCCTGCCGGCCCGCAGGCTGGTGCCCCGCCCCGGCCGCCGGCGCCTCCCGCCGGCGCTGCCGCGCCGACCGTCGTCCCTGGCACACCGGCCGCCGCGCCGCCGCCCGACAGGGCACAATACAGGCCGCCGACGGTCGCGCCCGCCTTCCGGGCCGCGCCGACGGTCGCCGCACCCTTGCCGCCTCCGCCGCGCCCGCAGCAGCGCGACCTGACCCCGCTCGCGATCGGTGCAGGCGTGGTGGCCGGCGCCGTGATCGGCGCCACCATTGCCGACATGCACAGCCAGCGACGCGAGGTCGTCGAAGGCGGCCGCACCGTCTACACCGAGCCGGACCGCATCATCATCCGCGATCCGGGCGGGCAGGCTTACGTCCGCGGCAACGATCTCTATCGCTTCCGCTATGGCGCCCGTGACATCCGCACCGACACCGTCGGCGGCGAAACCCGCACCGTCGTGGTCCGTCCCGACGGCAGCGAGATCATCACCGTGGTCGGTGCGGACGGTTCGCTGCGGCGGCGAATCCGCAGGGACCCCCGCGGGGGCGAGCTCGTCATCATCGACAACACCTACCGCGATCCGCGGGCAGTCGGCGGCTTCTATGTCGACGTGCCGCCGCCGGTCGTGAACATTCCCTACGACCGCTACATCGTCGACGCCCAGGAGGCATCGCCGGATGTGATCTACCAGACCATGGTGGCACCGCCGGTACAGCGGATCGATCGGCGTTACTCGCTCGACGAGATCCGCTACAGCCCCAATGTCCGCATGCAGATGCCGAGCATCGACGTCAACACGATCAACTTCGAGACGGGATCGTGGACCATCCCGCCGGACCAGGCGGCCCGGCTGCAGGTGATCGCCGACGGCCTCAACCAGGCGATTCAGCAGAACCCGCGCGCGGTGTTCCTGATCGAGGGACACACCGACGCGGTCGGCAACGAGGTCGACAATCTGTCATTGTCGGACCGTCGTGCGCAGTCCGCGGCCGAATTGCTAACGCAGCAGTTCAACGTGCCCGCGGAGAACCTGACGTCGCAGGGCTATGGCGAGCAGTATCTGAAGGAGCAGTCGCAAGGGCCGAGCCTGATCAACCGGCGCGTGACCATCCGCAACATCACGCCGCTGCTCAATGGCGGCCAGGCCAACGCGGCGCCTCCGCCGCGGCAGTAAGTCCCTCGCAACGAGAAAATGGCCGGGAGCAATCCCGGCCATTTTTGTTTGGCGCGCGTCTCGCCCTTAATGCGCGGCGGCAAGCCCAAGCGCATCCGCGATGACGCGAAACACTTCCGTATTGTCCATCGAACCCTGCACGCGCTCGCTGCCCGGACCCGTCGCCGTGAGGATGACGTCCTCACCCGAATGCACACTGGCGCCGATCATCGCCGGCAGATTGCCGGGGCGCAGCACGACGCCTGGAACATCCTTGTATCTGTCGTTGGCCTTGAACGTGCCGTCCTCCGCACCCTTCACGGTCGGCTCATTGGGATTGTCGAGCTTGGGGCGGAACGTCTCATAATGATCCGGCAAGCTGGCCGAGAAGATCGCGAGCCGGCGGCTCACGTCGACGCGTGACGGATAGCCTTCCGCATCCGGCGCCGGATAATTCGGAAACCCGGCCTGGTCGTAGACGCCGACGCGCTCGCGCAGCGGCACGTTGGGCGCGGTGCCCATGTCGTCATTCACCGTGCCGACGAGACTGTTGGGATGATTGTGGTCCGCCAACACCAGGATGAGGGTGTCCTCGCCGCGCGCGCGCGCCCATTCACGGGTCTGGCGCACCGCGTTGTCGAGCATGATCGTGTCGAAGACGGCGCGCTCCATGTCGAGCAAATGCGCGTATTTATCGATCATTCCGGACTCGACCATCAGGAAGAAGCCAGCCTCGTTCTTCGCCAGGATGTTCAGCGCTGCCTGCACCTGCTCGGTCAAGTCAGGTTGCTCGGGAAATTTCTTCACGCCGCCGCCTCTGAGGAATTTACGATCCAGCGCGCCGTCCATGTTGCCGGTGGCGAACAGGCCGAGCAGCTTGCTGGTCTCCGGCTTTGCGGCAGAAGCGCCGAGCTCGCCCGCGGTGGTCGCCACCTGATAGCCTGCGTCACGAAACTTCGCGATGTAGTCGGTCTCGTCCTTGCGCTTGGAGCCGGCGGCGGATTTCGGCAGGAAATTCGCGCTGCCGCCGCCCATCAGCACATCCGGCTTGGCCGCGAACAACTGCTCGACGATCTCGTCATAGGCCGCGCGCCGGCGCGTATGCGCGACCATCGCCGCCGGCGTTGCGTCCTCGATCTCGGTGTTGGTTACGACGCCGATTGCCATGCCGAGCCGCCTCCGGGCAAGGCTCGTGATGGTTTCGACCCGGGGATCGTCGAACGGGCTTGCGGTGCGGTCCGCGTAGACGCCGAGGGCGTTGACGGCAGCCTTGTGCCCGGTCGCATAGGCGCTGGCCGAGTTCGCGGAGTCCGTGATGATCGAGTCCGAGCCCGCGGTCGCCACCAGTGCCATGTGAGGCATGTCGTCGATAGCGAGCTTGCCGCGGCTCTTGCCCTCCGAGATGCCCTTGGACAGGATTCGGGCCGCGACCCGATGCGCCGGCGACATGCCGTCACCGATGAACAGGATGACGTTCTTCGCCTTGCGCGGACCCGTGTCGTAGACCGTCCACGTGACGCTGCGCTGGCGCGTGCCGTCACTCACATCCACGGCAATGCTGCCCGGCGTGGTCAGCGTGACGTCGCGCAAAATCAGCGCCGACTGCTCCTTGCCGTCCTCGCGGTCGATGAAGGTCGCCGAACGGCCGAACGCGGTCGCGTAATCCGCGCCGTTCACCGTCACCTTCAGCTTGGCGGGATCGACCGGCCCGGGGAATTCGACCTTGAAGTCGAATTGGGCTCCGGCCAGGATCTCGGCACGATCGATCGGATAGATCGTCTGTGCCGACAGTGACGTTGTCCAAAGCAAGACGATGAGAGAGGCGAGTGCCGATCCCTTGACCATGTTCGATGCTCCGCGATGCCCATTCCGGGGAAAGCGGGGAGCCTAACGGCCGAGGATGACACCGTCATTATGTCGCGCATCGCCCGATCGGGCGGCAAAAGGCCTCAACCCTTGTCGCTCTCGAGCCGGAAGATCTGCGAGCCTTCGCTGCCCGACAAAAGGCCGGTGTCGCTGTAGAGCTTCAGCTTGGTCCGGGTGTCGGCGATGTCGAGGTTGCGCATGGTCAGCTGGCCGATGCGGTCGGCCGGCGAGAACGCGGCATCCTCGACCTTCTCCATGCTGAGCCTTTCCGGCGCATAGGTGAGGTTCGGGCTCTCGGTGTTGAGGATCGAATAATCGTTGCCGCGGCGCAGCTCCAGCGTCACCTCGCCAGTGACGGCGCGCGCGACCCAGCGCTGCGCGGTCTCGCGCAGCATCAGGGCCTGCGAGTCGAACCAGCGGCCCTGATAAAGCAGCCGGCCGAGGCGCATGCCGCTGATGCGGTACTGCTCGATGGTGTCCTCGTTGTGGATGCCGGTGACGAGGCGCTCATAGGCGATGTGCAAGAGCGCCATGCCCGGCGCTTCATAGATGCCGCGGCTCTTGGCCTCGATGATGCGGTTCTCGATCTGGTCGCTCATACCGAGGCCGTGACGGCCACCGATGACGTTGGCCTCCAGGAACAGCGCGACGGGATCGGCGAAGGTCTGGCCGTTCAGCGCTGTGGGCTGACCTTCTTCAAAGCGCACGACGACCTTCTCGGCCTTGACGGCACAATCGTCGCGCCAGAATGGCACGCCCATGATCGGGTTGACGATCTTGATGCCGCTGTCGAGACTCTCGAGATCCTTGGCTTCGTGCGTGGCGCCGAGCAGATTGCTGTCGGTCGAATACGCCTTCTCGGCGCTCATCTTGTAGGCAAAGCCCTGCGCGGTCATGAACGCCGACATCTCGGCGCGGCCGCCGAGCTCGTCGATGAACTGCTGGTCGAGCCAGGGCTTGTAGATCTTCAGGCCGGGATTGGTGAGCAGGCCGTAGCGGTAGAAGCGCTCGATGTCGTTGCCCTTGAAGGTCGAGCCGTCGCCCCAGATATTGACGCCGTCTTCCTTCATCGCCGCGACCAGCATCGTGCCGGTGACGGCGCGGCCGAGCGGGGTGGTATTGAAATAGGTGATGCCGCCGGTCGAGATATGGAAGGCGCCCGACTGGATCGCGGCGATGCCTTCATGGACCAGCTGGGTGCGGCAATCGACGAGCCGGGCCTTCTCGGCACCGAACTCCATCGCCTTGCGCGGGATCTCGTTGTAGTCGGCCTCGTCGGGCTGGCCGAGATTGGCGGTGTAGGCGTAGCAGCGCGCGCCCTTCTGCTTCATCCAGAGCAGCGCCGCAGAGGTGTCGAGGCCGCCCGAAAAAGCGATGCCGACTTTCTCACCCTTGGGCAGGCTTTTCAGGATCGTGGTCATGGCGCTTCCAATCGGGTCTCAAAGGGCTGATGTCATGGACGGGTTGACCGCGCGAATATCAAATTTCGCGGGGCTCGGCACCCATTTAATGGCTTAAACCGTGGGTTCGGGACCGGTCTTGCCGCCGAACAGGCGTCGGCGGAGCCGGTAGGCGGGCATGTTCAGCCGGGTCAGGGCGGCATCGACCGCCTCGTCCGAGAACCGGGTCCGTGGCCAGCGGTAAATCAGCGCGTAGGCAAACCAGATCACGACGAAACTGACGAGACCGGCGATCGCCACATCGGTGAAAAAATGACCGCCAAAGGCCATGCGCAGCCCGCTGGTGACGGCGCCGAACACCACCGCGCCGGCATAGGCGAGCGGGCGCCATGCCGGCGGCGCCAGCGCGGCCGGCGCCAGCGTCCAGAACGCGGTCGCGCCCTCGCCCGAGAAGAACGAGCAGTTGCGCGCGCAGCCGCCGCGCGGATCCCACCACGCCACGAACTGCTGGTCGCCGGCAAACTGCGTCACCACCACCGGGCGCGGGCGACCCCAATAGGTCTTGAAGGTGAGGTTGGTGAGGATGCCGGCCGACATGATGATCGTGACCAGCAGGAACACGATCGCGCGACCCGACACCATCAAGGGACGGTCGGGCCGGATCATCTTGACCACGAGCGCCACAAGCGAGGGCAGCACGAAGGCCCAGGCGACCCACATCGCAGCGTCACGCGCAAAGCCCGCCCAGTCGTTCAGCTTGAGCGGAAAGGTTTTGGTTTGGGGGTCGAAGAACAGCGACGCCAGCTTGAGATCGAGCTCGGGATAGAGGCCGAAAACAACGCCGATCACGAGCCACAGCGCCAGGGCGATGAAGAGTCCAGTCCGGTTCATGGCGGGCGGTTTAGCGGAGAGACGACGACATGAAAACCCCGGTGAAGGTGCCCATCCTCCCCTGGGAGGGGAAGGATCGATCGCGCGAAGCGCGAGCGAGGTGGGGTGAAGCCACACAAATGGTCTCTCGTCCGTCCGCAAACACCAGTCCTCGACACCGCCGATGCGGATAGACTGTCACCCCACCCCGGATCGCATCTGCGATGCGATCCGACCCTCCCCCTCCAGGGGAGGGTGTCAGAGAGCATCATCTTGCATCCGGCCTTGAATTCGACGGCAGCGGCGGAGGCGGCCGGCGCGGGGGCGGCGGGATGCGCCAAGCGCCGGCATTGCGGCCGGCGATCAGCCAGTAGACCACGCCGGCGACGATGCCCGCGCCGGTCATGATCTCCAGATGGCGCCGCACGATGCCTTCGAACTGAAACGTGTCGGAGTGAAAGGGAACGAGGCCGAGATAGCAGGCAAGTCCGACGAGGCCGCCGCCGACGGCATAAGCGAGCGCGCTACGGATGTAGAGGGCTTCGGTGATCGCAACGATCACTGCCGCCGGCACCAGCGCAAAGCCGGAGACGAAGATGAAGCCGAAGCCGAGCAAAATGTCGATCGCGCCCTGATCGACGGGGCCGGCGCCGAGATCGGCGAACTCCGGAAACAGCAGCGCGACGACCACGATCATGCCGCCGACGAAACAGGCGGCGAGGAAGCCGATGAAGATGACGATGAGGCGGCCGATCAGGGACATGCGGAGGAAGTCACCGTAGTCGTCATTGCGAGCGCAGCGACTTGTCCGCCGAAGCCTTGGCGAAGGCGGAAGCAATCCAGAGATACGTCTGCAGACGCAGTCTGGATTGCTTCGTCGCTACGCTCCTCGCAATGACGAGGATGCGAGAGCGCGGTCATGACAACCTAATCCGTCATCGCCATGGCGCGCAGTGCCTGCCGTTCCCTCGCGCTGAGCTTCTCGGTCTCCGACTTGAGCTGGCCGCAGGCGGCGAGGATGTCGCGGCCGCGCGGCGTGCGCACCGGCGAGGAATAGCCGGCATTAAAAATGTATTCGGAGAATTTCTCGATCTGGTCCCAGTCCGAACATTCATAGGCGGTTCCGGGCCAGGGATTGAACGGGATCAGGTTGATCTTGGCGTGAATGCCCTTGAGCAGCTTCACCAGCAGCTTTGCATCGTCGAGCGAATCGTTGACGCCCTTGAGCATCACATATTCGAAGGTGATGCGGCGCGCGTTGGAGGCGCCGGGATAATCGCGGCAGGCCTGCAGCAGCTCCTTGATCGGATATTTGCGGTTGAGCGGCACCAGCTCGTTGCGCAGCTCGTCGCGAACCGCATGCAGCGAGATCGCGAGCATGACGCCGATCTCCTCGCCGGCGCGCACGATGTTCGGCACCACGCCCGAGGTCGACAGCGTGATGCGTCGGCGGGAGATACCGATGCCTTCATTGTCGCCGACGATCAGCAGCGCATCGCGCACCGCGTCGAAATTATAGAGCGGCTCGCCCATTCCCATCATCACGATATTGGTGACGCGGCGTGTGCCGTCCTCGCGATCGGCCCAATCGTTCAGGCGATCCCGCGCCACCATGATCTGTCCGACGATCTCGCCGGCGGTGAGATTGCGCACCAGGCGCTGCGTGCCGGTGTGGCAGAAAGAACAGTTGAGCGTGCAGCCGACCTGCGAGGAGACGCACAGCGTGCCGCGATCGGTCTCGGGAATGTAGACGCACTCGACTTCATGAGCGCGCTCGACATTGTCGCCGCTCGGCAGACGCAGCAGCCATTTGCGGGTGCCGTCGTTGGAGATCTGCTCGGCCACGACTTCGGGCCGGTCGACCGTAAAATGCTGCGCGAGCTCGGCGCGAATGCCCTTCGAGATCGAGGTCATGTCGTCGAAGCTCTGGGCGCCGCGAAAATAGAGCCAGTGCCAGAGCTGCTGCACGCGCATCCTGCGCTGCGCCGGTGCGACGCCGATCTCGCCGAGGCGATCGGCAAGCTCCGTGCGCGACAGACCGATCAGCGAAGGCCTCGCCGGCGGCACATAGGTCTCGAGTGGCGTCTTCTCCACCAGGATTGCGTTATGCGGCTCGGTCGTCGGTTGCATTGAATGGACCTAAAGGTTTTGCGGCGTTTCGGAATGGTCCGAAGGGATCGCAAAGCGACCCTGAGGACCAGACCTGAGGTGCGCAACTGCGCACCGGGGAAGCTCGAGATTCCGGGTTCGATGCTGCGCATCGCCCCGGAATGACGGAAGAAATCTGGAACCGGCCTTATATAGCAACCGGAACAGCCGATTGCGACCGTGGCTGTCGCTTAGCCTTAAAGGACTAAGCCTTACCGCCGGCAGTCCTGCGCGATCTTGTCGAGCGCCTGGGCGAGGCCCTTCAGCGAGAACGTGTCGGTCGTCTCGGTGCCCTTGGCCGAGACCCCCTTGACGACCAGCTCGGCGGATTTGCGCATGGCTTCGACCATCCGCTCCTCCTCGGCCGCGTTCTTGATCCAGAGGCCGTCGCCCTGCGTGTACATGGCGAAGGCGGCGCCGCCGACCTCGACCGACGATTCCGAGCCTGGCTTCAGCGCGTAACCGATCATGACCGAAACTTCGTTGTTCACCTTCTCGGCTGGACGGGTCGAGACGAAGGCATAAGCGGGATCGCGCGGCCGATTCGGCGGATTGGTCTTCGACGACGAGGGTTTTGCCAGCGCGAAGCAGACCTTCTTGCCGTTGGGCGTCGCCGAATAAGCGCCCCAGGTGCCGAACTGGCCGATCAGGGTCGGCTCCGCGCCTCCCGCAACCGCCGCGGGCGGGGCCGCAGGCTTGCTCTCGGGCTTTGCTTCGCTCTTTGCGGCCGTATTGGCCGCCGGAGCCGCCGACTTCGGTGCGGCCTTCGGCGCCGGTTGCGTCGTCTGCGCCCGCGCAAGATCGGCGATCCCGCACGTCATCATGCCGATCATCAAAGCTAAAGATAGCACCCGCCACATGGTGGAGTGGTTCCCTCAATATTGTGACTGGAAGATGGCCCGGCCGCGCTTTGTCCCCCGGCAGGGATAACCGGGAAAGTCCAATTTGGGAAGGCAGTTAGCGGTATCAGCGGCGCCTTACGCTTTGGACCGCGCGGCGCGCTGGTCGGCCCATTGCGTCTCGGTCCAACGTAACAAATCCTCGGCGCCGGAACTGCGCAAATGCGCGCCACCGTCGATGACGACCATCTCGCCATTGATGTAGGCGGCGCGGTCCGAGACCAGGAAGCTGGCGAGATCGGCAAGCTCGCCGTGCTCTCCGGTCCGGCCAAGCGGGTTGCGCGCGGTCCAGCCTTCGTCACGGCCTTCGGGGCGGAGCTGCCCCGACGCGCCCGCGGTCGGGAACGGACCAGGGGCGATGGCGACGGTGCGGATGCCTTTCGGGCCCCATTCCACGGCGAGACTTCTGGTCATCGCCAGCAGCGCCGATTTCGCCATCGCCGAGGGCACGGTGAAGGCGCGGCCGGTGATGGTCGAGGTCGAGAGGATCGAGAGCACGACGCCGCCATGCTGGTCCTCGATCCAGCGCCTGCCGGCGGCCAGCGTGCAGTACATCGCGCCATGCAACGTCGGCGCCAGGATCGCATCGGCGGCGCGGAACGACAGATGCTCGCTCTGTGCGATGAACGTCGCAGCGGCGTTGTTGACGAGGATGTCGAGCGGCGCCTCGCGCCAGATCTGCTCCATCATGCTGTCGACGGCCGCGCCGTCGCGGATGTCGCAGGCGATCGTCGTGACCTTGCCACCTGTCTCCTCGCGCATCTCGCTCGCGGTTGCTTCCAGCCGGTCGAGCTTGCGGCCGCAGATCACGAGCTCGGCGCCGAGTGCAAGGAAACGGCGCCCCATCGCGGCGCCGAGGCCCGAGCCGCCGCCGGTGACGAGGATGCGCTTGTCCCTCAGCAGGCCTGTTTCAAACATCGTTTGAATCCTCCCTTTTCTTCTTGCTCCGTCATTGCGAGCGCAGCGAAGCAATCCAGAATCCGTCCGGCGGAAATAGTCTGGATTGCTTGCTGCGCTCGGATGACGAGGATAGGCCCTCGCGCTGCCCGAGACAAAGAATCCGGATTGTCCGGCCGCAGTAAATCCGGCAGAAACGGCCAAACTATAATTCCACCCAAAACGCCCAAGGTGCCGCCATGAAAGCCATCCTCTGCTCGCAATATTGCCAGCCTGACGATCTCGTACTGGCTGAGGTGCCGGATCCGGTGGCAGGTCCCGGCGAAGCGGTGATCGCGATCAAGGCGGCGGCGCTGAACTTCTTCGACATCCTGATGATTCAGGGCAAGTATCAGATCAAGCCGCCGTTCCCGTTCTCGCCAGCCGCGGAAGTCGCGGGCGTGATCGAAGGCATCGGCTCCGGCGTGACCGATCTGAAAGTCGGCGATCGCGTCGTCGCTTCCTGCGGCCACAACGGCGCGCGCGAGAAGATCGCGCTGCCGGCGGCGTCGATCGTGAAGATCCCCGACAATCTCGACTACGACCGTGCGGCCGGCATCATCATCATCTACGGCACGGCGCTTCATGCGCTGGAAGATCGCGCCAGCCCGAAGCCGGGCGAGACGCTCGCGGTGTTAGGTGCGGCCGGCGGCACCGGCCTTGCCGCCTGCGAACTCGGCAAGCTGATGGGCCTGAAGGTGATCGCCTGCGCCTCGTCGGACGAGAAGCTCGAGTTCGCGAAGGCGCACGGCGCCGAGCTGACGCTGAACTACGCCAAGGAAGACCTCAAGGAAGGTTTGCGAAAACTCACGGGTGGCAAGGGCGTCGACATCATCTTCGATCCGGTTGGTGGTGCCTATGCCGAGCAGGCGCTGCGCTCAATCGCCTGGGAAGGCCGCTTCCTCGTGATCGGTTTCGCCGCGGGCGACATTCCGAAGATGCCGCTGAACCTCGCGCTGCTGAAAGGCTGCGACATCCGCGGCGTGTTCTGGGGCGCCTGGACGCGGCAGAACCCGGAGAAGAACCGCGCCAATCTCGAGAAGCTCGTGAAGTGGACGGCGGAAGGAAAAATCTCGTCGCATGTCGACCGCACCTTCCCGCTGGCGCAGACAGCAGATGCACTGAAGGTGCTCGCGGGACGTCAGGCCATGGGCAAGGTGATTTTGCATCCGTGAGGACGTAGGCGTCGCCATCGCCACATACAAACTGTCACCGCTCGAATCGCTGGCGTCGCTGAAGCTGCGCCAGCTTTTTCGTGCGCCGTCGCTTGGTAATGAGCCCTCAACCATTCCCGCCAAAATTGCGGTGCATTCCCCTGCTTTGCCGCAATCAAACCCAAATCTCTCCCGATTCGCGCAAATCGTCGTCGTTTTTTGGGCTGATTCAGACGGCGATTTACCGGTTCCAGTTTGCGGGGTACCTCTGGACAACAATAAAAAGACTGAAGCCGGGAATGCCCCTGCGTTGCGTTAGTAATGGGGAGCATCACCATGGAGACGACGGCGTTCCGCCCGTCCAAGGAGTCGAGTGCGCTCGACTTCAATCGAGCCGCATCACATCCGCCGACCGCGTCCTTTGTCCGTGCGCGCGCCGCACGGGCCGATCTTTCGCAGGACGATCCGATTCCGCTGTTCCTGTCCGATCCGCTCGGCGCGCCGGACCCAAGCGAATATACGCCGGTGGAGTTGCGTTCCAGAATTGTGCCGCGTGTTCTCGCGGCTGTTCTGGCAGCGTCCACCCTGGCAGTTCTGGCCGTACTGTATCAATCCGACTTTCGCGGCTTCTTCACCGCCAACGCCGGTAGCTGGGTGGGGCTCGCGCCGGACATGGCCATGGCGTCGGCCAACGCGCCGGCGATACCACAGACCCCGCTCAAGGATCCGGCCCGCGTGTCCAACACGACGCTGGCGAGCGCCGACGCACGGGACCTCCCTGCACCGACGGTGCCAAGCCGCGAAGCGATAGCGACCGCCTATCAGGTTGCGCTGCAAGCGCAAGGACCGGTGCAAGGACCGGTGCAAGCACCAGAGCCCGTCGCCGCACAGCCTGCACCGCCTGAGCCGGTCAGGACGCTCGACGCCGACACGCTGGCAGCGTTGATGACGCGCGCGAAGAGCCTGTTGAGGATCGGTGACATCGCCGCAGCGCGGCTACTGCTCGAACGCGCGGCCAATGCGCAAGATGCAACGGCTGCGCTTCTGCTGGCGCAGACCTATGATCCCACGGTGCTCGGCACCAGCGATGCGCGAAGTGTCATTGCCGACGCATCCGCCGCACGTGACTGGTACCAGCGGGCTGCATCACTCGGATCGGCGGAGGCGCGCCAGCGTCTCGTCCGGATTCAGAACTAGAACTCTTCAGGGGACATCATGCGTAACGCTTTTGGAATGGCACTTGCCGCCATCATGACGATCTATGCCTCCACCGCCGGCGCCGAGCAGACCGAATACGATCCGGCCAAGGTCTCGGACGGCCTGAAGGCCATCTTCCAGTTCGGCTCGACCTCGACCAAGCAGGCGCTGAACGCCAACACCGTCACGCTGATCACCGGCACGATCGGCGGCACCTACGTGCAGTTCGGCGCCGACCTCGCCTCGGTGCTCGACGACGGCAACAAGATCCGCGTGCTGCCGATCGTCGGCCGTGGCTCGGTGCAGAGCGTCGCCGACATCCTGTTCCTGCAAGGGGTCGATCTCGGCATCGTGCGGGCCGACACGCTCGACTATCTCGAGCGCAAGGGTTTTGCCAAGGACATCAAGAAGCAATTCACCTATGTGACGAAGCTCTACAACGAAGAGATGCAGGTGATCGCGCCGAAATCTGTTGCGACGCTGAAGGATCTCGAAGGCAAGACGGTCAGCGTCGACCTGCCCAATGGCGGCACCTTCGTCACCGCGCTCACCGTATTCGAGCGGCTCGGCATCAAGGCGAAATTCGTCTATGTCGAGCAGCGCATCGCAATGGAAAAGCTGAAGGCCGGTGAGATCGACGCCGTCATCGTGGTCGGCGGCAAGCCGTACAAATCCGTCTCGACCTTCGGCAATGACGGCCGCTTCCATCTTGCCAAGGTCGACTATGCAAAGCCGCTCCAGAGCGACTACCTGCCGGCGACGCTGACGACCAAGGACTATCCGAACCTGATCAAGGAGGGCGAGAGCGTGGACACCATCGCGGTGCCAGCGGTGCTCGCGGCCTATAGTTGGGCGCCAAACACCGAACGCTATCGCAAGCTCGCGCTGTTCGTGGACGCGTTCTTCACGAAATTCCCGGCGCTCCAGAACCCGCCCTTCCATCCCAAGTGGAAGGAGGTCTCGCTCGCGGCGCCCCTGTCGGGTTGGAACAGATTGCCGGTGGCGCAACAATGGCTCGACAAGCACGGCGTCGAGCCGGTGACACGGCAACGATTCGAGGCGTTCCTGAAGCAGAGCCCCACGGCCGCAAAGGTCTCCGATGCGGACAGGGAAACGCTGTTCAAGCAATTCCAGGCATGGGACGCGGAGAAGGCGCGGGTGGAGGCGGGCAAGAAATAGCGAGCGCGTTTCGTCGCCACACACTCCGTGTCATCGCCCGGCTTGACCAATGGCCAACCTGTCAGTGATGTGTCCGAACAGGTGTCAGCCATGTCCCCGGACTAAACATCAAGCCGGGGCATGACAGCGGAATCTGTGGTTGAATCCGCGTTGACTACGCCGCTTCCACGTTCGCATCGCCCTCCTCACCCACCCCCCGCTTCAGCACAGCACGGGCGGCTTCGCGGTGCTCATTGGTGATGTGGCCGGAAACCATGCGGATGGCGGTGGCGAGCACGGCGGCATCGTCGGCGAAGCCGAGGACCGGCATCACGTCGGCGACGAAATCGAACGGCAGGATGAAATAGGCGATCGCACCCAACAGCGCGGCCTGGATGTGGCGCGGGGTCTGCCGGTCGAACGCGCAGTAATAAGCAGCAAGCAGGTCTTCCGCGAACGGCAGCTGCGCGGCGACACGCTTCAGCTTGCGCCAGAAGCGCCGGCGTACGCTCTCACGGTCTTCCGCGAGCCGATCGGCCGGCTCGAAACCGACGCTGTGTTCGGCAGCCATGTTCGACAAACTCCCCGTTCAGCCGGGCGACGGATCGCCGATCCCGGCTGATCACAAGATGGGGATGTGGCCGATCCCTGCAAGATGTCGGCCCGGTCTCAGCCTGCGATCGCGTTCATCGTCTTGGCCAGCGCGATGTCGAGCGCGGTGACGCCGCCGGCGTCGTGGGTCGACAGCACCACCTCCACCGTCTTGTAGACGTTGCGCCATTCGGGGTGGTGATCCATTTTCTCGGCGGCCAGCGCAGCGCGGGTCATGAAGCCGAACGCCTCGTTGAAATCCTTGAAGATAAAGGTTTTGCCGATGGCATCCCGGCCCTGAACCTCGCTCCAACCGGGTAGTCCACCCAGCGCCTGCCTGCGCGCCTCCGCCGAAAGCCGATCTGCCATGGTCATGTCTCCGTCCTTCAGGGGAACTTTACCCTAACACCCCGCTGACGCCCGGGTTCATACGGGGATTTCCGCCATCCGCTAACCATGACGGAGATGTAACTCCGCCGGACAAGAAATTTGCTACAATTACGGGCGTAAATCGCCGGCCAAGATGAAACTGAGCCTGAAGCGCCTGTTTGGGAGATCGATGACCGGGGGATTGGACCTGGCCGAAACGCCCTCTCCGCCTTCGCCGCGATCCGCGGCGCGGAAGACCGCGCTCGTGTCTCTTGCGCTCGTGCTTGCGATCATCGGCGCGCTCGTCGGCGGCTACTACTTCGCCATGCGGCCGGTGACGTTGAAGATCGCGGTCGGTCCCGCCAACAGCGACGACGTCAAGGTCGTGCAGGCGCTGACGCAGGCCTTCACGCAGAGCAAGGGCCAGGTGCGGCTGCGGCCGATCCAGACCGACGGCGCCACCGCCAGTGCCAATGCGCTTGCGGAAGGCAAGGTCGATCTCGCCATCGTGCGCGGCGACCTCGACGTCCCCAAGAACGCGCAAGCGGTCGCGACCCTGCGCAAGAACGTCGTGGTGCTGTGGTCCGTGCCTGGCAAAGGCAAGAAGCGGGGCGCGAAGATCACCAAGATCTCGCAACTCACCGGCCATCGCGTCGGCGTCGTCGGCCGCACCCAGGCCAACGTCAATCTGCTCAAGGTGATCCTCCAGCAATACAACGTCGATCCCACCAAGGTCGAGATCGTGCAATTCCCGGCCAACGAGGTCGCCGAAGCGATCAAGGCCCAGAAGGCCGACGTCTATCTCGCGGCCGGCCCGGTCAACAGCAAGATCACGGCGGATGCGATCGCCGCCTCCACCAAGGATTTCGGCGCGCCGAGCTTCCTCGCGATCGAGTCCGCGGATGCGATTGCGCAGAACCACCCGGTCTACGAAGCGTCCGAGATTCCCGCCGGCACCTATGGCGGCTCGCCCGCCCGCCCGGACGACGAGGTCAAGACCATCAGCTTCTCGCACCACGTCGTGGCGCGCAAAGGCGTGTCCGAAACCACCATCGCGGCGTTCACGCGCCAGCTCTTCGCCGTGCGCCAGCAGCTGGTGACGGAATTCCCGCTGGCGGCGAAGATCGAGACACCCGACACCGACAAGGACGCGGTGATCCCGGTGCATCCGGGCGCTGCCGCCTTCGTCGACGGCGAGGAAAAGACCTTCCTCGACAAATACAGCGATTACATCTGGTGGAGCCTGATGGCGTTGTCCGCCATGGGCTCGATCGGCGCCTGGTTCGCGGGCTATCTGAAGAAGGACGAGCGCGACAACAACAACCATCAGCGCGAACGGCTGCTCGACATGATCGCCGCCGCACGCAAATGCGAGACGACCGAAGAGCTCGATCAGATGCAGACCGAGGCCGACGAGATCCTGCGCGATACGCTGCGCTGCTTCGATCACGGCGCGATCGAGGAAGCCGCGCTCACCGCCTTCAACATCGCACTCGACCAGTTCCACGCCGCCGTCGCCGACCGCAAGGCGGTGCTGTTCAGCCTGCCGCAGAACCTGCAGCGGGCCGGCGCCCAGTTCAGGGCCGCCGGCAACGCGTGAGCGCTTGCGCGCGTTATCGCTGCGTCACATTGTCTCAATATAGGTTCACCGTCATTCCGGGGCGCGCAACGCGCGAATCCCGGAATCTCGAGATTCCGGGTTCTGATCCTTCGGACCGTCCGGGAATGACGGCGCGAGATGCGCGCAGCACAGCGAGCTAAGCATGAACATCAAATTCTCCCGCCGCCGCTTCCTCGCCACCGGCGCCGGTACGCTCGGCGCGGTCGCGATGCCCTATCTCTCGCGCGCGGCCGATCGGCCGATGGTCACTCATGGCGTCCAGTCGGGCGACGTCACGGTGGACGGCGGTGTGGTGTGGACGCGCACCGACCGGCCCGCGCAGATGCTGGTCGAGGTGGCGACGACGGAGTCATTCAGGGATGCCCGTGCGCTGCCGCCGATCGCAGCGCTCCCCGAGAGCGACTTTACCGCGAAGATGCTGATCGAGAATCTGCCGGCTAGCCAGGACATCTTTTACCGCGTCCGCTTCCGCGATCTCTCCCACAGCGCCATCGAGGGCGAGCCGGTGGTCGGCCGCTTCCGCACCGCGCCGGCCGACCGCCGCGACGTCAGCTTCGTCTGGGGCGGAGACGTCGCCGGCCAGGGCTGGGGTATCAATCCCGATGACGGCGGCATGTTCACCTTCTCAGCGATGCGCAAGCACCGTCCGGATTTCTTCCTGCATTCGGGCGACACCATCTATGCCGACGGCCCGATTGTATCCGAGGTGAAGCTCGCCGACGGCAAGCTCTGGAAGAACGTCACCATCCCCGAGAAGACCAAGGTCGCCGAGACGCTGGACGAGTACCGCGCCGCGCACATATACAATCTCATCGACGACAACCTCCGCGCCTTCAATGCCGAGGTGCCGATCTTCGTGCAATGGGACGACCACGAGGTGACCAACAACTGGTCGCTGTCGAAGGAATTGCCGGCCGCCTACAAGGAGCGCGACATCGCCTTGCTCGCTGCCCGCGCGGGCCGCGCCTTCCACGAGATGTATCCGATGCGCGAGAGCATCGTCGAGCCGGGCCGGGTCTATCGCCAGATCTCCTACGGCCCGCATCTCGACGTGTTCGTGCTCGACGAGCGCAGCTATCGCGGTCCGAACGGCGCCAATCTCGAAACCGCTTACGGCCCCGCCAGCTACTTCCTCGGCCCGGACCAGATCGCCTGGCTCAAGCGCGGCCTGCTCAATTCACGCGCGACCTGGAAGGTGATCGCTTCCGACATGCCGCTCAGCCTCGTCGTCGCGGACACGCCGAAGGGCGGCTCGGAAGCAATCGCGCAGGGTGACGGCCCGGTCCGCGGCCGCGAGCTCGAGATCGCCGACATCCTGCGTTTCATCAAGATGGCGCCGATCAGCAACACGGTGTGGCTGACGGCGGACGTGCACTACGCCGCCGCGCATTATTACGATCCGAACAAGGCGCAATTCCAGGAGTTCGAGCCGTTCTGGGAATTCGTCTCGGGCCCGCTGCATGCCGGCACGTTCGGTCCGAACGCGCTCGACAACACCTTTGGACCCGAGGTGCGCTTCGTCAAGGCGCCGGGCAAGGACAGCCAGAACCTGCCGCCCTCCGCCGGCATGCAGTTCTTCGGTCACGTCAAGATCGACGGCGCCTCGGGCCAGATGACGGTGACCTTGCGCGACCGCGCCGACGTCGCGCTGTGGTCGACCACGCTCGATCCGAAGCAGGGTTGATCGCTAGTCGAGGGCGCGCACCTTGAGCGCCGCCTCCAGCGCGTCGCTCGAGCACGGCTTCTGCAACCGCGGCTGGCCCGAGAATTCAGGCGGAATGCGCGCCTCGGCGCCATAGCCGGTAACGAAGACGAACGGGATCTTCAGCGCAGCCAGCCGCTCCGCGACCGCAAAGCTCGTCTCGCGGATCAACTCGACATCGAGCAGCGCGAAATCGGGCGCGCGGTTGGCGATGGCGCCGAGCGCCTGCGTCACCGACCCGACGGTCCGCACGCCCGGCACTCCAAACCCGAGCAGACGGTCCTCGAAATCGATGGCGATGATCGGATCGTCTTCGACGATCAGAACGTCGGCCGGCCAGCTTGAGCCATTGGAAAGTGCGGGTGTCATGATCGCATCTTGTGTGTGGGGGTTCGGATCAGGACTGCCGCGACACGATGCCTGCGCACAGCGCATCGGAGGGTTCCCGGAACGAAACCCACCACATTGCCGTTCTCTAGTCTGTCCACTTGTGCACACAGGGAATGCAAGGAACTCGTTAAGGTGGGGAGGAAGATCGGAGTTCACGATGGATGCGCGTATCAGCAAGATGATCGAGGTCGAGAGCCGTCCGGCCAACAATTTGTTGCGGCGCTTGAGCCAGGCAGACTACGCATTGCTCGCACCGCATGTGACCGTCGAAAACTCCGCAGCCAGCCAGCTGCTCTACAGCCCCGGTGACGACGTCCAGGTCGTCCACTTCCCCTGCGGACCGGCGCTCGCGACCTTTCTGGTCCCCAACGAGGATGGCCGAGACGTCGAGACCATCCTGGTCGGCCGCGAAGGCGCGGTGGGCGGCATCGTCAGCGAGGGATTCCTGCCGGCCTATACCCGGATCTGCGTGAAATTCGGCGGCCCGTTTGCGCGCGTTCATGTCGCCAAGCTGGAAGCGGCCAAGCTGCGCTCGGCGTCGCTGCGCAACATCTTTGCCCGCTATGCCGATTGCATGCTGGCGCAGATCTTCCAGTCGACCGCGTGCAATGCGATCCATTCGATCGAGCAGCGGACCGCCAAATGGATCCTGGCGGCGATGGAGCGCACCGGCGACGAGGACAGCGTGCCGCTGACCCACGAACAGCTTGCGACGCTGCTGGGCGTTGGCCGCTCCTATGCCAGCCGCGTGCTTCAGTCGTTCAAGGCGGAACGGATTCTCGACACCAGGCGCGGATCGATCCTGGTTCGCAACCGCGACGGCCTGAGGCTTCGCGCCTGCCTGTGCAACGACGCGGTGAAGATGCATTTCGAGGAGGTGCTGCGCGGCGTCTATCCGACCGAGGAGCGGGAGGCCGGCTAGCGATCCGCCTCGCTTCCCGGCGTGGAGAACGAGCAGGCGCACTATCCCGCTCGGCCGGAACCTGGGCTAATATCCCCCGGCATGAGCGGGGCTTTCCTACACACCATCTTCGACGTCTTGGCATGGCTGGCGGCGGCGGCGGCCGTCTACTGGCTGTCGCGACAGCGCCTGCAGTTTCCGGCGCAATCCTTCCAGCTGCCCTATGTCGCCGCGCTGGTGTTCGGCGCGGGCCTCGGCGCCTATCTGTTCGGTTCCGCCAATCTGTGGCTGTCGGGCGAGAGCGGCATTGCGCGCTCGGTCGAGGGCGCGCTGGCCGGCGGCATCGTGGCGATCGAGCTCTACAAATGGTCCGCGGGGATCGCCGCGCGAACCGGTGCCCGTTTTGCGCTGCCGCTGGCGCTGGGCATCGCGATCGGCCGGCTCGGCTGCTACTTCGCGGGCCTCGACGATTTCACCTACGGCACGCCGACGGCGCTGCCATGGGCCCATGATTTCGGCGACGGCATTCTGCGCCATCCCGTGCAGCTCTATGAGAGCGCGGCCATGGCCGTATTCGCGCTGCTCTATGTGCTGGCGGTCGTGAACCGGAACGCCTTTGTGATCACCAATGGTTTCTACCTGGTTCTCGTCTATTATGGAGCGCAACGCTTCCTGTGGGAATTCCTCAAGCCCTACGGCACGCTGATCCCCTTCACCCTGTTTCACCTGCTGTCGCTGTCCATTTTGCTCTACGCCGGCGTCATGCTGGCGACGGCGCCCAAAGCGAGACGCTTACAAAACGAGATACTTGCATGAACGCGCCGTTGCGTAAGTCGCGGCCCTATATTTTCTGGGGCCAGACCCAATCTCTTTGCGAGACCTGCCTGAAGCTGGTGCCGACCAAGATCCAGATCCACGACAACGAGGTCTGGTACGAAAAGCGCTGCAGGGAGCACGGCGTCCAGTCGACGCTGGTGTCGACTGATGCCGCCTATTGGCGCCTGTGCAAGGATTTCATCAAGCCCGGCGACCGGCCGCTGCAATTCCAGCAGCGCACGGAATTCGGCTGTCCCTATGATTGCGGTCTCTGTTCCGACCACGAGCAGCATTCCTGCCTGGCGCTGATCGAGATCACCGAGCACTGCAACCTCACCTGCCCGGTTTGCTTCGCCGAATCCTCGCCCGCACGCACGAAATTCACCCCGCTCGCGGCGATCGAGAAGATGCTGGACGCGCTGGTCGCAAGCGAGGGCGAGCCCGATCTCGTGCAGATTTCCGGCGGTGAGCCGACGCTGCATCCTGATTTCTTCGAGATCCTGGATGCCGTGCGCGCCCGCCCGATCCGCCACGTCATGATCAACACCAACGGCCTGCGCATCGCCCGCGAAAAGGATTTCGTGGCGCGGCTCGCCGAGAACAGGCGCGGGCTGGAGGTCTATCTCCAGTTCGATTCACTGCAGCGCGATGCGCTGATCGACCTGCGCGGCGCGGATTTGCGAAAAATCCGCCAGCAGGCGCTGGAAAATCTCGAGCATTTTGGCGTGTCGACCACACTGGTCGCGACCATCAAGCGCGGCGTCAACGATTCCGAAATCGGCGACATCGTTCGCCACGCGCTGACGTGGAGATGCGTGCGCGGCGTCACGCTGCAGCCGGTGCAGGACGCCGGCCGCAACGAGAATTTCGATGAGAAAACCGACCGCATCATGCTGTCGGAGATCCGCAAGCGCGTGATCGAGACCGGCGTGTTCGGCGACAAGGACATGATCCCGCTGCCCTGCAATCCCGAAAGCATCTCGATCGGCTATGGCCTGCGCAATGGCGAGAAGGTGCTGCCGCTGACCTCGCTGATCCCGCAGGAGCAGCTGGTTGCGGTGATGCCCAACACGATCAGCCCTGAGAAATATCCAGTGCTGCGGGAAAAATTCGTCGATCTGTTCTCGCTATCGTCGGGCCCGCTGAACACGAGCGAGCGCGTCTGCGAGCTGTTGTGCTGCCTGCCGAGCTTTCAGGTCCCGGAGGGACTCTCTTACGAGAACGTGTTCCGCGTCACCATCGTGCAGTTTCTGGACCGCTTCAATTTCTGCGTCGGCAACGTCAAGCGCAGCTGCATCCATTTCGTGACGGAGCAGGGCGCGATCATTCCGTTCGACACCTACAATCTGTTCTACCGCAACGGCAAGATCGACGGCATCCGCGCGGCGCTCGAAGGGCAGACTTATCGCGCGGCAAGGCAAAGCGAGGAGGCATCACAATGAGCGATACGCCACCGCCGGTTCTGCCGCCCGTCCCGACACCCGGCGAGGCACGCAGCGGCTGCCTGACCGCGCTGATGGCGATCGCCGGAATCTTCATGCTGCTGCCGGGGCTCTGCGCGCTCCTGTTCGGCGGAATGTCGGTGGTCGAGGGTGGCCAGATCCCCGCCGACATCGCGTCGCTGGTCTTTTTGGGACTGGTCATCGGCATCGGAGGCGTCGTCTTGATCTGGGCGGCCATCATGGGGCGAAAGGCCCCGCCGGCCCGGAACGGGAGCTAACCCCCGGAGATTCCCGGGCAAAATTCAGTCAACCAAGGCCCAAAGAACGCATTGTTTTTTGGCGGTTTTTGCATATATTGCGCCGCAACGCGTAGGCTGCCCGGTCGATATGGCCGGGCTTCCTTTTTGGGCGGAGAGCGCCCCGTTTCCAGTCTTCCAGCGTTGTTTCGAGAAGAGGTCCCGGTCCGACCGGCGAGATCGCGCTTAACCCATTGTTCGAACCAAAGAAGCTCACTCATGAACCTCCGTAACGTCGCCATCATCGCTCACGTCGACCACGGCAAGACGACCCTGGTCGACAAACTCCTCCAGCAGTCCGGCACGTTCCGCGAGAACCAGAAGGTGACCGATCGCGCCATGGACTCCAACGATTTGGAGCGCGAACGCGGCATCACCATCCTGGCCAAGGCGGCCTCGGTGCAGTGGAAGGACACCCGCATCAACATCGTCGACACCCCCGGCCACGCCGATTTCGGCGGCGAGGTCGAGCGCATCCTGAACATGGTGGACGGCGCCCTGGTGCTGGTGGACGCTGCCGAAGGCCCGCTGCCGCAGACCAAGTTCGTGGTCTCCAAGGCGCTCAAGGTCGGCCTGAAGCCGATCGTCGTCATCAACAAGGTCGACCGCCCCGACGCGCGCCCGACCGAAGTCATCAACGAGGTGTTCGACCTGTTCGCGGCGCTCGATGCCAGCGAGGAGCAGCTCGACTTCCCGATCCTCTACGGGTCGGCCAAGCAGGGCTGGATGGCTGACAGCCCGGAGGGCCCGAAGGACAAGGGCATGGAGCCGCTGTTCGACCTGATCCTGCGCCACGTCGCGCCGCCGAAGGTCGAGGAAGGTCCGTTCAGGATGATCGGCACCATCCTGGAGGCCAACCCCTATCTCGGCCGCATCATCACCGGCCGCATCTCCTCCGGCATCCTCAAGCCGAACCAGCAGGTCAAGGTGCTCAACGCCGAGGGCAAGCTGGTCGAATCCGGGCGCATCACCAAGATCCTGGCGTTCCGCGGCCTCGAGCGCACGCCGCTCGATGAAGCCGAAGCCGGCGACATCGTCGCCATTGCCGGCCTGACCAAGGGCACCGTCGCCGACACTTTCTGCGATCCGACCGTCGAAGTGCCGCTGCCGGCGCAGCCGATCGATCCGCCGACCGTGTCGATGTCGTTCATCGTCAACAACTCCCCGCTCGCCGGCACCGAAGGCGACAAGGTGACGAGCCGCATGATCCGCGACCGTCTGTTGCGCGAAGCCGAAGGCAACGTCGCGCTGCGCGTCGTCGAAGCCTCCGACAAGGACGCGATGGAAGTCTCGGGCCGCGGCGAATTGCAGCTCGCGATCCTGATCGAGACCATGCGCCGCGAGGGTTTTGAGCTCTCGGTGTCGCGCCCGCGCGTCGTGTTCCAGAAGGACGAAGCCACCGGCGCCACCATGGAGCCGATCGAGGAAGTCGTGATCGACGTCGACGAGGAGCACTCCGGCGTCGTCGTGCAGAAGATGAGCGAGCGCAAGTCCGAGCTGATCGAGATGAAGCCCTCGGGCGGCAACCGTCAGCGCCTGGTGTTCTACGCGCCGACCCGTGGCCTGATCGGCTACCAGGGCGAGCTGCTCACCGACACCCGCGGCACCGCGATCATGAACCGCCTGTTCCACGGCTATGCGCCGTACAAGGGCGAGATCCAGGGCCGCCGCAACGGCGTGCTGATCTCCAACGACCAGGGCGATGCGGTGGCCTACGCCATGTTCAAGCTGGAAGACCGCGGCCCGATGATGATCGAGCCGGGCTGGAAGGTCTACAAGGGCATGATCGTCGGCGAGCACACCCGCGACAACGATCTCGAGATCAACGTGCTCAAGGGCAAGCAGCTCACCAACATCCGCACGACCTCGAAGGACGAAGCCGTGCGCCTGACCCCGCCGATCCGCATGACCCTGGAAAAGGCGCTCGCCTATATCGAGGACGACGAGCTGGTCGAGGTCACGCCGAAGTCGATCCGCCTGCGCAAGAAGCACCTCGACCCCAACGAGCGCAAGCGCGCGGAGAAGGCCAAGGAAGCGGTGGCGTAAGGCCACCGTTCTCCGTAGTGCCGTAGGGTGGGCAAAGCGCAAGCGTGCCCACCAATGGACGATGGTGGGCACGGCGCAAGAGCGCCTTTGCCCACCCTACAAAAGCGTTTATCCGTCCGGCTTCAGCACACCCAGCGAACGTGCTAGAGCCCGCCCATGACCTCCCTCCCCTCCTCCGTGGACGTCGCGATCGTCGGCGCCGGTGCCGCCGGCCTCGGCGCTGCACACGCGCTGGCGGGCTCCGGTCTCTCCGCGATCGTACTGGAGGCACGGAACAGGCTCGGCGGCCGCGCCTGGACCGTACAGGCCTCACCTGACGTGACCTTCGACGTCGGCTGCGGCTGGCTGCACTCGGCGGACAAGAACTCCTTCGTTTCGATCGCGCAGCGGCTCGGTTTCGAGCTCAACAAGGACCTGCCGCCCTGGCGCGAGCGCGCCTATGGCAACGCGTTTCCGCAAGGCGAGCGCGACGATTTCATGCGCGCGATGGACGCGTTCTATGAGCGCCTCTGGGAAGCCGCGCAGACGGGCAAGGACGAGCCTGCGAGCCGGAGCCTCGAGGCGGGCAATCGCTGGAATCCCATGATCGACGCGATCTCGACCTATATCAACGGCTGCGAACTCAAGGACATGTCGACGCTGGACTGGGACGCCTATGAGGATTCTGGTCTCAACTGGCGCGTCCGTCGCGGCTATGGCGCGCTTGTTGCGGCCTATGGCGCGCCCTGTCCGGTGGCGTTGAACTGCAACGTCGCGCTGATCGATCATTCCGGCCCGCGGGTCCGCATCGAGACGTCGCAGGGCACGCTGACCGCGGACAAGGTGATCGTCACCGTGCCGACCAATCTGATTGCCGATGAGACGACCCGCTTTTCGCCGCCGTTACGGTCCAAGGTCGACGCGGCAGCGGGCCTGCCGCTCGGCGTCGACGACAAGGTGACGCTCGCGCTCGAGGACGCCGAAGCCTTTCCCAAGGAAGCAAACCTGCGCGGCGCCACCATGCGCACCGCGATGGGCACCTACCATATCCGCCCGTTCGGCCAGCCCTGCATCGAAGGCTTCTTCGGCGGCAGCTTCGCCCGCGCGCTGGAAGATTCCGGCGACGGCGCCATCGCCGCCCATAGCATCGACGAGATCGCCGGCTTTCTCGGCAACGACATCCGCCGCAAGCTGAAGCCGCTCGCCGAGTCGCGCTGGGCGCATGATCCGTTTGCCCGCGGCTCATACTCGCACGCGCTGCCTGGCCATGCCGGCGACCGCGCCGTGCTGGCCGCGCCGGTCGATGGCCGGCTGTTCTTCGCCGGCGAGGCGACGTCGCCAACCTTCTTCACGACCGCGCACGGAGCGCGGGACAGCGGGGAACGGGCGGCGAAGGAAGTGCTGGCGGCAATCGGCAAGCGCTAACCTCCCCACCAATGTCGTCCCGGCGAACGCCGGGACCCACCGCGTGATCTTTCAGTCACGCGTGGTGCGCGTACCGCGGATTGACCCTAACTTCCAGTCTTCGCCAAACTCCGCTCTGTGGTGGGTCCCGGCGCTCGCCGGGACGACACCAATCTTGTGGTGCCGCTGTCGCGTCACTCGATCACCCTCGCCCGCAAATCCGCATCGGGCACGAAACACGCGTCATACTTGCCGAAGATGCGGTAGCGGTTGCGCGCGATGAGGCTGTACACCGGGTCCCGCAGCGGCTTCGGTACGGTGAACAGCACGCGCACCCAACCCCAGCCCGGGAGTCGCGACAGCACCGTCAACGCTGCATCCGACTTCATGTACACCTCACCACCATGAACCACGGCATTGGTGTCGGGATCATCGGGGTCGATGCCGAACGTCTGCGCGAGCCGGGCGCCATACTCCGACTGGATCGGCGTGAAGCGAAACCGCTTCGCCGTGTCGCGCTGCGCGACGAAGCGGACCCAGCGCGAGCAGAAGACGCAGACCCCATCGAACAGGATCACGTCGTCATCGGGCCATTTGGGCATCAGCGATTATCCAGCATCAAGAGCGCCACCAACATCAGCACGATCGCCGGCCCCGTCTTCACCAGCGCGCCGAGCGGTTCGATCCAGAGATCGGGCGTCAGGACCGCCGCGCCGAACATATAGCCGAGCGAGGCGGTGATGCCAGCAACGAGCCCGGTCGCCGCGGTGCGGCGAAAGGCAATCATCGCGCCAATGCTCATGTCCATCAGGCTGGTGCCGATGGTGATGGGATCGACCAGCGCGGGCGGGAAGTCGTGCGCCGTCAATATGTCGGCGGCGGCACGGTAGGACACGAACAGCGCGATGAAGCCGGAGACGAGCCAGAACACGACGAGGCTGGCGAAGATCAGCGGCTTGACCAGGAATAGCCGCGCGAACCATTTGTCCTGGACGGTCGCGGGATGACGACCAATCATATCCACCAGCGTCTTCGGTGCGATGCCCGCGGCGGCGATCCATGCCGAGGGATCACCCCGCACGCCGCGGCGCAGCTCGGCGATGGCAGTGGAGCGCATCGGCGGCATCCACCCGAGGAAATTGGCGAGATCGCCGATCTTGGCGCCGAGATCGAGCACGAAGGATGGCATCGCGACAGGCGGCCAGGCGGCCGTGCCGAACGCAAGGCGGAACTGTTTGATGACGCCGGCCATGGTGACCGGCTCAGCCTGCATCAGATCCCAGCTCACGGCTTTGACAGCGGCATCGTCGATGTCGCGCACGGTGAGCCAGCCGATGGTGGCCGAGATATCCTCGACTGAAACGGGCTGGAACGGCGTCGCCATCTCCTTGTCGGGCAGATCGAGCGGGAAGGCAGCGAGCGCGCGGAGCATGGCGCTGCCGCCATAGGCGGATGGTGCGACCACGAAGCCGGGCCGCAGGACGGCGTGGGCAATGCCTGAGGCCGCGATCAGGCGCTCGGCCTCGCGCTTGGTCGTTGCGAAGGCGGTGCGATCGGCTTCGGCCGCTCCGGGGATCGAGATGTGCACCAGGCGGATCGCGCGGCCGCTGTTGGTGATCGCCGCAAGCAGACGAGCGACGAAATCGCGATGCACGGCACCTGTGTCGCTGCCGGGGCCGTCCTGGAGCACGCCGAGACAGTTAACGACGACATCCACCGCATGCTCGCGCAACAGCCGCGTCAGCATGGTCGCGTCGAGCGAGAGGATCGGCAGCTCGATGTCGAGCGCGCTCGTCTTCTGCGCCGCCGACAGGCTGCGCGCCATGCCAAGCGCGCGAAAGCCACGCGCGCGAAGATCGTCCGTAACGAAGCGGCCGATCAGGCCGGAGGCGCCGAGCACCAGGATGGTTCGCTGGTTCATCACGGCTCTCAAAACGGCTTTGCAACCATCAGCCAGAGGATCAGCATCGTCGCGCCGAAGCCGGGGAAGCCGAACGCGAACCAGCGGCGAAACAGGACGAAGTATCGTTGTGGCAATGCACGGTGCTGCTCCGCGGCCTTTCGCGCGAGATCGCGCATCTCGATCTGCATGAACACGACAGGAATCCAGAACAGGCCGGCGACAACATACAACACGAGCGAGGCGAGCAGCCAGCGCTCGGTGATCGGCATCGCCGAGAGCAACATCAGCAAGCCGCCCGTGACCGGCTGGAGCAGCACGGCCGACAGTGTGAAGATTGCGTCCGCAATGACGACGACCGAAGCGGTGCGCGCGATGAACTCCGCATCGTCGGTGCGATGCGCCATCAGCATGAAGAAGGCAATGCCGGTTCCGGTGCCGAGGATGACGATGGCGCCGAGCACATGGAGAAACTTGACCAGGAAATACAGCGTCATGGCTTCTTGGTCGCGGTTGGCCTGCCCTGGTTCAGCGCACCCACGAGCTCCCGGCTCGCGGCTTTGACGCCGGCCTCACTTTCGATCATCCAGTGCCCCTCGCTGCCGACGGCCGGCAAGGTGCGGAAGTCGACCTTGCCGCCGCTGCCGCGAAACGCGTCGGCCAGGCCCTTTGAAAACGCCGGCGCAAAATAGCTATCATTGGTTGCAACGAGCCATGTGACAGGAATGCGCGCGCCCTTGCCGAACTCTGCAGCGGCGGCAAGAAGCGTGTGTGGCGCGCAGATCCGGTTCGGCTCATCATTGGCATGGCCGCCGCGCCCCGGCGCAAACACTGTGATCGCGGCGATCGCCTTCGGATCGACATTGGCGAGCGCCAGCGCACCCCAGCCGCCGGCGGAATGGCCGATCACGATGGCAGCGTCCTTGCGGATAAAATCCTGCTTTCGCAAGAACTCCATCGCGAGCCGGATTTCCTCGGCCGTGGCACGGCCCGAACGCGCATAGTCCGCCTCGTCGCAGCCGCCCTGGTCCTCGACATAGCGGCCGCCGGTCGCACCATGGCCGAGCCGCTCCGGCACCAGCACGGCAAACCCGCGCGCGACGAGATAGGCGGCGAGCGGACGATATTCCGGCTGCGGCATTTGCGCTCGACGCAATACGTTCTGCGTCGAGGCGTGTGCGACGACCGCAAGCCGGAACGGACCTGCCCCGGCGGGGCGAAACAGCAGGGCACGCGCAGCGATGTCGGTATCCGGCGACGGCACCCGCCACGCTTGTCGGCGAATCGGTTCGCCCTCCTCGCCCGATGGGCCAAACGTGACCTGAGCGCACAGAGACGGCGCAGTCAGCAAGGCCAGCAGAGTCAGGAGCGCGAAGATGTTGAGAAGCCGCATGAATGGCCGAGGACGAGCACGAACAGCGACAGTCACACTAGTAGGAACGAATCACTATGGGCGGACTTTCTGCGTGGCCCTCGCCCTTCATTCGTTGCCGCAGAGGGAGTTTTGCACCGACACACGGCACGCCGGTGCCATTCGAGTCGGCGTCCTGTCTTTTTTCGGTACAACATGGTTCAGATACTGATGCACAAAGTCCACACGTTAACCGATAATTAACGATAGGTCTTGCCGCCGGCGCGGCGACTTGGTTTGATTGCGCCCATGAGCACAACCCTGATCGAGGTCCGGCCGGCCAAAGCTGCAGATGCGACTGCGGTGGCGTCGACTCATGACGAAGCGTGGCGCTCCGCCTATCAGGGCATCATTCCCGGCGCCGAGCTGGAAAAGCTCATCAACCGCCGCGGCCCGCAATGGTGGGACAGCGCGATCCGCAAGGGCAGCCGCGTCAGCGTGCTGGTGTTCGGCGACAAGATCGCGGGCTACGCCAATTACGGCCGTAATCGCGCCCGCAGCCTGCATTTCGACGGCGAGATCTACGAGCTGTACCTGCGCCCCGAATTCCAGGGCCTCGGCTTCGGCCGCCGCCTGTTCGCCTCCGCCCGCCGCGACCTGATGCAGAGCGGGCTGAAAAGCATGGTGGTGTGGGCGCTCTCGGACAACGATCCCGCGACCGAGTTCTACCGGGCGCTTGGGGGCCGTATGGTGGCCCGCTCCTCGGAGCGGTTCGGGCCGAAGTCGCTCGACAAGGTTGCCTTCGCTTGGACCAATTGAGCTGCTGAAAGCCTAGGCGGCAGCGTTTCCCTTCCGTCGATACCGTTGCCTTTGAGCCGGTGACTTCCGGATTCATTATTTCACAAAAACGCGATGGATCAGCGGGCCAAGCCCGCGTATGACAGCGCCAAATCGCTGCCGGGCGCGATTTATCCTCGGCAATAACGGAGCTTTGAATGCGTATCGATGCGATCTCGATCGGGAAGAACGTACCTCACGAAGTCAACGTCCTCATCGAAGTCCCCGTGGGCGGCGAACCGATCAAATACGAGATGGACAAGGAGGCCGGCACGCTGGTGGTCGACCGCTTCCTCTACACGCCGATGCGTTACCCCGGTAACTACGGTTTCATCCCGCACACCTTGTCGGATGACGGCGATCCCTGCGACGTCCTGATCATCAACACCCGCGCCATCATTCCCGGCGCCGTCATGAGCGTGCGCCCGGTCGGCGTGCTGTTCATGGAAGACGAAGCCGGCGGCGACGAGAAGATTCTGGCGGTGCCGTCGTCGAAGCTGACGCAGCGCTACGACAAGGTGAAGTCGTACTCCGACCTGCCCGACATCACGCTGCAGCAGATCCAGCACTTCTTCGAGCACTACAAGGATCTCGAGAAGGGCAAATGGGTGAAGATCCTGCGCTGGGGCGGCCCGGAGGACGCACACAAGCTGATCCTCGAAGGCATGGATCGCGAGAAGAAGAAGAAGGGCTGAAGCATCCGTGTCCCGGAGGCGGCGCGGCATGAAATGACGCGACGCTGAGCCGGGACCCATGTCGCCGCTGGGCCCCGGCTCAGCAGCGCACCGCTGAAGAAGCGCTGCGCTGCGTCCGGGGCACGAGAACCTGACCTATACCGCCGGCTTCGGTAGCTCCGCGATCGCACAGGCCGCACGCAGCGTGTTGACCAGCAGGCACGCCACGGTCATCTGGCCGACGCCGCCCGGCACCGGCGTGATCGCGCCGGCCACCCCAAGCGCTTCCTGATAGGCGACGTCACCGACGAGGCGCGTCTTGCCGTCTTCTTTGGGTATCCGGTTGATGCCGACGTCGATCACGGTCGCCCCCGGCTTCAGCCAGTCGCCGCGCACCATCTCAGGTCTTCCGACCGCGGCATAGACGAGATCGGCCTGCTTCACGAGCCCGGGCAGGTCACGCGAGCGCGAATGCGCGATCGTCACCGTGGCGTTCTCGTTCAGCAGCAATTGCACCAGCGGCCGGCCGACCAGATTGGAACGGCCGATAACGATGGCGTTCTTGCCTTCGAGCGAGGCGTGCATGCTCTTGGTCAGGATGATGCAGCCGAGCGGCGTGCAGGGCGACAGCGCCTCGAAACCGCCGGCGAGCCGGCCGGCATTGTTCGGATGCAGCCCGTCGACGTCCTTGGCGGGGTCGATGGCGTTGACGACGGCCTCGGTGTTCAGCCCCTTCGGCAGCGGCAGCTGCACCAGAATGCCGTGCACGGCCGGATCGCGGTTGAGCTTCGCGACCAGCGCCAGAAGCTCCGCCTGCGAGACGTCGGTCGGCAGCTTGTGCTCGAACGAGGCCATGCCGGCGGCCTGGGTCTGGGTGTGCTTGGAGCGGACATAAACCTCGCTGGCGGGGTCGCTGCCGACCAGCACGACCGCCAGCCCCGGCACCAGATTGTGCTCGCGCTTGACGCGGGCGACCTCGTCCGCGACGCGGGCCCGGAGTTCCGCGGCAATGATTTTTCCATCGATAATCTTGGCGGTCATGTCAGTTCCCTCAGTCTTTCGATTGGGCCGAGACGAGCTGGCGCAGGGCTTCGCCGAGCCGTGCCGGATCGCCGTCGACCGCGATCTGCTTCAGCCGCGAGGTGGCTCCGGACAGGAGCTTTACGCCGGCCTTGGGGACGCCCAGCGATTTCGCCAGCAGGACCAAAACGGCCTTGTTGGCCTCGCCGCCGTCGGCGATGGCTCGCACCCTCACCTTGAGCACGCTGCGGCCGTCGGCCAGTTGCTCGATTCCGTCGATGCCGTCGCGACCGCCGCGCGGCGTCACCCGCAGCGCGATGCTGATTCCTGCGGCCGAGTAACGCCAGGGCTCCTTGTTTGCAACCAAGGCGCTCCAGCCCGCTCAGATCACGTTGGGGTAGATATAGTACAGGATCACCCGCTCGATGAACATGATGATCAGGATCAGGATGATCGGCGAGATGTCGAGACCGCCGAGACTGGGCAGGAAATTGCGAATCGGCGCCAGCACAGGCTCGGTGATCCGGTACAGGAACTCCGCCACCGCCGAGACGAACTGGTTGCGCGTGTTCACGACGTTGAAGGCGATCAGCCAGGACAGGATCGCGGAGGCGATCAGCAGCCAGACGTAGAGGTCGAGCACGATGATGACGATGTCGAGAACGGCACGCATGGCTTTTGAAGCCTCTGGCTTTTGAAAACGTTGGCTGCGGTCGGGATTGACGCCTTTTGCTAGATATCGGTTCCCCCCCGCCCAAACAAGGGAAGTCCGCGCCCCGAATGGCTAAAACCGGGTGACACCCGTCCTTGACTTGACCTTGGCGGGGACTTAAATGGCGCCCGGTTGTCGGCCGCGTTTACCAGAGCGGCCAGCAAAGGGGCCATAGCTCAGCTGGGAGAGCGCGTCGTTCGCAATGACGAGGTCGGCGGTTCGATCCCGCCTGGCTCCACCACGCTTCGCCCTTCGGGCTACGCGTGGCGCAGCCGCGCAGAGCTCGAAGGGCGAAGCGTGGTGTCCGGCGAAGCCCGCAGGGCGAAGACGGACCGGTTGAGGAATACTCCCCCTACCTCCCCGTAAACCGCGGCGGCCGCTTTTCCATGAAGCTCGCAACCCCTTCCCGGAAATCGCTGCCGGCGAGCGCCACCATCATCTCCCGGTTGGCTTCGATGGTTGCTTCCGCGAGCGTCTGGAACGGCACCTCGTAGAGTTGGCGCTTGATCACGGCCATCGCGCTCGGCGAGACGAAATCGGCGAGATCGCGCGCATAGGCATAGGTCTCCTCGCGAAGCTTCTCAGGTGGGCAGAGCCGGTTCACCAGGCCGATCCGCAGCGCCTCGTCGCTCGGCACGCGCCTCGCCGAGAGCAGCAGATCCATCGCATTAGCATGACCGACGATGCGGGGCAGCATCCAGCTGATGCCGTGCTCGGCAATCAGGCCGCGCCGCGCGAAGGCCGTCGTGAACACCGTATTGTCGGCGGCAAAGCGCAGGTCGCAATAGAGCGCGTGCACGAGCCCGATGCCGGCAGTCGCACCGTTGAGCATGGCGATCACAGGCTTCTTGATCGACGGATAGAAACCGTAGCGCGTCTGCCAATCCGGACGGCGGTTCATGTCGAACGGCGGCAGGTTCGACGCGCGCCGGACGTCGTCGGGGTCGAGCCCCTTCAAAGCATCCATGTCGGCGCCAGCACAGAAGGCCCGGCCGGCGCCAGTGAGGATGATGACGCGGACATTGTCATCGGCGTTTGACGCTTCCATCGCATGGCGCACGTCGCGCTCCATGGCCGGCGTCCACGCATTCATGCGATCGGGACGGTTGAGCGTGATGGTCGCGATCTTGTCGCTCACCTCATAGAGAATGTGGTCGTAGGCCATGACGCTCTCCCTTTGTCTGCCGGCGCATTTCGCGCGCTCGTTGGGGAGCGAGCCTAGCATATCCAGGGATGAGGCAAGGGCTTCGCGCGAACGCGCGGATCACTCGGCGGCTTGCGCCAGCACCGGCCGGCGCGCCAGCCAGCCGTCGATGAAATGATCGAGCCAGGCGCGCTCCGCGACATCGTATACGGCACGATCGGCGAAATGATGATGTCGCTGCCGCGCACCGGGCGCGCTGAAGCCGTCATAGCCGCGCGTGGTCCAGCGATGCATCATCGCGTAGGTCACGTCGGGATGAAACTGCACGCCGAAGGCATTGCCGGTGCGGAACGCCTGCACCGGAAAATCGTCACCTTCTGCAAGCAGCTCGGCGCCGACAGGCAGCTCAAATCCTTCGCGATGCCAGTGATAGACCTGGGCCGGCCAGGCCGGGCAGAGCGCGTGGCCCGCGGCTGTGGGCCGGATCGGGTAGTAGCCGATCTGGGTCAGCGCATCGGCATGCGGCGCGACGCGGGCGCCGAGCTGCATCGCCAGCATCTGGGCACCAAGGCAGATGCCGAGGAATGGCCGCTGCTCGCGCAGCGGAATTTCGATCCAGTCGATCTCGCGGCGAATATAGTCGTCGGAATCATTGGCGCTCATCGGGCCGCCGAAGACCACGGCGCCGGCATGCTGATCGAGCGTCTCGGGCAGGGGATCGCCGAAGCGGGGACGGCGGATGTCGAGCCGATGGCCAAGCGCACGCAGCGCATTGCCAACACGGCCCGGCGTCGAGGATTCCTGGTGCAGGATGATCAGAACCGGCAACTGGGTTTCGGAGGCGACGGCACTTGGCGTCCTTCTCGGGAAGGGCACCACTTCTGCGCTACCAAACCTGTCCGTCCGGAACGACATGGCCTCTGCGAGTGCTATCGGTTCAGACCGTCAGCATAACTAAGCGATCGTTAATTTCGTGTGAGTTCGCGCACACATCGAAGCCCAAGCAAGCTCCGGGCCAATACGGGAGCTTCGAGGGCTAATGCCTCTGCCTCTGGAATCGGCTGGTGGCAGCCAGGATGAAGCCCCGCGGGAAGAAGCGCAGCGCGAATGGCACAATCTTGATGCCGAGACCAGGCAGCACTGCCCGTTTGTTGGCCATCAGGCCACGATAGGCCTCCTGCGCGACATCGGCGGCCGAAACATTTAGCAGGGCCGTATCATGTCCGGAGCCGACGCCCGCGCGCGCCTGGAATTCGGTGGGCACGGGACCCGGGCAAAGCACGGTGACGCGAACGCCGCGCGGCGCGAGCTCGGCCCGCAGCGCTTCGGTGAAGGAAATCACGTAGGCCTTGGACGCGTAATAGACCGCCATGCCGGGGCCGGGCAGGAAGCCCGCGACCGAGCCGACATTGAGAAGACCGCCCTTGTTCCTGATGAGTTGATCGGCGAAGCGCAGCGACAAATCGGTCAGAGCCCGCACGTTGACATCGACAATCCCGACCTGCTCGTCGCGATCCCGCTCGATTGCATCGCCGAACACGCCGAAGCCGGCATTGTTGACGAGGTGGTCGAGCTCGACGCTTTCGGCGGCGAGCGCCGCCGCGATGGTCTCGCCGGCGTCGGGGTTCTCGAGATCGCAGGCGATCACGATCGGCTTCTTGCCGCCTTTGGCGGCGAGCTCGTTCGCGAGCGCCTCCAAACGGTCGGCGCGCCGCGCTGTCAAAGCGAGACGATGTCCATTGGCGGCGAACACGCGCGCCAGCTCCGCACCTATGCCCGCCGAAGCACCGGTGATCAACGTTACCCGCTCAACCACGATCGAAGTCTCTTGAATTGAAGTTTTTGGCCCCGCAATGACGGAACGAGAGCATAAGCCGTGCGCGACAGGCAAGCGGTGTCGGCCGCATGGCCACCTGAGCGGGCGACAGGAGGAGCGGGAAAGCCGGGTTTTTACGGACGAATCCGGAGCCGGACGGCCGGCAGCTACATTAAAGTTTCGTCATGTGATCCGCACAACCGGCCATCCACCGGTTTGCGCGGATCAGCCGCCGACGGCGCTGTCCGTCACCTGACCACCAGCGCGCTCCGCCACCGTATGCTTCAGGTCGATCCGGTCGCGCTGGGAAATCCCGAGCAGGTCGGAGGCGCGCCAGACGACATTGTCTTCGAATTCGGAGACCTGGCCGTCGGCATAGACCAGCTCCCACATCATCCGGACGATGCGCTTGCGGCCCTCTTCGTCGAGCGAGCGCATGATGACGCTGGTGAAGTGATAGAGGTCCACCGCCTCGCCCTCGACCTGGGTGGCGTCCGCGATCAGACGATCCGCAGTGCCGCGATCGAGCTTAAAGTGGCTTTCGATCAGGCTGTGCAGCTTGCGCTGCTCGGCCGCGCTCGGCTGGCCGTCGAGCGAGATTACGTGGACCAGCAGCGCGGTGGCCGCCAACCGATAATCGCTGTCACCGAACGTGCGGTTCTGGTCATTGGGGGCAACAATATCGGCGATGAATTGGCGCAGGCCGTCGAGCATAAGATCCTACCGAAATCGATACAGCCGCGAAGCGCGGCCGTTACCAGCATTATATGAGCAGGAAACTCAACCGGCGCAACGTGCGTCAGTTCCGCGCGCTGCATTACGTTTCGGCAATCTGGCCGCTGTGAATCGGACGCGAGTAGCAAGCCAGGCCCTTCGCTGTCGTCCCGGCCTAGTGCGCAATTGCGCACGGGCGCCGGGACCCATAACCACAGCCTGTGGATTGACGAAGACTCACCATCCCGCCCATTCCAGAAATCACGCGGTATGGGTCCCTGCTTTCGCAGGGACGACAGCGGAATTCCGTCACGGAATCTCGTACACCACCATCTTGTCGGCGATGCCGCGCAGCGCTGCCTGTTTCTGGATCGGCTTGATCGCGCGCTGCTCCAGCACCTCCGCAACCGCGGGCGCATCGAGCACCGGGCCGGTGATGTGGATCTCCTGCGCGGTCGACAGGCTCTGCACGCGCGCGGCGATGTTGACCGTCTGGCCGAAATAATCCTGCCGCTCGTTGAGCATCACCGCGAGGCAGGGACCTTCATGGATGCCGATCTTGACGATGAGATCATCAGTGCCGCGCCGCTTGTTGAGCTGGTCCATCGCCGCGCGCATCCGCAGGCCCGCGACGATGGCATGCTCGGGACGGATGAAGGTCGCCATCACGGCATCGCCGATCGTCTTCACCACGGCGCCCTTCTCGGAGGAGATGATCTCGAGCAGTGCATGGAAATGCGCACGCACGAGATCGAAAGCGGCGAGGTCGCCGACGCGCTCGTAAAGCGCCGTCGAGCCCTTCAGATCGGTGAACAGGAAGGTGAGCGACGTGATCTGGAGCCGCTGGTCGAGACTGAGATTGTCCGCCTTGAAGACATCGCGAAAGGTCTGGTTCGACAGCATCCGCTTGGCGGTGAGGAACGGCTTGCGCTTGCCGATGAGATGATGGAGTGCCTCGGCCGCGATGAACACCGACGGCAGCACGCGCACGCCGGCCTGGTTCTCCAGCGACAGCCGCAGCGGACCCGGCCGCATGGTCGTGGTCCCCGTCGGGGCCTGCACCTTGTTGTACATGATGGCGAGCTGCTGACGATCCTTGGTCGGCTCGCCCTGGACGTCGATGAAATGGGCGGCGTGCGTGACCGGCTCGAAGATGATGACAAAGTCACTCGGCAGCTGCAGCGACATGGTCGCCTTCTCGCCGGCCGGCAACTCCATCGTATCCAGCGTCACCTCGTTCGCCAGCGTTGCGAACGATTCCTTGTTGAAGTCGACGCCGGAGCTCCAGAACACCTGCTTGAAATACTCCCACACCGGCAGCGTGTCGGGGTCATGCGCCGCGATGCGCCGGACGCGCGGATTCACGGTGAAGGACACCTCGACCTGATCGTCGACGGAGGCCTTGTAGCCGCAGGCGCAGAGCGCGCAGTGATAGTCGTCGGGCTTGAGCGCCTTCAACGTCGTGTGCGCGCCGAGCACGCCGCCGCAGCCTGGACACAGCACGTTCCAGCCGAGATCGAACAGCCCGAGCCGTGCTGCGTGCAGGAACGCCGAGATCGCGTGCTCTTCGTCAACGGCATGGTGCGTCGCGAAGTCGAGGACATTGACGCGATTGAGCTCGTGATCCTGGCCGTCCTCGATCAGACGCGCAATCGCATCGACCACCTTCGCGTCGGCGGCCTGCTTCAGAACGGAGAACTGGGCCTGGATGTCGCTCATCGTGGGACTCTGCTGGTTGAATCACGCCATCGGCCAGGCAATCGCCTGTCACCGACGGGTGATACGGAACATGGGTGAGTGGTCCGGCTGGGTCGTGACGACGCCGAGCGGGATCACGGGGTCCGCCTGATCGGCGAGCTCGACGCGGAACGCGCCGATCAGCCGGGCCAGCGCCAGCACGGATTCAGCTTGCGCAAACGGTGCGCCGATGCAGACGCGTGGACCTGCGCCGAACGGCAGATAGGCGAAGCGATCGGGCGCCTCCGTCGACATGAAGCGCTTTGGAATGAACGCGTTCGGTTGATCCCACAGCTTCTCGTGCCGGTGCAAAAGCCAAGGCGCGATCATGATGATGTCGCCCTTGGCGATCTCGACGCCGGCCGCATTGTCCTTCTCGCGGGCGGCGCGCGCGACCAGGAAGGCCGGAGGATAGAGCCGCATGGTCTCGTCGATTACCGCGCGGGTGAATTTCTGGCGATCGATGTCGGCCATGCTGTCGAGATGCTCGCCGCTTGTCTCGGACGCCACCTCCTCCTGCGTCTCCGGATCGAGTGCGAGCAGATAGAGCGCCCAGAACAACGCCGTCGCCGTGGTCTCATGACCCGCCAGGATCATGGTCGCGACCTCGTCGACCAGCTGCTCGTCGGAAAAGCCCTTGCCGGTTTCCGGATCGCGCGCCACGTCCATGAGATCGAACAGGTCACGCGGCGGCGCGCCGTCCTTCTTGCCGGCGGCGCGCCGCTCGGCGATCAGCATGGCGACGAACTCGGTCCAGCGCTTGCGGAAGCGGGCGCGGGCAAAATCCATCGGGCTCGGCCACGACACCGGCAGCAGCATGTCGAGGAAGTAGGGCCGTCCCAGCCGGGACGCATATTCCATGATGAAATTGCGCAGGGTCGCGCCATGCCGGTCCATGCCGAACGAGAACATCGTGCGCCCGGCGATCTCCAGCGTCATGCGCTGCATGATTTCGCGCAGATCGACCGGCGCGCCCGTCTGCGTATCGAGCTTCGCGATGGTCTCGTCGAGCACCGCCGTCATGTGCGGCACGAGGTTGGCGGTGGCGCGCGGCGTGAAGGCCGGCGCGAGCGTGCGGCGCTGGAACGTCCAGGAATGACCTTCCGCGATCAGGAGCCCGTCGCCGAGCACCGGGCGCAGCATGCGGATGCCCGCCGGCGTGCGCGTATAGTTCTCGTAATTGTTGAGCAGGACGTGCCGGATCGCATCCGGCTGATTCAGGATGAAGCTGTTGCGAAGGAAGAAGCGGCCCTTGATGACCTCTTCCTCATAGGCGGGCTGCCCCCATGTCGCGATCATGTTGCGCCGGATCACGGCAAGCCGGCCGAAGAACGACATGTCATCGGGCGCACGCGGGGGAGCCGGGGGGATGATGGGCCTACGCACGCTGGCGATATTCATGGCTCTCTCCCGCAAGATGTGACGCAGGCAAATAGCTAATAAGTCAGCTCGGCGACCGCAATCCTGTTCTCCAGGGCGGGCCAGGCGCGCGCCACAATTCGTTCTTCGCCGAACTCGGCCACAATGTTACGCCCAACCTCGCTGGCGGGAAGCCGCAGGGTTGCTGCCGCATCCGTGGGCACGCCTGGCTTGACGTCGGCCGGCTCCTTGCCGTCGAAGAGCACCACGTCCCGCGGCAGGCCGAAATAGCCCCTCGGCCGCGACATGATCACGACCGCGCCTGCGTCCTTGTCGGCCGGCCCGAGTGGGCGCGCGGCCCGCAAATGCACGACATCGGATGAGCGCGGGAAGGGCGAGCGGTAGATGTGCGTCGTCGGCGTGTCGGGCGATGCCAGCACGAATTCGAGCGACCAGGCGGGGTCGACCTGAGCCGGCCCCCAGCGGCCGTCGGCACCGGTCTTCGCGCTGTGCAGCGCACCGCCCTTGCGCTCTCCGGTTTCCGGATCGACGCGGAAGATATCGACGGTTGCGCCCGCCACCGGGCGATTGGTCGGCACGCCGCCCGGCGTCCCCGTGACGAGGCCGCTCAGCCGGACGCTTGGCTCCGGCACGATCGCGATGCGCGCGGGCTCGCGTCCCGCGATGAATTTGTAGATCTCGCGGAAGGCGCGCGGGTGGAATGCCACCTCGCGATGGTCGAGCGCGCCGAGCACGAGATTGGTGGCGCCCTTCAGCTCCGGCCCTTCATTGGTGACACCGGTCGGCGTGCCGGGCTTGCCGATGAAGCGGCC
Organism: Bradyrhizobium sp. ERR14; assembly: GCF_014198235.1. Classification (NCBI taxonomy): domain Bacteria; kingdom Pseudomonadati; phylum Pseudomonadota; class Alphaproteobacteria; order Hyphomicrobiales; family Nitrobacteraceae; genus Bradyrhizobium; species Bradyrhizobium sp. ERR14. The sequence continues at coordinate 573,054 of NZ_JACIHD010000003.1, read as the reverse complement.
GTCGGCCTGGGCGTATTTGTCCATGCCGTCGCTGCGCAAGGTGAGGAAGGCGACACCCGGCGTCACCTCACTCTCGCCCTCGTTCAGGCCACGCAGGAATACGCCACGGCCGTTGAACTCGTTGTTGGGCTGGTCGTCGGTGGCGAACACGCCGTGATTGGGCGTGCCGCACAAGACCGCGTGGCTGACGTCGCCGGCACCGCCATTCTTGATCACGTTGCGGATCGAATAGCCGCCGCGCGAGCTGCCGACCAGCGCCACGCGCGCCGCGCCGGTGCGGCGCTTCAGCTCAGCGATGGCAGCGGCGAGCTCGCGGCGCTGGTCCTCGGTCGAGGAGCGGTTCGCCTGCTCGACCTTGTCGTCGCTGCGCGCGTTGGGATCGGTGAAATTGATCGCCATCATGCGATCGCGCGCGATGCCGTTGGATTCCATCCGCCACAAGGTCGTCATCCAGAGCGCGTCGTAGTCGCCATTGCCGTGGACGAATAGGATCGGCGGCACCTCGGTGCCCGGCGCCGCAGCGGGCGCGGATTGGGCCGATGCGCCGGTCCGCAAGCTCGCAATTGCGAAAGGCAAGCTGCCGGCCCCCTGCAGGATCGTCCGTCGCGACAGCTTCATTTGTTCCTCCCGGCAAACCAACTCTTTGCACTGCTTATAGCGGCCTAACCACTGGACAGCGAAGGACTTTCGCGGGCATCACTGAATTTGCCGGAATCGCCCAGGATCACTCCAAGACCATTCTGCCAGCCCGTTTGGAAGGGGATATGACCGAGCAGACGAACCGCCAGAAAATCGCCGCCGACGGCATCACCGCGCCTCTGCGGTACACGGTGTTCCGGCGCATCTGGCTCGCCAGCCTGCTCTCCAATCTCGGCCTCCTGATCCAGGGCGTCGGCGCGGCCTGGGCGATGACGCAGATGGCGGCCTCGGCGGACAAGGTGGCGCTGGTGCAGACTGCCTTGATGCTGCCGATCATGCTGATCTCGATGCCGGCCGGCGCCATCGCGGACATGTATGACCGCCGCATCGTCACCCTGGTCTCGCTGATGGTCGCGCTCGCCGGCGCGACGGTACTGACGGTGCTGGCAGGGTTCAATCTCATCACCCCGGAGACGCTGCTCGCCTTCTGCTTCGTGGTCGGCAGCGGCAACGCGCTGTTCGGCCCGGCGTGGCAGTCTTCGGTCAGCGAACAGGTGCCGCCCGATGCGTTGCCTTCGGCCGTCGCCTTGAACGGCATCAGCTACAACATCGCGCGCAGCTTCGGTCCCGCAGTCGGCGGCGTCATCGTCGCCGCGCTCGGCGCGGTGGCCGCTTTCGCCTGTAACGCGATCCTCTATCTGCCGCTGCTGGTGGTGCTGCTGCTGTGGCGGCGCAGCACCGAGCCCTCGCGCCTGCCGCGGGAAAAGCTCAACCGCGCCATGGTCTCGGGCTTCCGCTACATCACCAATTCACCGCCGATCAAGATCGTGCTGTTGCGCACGCTGGTGATGGGCCTGATCGGCGGCGCCATCATGGCGCTGATGCCGCTGGTCGCGCGCGACCTGCTGCATGGCGGTGCGCAGACTTACGGCATCATGCTGGGCGCCTTCGGCATGGGCGCCGTGATCGGTGCGCTCAACATCCACGAATTGCGCAAGCGCATGAGCGGCGAGGCTGCGATCCGCGCCTGCACCATCTCGATGGCGTTTGCGATGGCCGCGCTTGCCCTGAGCACCGAGCCGGTGCTGACGGCGACCGCGCTGGTATTGGCCGGGGCGGTCTGGATGGCCGCGATCGCGCTGTTCAATATCGGCGTGCAGCTCTCGGCGCCGCGCTGGGTCGCCGGCCGCTCGCTCGCGGCGTTCCAGGCCTCGATCTCGGGCGGCATCGCCATCGGTGCCTGGGGCTGGGGCCATCTCACCGACTATGCCGGCGTCGAGATCGCATTGCTGACTGCGGCTGGCCTGATGCTGATCTCGCCGTTGCTCGGGATCTGGCTGACGATGCCGCGCGTCGGTGCCCGCAACGAGGATGCCGACGTGCTGGCCGATCCCGAGGTGAAGCTGTCCCTGACGGGACGCAGCGGACCTCTGGTGGTCGAGATCGAATATCGCGTCGCCCAGGAGAACGCGCGCGCGTTCCACAACGTGATGCAGGACGTGCAGCTCTCCCGGCAGCGCAACGGCGCCTATGGCTGGTCGATCGCCCGCGACATCGCCGACCCCGAATTGTGGACCGAGCGCTATCATTGCCCGACCTGGTTCGACTATTTGCGCCAGCGCAACCGCTCGACCCAGTCAGAACGCGCGCTGCATCAGCAGGCGATCGATTTCCATATCGGTCCCGAGCCGGTGCGGATCCGCCGCATGCTGGAGCGTCCGTTCGGTTCGGTGCGCTGGAAGGAGGAGACGCCGGATCGTGCCAGTGCCGAGGTGCTGCCGGTGGTCGCGACCGCGGCGGGGAGCAGCACGTAGGTTCTCGTCACCACTCCGCCATCGTCCCGCCCCCCGGGCGCAATCGCGCGCTAAGGCGCAGCTTGGCGCATCTCGTCGACAAACGCAGCGATAGCCTGGCCCAGTGCACGGTTGCGATCCATCAGGTCCTGAACTGTGCGCGCGACGTCATCGGCCGCTCCGCGGCTGGTTGCCGCGTCGCCGGACACTTCGAGCACGTGCCCAGCGACCGCGCGAGCTCCGACAGCAGCGGATTCGGCACTGCGACTGATGTCGCCGATCGCAGCATTTTGTTCGTCGAGAATGCTCACGATCGATGTGGTCGTTTCGCCAACCCGATTAATGACGTCGAATATCCGCCGGATAGCGCTCACGGCAGCATTCGTTTCGGTCTGAACCGCTACAATTTGCGTGGCAATCTCATGAGTGGCGTTCTTGGTTTGATTTGCCAGTGCCTTGACCTCTCCAGCAACGACGGCGAAACCCTTGCCCGTTTCTCCCGCCTTGGCAGCCTCGATCGTCGCATTCAGGGCTAGTAAGTTGGTTTGGGATGTAATTGCTTCGATCAATTGCACAACCTCTCCGATGCGTCCGACGGCGTCGGCAAGTCCGTTCATTATGGTATTTGCCTGCTCCGCCTCTTGTGCCGCCTGGTGCGAGATCTCGGATGACAGTGCCACTTGTCGTCCGATTTCGGAGCCCGAGGCGAACAGCTCCGTGGTTGCTGCAGCCACTGACTCAACGTGTGCCGTGGTTTGCTCGGCGGCATTTGTCGCGGTGCTCGAGCGTTCTGCGGTACGATCGGCAACTGTACTCATTGTCGATACGGCGTTGTTCAGAGCCGAACTGAGTTCGGTCAGCGTGGCCATAAGCCCCGCAATCCTTCCGTCTAGCGCGTCCGCTGTACCTCGCAATACGTCGGCACGCTCGGAGGAGGCACGTTGCTTCAATGTTTCCTGCTCCTCCTGAAGACGACGATTCTCGATCGCGCTGGCCCGGAAGGTCTCCATTCTGCGTGCAAGTCTCGCGATCTCGTCTTTGCGTTCGGTGCCGCTTACGACCGCGGTCAAGTCACCGGCGGCCAGCGCATCTACTGTCGCGGTCAAGGCGACGATCGGTCGCTGCACGGTTCGGGTCAACCATCCTGCCGCCAAGAGTGCAATCACGAATGCTGCTGCTGTGGCTCCCAGTACGATCGCGGTAGTCTGATCCGCCATGCGCTCCTTTCGCCCTTGGACCGCCGTTATTTCTTGCTGCATGGCGTGGACTACAGTTGCTATCGTTTGATGAACGGCTTCCTTGGCCTCTTGAGTTGAGGGCTGGCGAGCGAGCGCCAGAAGATCAATCTCGGTTTTCTTTCGCCACGCCAAGATCCGTTGGTGGAGTTCGTCCAGCAACGAGCGGTCGGACAGAACGGTCGACGAAGCGGCGAACGCTTCGTCGGTTGATGATCGTGCCGGACCCTCAAAGTCTGCCTTTAGAGCTTTATCTGCTCCGGCTATATAGCCATCGAGTGCGGCTTCTTCCCTCAGCAAAGCTGTTTCGACGTTCTTCAACGAAGTAAGTGCAGCCATGTTGGTTGCGAGCGTGCTATCCTCCGTCCGGAAAGCCGTCAGTGCGAACATCGTGGCGCCCACCATGACAATGAAGACGGCCACAATAATCGTGAAGCCGAGTGTCATCCGCAGCCGGAGCGTCATTGGCGATCTTCCTTAGAATCAGAACGTCGATGCCAGCCTATGAGGCTCAGATCTTCAGCGGGTTGCAGGCTCCACGCTTGTCTGAGCGCGCGATCCGAGAAAGCAGGTAGTCGACCTCGGAGCGCGCTGCTTCCGTGAACGCGCCGGCGGGTTTACGCTGAGCTGGCGAAGAAATGAGACCTCTGCGAGCCAGAATGTATTTGCGGGCACTCAGCCCGACAACAGGCTGCTGTTCGTACTTGAGAAGAGGCAGGTGGAGGTCGAACAGATCGTGAGCGGCGTCGCGTTGCCCGGACCGAGCCAGGTTTATGAGCTCCACGAGCATGTCGGCAAATGGATAGCCGGTCATCGCGCCGTCCGCGCCGCGCTCGATCTCGAAATCGAGGAAGAGACCGTTGTTGCCGCAGAGAATGGAAACGTGACGCAGAGCTCCGTCTGCTTCCCATTTGCGCAGCGTCGTAATCTTCTCCAGGCCGGGCCAATCCTCATGCTTCACCATCACGCAAGACGGATTGTCCGTGATGATGCGCTTCAGGACGGTGGGCGACATCACGACTGAATAGTTCAGCGGGTAATCCTGGATGCAAAACGGCGTGTCGGACCCGATCGCGTCTGCCGACTGAGCATAGTACGTCACGATCTGATCGTCGGTCCGCAAGGTGTTGGGCGGAGCGATCATGACGCCGGCGGCGCCGGCATCCATAGCGGCGGACGCCAACGTGCGCATCGCAGCGAAACCGGCAGAAGTGACCCCGACGATCACCGGAAGCTTGGGGGCGCGCTTGACGAAGCGGGCGGCGACTTCCAATGCTTCAGCGCCGTCGAGTTTGGGTGCCTCCCCCAGCACACCCAGTACGGTCATCCCCGTCGCCCCGATCTCCGTATAGAAGTCGCTCAAGCGATCGATGGATGCAAAGTCAATTCGGCCATCTTCATGAAATGGCGTCGGCGCGATCGGATAGACGCCGCTGGCGCTAGTCTCGAGCTTCATGATGTCTCCATTGTGGGGCTGGTCGGAATAGTAATTGTTCTAATGTAGACATATAGTACAATTACGAAGAGATTGAGTCAAGGCTCGGCGTTGCCCCAGGCGTCTGGCGATCGGCGCTCCGGATAGGATTGGCGCTGAAAGCGGAGATGGGTTTCCTATGCAAAATCCCGCCGTAGGCTTTCCGACACTCGTTTTTTAGAGCTGTATTGCCTAGAAGATCAGTATCTGGTGTTCGCTGCTTTGGAATGCGCTCGGACAACCACACATAGGATGCGAGCCGTGGACTCTAAGTCACCTGGACAGCGCGGTCTCAACTAGAGGTAGGCTCGAACTGATGTCTCGATCCAGCTATCGACTCGCTAATCAAATACTGGATTTTGTGCGCGACGCTCGCTTTGGGCCCGGACATCACCTGCGTGAACAACACGTCAGCGAAATGCTGGGAGTGTCCAGAACGCCGGCTCGGGCGGCGCTCAGCTTGCTCGAGAAGCAGGGGATTCTGGAATCCAGGAAAAATCAGGGCTTTTTTCTAAAGGCGGGGCCCCAAGAGCTTCATGCCGTAGACATGGAGGTGCCCACGACGGCAGAGCAGGATCTCTATGCCAAAATTGTCGATGAGCGGTTATCGGGCAAATTGAACGAATCCTTCACTCAGTCCGAAATCGCGCGGCGATACGAGGTCGATCGTGCATTGCTCCAGAAAGTACTTACGCAATTAGAAAACGATGGGCTGCTCTCGCGAAATAGCGGCCGCGGCTGGACCTTTCAGCCGACCATAGACTCGCAAATTGCTCTACGCAGCAGCTATGATTTCAGAAAGACGATCGAGCCTGCCGGAATTCTGCTCGACACATTCCAAGTAGACAGCGTTGCGCTAGAAAAGGCTCGACGTCAGCACCTTTTCCTGGAGGCACATCCAAATATCGGAACGGTTAGGTCTACGCTGCTGTTCGAAACAGACGCTCAGTTCCACGAGATGATCGCCGAGTTTAGCGGCAACAATTTTTTCGTGCAGGCGATCCAGCAGCAGAACCGCATGCGTCGGCTCTTGGAATTCGGCGGATATGCAAACCGCCGGCGTGTGAAAGATTGGTGTCGAGAGCACCTGAAGATCCTGGACGCGATTGGCTCCGGCGACAGGCGCGCGGCCGCGCAACTGATGGCGGAGCACCTCAATGCGGCTTTCAGGGCTGCGCCTAAGAAGCACTTGGATATCGCACGGAGCTAGCGGTTCGACGTCGCGGAACGTACGCCCCCGCACGAAGGGCATGCACGTGAGCAAGCTCCGCCTTGCTGACACGGCCGCATAACGAGCGCATCTCCTACGAAGCGCCGTCCAAGTTGTGCTCGCGCACGCATCAGGCGCGACCCGGATGCATCAATAATACAATACTATGATGCGGCTCCGGCGCTCCTGCGCGACGAATTGAGCCGAATCTGCATGAAAACCCTTGACGCGATCACATTCGCAATTGTACTGTTGATATCAATTAGAGCAATCAAGGTCACTTATCGAGGCCGGCGTTTTCACGGAAATCAGGTCGGTATTCGCTCGGGGACGACACGGCTTCGGGGCTGCAACGTCATGAGCTCACCGGCCCTGTCGCCTTGTGATGCCTGTTTCGAAAGCGGCCGACTTAAGCACGGGGCGGAAATGACGGCCGATCGGACGAGCCTTCGCTCGTGTAGCGGCATCGTCGGCGGTCGTGGTTGCCTGGCCTTTCAACGCGGTCCGGGCGGCTCCATCAAAGGAGGGACATGAAGTGAAGTATTTCTGCAATCTCGGGTTCGCGCTCGTTGCCACCTTTACCGCTGGAGCGGCAGGCGCCGAGGAGCTGACGGGCACTCTCAAGAACATCAAGGACACCGGCTCGATTACGTTGGGCTACCGGGATTTTTCGATCCCCTTTTCCTATCTGGACGACAATCAGAAGCCGATCGGCTTCGCGATGGATATTTGTTACAAGGTCATCGACGCTCTGAAGAAGGATCTCAAACTCGACAAGCTCGAAGTCAAGCTCAACCCGGTGACTGCGGCAACACGCATCCCGCTTTTGGCTAATGGAACGATAGATCTCGAGTGCGGTTCGACGACCAACAATGCTGAACGGCAAAAGCAGGTTTGGTTCACCAACACACACTTCCTCACCGCCAGCCGATATCTGACGAAGAAGTCCAGCGGCATCAAATCGATCGACGACCTGAAGGGTAAGGCGATCGTATCGGCAGCCGGCAGCACCAACGTCAAGCAGCTCATCGAAGCAAATCTCACCCGCCATCTCGGCGCTACCATCATTCAGGCCAAGGACCACGCTGAAGCATTTCTGATGGTCGAGACTGATCGCGCCGTCGCCTACGTCATGGACGACGTCCTGCTCGCCGGTCTCATTGCGACTTCAAAGAGCCCGTCGGACTACGTCATCTCGAGCGACGCGTTTTCGAAGCCCGAGCCGTACGGCATCATGCTTCGCAGGGACGACGTGCCCTTCAAGAAGGTCGTCGATGCCGCGACCGCAGAGCTCTACACAAGCGGAGAAGGCCAGAGGCTCTACGACAAATGGTTCACCCAGAACATCCCGCCGAAAGGCTTGAACTTCAACACGCCGATATCGACGGAGCTGAAGCACGAGTTCGCCAAGCCTTCTGATTCCCCAAATCCGGACGACTACAAGTGATCGGGGGGAGCGCTCGGGAGCGCGGACGGACTTGGATTCACGGATTAAGACCTCCTCTGCGATGGGCCACGAGCCCAAAGTTCTGACGGCGGAGGGCGGCGTCGGTTGTGCGGCGGATGAGGAATACGCGTCGCGCTGACCGAGCTCTGGGGCACCTGCTCTTCGACGCGGCGCGAAAGCTCGCCTTGGAGGTGATGGGTCTTTTCGAAAGGAGAACGCATCTCTCGATCGTAGATCAGCACGAAAGGAGGAGTTGCAACATGTCCGTCGGCGTGGGGGGATCGTGAACTACAATTGGAATTTGATGATCTTCTTCCAGCCAAATCCGTTGGGGACTGGCACCTATCTAGATATGTTGCTGTCGGGATTGGTGGTCACTCTCGAAACGGCACTCTTAGCCTGGTTCATCGCGCTGGTCACAGGGGCTGTGGTCGGCGTGATGCGCACGCTGCCATCGCAGCGCGCTAATTGGGTGGGCTTTGCTTACGTCGAGTTCTTCCGCAACATCCCGATTTTGGTGCAGCTATTCCTGTGGTTCTTCGTCCTGCCGGAATTTCTGCCGAAGTCCGCGGGATTGTGGCTCAAACACCTGCCGAATGCGCCGTTCTGGACTGCCGCGATCGGCATCGGCTTCTTCATGTCGGCACGCATTGCGGTGCAGCTTCAGGCCGGCATCAGCTCGCTACCCCGCGGCCAGAGGCAGGCGGCGACAGCGCTTGGGCTGACTACAGTGCAGGGCTATCGCTATGTCCTGTTGCCTATCGCATTTCGCATCATCCTGCCGCCGCTGACCTCCGAGTTCCTAAGTACGATAAAGAACACCTCCGTCGCGATCACCATTGGTCTGCTCGAACTGACCGGGGAAGCGCGCTCGATGCAGGAGTTTTCATTCCAGGTCTTCGAAGCGTTCACAGCGGCGACCATTCTATACCTTCTGGTCAACGTGGTCGTAGTGATCGGAATGCGCGTGCTCGAGCGCTACGTCGCGATACCCGGCTACATCACGGGGAAATGAGGATGCTCGCAAATCTGGATTTCGACGTCATCCGCCGCGCCCTGCCGTATCTGTTCTACGAGGGGATGACCTTCACGCTCATGCTGACGGCATTCTCAGCCCTAGGTGGACTGATTTTCGGCACCGCCATCGCCCTGATGCGGTTGTCCGGTCGCGCGCCGCTCGGACGTATCGCGGGCCTCTATGTCGACTTCATGAGGTCGCTGCCGCTGGTACTCGTCATCTTCTGGTTCTATTTCCTGGTCCCGTACATTGGCCAATGGGTGACCGGCGCCTCGCGCCCGATCAGCATCGGCGCGTTCGCGTCCTCGCTTACCACATTCATCATGTTCGAGGCCGCATATTTCTCCGAGATCATGCGGGCTGGAATCCAGTCGATCTCGCGCGGACAGCCGGCAGCTGCAAGTGCGCTCGGCCTGACCTATGCCCAAAGCATGCGGTACGTCGTTCTGCCGCAAGCTTTCCGGAACATGCTCCCGGTTCTTCTGACCCAGACCATCGTGCTGTTCCAGGACACGTCGCTGGTCTACGTGCTTTCGATTCCGGACTTTCTCGGTGCTGCGAGCAAGGTCGCACAACGCGATGGCCGGCTGGTCGAAATGTATCTGTTCGCAGCAATCGTCTACTTCGTCATCTCCTGCGTCGCATCCTTTGGCGTCCGCCGCCTGCAGTCGCGCATTGCCATCATTCGATAGAGCCAATCATGATCGAAATCAGACGCGTCGATAAATGGTACGGCACCACCTTTCAGGTGCTCAAGAATTGCACCACGAACGTCGCCAAGGGCGAGGTGGTCGTGGTCTGCGGTCCCTCCGGTTCGGGGAAATCCACGCTAATCAAGTGCGTCAACGCCCTAGAGCCTTTCCAGGGCGGCGACATCATAATCGATGGAACGAACGTCAATGATGCCAAGACCAACCTGCCGAAGCTCCGATCGCGCGTCGGCATGGTCTTCCAACATTTCGAACTTTTCCCTCACCTCAAGATCATCGACAATCTCTGCCTGGCTCAGGAAAAGGTGCTGGCCAGATCGCATGAAAAGGCGGTGGTGAAGGGTATGGCTCTGTTGGATCGTGTCGGCCTGAAGGAGCACGCGCAGAAATTCCCGGCCCAACTCTCCGGCGGCCAGCAGCAGCGCGTGGCTATCGCACGCGCGCTGGCAATGGATCCAATCGCCATGCTGTTCGACGAGCCGACCTCTGCGCTTGATCCTGAGATGATCAGCGAAGTGCTCGACGTCATGGTGGACCTCGCACGTGAAGGTATGACCATGATGGTGGTGACCCACGAAATGGGATTTGCCCGAAAGGTAGCCAATCGAGTGATCTTCATGGATCGCGGCGAAATCGTCGAAGACGCGGACAAGGCTGACTTCTTTGATAAGCCGCGGAGCGATCGCGCGCAGAAGTTTCTGTCGAAGATACTCTCTCACTGATCGAGCAATCTTGGCTGTGAATTTGCGCACCAAGCTCGCGTGGGTTCCTGTCGCGGGTCCAGCGTCTGCCGCGATCGCGTGGTCAGATCATCCGGCGAATATTGGCTCAACTAATCAAACTAACTTCAACCAAGCCGAAGGATAATCGAAATGGATTTGGGTCTAGCGGGAAAAACCGCACTCATATTGGGCGCCGGCGGTGGCCTCGGCGGTGCGATCGCGAGCGCCTTGGCTCATGAGGGTGTTCGCGTGGCGCTCGGCGATATTGATGTGGCGGCTCTCGAGCAGCGGAGAGCCGCGATCTTGCGCGAGAACGGTGCAAGCCTGGCACTACCCTGGAATCTTGCCGATCTTTCGGCTATCGACCGGAACGTCAGTGCGATCGAGAAGGCGTTCGGCCCGGTGGACATTCTCGTCAACAACACCGGTGGCCCGCCGCCGACGCCTGCTGCCGGTCAAGACCCGGCGCTTTGGTCGTCCAATTTCCATTCCATGGTGCTCTCGGTTGTTGCCTTGACTGACAGGGTTCTACCAGGCATGCGCGCGCGAAAATGGGGCCGGGTGATCACCAGTACTTCCTCAGGCGTCGTCTCGCCGATTCCGAACCTCGGCATTTCGAACGCGCTGCGGCTGTCGCTCGTCGGATGGTCGAAAACTCTCGCTCGGGAAGTTGGAGACGACGGCATTACCGCGAACATCGTGTTGCCTGGCCGCATTGCAACCAGTCGGATCCGCTTCCTGGACGAAACGAAAGCGAAGAAGGAGGGGCGGAGTGTCGACAAAGTCACCGAAGAGAGCGTGGCGTCGATTCCTCTTGGTCGTTACGGTCGGCCTGAAGAATATGCCGACGTCGTCACGTTCTTGGCGAGTGATCGAGCTAGCTACATCACGGGAAGCGTCATTCGCGTTGACGGCGGCTTGATCGCAAGCATATGACGATCAGGTAAGCGGCAGTTGGGAATGACCATGGACGCTCCGTAGGGCCCGAAATGTTGCGATCTAGGCCGGGACGACAATCACTGCCCGTGCTCGGTCAGCACCTTGTCGCAGCCTTTGCTCAGCTTCGTGCGGTGCTGCTTGAGGCAGGCGAGCACGGCGCCATCGCCATTGTTCATCACGGCACGGCAGAAGCGGGTGACGTCGCGCGCGCAGGCATCGTGGCCCGGCTGCTGCTGCGCGGATGCGACCGATGCGCCGAGCAGCAAAGGAAGAATGAAAAGAAATCTGGTCATCGCGTAATGCCTCTTACCCGGAAGAATGTGCGGGCGAAGCTAGTGCGACGATCCCTCAGCCGCAACGGCTTTATTGGCGGGCTGCATGGCGCCGCCGCGTGACCCCGGCTTGACGCCGGGGCGTATCGCGAGGGGAGCTAACCGACGCAACGATTGCAGTGTTGCGTGCTCTTACTGCTTGTCCTGGGCGTCAGCGACCTTGCGCGACGCGCCCTTGGCGAGATCCTTGTCCATCACCGCGCGGCAGCCAGCGCTGAGATCCAAGCGATGCTTCATCATGCACGCCGTGATCTTCGGGATGTTGGGGATTTCCGACGAGCACAGGCGGAAGGCGTCGCCGGTGCACTGCTGCTGCGCCTCGGCCGAGAAGGCGAAGCTCGAACTCGTCGCGACGAGTGAGACGATGGCGGCCAAGCCGAGCGCCAGGCTGGCGTCACGGAGACTGGCAGAGAAGGACTTGGTGTCAAGAGGCTTGGTGTCAAGAGACTTGGTCATTTGAAGCTCCCATTGGCACCGTCGCAACGGTGCCCGTTGTTGATGGGAACTACGATGCTCCAGCAAAACAGTTTCCACTGTGATGATGGTCACGGGCGGCACCCCGACTGTGACGTCGGTCACTTTGGCGCACCTCCCTGAAATTCCTCCACAACCGCCGTCGTGTTGGTGTCACGTTAACTGTTACTTCGCATTAATGGCTCGTCGCGCGGGAAATTCCGCCGGTTTGGTTGCGTAATTGGAAAGAGTAGCGATGCGTAATGCGTTGGGCCTGATGTTGGCCAGTGTAGTTGCGGCGGTCGTGATCGCCGCCGGCGGTTGGTTTTATTATTCCTCGCGCGCCGATCAGGCCGCTCCCAAGACAATTGCCGCCCGTGCCGCCGATCCATTGCCGGCACCGGCGAAGCTCGCCGCCAGGGATGACGTCGAGACCACCGCGACGATCGCGGCCAGGCCGACAACGGTTGCTCAGGCACCCGCGCCCGCCCCGGCCATGCCGGTTCAGCAGAAATCGACCTGCGCCAATCCGAACGCGCTGGGCGTCTCCCGCGTGGTCGAGATCGACACCACCGGCGGCCCCGGCTTCGGCTTCGACCATTTCAAGCAATTCGACTTCCTCACCGACAAGGAGGTCGTGCTGACCTTCGACGACGGTCCCTGGCCCGTGAACACGCCTAATGTGCTGAAGGCGCTGGCGGATGAATGCACCAAGGGCCTGTTCTTCTCGGTCGGCAAGCACGCGACCTATCATCCGGAAATCCTGCGCCAGGTGCTGGCCCAGGGCCACACGGTCGGCACGCACACCTGGTCGCACGTCAATCTGAACGGCAAGAAGATGACCGAGCAGATGGCCAAGGACGAGGTCGAAAAGGGCATCAGCGCGGTGAAATTCGCGCTTGGTGCCAACCCGGCGCCTTTCTTCCGCTTTCCGCAGCTCCAGCATAATCCGGCGATCGTGAGCTATTTCGGCACCCGCAACGTCGCGATGTTCTCGACCGACGTCGACTCCTTCGACTTCCGCAAGGGCGCGACGCCGGAAAAGATCATCGAGACGGTGATGACCCGGCTCGACAAGCTCGGCAAGGGCATCATCCTGATGCACGATTTCCAGAAGAATACCGGCATAGCCCTGCCGACGCTGCTCGCGCGGTTGAAGGCCGGCGGCTACAAGGTCGTGCAGATGAAGGCCAAGACGACGCTGCAGACGCTGCCGGAATATGACGAAGCGATCATGAAGGACATGAAGGTGCCGACCGCGAGCACGAACACGCGTCCGATCGGAAGCGTGGTGCAGACGGTCTCGCAGTAAACGCCATCTATCCAATCCAAAACTCTTGCGTCATGGCCGGGCTCGTCCCGGCCATTTGCTTTTGGCGAGCGGCTTACCAATAGATGCCGTGGCGGTGCAGCTCGCTGATGATGCGGCGCTCGGTCCAGCGCTTGGACCTCGGCTTGTCCGCCCTTGCCGTTTTCTTGGTGGCGGGCTTGGTTATCGCGACCGGCGCCGGGGTGGTCGTGGGCGTGGTCGCCGCCGGAGCGGTCGGAGTGGCCGTGGCGGCCGGCGCAGAGAGCGACACTGCCGGCGGACGATCGGAATATTTCGGCGCCTCGGTGGCCGGCGCAGCTTCGCTCGCCTGCGGCGTGGAGGTGGTCGCCGAGGTTGGCGTGGTCAGTGGAGCGGGAGCCTGGGCGCCTGCCGCGGACAGCGACAGGCTGCGGGAGCCGTCTGCCTGGGCAGAAGCGGAAGCCAGGACCATGGCGGCAACCAGAATGATCTTGCGCATGTGAAATCTCCCCGTGTTGGCGTACCCGGGACATTACGGGGAAGGTGTCCTGGGTTAAGTGATTGGCCTCACACAATCGCGGAGCAATTTCGAACCGGCCGGCTGCGATCAACACCCCCGCCGATAAACCCGCAGCGTCACGTCCGGAAAGCTCATGCTGTCGAGCAGGCAGACGCCCTTTTCCGCGTCCATGCGGGCGATGAGCTCATCGCCGACCCGCGGTCCGACCAGCGTATGCTGGATCGAGCTCGATACGACGAGGATATTCGACTGCAGAAGCGCTTCTGCGGTGGCCGCTGCCGTTCGATGCAGCATCTCGCCACGGACGACCAGATTCATCCGCGCCTGCGCCGCATACAACTGAATGGTCGCGGGCGTCACCGGATAGGGACTCGAAAAGCCGACGTAAAGCGGGACCGACGGCGGCGGTTTGACGTCGCGCAAAAGCGACCAGAGACGCTCGGTCGATGCGCGGATGCTGTCCTGCTGCTGTGCGCTCAGCGGCGTCGCCACGCTGAGCTGACCGATCACGACGTGCTTGACGAACAGCGCAAGGGCGATTGCAAGCGCAAGCACCCGGCCCGCCGTCAGCAGATCGCGACGAATCTTCGTCGCAAGGGCCGTGCGCGCAAGCAGCGATTCCATGGACGCCATGCTGGCGCAGCCATTGAGGACCATCGCGACGATGAACACGCCGTAGAACATTGCGCCGAAAAAGTAGGTCTTGATCTCGGCAACGGACGGAATGGCGTAGGCAATCAGCACGGTCGCGAGCAGAACGACCGCATCCAGCACCGCGGCCGAGCCCTGGATCGCAGCGAGCACGAAGCGCAGCAGCATCAAGGCCAACCCGATGGCGAGCCAATAGTGCAGGCCGAACTGTCCCTCTCCACCGATGGAGAAACGTAGCAGCCCGGGCCAGAATCCTTCGCCCGTCGTCCAGAGGTCGCGCTGGCCGACGAACACCATGAGGATGTAGGTGACGGTCTCGACCAATGCGGGTCCGATCAGCACGGCCGTGGTCGCGATCAACGGCAGCACAAACCACGCGAGCGCGCCGAGCGCAGTCCTGATCGACAGGCGCAATCCGCCGGCCTGGATGCAATCGACGACCAGCCGGATCGCGAATGCACTGCCGAGCAGAGCAAGCGCAGCCGGGAACGATGTCGGCTTGATGCAGGCGGCGAGTGCGCAGGCAACGCCGAGGCCAGCCAGCGACCGGGCGCTGCGCCGGAGCACGCCGCGGTAGACGATGGCACCGGCGGCAAGGCCGACGGTAAGTCCCGAGGGCAGATCGGGACGCGCCTCGGTAATCGTGTGCCACAGCACCGGCACGCACAATGCTGCGACCAGACACGATGCGATCTCGAGGACCGGCCGTCGCCGAACCAGCCAGATGATCCCGAGCAGGAAGCCGAAGACGATCACGGCATGAACGAGATAGGGACCGACATAGCTTCCGGGAAACGACCAAAAACCGGTGGCCGCCACCAGCGTCGAAAACGGCGCATGGTGATGCAGCAAGTCCCAGACGCTGCCGGCGACGCCGCGGCTTCCAAAGGCATTCACCCATCTGACCGCGTCTTCGAAATAGGCGACGTCGTCATAGAGCGGGGGAACGGACAGCCGGCTGTGCAGCCGCGACGCGTCGAGCGATTTGGAGGCGACGATGGCGGTGATCAGCGCCGCTGGGATGACGAGACCGGGCAGCCGGACCCAGTCGCTCCGATCCGCGGCCCCGGTTCCGTTCGCCATGCCCTGCCTGCCCCAACGCCCACACACCAGCCAGGCAGCATCGTAAGGACACCGGCATCGCGCGCAATGCGCCGGATGCAATGGCCGGGACCTAGGCTTGCGCTTCTTGGATCGGACACTTGAGCGCTGGTGCCGCAAGAGGGATTCGAACCCCCGACCCCGTCATTACGAATGACGTGCTCTACCAACTGAGCTATTGCGGCGAACCCTGCCGGGGCCAAGGCGATGCCGGCCCCGATACGCGCGCTCCTGATATCGGGCATGGCCCGAATTGGCAAGGACAAGCCGGGTTCGAAATGCGGCTCAGGCGCCCCAGCGGGACCAGAATCCGCGCCAGCCGCCGGCCTGGGCCTTGGGTGTACCGATTTGTTCCGTAAATTCATCACTCGGACCCTCGTCATCGATCCCGGGATCGTCGGGGGCCCGGACGATCGGAATGACCGCGGGAATCGGCGCTGGCGCGGGTTTGCCGAGGTCGGCGCGGCTCCGGAACACCGGTGTCGCCGCCGGCGGCGGTGATTCGGCGGGCTCCGGGGCCGGTTGGACCGGTTCGGCGGTCACAACGGCCGGCTCTTCTTTGGCCATCGGGGGCGAATTGTCCTGCGCGGCCGGCACTGGCGCCGGTGCTGGTGCCGGTGCTGTCGCGGGCGGTTCCGCCGGGCGTTCGCTGGGAGCCACCGTCACCCGCTTCGGCGGCGGGGCCGCCAGCATGGCCTCCTCGAAGGCCGAGGATTCGATCGTGGTCCCCTTGTCCGAAGGCAGGCTCGCGACCGGGGTCTGCCACTGGAACGCATCGAGCCGGCCGGTGACCGGCGAGACCGGGCGCCAGCGGTCGCTAACGTAGCCGTCCGCAGTCCAGGCCGGATCGTGACGGGCGCGCACCGCCCGCAGGGTCCACGCGCGGGCGCGGCCGCTATCGCCATGCTCGGCACGCTCGATCTCGGCCATCAGCAGCGCGACGCGCTGGGTCGGATCGCTGAGATAAGGCGCGAGCACTTCGCGCGCGCGGGCGAACTCGGAGGCGTCGATCGCGGCACGCGCGATCGCGAGCTGGCCCTCGATATGGCCGGGCTTGTCGGCAGGCGTCTTCGCCGCGAGCGTCTCGACCCGCTGCAAGCGGTGCCAGGCGGTATCGCCGAGCTTCACATGGGCATAGGCATCCGCGAGATCCGGATGCGGATTGGCGAGCCAGGCAGCTTCCACCCGCTTCATGGCGCGGCGCACCTGATGTGCCTCGCTGTCGAATTTTGCCGCAAGCACGGCCGCGGGCACCAAGGTTGGCGCAAGCTTCACCGCCTCCATCACGCTCTCGCGCGCGACGTCGCGGTCCATCGTCTGCAATTCGAGCGCGCGCGCCGTGAGCAACACACCGCGCTGCCGGCGATAGGCCTGCTTGTCGATCAGGCCTGCGGACAAATTCGAATCGAGGATCGCGAGCGCGCCGCTCCAGTCGCCGCGCGCGCAGCGGAAGCCGAGCACCGCTTGCGAGGCCCAGGTCGAGGACGGCGACAGCTTGATCGCTTCCTCCGCGATCATCACGGCGCCGACCGCATCGTCGGCGCGCTGCGCCTCGATGAACAGGCCGCGCAGGCCGAGCAGGCGCGTGTCCTCGCGCTCGGCCATGGCGCGGAAGACGCGCTGCGCCTCGTCGCGATTGCCTTCGAGCTGCGCCGACTGCGCATGCAGGAGCAGCGCGAGCGGATCATTCGGCGCATGCCGCCGCGCCGTTTCCGCGTGCCGGCGGGCGAGTGCGGTATCACCATGACCGATCGCGAGCAGGCCGTGGGTGATGGCGTGGCGGCCCCGCGCGTGGCGCTTGTCGTGGCGGCGGCGGCGCAGACGCCCCGGCGTGCGCCAGATCGTCGTCACGATGCTCCAGACCAGCACGACGGCCGCGGCAAACAGGCCAAGCAGGAACACGAATTTGGGAAGCGTGGTCGAGGCGCGGAAACTGCCCGCAGTCAGGACGAGATCGCCGGGCTGGTCGGCAACCCAGGCCGCGCCGGCCGCCGCCAGCGCGATCAGGACAAGGAAGAGGACGATGCGAAGCATGGCGATCCCTATACGCGCTTAGTATTGCGCGAAGCTTTATTGAGCAGGCTTGACGAGATCCGCCATGGCATCGTCGGCGAACTTGCGGGAAGCGGCGAGCGCAGCGTCGCGGGCATCGGCCTTGTCGAGCCAGGCCTGCGCCGGCGCACGATCGGCCTCGGCCAGCGTCTTGAGCTCGCGCCGCGCTTCCACGAAATCATTGCGAAGCGCCGCCGCCGTCACCCGTGCGACGATGGCGCCACGATCGTTGCCGACCCCGTCGGTGCGCTCGATGCGGACCAGCTTTGAGGCTCCTGCCTGGAGACGCTCGACGATGCCCGTGCCGCTGGTCTGGGCTTCCGCCGGCGGCGACAGCTTCGGCACGATGTTGAGCAGCTCGCGGCTCAGCGCCACCGGCGTCGGGATACCTGACGCGGCAAAGGTGTCGAGCGGCTTCAGCATATCGGGCTTTGTCACCATCGCCCGCGCTGCGGCCAATTGCGACTCGTAAGCATCGCCGTGACGAACGGCGACGTCGAGCAGGGCCGCCGCCACCACATGGCGCAGCGGCTTGTCGTCCAACGTCTTCGCATCGGCGATCTTCTCGCCCTGCTGCGCGAGCTCGGCACGTTCGGCCTTGCTGGCGCGCTCGAGCTGGGCGATGCGGTCGCTCAGAGCGGCGAGGTCGGGTGCGGCAGCGCGGGGGGCGGATTTCGCATCGTTCAATGTGCTCGCGGTCTTGTCGAACTGCGTACGCAGATTGGCGACGTCGCTGCGCAAGCCGCTCGCGGATTTCTCCAGCGCGTCGATCCGCGCCGCCATGGCCGGATCGGCGACGGGCTTGCCGGCCTTGGCTTCAACTGCCGCAACGCGACCGCTCAGCGCATCGACCGTCGCGCTCGTGACTTGCGGGGTGGCCGGCGGTGCCTGCACGGCGGGCCAGCCCAGCATCCAGCCGACCGCGATCACGACCGCCGCCGCGACAGCGCCGGAGAACGGCGCGATGACCCAGGGCGACATCGGCGCAGACACGGGAGCCGGCGCAACCGCGGCCTGCGGTTCGGTCCGCTCCGGCTCTGCGTCAACCTGGTCGGATTTTGCCTGCTCAGGCTCGGCGTGCTCCGGCGCCGGCGGTGCCTCGGGCTCGACTGCCGGCTCCTGCGGCTGGGTCGAGACTTCGGTGGCTTCGAGGTCGATGGTGGGCGGAGTGCGCTTGGCACGGCCGGACTCAGGAGCCAATCCTGCGTCTTCAGGCTTGTCGTCGGCCATCGTGACGGTTCCTCACACTTCCATACGCGGGACGGACCCGATTACGTCGGATTCGGCTCGACCTCTTACGCCAAACGGGTGCGTAACGCACGCTCCAAGGTGGTAAATAAGGCATTTTCGTCCGGTGTCGCAGCCACCAGAACCTGCGACGCGCCGGCATCACGCAGCACGCTGGCCACCGTCTCGGACAGGCAGCATTGCGGTATGGCCAGCGCCGAGATTTCGACGCCTTCGTCCCTGGCCGCATCCAGGAACGCCCGGGCGCTGCGCCGGGAGTAGTGCAGCACCGCCTCGACGCCGTGGGCGGCAAAGCCCTCGCAGACCTCGCGCGGCAGATGCTTGACCGGCGCCATGCGATAGGTCGTCTGCGTGACCACGCTAAACCCCTCCGCACCGAGCTCGCCGCCGAGGTCGCGCGACAGATCCGCGCCTGCGAGATACAGCAGCGTGCTCTTTTTCTTCAGCACCTTGTCGCGCGCGCTCTGCATCACCTTGTCGCGCAAGGACGCGGCATCGCCGCCGGCGACGATCACCTCGGCAAAGCCGGCGTCGCGCGCCGCAGCAGCCGTATGCTCGCCGACCGCAAACAACGGCAGCTCCAACAGACCAAGATCCCGCAATTGTGGCGCGACGGCACGGATCGCGTTGGCCGATGTGACGAGGATGGCACCGTAGGGAGCTTCACTCTCGTCATGGAAGGCGACCGGCTCGAACTTGAGCACCGGCGCAAGCAGCACCGCAAGGCCCCGCGCACGCAGGCTTTCCGCCGTCGCCTCATTGTCGGGATGCGGCCGTGTGACAAGGATGGACATCGCTGGTGTTCCCGGACCAATTGGCGGCGACGCATTCGTGAGGAAGCCGCGCGTCGCGATTGCGCAATCTGGCCCCGGAATGCTACCGGACGTACCAGAACTCTGCTTTACGGATGAGCGCAAGGGCGCAAATTGGATAACAATTCGCCAATGCTGGTACTGGGCATTGAAACCACCTGCGACGAGACCGCCGCGGCGGTGGTCGAACGCTCGCCTGACGGCAGCGGCAAGATCCTGTCCAACATCGTGCGGTCGCAAATCGAGGAGCACGCCCGCTTCGGCGGCGTGGTGCCGGAGATCGCCGCCCGCGCCCATGTCGACCTGCTCGATGGCATCATCGAGCGCGCGATGCAGGAGGCCGGCGTCGGCTTCGCTCAGCTGGGCGGTGTTGCTGCCGCTGCGGGGCCGGGCCTGATCGGCGGCGTCATCGTCGGGCTCACCACCGCGAAGGCGATCGCGATGGTGCACGACACGCCGCTGGTCGCGGTGAACCATCTGGAGGCGCACGCGCTGACGCCGCGCCTCACCGACGGAATCGAATTTCCCTACTGCCTGTTCCTCGCCTCGGGTGGCCATACCCAGATCGTCGCGGTCACCGGCGTCGGCCAGTATGTACGGCTCGGCACCACCGTCGACGATGCGATCGGCGAGGCCTTCGACAAGGTCGCGAAGATGCTGGGCCTGCCCTATCCCGGCGGGCCGCAGGTCGAGCGCGCGGCGGCAAGCGGCGATGCCACGCGCTTTGCGTTTCCGCGGCCGATGCAAGGGCGTCCCGACGCCAATTTCTCGCTGTCGGGATTGAAGACGGCAGTGCGCACCGAAGCGAGCCGGCTGGCCGAGATCACGCCGCAGGACATCAGTGATCTCTGCGCGAGCTTTCAGGCCGCCGTGCTGGATTCGACCGCCGACCGGTTGAGCGTCGGCCTCAGGCTGTTCCGCGAAAAATTCGGCGCGCCGCGCGCCCTGGTCGCGGCCGGCGGCGTCGCCGCCAATCAGGCGATCCGCGGCGCCCTCGATGCCGTCGCGCAGCAAGCCGGGACCCAGCTGATCATGCCGCCGCCGGCGCTCTGCACCGACAACGGCGCGATGATCGCCTGGGCCGGTGCCGAACGCCTCGCGCTCGGCCTGACCGACACGATGGAAGCGCAGCCCCGCGCGCGCTGGCTGCTCGACGCCAACGCAACGGCACCGGCGGGCTACGGCAAGACCCGGGCGGGATACTAGCCATGACTGCATTCCAATCCGTCGCGGTGATCGGGGCAGGCGCCTGGGGCACGGCGCTGGCGACCGTGGCGGCGCGGGCGGGAAGGAGCGTCACGCTCTGGGCACGCAATGCCGAGCATGCCGCGCGGATCGCCTCGACACGCGATAATCCGCGCCTGCCCGGGGTGCGGCTCGCGGCGGAGATCGTCGTGACCAGCGATCTGGCGCTCACCGCGCACGCCGACATGTTGCTGATCGCAACACCTGCGCAGCATATGCGTGGCGCCGTCAACATGCTGGCCTCGCATTTGACAGGGCCGGTGCCGATCGTCGCCTGCGCCAAGGGCATCGAGCACGGCACCCACAAATTCATGACCGACGTGATCGCGGAGGCCGCGCCGCACGCCCAGCCCGCGATCCTGTCGGGTCCAAGCTTTGCCGACGATGTCGCGCGCGGCTTGCCCACGGCGGTGACGCTGGCGGCAGGCGATGAGACGTTGGCGCGCGCACTGGTGCAGGCGCTGGGCTCGCCGACGTTCCGTCCCTATCACTCCACGGACATTCGCGGCGTCGAGATCGGCGGCGCGGCCAAGAACGTGCTTGCAATCGCAGTCGGCATCGCGGTCGGGCGCAAGCTCGGCGCCTCCGCCCAGGCTGCCCTGACGACCCGCGGCTTTGCCGAGCTGACGCGCCTCGGCCGTGCGCTCGGCGCACGCAGCGAGACACTCGCCGGCCTCTCCGGTCTTGGCGATTTGATCCTGACCTGCGCGAGCCCGCAGTCACGCAACTTCGCCCTTGGCCTTGCACTCGGCCGCGGCGAGCAACCGCCTGCCGGCAAGCTTGCCGAGGGTGAGTTCACCGCGCCGGTGCTGATTGAATTCGCAGCTTCGCAGGGCATCGAGCTGCCGGTATCAGAAGCGGTCGCGTCGATCCTGAGCGGCCGAAGCACGATCGACGCGGCTATCTCGGGGCTGCTGACGCGCCCCTTCAAGTCAGAGGAATAAACATGGCGTACTGGCTGGTGAAATCCGAACCATCGGTGTGGTCCTGGGACCAGCAAGTGGCGAAGGCCGCCAAGGGCGAGGCCTGGACCGGGGTGCGCAATTACACCGCGCGCCAGAACCTTGTCGCCATGAAGAAGGGCGACAAGGCGTTCTTCTATCATTCCAACGAGGGCAAGGAGATCGTCGGCATCGCGGAGATCATCAAGGAGGCCTATCCCGATCCGACCGACAAGACCGATAAATTCGTCTGCGTCGACATCAAGGCCGACAAGCCGTTGAAGACGCCGGTGACGATGGCCACGATCAAGGCCGAGAAGAAGCTGGCCGACATGGCGCTGGTGAAATATTCGCGCCTGTCGGTGCAGCCGGTGACAGCGGAGGAGTGGAAGCTCGTCTGCAAGATGGGCGGGATGTAGGCGCTGCCGTAGCCCGGATGGAGCGCAGCGAAATCCGGGACAGTCTTTCCGTATGCACCGATCCCGGATTACGCTGCGCTCCATCCGGGCTACGATGTCCGGTTCTGCATCTCCGGCAGCGCAAACACCTCGCATGGCGCAGCAATGCCGCGCAGCGAATGCGATCCGAGCGCGACCAGCGGCATGTCCGTTTCCGCGGCGAGCGCTCCCGACACCAGCACGGCCCGCCCCAGCGGCTTGCACAATCCTTCGAGCCGGCTGGCGAGATTGACAGCGGGACCGATCGCCGTGAAGTCGAGCCGGTTGGCGGCGCCGATATTGCCCCACAGCATCTCGCCCAGATGGAGCGCAGCGCCGAATGCCAGCGGCGGCAACCGTTGAGCGCCGCGCTCCTTGTTGAGATAGACCATGCCGGCCTCCGCCGCGCCTGCGGCACGCAGGGCGGCCTCGCAGGCCCGGCGGGGCGATGCATCGACCACCGGAAAGATCGCGAGCACGCCGTCGCCGATGAATTTCAGCACTTCGCCGCCGAAGGCGTGAACGGCACCGGCGATGCGGTCGAACCAGGCATCGAGCGCGGCGATGACCTGTGCAGGCGGTGAGGTTTCCGACAACGTCGTGAAGTTGCGGAGGTCTGCATAGAGCAGCGCGGCCTGAATGGTCTCGCCGAGATCGCGGCGCAGAGGTGCCGCCAGCACCCGCTCCGCGCTGCGCTTGCCGAGATATGCGTCTAACGTCGCGCGCAGCGTGGCGCGCGCGGCGAGCACGGCGAGGGGCGTCGCTGCAAAACGCGCGGCCTGGCGCAATTGCCCGATGTCGTCGGCAGTGAAGGGACGCGGCCCGATCCAACAAAGCTGCGGCCCATCGGGCCGCCCGATGACGTCTTCGTGGACCTCGCCCCGCGCGATGTCGCGCAGCCAGCGGCGGCCGGCATCGTTGGGCGGATCGGGCGCCAATCCGCCGGGCGCGAAGCCGAGTGCTTCGATCACTTGGCCGCTGTCTGCACGCCACAGCCAGGTCCGCTTTGCGATCAGAGGATGCGGCACCTCCAGCGTCAGGGCGCCCGCCGCAAGCGGCACGCCGTCGGCGACCAGATGAGCGCCGAGTTCCGCAAGCAGGCGATCAGCTCCGGCGCTATCCGAGGCGGCATCGACGAGCCAGGCGAGGGTCGGGGAGAGCTGCATGGCTCGATCATGGCGAAGGCAGGCGGCCTTTGTCACGGGCAATCCTTGACGCGCCGCTTTGGCGACGCCATGTCCTGGTGTCAGCGAAGGGATGATCGCCGATGACCGAACCGTTCATAGTGCGACGCGAGACCCAGATCGCGGCACCACGTGCCACCGTTTTCGCCTACCTGACTGACCCCGAGAAAATCCTGAGCTGGATGGGCTCCGATGCCACCACGGAGCCGCATCCGGGCGGGCTCTATCTGCTCAAGGGCGTCGGCCCGCGCGGCGGCGTCGCCCGCGGCGCCTTCCGCGAGGTCGTGCCGGTGCATCGTCTGGCCTACACGTTCGGATGGGAAGGCGGCCAGGAAGTACCGCCCGGCTCAAGCCTAATCGAGATCGACCTGATCGAGCGTGACGGCGGCACGCTGCTGCGCATGACCCATAGCGGCCTGCCGAGCGAAGCGCAGGCCGCCGCGCACGCGACGGGGTGGGCGCATTATATGGAACGGCTCACGACCGCAGCCGCAGGCGGCGATCCCGGTCCGGACATGGGTGTGTCAGATAAGAAGTAGCTCTCGTAGGGTGGGCAAAGGCGCGCTCTTCGCGCCGTGCCCACCACCTTTCACCATGAGCAAATGGTGGGCACGCTTGCGCTTTGCCCACCCTACGGCAGCGCGACGTGTCGTTACACCGCGGCGGTCGCCACCACCTGCGCCAGCAACTGCTCGCGCCTCGCCTGCGAGCGCTGGCCCTTCATGGTCGCGGCGAAGCGCTCGAGGATGCCGTCCTCGAACGCCGTGACGATGGTGTCGTGGACGTAGCTCTTGCGGCAGATCGCCGGCGTGTTGGAGAGCTTGTCGGCAGCGGCGCGGATTGCGTCCAGCACCTGCTTCTTGCGGCCGCGCTGGCTGGTCGCCGGCGTGATCCGCGACAGCGATTCCACGACGACGGCAGACGCCATCAGCGTACGGAAATCCTTCAGCGAAATCTTGATGCCGGCGATCTCGCGCAAGAAAGCGTTGACCTGCGTGGTGTTGACCGCGCGCACGATCCCGTAGGCATCGCGATACTGGAACATGCGCTTGCCGGGGACCTCCTGCAAAATGCCGATGGCGCGCACCAGCTTGGCCGCGTCGCACTCCTTGCGCACCGCCTTGCCGCCCTTCGCCTTGAAGGTCAGCACGAAGCAATCGTCCTCCAGCGTGACGTTGGACTTCAGCAGCGTGGTCGCACCGCGGGTGCCGTTGAGACGGGCATAGGATTCATTGCCGGGGCGGATCGCGGTGCGCGCGATCAGCTCGATCACGGCCGAGAGCGCGAATTCACGCGTCGGCTCGTCGCCCGACAGGAACGCCGAGACCTTGCGCCGGATTTTTGGCAGCGCGCCGACGAGCTTTTCCAGACGATGCGCCTTGCGGTGCTCGCGGACCTTCTCCCAATCGGCGTGATAGCGATATTGCAGCCGGCCCGCGGCATCGCGGCCCACGGCCTGGAGATGCGAGCTCGGATCGGACGAATAGCGCACCTCGCGATAGGCCGGCGGCACCGCCATGGCGTGCAGCCGGCGGATGGTGCGGGCGTCGCGGATATGTGCGCCATTGGGACGCACGAAGGAATAGCCCTTGCCGCGCCGGATGCGGCGAATGGTCAGCTCGTTCTGGTCGCCGAGCCGCAGGCCGAGCTCCCTGGCGAGCGCTTCGACCGTCGCCGCGGGCGCCGTGTCGAAGGCCTTCTTCGGGCTCGGACGCCTGAAAGGGGCCGGTTTCGGCCATTGTCCGAGGGCCTTGGCCAGCGCAATAGCTGCAGGATCGGCTGAAGCGGGCCGTATCGTCCCGAGATTCTGCTGATCCATCATAGCCTTATGCCTTAGCCCTGTCTGTTACCGGTCAATGCCGCTGTTCTTATTTTTGTTCCGAAGGGTCTCTTTGGACCCGGGTTGGCCATTTAGGGTGTTCCGAACCGTATTGCGAGTCCCGAATCAGTGAGAGGCGGTTTCCAAATACCTCTACTAATGCATGGGGCCCCTGCGCCGGCCTATTCCGCGGAGCTGGGTCAAGACCCCGAAAGCCGCCCGCCGGCTTGTTTCAGATCTGCGACAGTCGCAGCAGGCGGGCTTGATCCTCCGCATGGCCGGCCGCCCGCCGAAGGTCCAGCTTGTGCTCCTTGTCGGGCCCGGTTAGCCCGACGCATAATCAGTCAATGATCAAGTCGGCTCGCCGGTCGCCAGCGTTCGGCCTGCCGTATGTGGAGGGAAGCATGTCCGAGAAGATCTACGACGTCCCGGCGGAGTGGGCGAAGCGCGCCTGGATCGACCAGGCCAAGTACAAGGAGATGTACGCTCGCTCGATCTCGGACCCGAACGGTTTCTGGGCGGAGCAGGCCAAGCGCATCGACTGGATGCACGCGCCGACGAAAATCGAGAACGTCTCGTTCGCGCCCGGCAACATCTCGATCAAATGGTTCGAGGACGGCATCCTCAACGTCGCCTACAACTGCATCGACCGCCATCTCGCCAAGCGCGGCAATCAGACCGCGATCATCTGGGAAGGCGACGATCCCTCGCAGTCCAAGCACATCACCTATCAGGAGCTGCACGACGAGGTCTGCCGGATGGCCAACATCCTGCGCACCCGCAACGTCAAGAAGGGCGACCGCGTCACCATCTACCTGCCGATGATTCCGGAAGCGGCCTATGCGATGCTCGCCTGCGCGCGCATCGGCGCGATCCACTCCGTGGTGTTCGCGGGATTCTCGCCGGACAGCCTCGCCCAGCGCATCAATGACTGCAAATCCAAGGTCATCATCACCGCGGACGAAGGCCTGCGCGGCGGCAAGAAGGTGCCGTTGAAGGCCAACGTCGACGCCGCGCTCGCGAAGGCCGACGACGTTGACTGGGTCGTGGTGGTCAAGCGCACCGGCGGCAAGATCGACATGAACCCGACGCGCGACCTCTGGTATCACGAGGCAGCGGCGATGGTGACGACGGAATGCCCGGTCGAGCACATGCATGCCGAGGATCCGCTGTTCATCCTCTACACTTCAGGCTCGACCGGCCAGCCCAAGGGCGTGTTGCACACCTCCGCCGGCTATCTCGTGTTCGCCTCGATGACGCATCAATACGTCTTCGATTATCACGACGGCGACATCTACTGGTGCACCGCCGATGTCGGCTGGGTCACCGGCCACAGCTACATCCTCTACGGGCCGCTCGCCAATGGCGCGACCACGCTGATGTTCGAAGGCGTGCCGAATTACCCGGATAATTCCAGGTTCTGGAACGTCATCGACAAGCACAAGGTCAACATCTTCTACACCGCACCGACCGCGATCCGCGCGCTGATGCAGTCCGGCGACGAACCGGTGAAGAAGACATCGCGCGCCTCGCTCCGCCTGCTCGGCTCGGTCGGCGAGCCGATCAATCCGGAAGCGTGGGAGTGGTATCACCGCGTCGTCGGCGACGACCGCTGCCCGATCGTCGACACCTGGTGGCAGACCGAGACCGGCGGCATCCTGATCACGCCGCTGCCGGGCGCGACCAAGCTCAAGCCGGGCTCGGCGACGCAGCCGTTCTTCGGCGTGGCGCCTGAGATCGTCGACGCCGACGGCAAGGTGCTGGACGGCGAGACCTCGGGCAATCTCTGCCTGACGCGGTCCTGGCCCGGCCAGATGCGCACGGTCTACGGCGATCACGCCCGCTTCGAGCAGACCTATTTCTCGACCTACAAGGGCAAGTACTTCACCGGCGACGGCTGCCGGCGTGATGCCGACGGCTATTACTGGATCACCGGCCGTGTCGACGACGTCATCAACGTGTCCGGCCATCGCATGGGCACCGCGGAAGTCGAGAGCGCGCTGGTGGCGCATGAGAAAGTCTCGGAGGCCGCGGTGGTCGGCTTCCCGCACGACATCAAGGGCCAGGGCATCTACGCCTACGTCACCCTGATGGCCGGCGTGCAGCCGACCGAGGATCTGCGCAAGGAGCTCGTCACCTGGGTTCGCAAGGAGATCGGCCCGATCGCATCCCCGGATCAGATCCAGTTCGCGCCGGGTCTGCCCAAGACCCGCTCCGGCAAGATCATGCGCCGCATCCTGCGCAAGATCGCCGAGGACGAACCGGGCAGCCTAGGCGATACCTCGACGCTGGCCGATCCCGCCGTGGTCGATGATCTCGTCAAGAACCGGCAGAACCGGAAGCCGGCGTAAGGCAAGCTCGTGCCCCGGACGCAGCGCAGCGCGCACTTCGCGGTGCGCTGCTGAGCCGGGGCCCATCGAGCCGCGCACGAAGAGAAGAACTTGGTCCCGGCTCTGCGGCGCACCGCTGCGCGCTGCGCGTTGTCCGGGACACGAGACTGCCTTTCGCACCGAGGCCCCAAAACAACAGCCGTTCACATCCTCACGCACTCGTCAGCGGGCGGGCCGGTGCGGCCGCATCTTTCCCGCCGAGTGTTGTTTTCAGGTCATTTACTTTATTTCGAACATTTCCTTTGTTCCCCCTGCTGACTGGCCCTTGGCAGCCGTGCGTGGAAACCAACCGGTTAACGGGCGCGGTTAAGAATGTCCCCTGACAAGGACGTGGCCAGCTGGCGATTGCCGGTTCTGCGTAATTTTGGACGATCCGTTCGGGCTAGGGGAAAATCGATGTCGATAAGGATTGCTGTGGCGCTCGCTGCCACCATCGGGGCTGGGGTCTTGATGTCGACGGCGGCGCAGGCGCGGCCGGAAATGGTTGGGGCACATCTGGCCGACTATTCTCCGGGCACGATCGTGGTCAAAACCAGCGAGCGGCGGCTTTATCTCGTCCTCGATAACGGCCACGCCGTGCGCTATCCGGTCGGCGTCGGCAAGTCCGGCAAGCAGTGGGCCGGCACCACCCGCATCGACGGCAAGTACCGCAATCCGGCCTGGTCGCCGCCCGCCGAGGTGAAGCGCGACAAGCCGAGCATCCCTGACGTCATTCCCGGCGGCTCGCCGCGCAACCCGATGGGCGTCGCGGCGATGACGCTGGCCGGCGGTGAATACGCCATCCACGGCACCAACGTGCCGGGCTCGATCGGCGGTTTCGTCTCCTATGGCTGCATCCGCATGCTCAACGATGACATCACCGATCTCTATGGCCGCGTCTCGGTCGGCACGACGGTGGTCGTGACGCGCTGATCGCCGGGATCAAGGCAAGACAAGAAAAGGCCGCGTCCGGAGACGCGGCTTTTTTGTTACCAGAAGCGCCAGCTGCGCGCGCACCAGCCGTCGCGATGGCCGCCATTGTAGCTTCGCGCAAAACCGCCGGCGAGCAATGCCGCCGAAACGTTCGCAGTCCGCCGGGTCGCGACGTCGGCGAGAACGCGGCCGTATCTGTCAGGGCCGAGATTGGCGATCGTCACGTCGCCCTGACCGAGCAGATCGCGCAATGCGCGGGCCGCGGCTTCGGCCTTGTCCTGCTCCTCCCGGCAAGACGCTTTCATCTCGGGCGCGTCGATGCCGCGCAACCGAACCCGCACGACGAGATCGCGGCCGCCGCGCTGACGAACCCGCGCGAGAAAGGTGTCGCCGTCGACGGTGCGAATGACGTCGACCGGCTCGCGAACATCGGGATGGCGCGCTTGCTCGAGAACGATCTCGGCGTTCCGCGTGCGATCGCCATCCGTGTCCGGAATTAGCCAGCCCATTCCGTGGCGGAAGGTGAGCACGACGGCCAGCGCGATGCCCACCACGAACATCCACGGCAATAATCCGGAGAAGCGCCGACCGAACGGCGAGCCGCCGAATTGCGGCCGATAGGGATTGGGTCGGTCCTGGAAACGCATCAACTCACGCTAGGACAGAGTCGGGGGAACTCAAAGCACGAGCGCGCACATAGCGGAACCATGCAGGAAAATTCCATTGTCGGATACGTCGGCCGTAGTTCTACTGGAGATCCGCGAATATTACCCAAATCTCAATCATTGGTTGCGAATACCTGTTATACAGCAACGCGAGGAGAGAGCGGTGGGGTCATTCAGGTTTCGCATTGGAACAAAGCTCGGCATCGTCACCGGCGTGAGCGTTGTGCTGGTCTGCGGCATGCTGACCAACCAGATGCTCGGCAACCGGTCGATCGCCGAATCCAATCGCCTGGTCACGATCAACTATCTCAACAAAGGCAATGCGCAAGCGGCGCAGACGGCCATGGCGCGGGCGCAGCTCGCAGCTCTCGAGATCAGCTCCGCCTCGTCAGCCGGAGAGGTTGACAAGCTCCTCGAGAATCTCCGCGCGCGAGCAGGCGAAGCCGGCGCGGAAATCGATGCGGCGACCGACCGGGCGACCCGCAAGGTCACCCAGGACGCCTATCGTGAGACCAAGAAATTCGTCGATGCGTATCTGGCCAGCGGCATTGAACTGGCGGGGGCGCAAAAGTCCGTCATTGGCGCCCCCACCGGCGGCGCCAGGACTGCGGCAGAGTCGACGAAGGCAACCATTCTCGCAGAGCGCATGCGTCCGGCAGCCCTGGAAGTCAGCAAACGGATCG
The DNA here is from genome assembly GCF_014198235.1 of Bradyrhizobium sp. ERR14. Lineage (NCBI taxonomy): Bacteria > Pseudomonadati > Pseudomonadota > Alphaproteobacteria > Hyphomicrobiales > Nitrobacteraceae > Bradyrhizobium > Bradyrhizobium sp. ERR14. The sequence continues at coordinate 543,134 of NZ_JACIHD010000003.1, read as the reverse complement.
ACGATCTGGTCGGCGTTGCCAACGAATTCGCGGCGCGCCGCAAGGGCGAGATGCTGGCCGAACTCGACCGCGTCGCCACCTTCGCATTGATCGTCGGCGTCTTCGTCGTTCTGACGTTGATCGGGTCCGCCGTCTTTTCCGTGTCGAACATCGCCCGGCCGATCCGGCGCATCGGCGACGTGCTTCTTCAGCTCGCCGGCGGCAACAAGGCGGTCGAGATTCCCTACACGCGCCGCGGCGATGAGGTCGGCGACAACGCTCGCGCGGCTCAGACCTTCAAGGAAAACCTGATCCGTATCGAGCAGATGGAGGTCGAACAGAAGAATCAGGAAGCCGCTGCGGCCGCTCAGCGCAAGGAAGAAATGGCCCAGCTCGCCGGCGTGTTCGAAGCCGCGGTCGGCGGCATCATCGACTCCGTGTCAGCAGCCTCCCAGCAGCTCGAGGCAGCCGCCGGCACGCTGTCGGGAACCGCCGAAGAGACCCAGCAACTCTCCGGAATGGTCGCGGCGGCCTCGGAGGAAGCGTCCACCAACGTCGGAGCGGTCGCGTCCGCCGCCGAGGAAATGAGTACCTCGGTCGTCGAGATCGGTCGCCAGGTCCACGATTCCAGCCGCATCGCCAGCGAAGCGGTCAGGCAGGCGGAGCGCACCGACGTCCGGATCAATGAACTGCTCAAGGCGGCGGGCCGAATTGGCGACGTCGTCAAATTGATCACCGCGATTGCCGAACAGACCAACCTCCTGGCGCTGAACGCAACGATCGAGGCGGCGCGCGCCGGCGAATCCGGCCGCGGCTTTGCAGTCGTGGCGAGCGAGGTGAAGGCGCTCGCAGCGCAAACCGCGCGAGCGACCGAAGAGATCAGCGCGCAGATCGCCGGCATGCAATCGGCAACCGAGGACTCCGTCGGAGCGATCAAGGAAATCGGCGCGACCATCGCCCGCATTTCAGACATTTCGTCCACCATTGCAGCGACGATCGAAGAACAGGGTGCAGCGACGGCCGAGATTGCGCGCAACGTCAGCGAAGCCGCCAAGGGAACCGTCGAAGTCGCAGACAAGATCGCCCAGGTCAGTCATGGCGCGAGCGCGACCGGCGCGGCGTCGGGGCAGGTGTTGGCATCGGCGCGATCGCTGTCGAGTGAAAGCAGCCTCTTGAAGACGGAAGTCGAGAAGTTCCTCACCACCGTGCGCGCGGCATGAAACGGCGTAGCGGCGACGAGCAGTTCTTCAATGCTCGTCGCATATGGATAGCGCCTCCGGGATTCCCCGGAATTGTCCGGCACCATGGACAACTGTAGGTTGGAATAGATCTCACGAGCAATCGCTCGTGGAACTCCCTGCAGTAGGCCCCCGACATGAACATCGACGCAATCTCCGCCGATTCGCTCGAACGAATGGCCGATCTCGTTCGGCAGCAGCATAGTTCCCTCGACACCATGCTGCTGTCCCCGGTGGGCGAATTCCAGACCAGAGCCGTCACGCTCGCGACGTTGATGCGTGAAGTGACGGACTGCCTCGCCGAGGATTTCCTGCATCGTCCGGCGCAGGACTTTCCGATGCTCTATTTTGCATGTGGCAAGGCCAGAGTCGGATCGACCGCCCTCAGCAATCTGTTCGGCATGACCGGCATGCCTTCATATTATCAACCGCTGAAGGCGATCCTGCGCGACGCGCTCGTCGGCCGCCCGCTGGCGCCCTGGATCATCCCCTCGGCAAGCGACGAGCCGCACATCTTCAGCAAGGAAACGATCGGGCCCTACGTCCTTGCCGAGAGCTTGTTCAATCCGCTGCAGCTCTTGGTCGAAGCAGGCTATCCGCGCCACCGTCTGCATCTCATCATGCTCGACCGCGAGCCGGCGAGTTCGCTGGCGTCATGGCTCGAGAAGCTGATTTCTCGCGCGCCCGAAGACACATTGCTGCGGCACTATGTCGTTGCCGCACTCAGCGCAGCCCGCGTCGCGAGTTACGCGCAACAACACGGCGTTCCCGTCACGCACTACGTCTACGAGGTAAGCAAGGAGGCGCTGTCGTCGGTGCGCATCTTGTTCGACCGCCTCGGCCTTTCGAGCAGCTTTACCGAGAATGCCGTGACGTCATGGCAGGAACCGGGAGACGTGCAGGCAAACAACGCGCGCGTCATCTTCCCGAGCGAAGCGACGATCTACAAGGTGCCCAATCTGCACACCTCCGATAGCGCCTATCGCTACCAGCGCCGCGCGACGGCCTCGATGAGCGAAGCTCAGCTGGAGATTCTGGAGCGCTGCGGGGTCAATGACGCCTATCGAGCTTCGGTCGCGGCGTGCGTTCGCGATCTCGGCCTGAATGCCTCAACGTCGGCGCATCTGTTCGGCGAATGGTTCGCCGAGGCCGCGTGATCAGCATGCTGGACATTCCCACGAGCACCGAGCCCGCCCTCCTTGAAAGAACCGGCCGCAAGCAGCTTCACACCGCCAGTCATCTCCGGCGCCTCGAGGCGGAAAGCATCCACATCTTGCGGGAGACGGCGGCCGAATTCCGCAAGCCGGTGATGCTGTATTCCATCGGCAAGGACTCCTCGGTTCTGCTGCACCTGGCGATGAAGGCCTTTCATCCCGGCAAGCCGCCGTTTCCGCTGCTGCATGTCGACACGACATGGAAATTCCGCGAGATGATCGCGTTTCGCGACCGCCGCGCGCGCGAACTCGGCATCGACCTGATCGTCCATACCAACAATGACGGCTTGAGCCAGGGCATCGACCCCTTCACCCACGGCTCGGCCCGCTACACCGACGTCATGAAGACGCAGGCGTTGCGGCAGGCGCTGGACCTCCACGGCTTCGACGCCGCGATCGGAGGCGCGCGGCGCGACGAGGAGAAATCGCGCGCCAAGGAGCGCGTGTTCTCGCACCGGAGCGCGGCGCATCGCTGGGATCCGAAGAACCAGCGGCCCGAGCTGTGGAGCCTGTACAACACGACGCTGGCGCCCGGCGAGAGCATGCGGGTGTTTCCGCTGTCGAACTGGACCGAACTCGACGTCTGGGACTACATCCTCGCCGAGGACATCCCGATCGTTCCGCTCTATCTGGCGGCTTCGCGCCCGGTGGTCGAGCGCGACGGCGCGCTGATCATGGTGGACGACGAACGGATGCCGCTGCTTGCAGGCGAAGAGCCGCGATGGCGCTCCGTCAGGTTTCGCACCCTCGGCTGCTATCCGCTCAGCGGCGCCACGGTCTCGACCGCGGCAACATTGCCAGAGATCGTGCGCGAGATGATGGCCTCGCGCACCTCCGAGCGGCAGGGACGCATGATCGACCGGGACAGTGCCGCATCGATGGAGCGCAAGAAAGCGGAAGGCTACTTCTGATGTCCTATCACGAGGCCCCCACGATCGCCGCCTCCGGTGCGCCGCGACTCGAACAGGATGATCGTCCGACGCTGCGCTTCGTCACTTGCGGCAGCGTCGACGACGGCAAGAGCACGCTGGTCGGCCGGCTGCTCTACGATTCCAAGACGCTGCTCGACGACCAGATCGACGCGCTGGCGTCCGAGAGCCGGACGGTCGGCACCACCGGTGGCGATTTCGACTTCGCGCTGCTCGTCGACGGCTTGCAGGCCGAGCGCGAGCAGGGCATCACGATCGACGTCGCCTACCGCTTCTTCGCCACCAGGCTGCGCCGCTTCATCGTCGCCGACACGCCGGGGCATGCGCAGTACACGCGCAACATGGCGACCGGCGCCTCCAACGCCGATCTTGCCGTGGTGCTGGTCGATGCCCGCAAGGGCGTGATCACGCAGACGCGGCGCCACAGCCACATCCTGTCGCTGTTGGGTATCCGTCACGTCGTGCTCACCGTGAACAAGATGGACCTGATCGGATTCGACGGGGGTCGCTTTGCGGCCATCACTGCCGAATACCTGACCATGGCCGGACAGCTCGGAATCCCGCAGGTCCAGTGCATTCCGGTCGTCGCACCCGACGGCGACAACATCGTCACGGCCAGCGCGCGGATGCCCTGGTACACCGGGCCGACGGTGACGGCCTATCTGGAATCGGTCGACGTTTCCGGCGATGTCTCGCAGCGGCCGTTCCGGTTGCCGGTGCAATGGGTCAACCGGCCGCATGCCGAGTTTCGCGGCTTCTGCGGCCGGATCGCCAGCGGAACGATCGCGACCGGCGAGACCATCGCCGTGCAGCCGTCGGGCCGTCAGACGCGCATCGCGCGCATTCTCACGCCCGGCGGCGAGCGCGATCGGGCTGCGGCGGGCGAATCGGTGACGCTCACATTGACCGACGAGATCGACGTCAGTCGCGGCGACGTGCTGACGGCGGGACCCGCGCCACAGGTCTCCGATCAACTGGCGGCGCATCTGGTCTGGTTCGACGACGAGGCCATGGTCGCGGGCCGTCGCTATTTGCTCAAATGCGGCGCGGCCTCGACCGGCGCGGTGATCACGACGCTCAAGCACCGCATCGCCATCGACACCATGGCGCATGAAAGCGCCGCCACGCTCGACGCCAACCAGATCGGCTACGCCCATCTCAGCCTCGACCGTCCCTTGGTGTTCGAGGCCTATCGCGACGACCGCGACATGGGCAGCTTCATTCTCGTCGATCCGATCAGCCACCGCACCGCCGCCGCGGGAATGATCGATCTCTCGCTCCGCCGCGCCACCAACATTCATTGGCAGCGGCTTGCCGTCGACAAATCCGTGCGGGCGCGGCTGAAGCAGCAGCGGCCCTGCGTGCTCTGGTTCACAGGGCTGAGCGGTGCCGGCAAATCGACAATCGCCGATCTCGTCGATCGCAGGCTTGCCGAACTCGGACGCCACGCCGCACTGCTCGACGGCGACAATCTCCGCCACGGCATCAACCGCGACCTCAGCTTCTCCACCGCCGACAGGGCGGAGAACGTCCGACGCACCGCGGAGATCGCGGCGCTGTTCGTCGACGCCGGCATGATCGCGCTGGTCGCGCTGATCTCACCGTTCCGCAGCGAGCGCGAGCTGGCGCGCGGGCGGGTCGAGACAGGCGAGTTCATTGAGATCCATGTCGCGACCCCGCTCGCCGAATGTGAGCATCGCGATCCCAAGGGGCTCTATCGCAAGGCACGGGCGGGAGAGCTGCCGTCGTTCACCGGCATCGATCATCCCTACGAGACGCCGCAGGCGCCGGAGATCACCGTCGACACGTCAGAAATGTCGACTGACGCGGCCTGCGAGCGCATCATCCGCTATCTCAGGGAGAATCATTACCTTTAGTGGCAGGACCTTTAGTGGCAAGACCTTTAGCAGCAAGGGCGGACAGCCTTAGGACCGGCGATCGCTCAGAAGTCGGAGGCGATGCCCTTGCGCTCCCAGTCGCCGTAGCGGGTCGGCTCGGGTCCCTTGGGTCCCTGCAATTCCTTCGGCGCCGCCTTGCCGTCCTCCTTGGCCTGCACGGCTGCGGCCTGCCGGCGCGCCTCGGCTTCGGCCAGCGCGCGCTTGGCTGCCGGCGTGAGCTGCTTGCGGTCGGAAACGGGAGACTGGTCACTCATCGCCAGGCTTTCTAGCGCAGGACGAGCCGCAACGCGATGTCCAATAACGCATTCCTGAAATCGGCCCGGAAGGGCTGAAAAAGCCGGAAGCGATTCTTACATTTGGCATATTCGCGTGCCAGAGATTGGGTTCTCAAGGCATGCGCCCATTGCGGCGGAACTGCCGCTCGCTCAGAACCTTGCTTCCGCATGCCATCTCAACGTTTCGCCCCTCCGTCCGAAGTGCCCGGTCTCGCGGCGCGACGGATTGCCGCCGACATCGTCGACGGCGTGCTGCACAAGCACCGTACGCTCGATGACCAACTCGACGGCGGCGGCGCCCATCCCGGACTGAAGACGCTGGCCGACCGCGACCGCGCGCTGATGCGGCGCCTGGTCGCCACGGTGCTGCGCCGGCTCGGCACGCTCGGTCATGTACTGTCCCGCCTGCTCGACAAGGGCATCCCCTCCGATGCGCCGCGCGCGCAAAGCGCGCTCCTGATCGGCGCGGCGCAGATCCTCTGGATGGACGTGCCGGATCACGCGGCCGTCGACCTCTCCGTTCGCCTGGTGCAATCCGACCGGCGCGCCGCGCGCTATGCCGGCCTCGTCAATGCCGTGCTGCGCCGCTGCGCGCGCGAGGGCACGGCGCTGGTCGAGGAGGTCGCCGCGCAATCGCTGGATCTGCCGCCATGGCTGCTCGCGCGCTGGAGCGCGCATTATGGCGAAGCAACCGCAAGGGAGATGGCGCTGGCGCTCGGCCACGAGCCGTCGCTCGATCTCACGGTGAAATCCGATGCCGCGCAATGGGCGAGCCGCCTGCACGGCGAGACGCTGCCGACCGGGACGGTGCGGATGCTGCTGCACGGCTCGGTGACCATGCTGCCCGGCTTCGCCGAGGGACAATGGTGGGTGCAGGACGCCGCCGCCGCGCTGCCGGCCCTGTTGTTCGGCGACGTCAAGGGCAAGTCCATTGCCGATCTCTGCGCCGCCCCCGGCGGCAAGACCGCGCAACTGGTGCATGCCGGCGCGCAGGTCACGGCGATCGACCGCTCGCCAGCCCGGGTGACGCGGCTGCGTGAAAACCTGGCGCGGCTGTCGCTCCAGGCCGAGACCGTCGTCGCTGACGCCGTGGAATGGGCCGGCCCTGCCGAAGGCTTCGACGGTATTTTGATCGATGCGCCCTGCACGTCGACCGGCACGATCCGCCGTCATCCCGATGTGGCGTGGCTGCGGCAGGAATCCGATGTCACCGCCATGACTGTGCTGCAGCAGCGGCTGCTGCGAAAATCGGTATCGTTGCTAAAGCCGGGCGGCACGCTGGTCTACTGTACCTGCTCGCTGGAACCCGAAGAGGGCGAGCAGGCCGTGGCCACGCTGCTGGCAAGCGAGCCCGCGCTTCGCCGCGTCCCGATCGAGGCGTCGGAAGTCGCGGGCCTGGACGAAATCATCACAGGGGACGGTGATCTGCGTACCCTGCCCAGCCATCTGCCGAACGCCGATCCCAAGCTCGGCGGGCTCGACGGGTTTTTCGCGACCCGGCTCGTTAAATCCTGATTTTGCACCGGATTTTGCGGCCGCGACGCTGATTCGCACACGTTCAAGGTGGTGTCAGACGTCCGATTTTGGGATTAATAGGGATTCGTCGGAATCCTCTCCCCCTTCAAGGCAAAGCGTGTCGGTCGCTCAACGCAGACGTATCTCGACGCTGGTCATGAACCGCTTCGCGCGGAACATGCTCGCGCGCGCGAGCGGCGGTTCCGTTGCGCTGTCGCGGGTCTGGCCCGGCCGCACCGACCGGCTGATCATCGCGCCGCATGATCTGCGCACCGCGGATGCGACTCGCGCCGCCGAAATCTATGCCGGCCGCTTCGTCTTCGCCGGCAAGATCGTCAATTGCCACGGCCGTTCGATCTTCGATCTCGAGCCGCCGTCGGAGGATTGGGAAGTCGCGCTGCTCGGCTTCGGCTGGCTGCGCCATTTGCGCGCCGCCGACACCGCGCTGACACGGGCGAATGCGCGCGCGCTGATCGAGGACTGGATCGCCAACCCCGCCAACAAGCGCCGGCCGGTCGCCCGACGTGCCGACGTGCTGGCCCGGCGCGTGATCTCGCTGCTGTCGCAGGCGCCGTTGGTGCTCAACGAGACCGACAACAAGTTCTACCGCCGTTACCTGCGCGCCCTCGCGCGCGAGATCCGCTTCCTGCGCTACACCATGGTCAACATTCCCGACGGGGTGCCGAAGCTCCAGGTGCTGATGGCGCTGTGCTATGCGGCCTTGTGCCTTGCCAACCAGGCCGGCCAAATCCGCAGCGCATCGAAGAAGCTGTCGGACGAATTGCAGCGGCAGATCCTGCCCGACGGCGGACACATCTCGCGCAATCCGGGGGCGCTGATTGAACTCCTGATCGACCTGTTGCCGCTGCGGCAGACGTTTGCTGCGCGCAACATCGCGCCGCCACCGGCGCTGCTCAACGCGATCGACCGCATGATGCCGATGCTGCGCTTCTTCCGCCACGGCGACGGAAATTTCGCGCTGTTCAACGGCATGAGCGCGACATCGTCCGACCTGCTCGCAACGCTGCTCGCCTATGACGACACCCACGGCGCGCCGATGGCAAACATGCCGCATACCGGCTTTCAGCGCCTCGATGCCGGCCAGACCACTGTGATCATCGACACCGGCCCGCCGCCGCCAGCCGGCGTCAGCCACGACGCCCACGCCGGCTGCCTGTCGTTCGAACTGTCTTCCGGCATCAGCCGCATCGTCACCAATTGCGGCATGCCGACCACGGGCCGCGACAATTGGCGGCCGTTCGCCCGCGGCACCGCGGCGCATTCGACGCTGACCTATCACGATACTTCGTCGTGCCAGTTCGTCGAGATGTCGGCGATGAAGCGGCTCTTGCACGGCTCGCCTGTTACCAGCGGGCCCGTCGAGGTCGAGAGCTATCGCGAGATCGTGCAGAACGGCACGCTGCTCACGACCTCGCATGACGGCTATCTCTCCAAATTCGGCGCGATCCACCGCCGCGTGCTGATGATCGCCAATGACGGCGCGCGCATCGACGGCGAGGACACGCTGTCGCCGCCGCAGGGCGGGCGCTTCAAGGGCGCCGACGCTGACTTTGCGCTGCGCTTCCATCTGCATCCGGCAGTGAAGGCGAGCCGGCTGTCGGATGCGCGCGGCGTCATGCTGGTGCTGCCGAACCGCGACGTCTGGACCTTCGAGGCGCTCGACGACAAGGTCGACCTCGAGGACAGCGTGTTCCTGGCCGGCAATGACGGGCCGCGCCGCACTGCCCAGATCGTGATCCGGCAGGACGCGAGGCAGGCGCCTTCGATCCGCTGGAGCTTTGTCCGCTCCACGGCATCGCCGACCGTCACCAATGCCCGCCGCAACGCCCGGCGCGAACCGGAACTTCCGCTGTAAACGCGCGGATTCAGCCCTATCTGATCGTTGTGAAGCACGCCGAAAACTGCTATCGAGCCCTCGCTCGCGCGACTGGCGACCTTGGATGGAGCACCATCGGGAAGCGCGACACATATCTGCCGCGCGCCTGGGCATAGACACTCCTTAAGACAGAGGATCTTGCTCATGACTGACCATCCCCGCCGCGCCACCCGCGCGCTTCTTTCCGTCTCCGACAAAACCGGCCTGATCGAATTCGCAAAGGCGCTCGCCGCCCATGATGTCGAGCTGGTTTCGACCGGCGGCACGGCAAAAGCGATCGCCGCGGCCGGCCTCAAGGTGAAGGACGTTTCCGACCTCACCGGCTTCCCCGAGATGATGGACGGCCGCGTCAAGACCTTGCATCCGAAGGTGCATGGCGGCCTGCTCGCGATCCGCGACAATAGGGAGCACGCGGACGCGATGAAGGCGCACGGCATCGCGCCGATCGATCTTCTCGTCGTCAATCTCTATCCGTTCGAGGCGACCGTCGACAAAGGCGCCGGCTTCGAGGATTGCATCGAGAATATCGACATCGGCGGCCCCGCGATGATCCGCGCCGCCGCGAAGAACCATGATGACGTCGCCGTTGTCGTCGAGGCAGATGACTACAAGGCCGTGCTCGACGAGCTCGCCGCCAACAAGGGCGCGACCACGCTGAAACTGCGGCGGCGGCTTGCCGCGAAGGCCTATGCGCGCACCGGCGCTTACGATGCCGCGATCTCGAACTGGTTCAATCGCCAGCTCGAGATCGACGCGCCCGACTTCCGTGCCTTCGGCGGCAAGTTGATCCAGTCGCTGCGCTACGGCGAGAACCCGCACCAGACCGCGGCCTTCTACGCGACCCCCGACAAGCGCCCGGGCGTCTCCACCGCACGGCAGCTCCAGGGCAAGGAGCTCTCCTACAACAACATCAACGACACTGACGCCGCCTATGAATGCATCGGTGAGTTCGACGCCAGACGCACCGCCGCCTGCGTCATCGTCAAGCACGCCAACCCCTGCGGCGTCGCGGAGGGATCGAACCTCGTCGACGCCTATCGCAAGGCGCTGGCCTGCGATTCCACCTCGGCCTTCGGCGGCATCATCGCGATGAATCGTCCGCTGGACGCAGATACGGCCCGCGAGATCACAAAGATCTTCACCGAGGTGATCATCGCGCCCGACGCCACCGAGGAGGCGATCGCCATCATCGGCGGCAAGAAGAACCTCCGCCTCCTGCTCGCCGGCAGCCTGCCCGATCCGCGCGCGCCTGGCATCACCGCCAAGACGGTCGCCGGCGGCCTGCTGGTGCAGAGCCGCGACAACGCCGTCGTCGACGACATGACGTTCAAGATCGTGACCAAGCGTGCGCCCACGGACACGGAGATGCGTGACCTCAAGTTTGCGTTCCGGGTCGCAAAACACGTCAAGTCCAACACCATCATCTACGCCAAGGATCTCGCCACCGTCGGCATCGGCGCCGGCCAGATGAGCCGGGTGGATTCGGCCCGCATCGCCGCGCGCAAGGCCCAGGATGCGGCGAGCGAGCTGAAGCTCGCCGAGCCGCTCACCAAGGGCTCGGTGGTGGCGTCGGATGCGTTCTTCCCCTTCGCCGACGGCATGCTCGCCTGCATCGAGGCCGGCGCCACCGCGGTGGTGCAGCCCGGCGGCTCGATGCGCGACGACGAGGTGATCAAGGCCGCCGACGAGCACGGCATCGCCATGGTGTTCACGGGCACGCGGCATTTCCGGCACTGAGCCTTTCACCACAAGCGTAGCCCGGATGGAGCGAAGCGAAATCCGGGTCAGCGCCTCCACGGAAACAGGTTTCCCGGATTGCGCTGCGCTTCATCCGGGCTACGAAGGCCCGCGGCTAATCCCGCACCCGCATCAACAGCCCCAGCCCAGCGACGAAGAACACCACCAGCACGGCCATGCCGGCCTTCTGGCTCGCGGTCACCGCCGTGATCGTGCCGATCAGCAACGGTCCGATGAAGGACGTCACCTTTCCGGTCAGCGCGAACAGGCCGAAATACTGCGCGATGCGGTCCTTCGGAGCGAGGTGAATCAGCAGCGTGCGCGAGGCCGCCTGGAGGGGGCCGCCGGCCGCACCGATGAAGCAGCCCAGCACGAGATAGGCGCGCTCGGCCGCGCTCGAGAACAAGGGAGCGTCTGCTTGCGGCGGCGGCGCGACCTTGATGAACAACACACTGTCCTTGTCGACCAGGAGAATCGCCGCCACGGACAGCAGCAGCACGAGCAAGCTGCCGGCGATGACGCGCTTCGGCCCGAGACGATCATCCAGCTTGCCGCCGAACCATGCGCCAAATGCGCCGGCAATCGCGAGCATGATGCCGAAGGTGCCGATCTGGATGGTGTGCCAGCCGAAGGTGCCCGCGGCATAGATGCCGCCGAAGGCGAACAGCGACACCAGACCATCCGTATAGATCATATTGGCGAGCAGAAATGCCGCCAGCGATCTCTGCTGCGGCAAGCCTCTGATCGATTGCCTCAGCTCCCACAGCCCCTCGCGCAACGCCTCGCGCACCGGGCGCTTCGCCGGATAATCCGGCGTGAACAGGAACAGCGGTGTCACGAAGACGATGAACCACAGCCCGGTCAGCGGCCCCACAATGCGATCGCCCTGATGGCTGACCGGATCGAGCCCGAATAGCGGCGTGAAGCCCAGCAATGTGCGGCCGGTCTGCGGGTTGGCCGCGAGGAAGCCGAGCACGATGATCAGGCTGACGATCCCGCCGACATAGCCGGTGGCCCAGCCGGTGCCGGAGAGCCGTCCGATCCGCTCCGGCGGCACCAGCGTCGGCATCATCGCATTGTTGAAGAGGGTGGCGAATTCCGCGCCGACGCTGGCGAGCGCGACTGCGGTGAGCAGGGGCGGAATGATGGAGGGATCGCCGGGCTTGCCGATCCACAGCGTGCAGGATGCCGCCACCAGCAGCGCACCGAACCCCGCGATCCACGGCTTCCGGCGGCCCGAGGCGTCCGCGATGGCCCCCAGCACCGGCGACATCAACGCGATCGCAAGGCCCGCGGCCGCCATCGCAAATCCCCACAGCGATTGGCCGGTGGCGGGGTTCGGCGCAATGCTGGTGGCGAAATAGGGCGCGAACACGAAGGTCGTGATCAGCGTGAAATACGGCTGCGCGGCCCAGTCGAAGAAAATCCAGCTGACGACGGCGGCGCGCGGCGGATAGGTCCGCGCCACGCCGGCCATGCGCACATCCGGGGCGATCGTCGTCATCGCGCAGTCCTCATCACGAACAGTTTTGCCTCTCTTGGGGCAAACCGTATAGCATTGCAGCGAGGCATGTGAACTGGTTCGAAGCCACGGCGGAAGCTTGATGATGTCGTCATATTCGACAAGGCGGACATTTTTCGCCTTCATAGCCGCCCTGGCGTTTGGTCTGTCACCGGCAGCCGCCCAGGATGCGCGACGGGCCTATGTCCCAGCCGCGCCTGACACGGTACGCGCCGTCGCCGCCGAGCACGGCATGGTCGTAGCGCAGGAGAAGATATCCGCGCAGATCGGTGCCGATATCCTGCGGAGCGGTGGCAATGCGGTCGATGCTGCGGTCGCGACCGGCTTTGCGATGGCCGTGACCTATCCGCGTGCCGGCAATATCGGCGGCGGCGGCTTCATGGTGATCCATTCCGCGGACCGCAACGAAGACATCACGATCGATTACCGCGAGACGGCGCCGGCAGCGACCACGCCGCAAATCTTCCTCGGCGCCGACGGCAAGCCCGATATTGCGAAGTCACGGGATTCCGCCCTCGGCGTCGGCGTGCCCGGCACGGTTGCCGGTCTTTCCCTCGCGCTGGAAAAATACGGCTCCGGCCAGTTCACGCTGGCGCAATTGCTCGCGCCCGCCATCGCGCTTGCCCGCGACGGCTTCGTCGTCGGTGACGACATGGCCGACACGATGCCGGCCTGGCACCGGCGGCTGGCTCGCTGGCCGTCTTCGGCCAAAATCTTCTCGCGGCCCGACGGCACGCCGATCGGTGAAGGCGACAGGCTGGTGCAGGGCGATCTCGCTGAAACCCTGTCGGCCATCGCCGCACTGGGGCCACGCGGCTTCTATGAGGGACCGGTCGCGGAAAAGCTCGCCAAGGCCGTGACGGATGCCGGCGGCATCATGACGCCAGCCGATTTGAAGGCCTATCAGGCCGTGACCCGCACGCCGGTGCGCGGCACCTATCGCGGCTATGACATCGTGTCGATGCCGCTGCCTTCGTCGGGCGGCGTCGTGCTGGTAGAGACCCTCAACATCCTCGAGGGCTTTCAGCTTGCCGATCTGAAGCAGGGCTCACCGGCCTCGCTGCATCTTCTGATCGAGGCCATGAAGCGCGCCTATGCCGACCGCGCGCGCTATCTCGGCGATCCCGCCTTCGTCAACGCACCGATCGAGACGCTCGTCGCGAAGGACTACGCCGCCAAGCTGCGCGCCGGCATCTCTCCCGAACGTGCCACGCCGTCGAAGGAGCTCGTTTCCGCGGCTCCCTCGCCGCGCGAGGGCAGCAACACCACGCATTTCTCCGTCGTCGATGGACGCGGCAATGCCGTCAGCAACACCTATACGCTGAACTTCAGCTACGGCGTGGGCCTCGTTGCCGACGGCACCGGCGTGCTGCTCAACAACGAGCTCGACGATTTCACCGCCGCAATCGGCGCCTCCAATGCCTACGGTCTCGTCGGCTTCGAGGCCAATCTGCCGGGCCCCGGCAAGCGGCCGCTGTCCTCGATGTCACCGACCATCGTGCTCAGGGACGGCAAGCCGGTGCTGGTGACGGGCTCGCCCGGCGGCAGCCGCATCATTTCAAGCGTGCTGCAGGTCATCGTCAACGTGCTCGACTACAAGATGGATGTTGCGGCCGCCGTCGCAGCGCCACGGCTGCATCACCAATGGTTGCCCGATGAAGTGCGCGTCGAGCGCGGCTTTCCCAGCGATGTTCTGGATAAGCTGAAGGCGATGGGCCACGTCATCGTCGAGCCGATGGGGCAGACGTCGGCCAACTCGATTGTCGTGACACCCAACGGACCGCTCGGCGCGCCCGATCCGCGCACGCGGGGCGCAGAAGCTGCGGGGCAGTAACAACGTCATCTGCATGGCACGGGAGCGCGGATCCGCTAGCTCTCGCTGTCACGCGTGCTATCGCGACATGAACACGCCGGAGCGCCGGACGTACTGGGCCTACGCGGCGGGCTAGGCGCTCGACGGCATGACTAACTACCGTCCCACCTGGTATGGCCCGCCCTTTTCAAGCGCGCGCGCATAGGCCGGGCGCGCGTGGATGCGCTCGAGAAACGCCATCGCCTTGGGATGGCCCTGCTCGAGCCCGCCGCGCGCCTGCGCCGCTTCCAGCGGAAAGCTCATCTGGATGTCGGCTACGGTGAATTCGTTGCCGGCAAACCATTCGCTCTTGCCGAGCTCGCCTTCCCAGTAATCCATGTGCTGCTTGAGCTGCGGGTTGACCAGCGTGGTGAGCGCCTGGTTCGAGACCTTGCGCACCAGCGGACGAAGCAGCGCAGGCGCGCGCTTCGGCATCAGCGTGAACAGCAGCTTCAGCAGCAACGGCTGCATCGCAGATCCCTCGGCATAATGCAGCCAATAGGTGAAGCGCAGCCGCTCCGGCGTGTTCGGCGGCGGAATCAGCCGGCCGTTGCCATAGGTCGCGATGAGATATTCGATGATCGCGCCGGACTCGGCGATGGTGTTGCCGTTGTCGGTGATGACGGGCGACTTGCCGAGCGGATGAATGGCGCGCAGCTCCATCGGCGCGCGCATGTCCGGCTGGCGCTGATAGCGCACGATCTCGTAGGGCACGCCCAACTCTTCGAGCAGCCACAGCACGCGCTGCGAGCGGGAATTGTTGAGGTGGTGAACGGTCAGCATTGGCGAGGTCCCCGGGCTAGGCGTGGTGGCTAGGCGTGGTCGGTCGGCGGCGCCGTTCGTGCCAGCCCGCGATCACAATGTCGAGCCATCAGGACGGATATTTTCACCCGGGTATATTGACGTCGATAATTTACCCGGGTATTAAATGGCCCAACGTCGTCAAAATGGCAATGATTCCAATGCAGAAGATTTTCACCGCCTTCCAGGGGCAGCGCCGCCTGGTGTCCGGGCCGGCAGGCGAGGTCGCGCTGGTCGTCAAGCGGGTGGCGACGCGGCCGGACGAGCCCATCATCATCTTCGAGGACGGCACGGGTCGATCGATCGACTTCGATCTGCGCGGCGGGGATCGCGAGGTCCTGGCGCGGTTGGCGAAGCTTGTGCCGCCGCCGGTCGAGGAGAGCACGCCGCCGAGCGAGCCGCGCGGGCGCGGGCGGCCGAAGCTCGGCGTGGTCGCGCGCGAGGTGACGTTGCTGCCGCGACACTGGGAGTGGCTCGGCACGCAGCCGGGCGGCGCCTCGGTCGCGCTGCGCAAGCTCGTCGATGAGGCCAGGCGCGCGAGCGGCGATAAGGGCCGCGAACGGCAGGCGCGCGATGCGGCCTATCACTTCATGTCGACCATGGCGGGCAACCTGCCGCAGTTCGAGGAAGCCTCGCGCGCGCTGTTTGCCGATGACCGGCGACGCTTCACCGGGTTGATCGCAGACTGGCCTGTCGATATCCGCGACCACATCGTCAAGCTCGCCTACAGCGACCGCGCTTAAGGCGCTCTGTCTCGCGTTCCCATCGACGGCCGAGCCGCGCATTGCGCGGCAACGGCTTCGCACGCCCTGATGAAAGGCCAATCCATGTCTGCCCCCAAGCCGCTCTGGACGACATTCCTCCGCTTCCTCGCACCCTTGATGCTGAGCAACGCGCTGCAATCGCTGTTCGGCACCGTCAGCAACGTCTATCTCGGCCAGATGATCGGCATTGATGCGCTCGCAGCTGCCTCGGCGTTCTTCCCGGTGATGTTCTTCCTGTTCGCCTTCGTCATGGGGCTGAGCACCGGCGCGACCGTGCTGATCGGCCAGGCCTTTGGCGCGGGCGAGCACGGCCGGATCAAGAGCGTCGTCGGCACGACGCTCGCGATCGGCCTTCTGCTTTCAATCTCAGTGGCGCTGATCGGCGGGCTCCTCAGCCGTCAGCTGATGATGGCGCTCGCCACGCCCGCGGACATTCTCGACCAGGCCAGCGCGTATGCGCAGATCATGCTGCTGACGATGCCGCTCGGCTTCGTCTTCCTGCTGATGACGGCGATGATCCGCGGGGTCGGCGATGCGCTGACGCCGCTGCTGGCGTTGGCGTTGTCGACCGCGATCGGCCTGATCCTGACACCGTTGTTGATCCGTGGGTCGTTCGGACTGCCGGCGGCCGGCATCACCAGCCCGGCGTGGGCGGCGGCGATATCGAACGCGCTCACGCTGATCGTGCTGGCGTTCTATCTGCTGCGAAAGAAACACGCGCTCGCGCCGGACGCGGCGCTGCTGCGTCACCTGCGGCTCAACCGCGCCATGCTCGGAAAGATTCTCGGCATCGGATTGCCGAGCGCTATCGGCATGGTGGTGATGGCGATCGCAGAGCTGGTCTTGCTCGGCCTCGTCAACGGGTTTGGATCGGACGCCACTGCGGCCTATGGCGCCGTCAACCAGGTGATGGGCTACACCCAGTTCACGGCGATGTCGATTTCGATCGCGGTCTCGATCCTCGGTGCACAGGCTGTCGGCAGCGGTGACAGAGCCCGGCTCGACGGCATCGTGCGGACCGGGCTCGCGTTCAACCTCGTTTTGACCGGCGGGCTCGTGGCGCTGATCTATCTCGCGCCGCGCGCGATCCTCGGCATCTTCATCACCGATGCCGCCGTGGTCGATCTGGCAAAAGGCCTGCTCGACATCGCCCTGTGGAGCTCGGTGCCGTTTGGCCTCGCCACAGTGTTCTCAGATGCCATGCGCGCGGCCGGCGTCGCATTGACGCCCATGCTGCTCTCGATCTTCGCGATCCTCGCGATCGAGCTGCCGGCCGCGGTGATCCTGAGCCACACGATCGGCCTTGCGGGCGTGTGGGCCGCCTATCCCATCGTGTTCTGCGCCATGTTTGTTTTGCAGATGGGCTATTACCTCCTGGTCTGGCGCAAGCGGGCGATCCGGCGGCTGGTCTGATTCCCAAAGTATTATGCTCATCATTAAACGGTAGACCCGCAGGGCACGCTGCGTCACAATGCGGGAAAAGCCAGATCAAAAAAGTTAGGTCACGGAGAACGATTTGCCCCGCACAGCCCCGCAGTTCCTGTTCGATTTCGGCAGCCCGAATGCCTATCTCAGCCACCTCGCGATCCCCGCGATCGAGCAGCGCATCGGCGTCAAGTTCGAATACGTCCCGATTCTGCTCGGAGGCATCTTCAAGTCGACCAACAACAAGTCGCCCGCCGAGACGCTCGCGGGCATCAAGAACAAGCGTGAATTCCAGCAGGTCGAGACCGAGCGCTTCATCAAGCGCTTCCATGTCCAGCCCTATGTCTGGAATCCGCATTTCCCCGTCAACACGCTGAATCTGATGCGCACGGCGATCGCCGCGCAGCTCGAAGGCGTGTTCGAAAGATACGTCGAGGCGGCCTTCCACCACATGTGGCGCGAGCCGAAGAAAATGGACGATCCCGAGATTGCGGCGAAGGCGCTGGCGTCCTCCGGCCTCGAAGCCCAGAAGCTGTTTGCCCGTGCCGGAGAGCCCGAGGTGAAGGGCAGGCTGATCAAGAACACCGAGGAAGCGGTCGCCCGGGGCGCGTTCGGCTCGCCGACCTTCTTCGTCGGCAACGAGATGTTCTTCGGCAAGGAGCAGCTGCGCGAGGTCGAGGAGATGGTGCTCGGGACCTAGCCGCTCATTCTCCGGCGACAGAATGTGATCGCCGCAACATTCTGGACTGCTTCGCTTCGCTCGCAATGACGATTATAAGTGGCCGCCAACAGCAATAATCAAGAGCAACAATGGAGTATCCCATGCGTATCCTCGTGGTCGGCGCCGGCGCCATTGGCGGCTATTTTGGCGGCAGGCTCTTGCAGGCCGGCCGCGACGTCACCTTCCTGGTCCGGCCGCGCCGCGCCGGTGAGCTCGCAAGCGCCGGCCTCGTCATCAAGAGCCCGAATGGCGACGTGACCTTGAAGAATCCCCCGACCGTGCAGGCCGACGCGCTCAAGGACAAGTTCGACGTCGTGCTCTTGAGCTGCAAGGCATTCGATCTCGACGACGCCATCAAATCGTTTGCGCCAGCGGTCGGACCTGACACGGCGATCATCCCGATGCTCAACGGCATGAAGCATCTCGATATCCTCGATGCCAAATTCGGCAAGGAGCGCGTGCTCGGCGGCCTCTGCGCCATCGCGGCGACCCTGAACGAGAAGCGCGAGGTGGTGCAGCTCCAACCGATGCAGTCGCTGAACTACGGCGAGCGCGACGGAAAGCTGTCAGATCGCGTCAAGGCGATCGACGAGGCCTTCAAGAGCGGCATCACCGGCGCCGCCGCCAGCCAGAACATCATGCAGGACATGTGGGAGAAGTGGGTGTTCCTGTCCTCGCTTGCGGCCTCCACCAGCCTGATGCGCACCTCTGTCGGCAACATCCTCGCCGCGCCCGGCGGTCGCGATTTCCTGCTCGGCATGCTGGACGAGACCACCGCCATCGCCACCGCGTCGGGCTATACGCCGGGCGGGCCGTTCTTCGAGCGGGTGAAGGGCAACCTCACCGCCGAGGGCTCGCCGATGACGGCCTCGATGTTCCGCGACATCAAGGCGGGGCTGCCGGTCGAAGCCGATCACGTCATCGGAGATCTCATCGCGCGCGCCGATGCCGCCAAGGTGCCGGTACCCAAGCTGCGCATCGCCTACACGCATTTGAAGGCCTATGAGAAGCAGCGGGCGGAGTAGCTCAGCACTCGGTCGTCGTCCCGGGGCGCGCTAAGCGCGAACCCGGGACCCACCACACGGAGCAGTGTGACGCGACCCTCCCACTCCGACTCTTCGCAAAAACAGCATCCTGTGGGTATGGGTCCCGGCTCTGCGCTTCGCTTGTCCGGGACGACAGCGGAGCTTGTGGCAACGGATCCGCACTACTTCAAATGCGCGAGATAGTGCGAGACGGCGGTGATTTCCTCGTCGCTCATGTGATAGGCGACATCGGCCATCGCGGCGACGCCGCCGCCGACGCGCTGGCCAGCTTTGTAGTCGCGCAACGCCTTGACCAGATATTCCTCGCGCTGGCCAGCCAGTCGCGCCACTCCCTTGGTCCCGGCGAAGCTGTCCGTATGGCATGAGGCGCAGCGGCGGCCGGCGGAAACTTGCGCGCCTTTCTTCGACAGGTCCGGATCGCTGTCCTCCGGTCCCTTCGGCGGCGTCAGCTGCGAGAAATAGGCGCCGAGATTGCGGATGTCCTCATTGGTGATCTCCTCGACGATCGGCTGCATCTGATCGTTCTTGCGCGAGCCCGCGCGGAAGAACACGAGCTGCCACTGGATGAACTGATCAGGCTGGCCGGCCAGCGAGGGGATGTTCTCGGTCTGCGAAATGCCGTTCTCGCCGTGACAGCCGGAGCAGACGGCTGCCTTCTCCTTGATCGCAGCGTTGTCCGCAGCCTGAGCCGGGACGAATGCGAGCGCTGCAAGCGAAAGCGCGCCGATGGCGTACGAAGAAAACTGGCGGCGCATCGTGGGAATTCCGATCTATCTAGCTCATTCCAGGGCGTGCGAAGCACGAGCTAAGATGCGCAATTGCGCAGCTGAGACTCCATAACCCCGATTCGTGGTTATGGGTTCCGGACTTGCGCTGGCGCGCAATCCGGAACGACAGCGTGGCTTTGAAATGAAAGAGACTGCGGCACCTTCCGGCCACCGCAGCCTCGTATCGTACCCGTGCTACTTCTTGCTGTAGCTGATGCGGTAGATCGCGCCGGCCCAGTCGTCCGCGACGAGGATCGAACCATCCTTGTCGAGCAGGATGTCATTGGGACGGCCGAGATAGCCCTGGTCACCCTCGAGCCAGCCGGAGGCGAAGATCTCCTGCTTGGGATTCTTGCCGTCGGGCCCGACGATTACGCGCACGATGCGCGCGCCCTGGTACTTGTGACGATTCCAGGAGCCGTGCTCGGCGATCAGGATGTTGTTCTTGTAATCGGCGGGGAATTGATTGCCGGTGTAGAACTTCATGCCGAGCGGAGCAACATGCGCGCCGAGATTCAGCACCGGCGGCGTGAACTCGGAGCATTTGTGGCCCATGGCGAACTTGTCGTCCGGCAGGTTGCCCTGGTGGCAATAGGGATAGCCGAAATGCTCGCCGATCCGGTTGATCATGTTCAGCTTGTCCGAGGGCAGATCATCGCTGATCCAGTCGCGGGCATTCTCGGTGAACCAGAGCTTGCCGGTGCGCGGATCGACGTCGCCGCCGACCGAGTTGCGGACGCCCAGCGCCCAGATTTCGGCGTTGCCGGTCTTGGGATCGACACGCCGGATCTGCGACACGCTGGTCGGAGGGATGCCGACGTTGAAGGGAGGTCCGAACGGCAGGAAGAACCAGCCTTCCTTGTCGACCGCGATGTATTTCCAGCCATGCGCGGCATAGGACGGCATGTCGTCATAGACGACCTTGCCGTCGCCGAGCTTGTCGAGATTGGCCTCCGCATTGTCGTAGCGGATCAGCTTGTCGACGGCGATGACGTAGAGCGCACCGTCCTTGAAGGCGAGACCGGTGGGCATGTTCAGGCCCTTAAGGACGGTCTTGACCTCCTTCTTCCCGTTGTTGTCCTTGATGGCATAGACGTTGCCGAGGCCGAACGAGCCCACGAACAGCGTGCCCTTGTCACCCCAGGCCATCTGCCGCGCGGCCAGCACGCCGGAGGCGTAGACCTCGATCTTGAAGCCTGCCGGCAGCTTGATCTTCTTGACGATGTTGGCGAGCTCGGCATCGGACGCGCCGGTCGGCGGTCCCGAGGGCGGCGCGAGGCCCTTCTGCGCCTCGGTCTCGTCGCCGAGGAACCAGTCATCGGGCGGATGGGTCCAGAACTCCTTGGTGCCGGATTCGTATTTCTTCAGCGCCCGGTTCTTGTCCTGCTGCTGCGCATTGCCAGCGCTGGTCCCCGCGAGAAAGGCAACCGCTGCAAGCGCCAGAACGGATTGAAAGACGGATCGATGGAATTTCATCGCGTCACTCCCCTAAGGCAGCCGTCAGGGCTGCGCATTATTTTATTTTGCTAGTCGAGAGGCGAAGTTTTAAGTCCGTCGGCACGACAGACGCAAAAAGGTTAGCACATCTGCGACCGGTGAGAAGCGCGCCGCGTGCGCCGCCGTTGCGCTCCGGAAAAATTGAGACGGAATGTCAACGGACGAACGCCGCGACACCGCTCTCGCTGCAGCGCGGAATCAATTGGCGCGCGGATCGTTCGCAGCCGGCGGGAGGGGGTGGACCTACAAAAACGCGAAAACAACCCCATGCACAGTAGAACGGCTCAAGCGGCTTGCTCCCGGCGAGACCAGACAGACATCTGACGCGTCGAGCAAAACAGCAAATCCGGCGCCTAAGAGGCGACCGGGTAGGGTCCGTCGTCGAACACCGCGTCATGATAGCCCTTCGAGCCGATCTCACGCGCCAGCGGGCTACGGAAATCGCGCTCCGTGCGCAGGCTGTGCAACACATGCGCGAAATCGAATTCCGGCCGCCAGCCCAGCTCGCGCCGCGCGCGTTCGTTGACATAGACACGGTCGATCTCGGGGAGGAGGTTCCAGCCCCGCGCCGCGTAAAGCCGCGCGCAATCCGGGTAGAGCTCGCGCACGACACCGGCCGCATCGCGCGCAAGCGCGGCGAGATGGCGCGGCTCGAACGGGCTGGTGGCGGAGACGATGTAGCGGGCGAAGCCGATCTTCGGGGCGCGTTCGGCGGCGAGCAGATGCGCGCTCACGGCGTCCGCGATATCCAGCCGGCGATAGAGCAGCTCGTTGGCCTGCGCGTTCTCCAGCGTGTAAGCCGAGCGCATCGCCGGATCGTCATCGTCTTCCGGAAAGAAGCGCGAGGTCCGCAAGACGACGACCGGCAGGGCGCGCTCGCGATAGAACAGCTCGCACAGGGTCTCCGCCATCAGTTTTGTGGTGCCGTAGATGTTCTTCGGCACCGGCGGCAGATCCTCGGTGACCCACACGGCGGCCTGTCCCGCCCCGGAGCGGAGCTGCGAGCCGAACGCGCTGGTGGTGCTGGTGAAGACGAAGCTGCGCACGCCCGCGCTCGCTGCCGCCTCGAGCAGGTTGAGCGTGCCGGTGACGTTGCTGTCGACAAAATCCTGCTTGCCATGGGTCGCCACATGCGGCATGTGCAGCGTCGCGGTGTGGATGACGGCGGTGACGCCGTGGATCTGGCTGCGCACGAAGCCGGGATCGACGATTGAGCCGACCGCGTCGGTGAAGGGCGAGGGCTTCAGGTCGATCCCGCGCGCTGGGGAACCGCACCCGCGCAGGGTGCGGAGGATGGCTTCGCCGAGATGGCCGGCACTGCCGGTGACCAGAATTGTCATGGGATCCCAACTGCCCCTATCTGAACGGCGGAAGGACGTTCCGCTGAGGAATTCTGGCGAGGCGCGCTGCCAGCGACCCCTGCGAACGGAACAAAAAGGAAACCAATCGATTGCCAAGCCCGTTCAGTCGATCCTATATTGACCAGGCAATCAGATAGTGACGCAGATGAATATCCCCGTCCTGGTTATGGCAACCGTGAATGCGCCGTATCGCAAGAGGCTGAGCGTGCAGGAGCTTGTTCATTGCCTGCTGGACCACTCTTCCGCGAAGGCCGCCTGCGGTCCGATGTCATCGTTTTTTGGGGATGTCCACCCCGACTTGCAAGTCGCCTTCGCTGAGATGCATGGCATCAGCCACGAGCAATTGGTTGCCGCGGCGAAGGCGTTTGCAGAGTTTTCGGGACAAACCTATCCGCTTGCGGCGTAGCCGGTGAGCGCTCAATCAGATTGGGCGCAACTGTTTCGCATTGCCGTCGCGATGATTCGGCAGGTGAACGCCGAACAAGAAATCATCGATCGTTGGACGTTCGGCGGCGGCAGGCGATGATGCTGCAAATCGCATCATCGGATAAGCCACGATGTCGATATCTTTCTCCCGGATCCTCAGCTGCTGCGCGCTATATAGCTGGGGTCGACCAACCCGAATTCCGGATCGGCGTCCAATCCAGCCTTGGGACCTGGAGCAGCCCTCACAGCCTCGCCAAAACGGCACAGCGACTCGCCCCGACGGACAAATAGCTATTGCTGGATGCTCTGGGAAAAATTGGAGCGGGCGAAGGGGCTCGAACCCTCGACCCCGACCTTGGCAAGGTCGTGCTCTACCACTGAGCTACACCCGCATCCTGTGTCGGTCGCGTGACGCGCCGGCAACGGCTGTCGTATGCCAAAAGCGGGAGGGGAATGCAACAGCTACCGGCGACCTAGATTCGGTTCTTGGGACCCCATATGGAGCCTGAATGCGGCCAAATGGCCCGAAACTGCCCCGGAACTGGCGAATCGGCCTCGGTGGATTGAAATTCGGCCGTCCCGGCCCAATTTAGGAGCCGACAGCGAAGCATATGAAATGGCAACGTGCTAAAGACCCGCCATTCCGGACATAGACGAGGGGATCCCCGTGACGATCATCGACCAGGGTAACGGAGCGGCGGGCCCGGCTGCGGCCGATCTGATCAAGGACACGACCACCCAGACCTTCGTGAAGGACGTCATCGAGGAATCGAAGCGCCAGCCGGTGCTGATCGATTTCTGGGCGGAGTGGTGCGGCCCCTGCAAGCAGCTTACCCCTCTGCTCGAAAAGGCGGTCAAGGCCGCCAAGGGCAAGGTCAAGCTGGTCAAGATGAACATCGACCAGCATCCGGCGATCCCGGGCCAGATGGGCATCCAGTCGATCCCGGCCGTGATCGCCTTCGTCAACGGCCAGCCGGCCGACGGCTTCATGGGCGCGGTGCCCGAGAGCCAGCTCAACGCCTTCATCGAAAAGCTGACAAAAGGCGTGACCGCGCCGGGCGAGCCCAATATCGCCGAGATCCTGCAGGAGGCTGAAGCCGTGCTCGCCGAGGGCGACCCGGCCGCAGCAGCGCAGATCTACGCCGAGGTGCTCCAGCATGATGCCACCAACATCGCGGCGCTCGCGGGCCTCGCAAAATGCTATGCCGTCTCCGGCGCGATGGAGCAGGCCAAGCAGACGCTCGCCATGGTGCCGGAATCCAAGCGCAGCGACCCCGCGGTGAAGGCCGTGCAGACCGCGATCGATCTCGCCGAGCAGGCGCAATCGCTCGGACCGGTCGCCGAGCTGGAACAGAAAGTCGCCGCAAACCCGCTCGATCATCAGGCCCGATTCGACCTCGCGACCGCGCTGAACGCGCAAGGCAATCGTGCGGCCGCTACCGAGCAGCTGCTCGCGATCGTCAAGCGCGACCGCAAATGGAACGACGACGGCGCCCGCAAGCAGCTGGTGCAGTTCTTCGAGGCCTGGGGCGGCACGGATGATGCAACCGTCGAGGGGCGCAAGCGCTTGTCGACGATCCTGTTTTCGTAGGCGCGGTTGACCAAGTCAGCGGGGACCGGGACCAGATGCCGATCAACATCGAATATCGCGGACCCGCCGACCTCCCGGAGATCATTCCGGTGTTTCCGCTGCCGGGCGCGCTGCTGCTGCCCCGCGGACAGATGCCGCTCAATATCTTCGAGCCGCGCTACCTGTCGATGGTCGATGATTCCTTCCGCGACGGCCATCGCCTGATCGGCATGATCCAGCCTGATGTCGCGCACTCGCCGAAAAATTCCGACAAGCCAACGCTGTTCCGCGTCGGCTGCGTCGGCCGCATCACCCAGCTCGCCGAATCCGGCGATGGCCGCTACATCCTCGAGCTCACCGGCGTTTCGCGCTTCAAGGTGGTCGAGGAGCTCGAGGTGCTCACCGCCTACCGGCAATGCAAGGTGGATTTCTTCGCCTTCGTCGACGACTTCACCGCGCGCATGGGCGAGGACGAGGTCGACCGCGAGGCGCTGCTGGCCGTGCTGGCGGACTTCCTGAAGGCCAACAATCTCAAGGTTGACTGGGAAGGCGTCGAAAGCGCGCCCAACGAAGCACTCGTCAACGCGCTGGCGATGATGTCGCCCTATGGCCCCGCGGAGAAGCAGGCCATGCTGGAAGCGCCCGACTTGAAGACTCGCGCCGAGATTCTGATCGCGGTGACGGAGATGGACCTCGCCAAGAAGCGCACCAGCGGCGATCCTCCGCTGCAGTGAGGATGCGGGTGCTCACGCAGCGCAGACGGCTGCCTGGGTACCTCGCCTCAGCATTTTCGCAATGTTGGATGCAGGCATCGGCCGACCGAAATAGTAGCCTTGCGTTTCGACGCACCCCTCTTCACGGAGGACGTCCAGCTGCTCCTTCGTCTCGACGCCTTCGGCGGTGGTCGTCTTGCCGAGGCTGACTGCGAAGCGAACGACTGCTCGCGCGAGATGGTGCGCGTCCGCCCTTGCGCTGGACAGTTCGTTGACGAAGCTGCGGTCGACCTTGATCTTGTCGAACGGAAATCTTTGCAGAAAGCTCAGCGACGAATAGCCGGTGCCGAAGTCGTCCAGGGCGATTCGCACGCCGAGCTCGCGCAGTTGACCAAGTGCTGCGAATACGGCTTCGCTGTCATGCATGATCACCGTCTCGGTGACCTCGAGCTCGAGCCGGTGTGGCGCAATTCCCGAGTTCGCCAGTGCATCGACAATGACCGGAACGAGCTCCTTGCTCCTGAATTGAGCGGGAGACAGGTTGATCGCGATCCTGAGATGGGCAGGCCATTTGGCGGCTTCCGCACACGCCGTCCTCAAGATCCATTCTCCCAGCGGCACGATCAAGCCGGCCTCCTCGGCGAGCGGAATGAATTCGCCGGGCAAGACCAGACCACGCCTCGGGTGATGCCAGCGCAGCAGGGCTTCGAAGCCGCGGATCTCGCCGGTCGCGGTATTGACGAATGGCTGGTAGTGCAGCTCGAATTCGCGGCCAGCAAGCGCATCCCGCATGTCGCGCTCCAGGTTGCGTCGCGCATGCATGAGCTGGTCGAGTTCCGGCTCGAAGAAGCGGAATGCGCCACGTCCACCGCTCTTGGCCGAGTAGAGGGCGAGATCCGCGCTCTTCATCAGCACGTCGGAATCACTGCCATCGCGCGGCGCGATGGCAATGCCGATGCTGGTGCCCACCGTGACCCGGTGATCGCCGAGATCAAAGGGTTCACAAAGCGCCTTTCTGATGTTCTCGGCGAGGGTGGCGGCCTCGACGGCCGGGTTGGTCACGTAGTCGATCACCGCGAACTCGTCGCCACCCAGTCGCGCGATCAGCGCGGTTTCCGTGGTGCACTCGCGCAGACGCGCAGAAACGGCGCGTAGCAGGGAATCGCCTGCCGGATGTCCGAGCGTATCGTTGACTTCCTTGAAGCGATCGAGGTCGAGCATGAGCACGGCCAGATCGACGCCGCCGCTACGCGTAACCGCAATGGCGTGCTCCATCCGCTCCCTGAGCAGCACGCGATTTGGCAGATCGGTCAACGCATCGTGTTGCGCCATATGAGCGATCCTGGCCTCGGACCGGCGTTGCTCGGTGACGTCAAGATGCGTGGCCACCCACCCGCCGCCGGCCATTGGCTGTCGCGTCACGCAGATCAACCGACCATCCGCGAACTCGTCGATTCTGCTCGAGACTGCATCGAACGGCAACGCTGCCAATTTCGACAGGAACTGCTCGGCCGCGCCCTCGCTGGTGTCGCTCTTGAGAATGCCGGTCACGACTCGATGCCTGATGATGTCGGCGTGCGGGGTCCCCGTCGTCAGCAGTTCCGGCGGCAACCGATAGAGCCGGGCATAGCGCTCGTTGCAGACCACAAGTCGCTTCTCCGCATCGAACATGCAGAGAGCCTCGACCATGTTGTTGATGGCCGTATCCAGCCTGAGCTTCTGGTCCTGCAGTTCGTTCTGCGAGCCTTCGAGCTGCTGCCGGGCGACCGAAAGCTGGTTGATGATCTCCTCGAACCTGGCGGTCCGGGTCGCCAGGCGACGATCGGCCAGCACGCCGATCAGGCTCATTCCCAGCACGGACAGCGCCACGCCGGCGATAGCAAGCGCGAGGAAGGCCGGAGAAAGCGAAAGGCTATCCGTCGTCGCTCGCGTTGGATCTGGCGTGATCTGCACCGCCCCCATGGCCGTGAAATGATGCGATACGATGGCAAGTGTCAGCAGGACTGCCGCCGCAAGCGTGCCCCGGTAGCCCTGGTACCTGAGCGCGACAGCTAGCGCGGCGCAGCCGAGACACATGCCTAGAATGATCGAGACGAACACGAGATCCATCGACCAGGCGACTCGACCCGGCACTTCAAGTGCCCACATCCCGAGATAGTGCATGCTGGCAATGCCGCCGCCGATGATGACGCCCCCTGCCATCGCGCGCCACAGGCCGGACGTGCCGACTGCAACGCCGAAGCCGACCGAGGTCAGGAGCATTGCCGCAGCGAGAGAAAACGCGGTCGGCACGATGCCGTAGCCCGTTGGAACGCCCGGCTCGTAGGCGAGCATCGCGACGAAATGCGTTGCCCAGATGCCGTATCCGATGGCCGCGCCGGCAATCGTGATCCAGATCCACCGCCTTCTTGCGCGCGTCGCGATCGCACGATGAAAGATGCTGACCGCGACAATACTTGCAGCGAAGCAGACCAGACCAGCGAGTACAACGAGCCGCCAATCGTGCTCGACCGCAAGGCAGGAGAAAACGCGGAACATTCAGCAGCGCTCCATCGTCGATTGTTATCGATGGTGGATCGGCTAGACGCCATTCACGTTAATTTTGTGCCGTGCATGATTGCATGCTTACCGGCATGTTAACGGTACTCGTACAACTTGATCCGACGAACGGCCTGGGGCCATGCGGCGACCGTGCCCGAGCGGGGTGCAGGACGCGTGCAACGATCGGCAACGATATTTAGGAATGGCCGCGGATGCGCTTGCGCCCGGTGATCATCGCGCGGACCAGGCTCTCGCGCTGGAGTAGCCCCATCAGCACCACACCGAGCACGTGCAGCACGACCAGGACGATGACCGCATCCGATGAATAATGGTGGGTGTCCTCGACCCACCAGACGCCGAAGAAGGTGGTGGTGACCGACATCGCGCCCGTGATCGTCGAGACGGCGAGCGAGGCCAGCAGCGCCACCAGCATCAGGGTGCCGGCGGGATTGAGTCCGATATAGCGGCCGGTGATGCCGCGGCGCAGATTCCAGAGATAGCTTGGCGCCGCCCGAAGCCTCACTCTGATCATGCGGAAACGCGAATAGCGACTTCCCCAAAACCCCCAGGCCAGGCGAAAGGCGAGAAGTCCGAGCACCGCATAGCCGATGATGCGGTGAGTCCGGTCGTAAACGGTCGGCGTGAACCACGCGGCCAGAACGCTCGCCGCGAGAGCCCAGTGCCAGAGGCGCAGCGGGAGGTCCCAGACCGCGACCGTCCGCGAAGCGGTTCGATCCGCGGGGGTCCGGTCGGACACCCCGCGCGCTTTTGGCATCGCTTCTTCGATCAAGCGAAGACCATCCTCAAGCCTTGCTTTGCGCGGATCAACTCGCGCAGTTTACTTCGCGGTTTACTTGGCGATCGTGTGCTTCAGGCTGAGATCTTCGGGGCTGTAGAACAGCTCATAAAGCTTGCCTTCCTTGACGCCGTAGACCTCATAGCAGGAGCCTTCGATCTTGGAGCGCCGCACCTCGTAGCCGAGCGCCTTGGCCTTGGCTTCGGCCTCGCTGGCCGGCTTCCATGACGCCTTGTCGAGCTTGGTGCAGTCCTTGAATCCGTCGGCCATGGCCGCCGACCCCATGCCCATTCCAACCGTCAGTGCAATGGCAACAACACGAATGACCTTCACGAACGTCTCCTCCTCTGTCGTGCGCGCTACGCGAGCCGCGAAGCCGGACTGAAGGAAGCAAAGGTGATGGTGAAGTCAATCCGGTACGGGGCCAATTGGATTTAGAGTTGTTCTAACGACCGCCAAAAGATCAGCGCTGTCCGCAGGCAGCCCGCCTTCGCACGGGCGCTGCGGCCTTACGCCTCACGGGTTGGAATCCGCGCTTCACCCGGCCGGATCGTCGTCAATCCTGGACGACCGCTGGCCGGTCGGGACAAGCAGGGTCTCGCCGGTCGCGACCAGGGAAAGCTCGCCGCCTTCGTCTTCGGCGAAGAGCTCGGCCCGAGCGAAGACATGACGGCGCCCGGCACGCACCGCTGCAATCACCGGCACGGGCAGCTCGCGCCACAGCCAGACAAATGTGCTGCGCAAGGTTTGCGATATCATGGGTCCGGCGCGTCAAGTCGAGGGGCGGAAGCAGCGGCTCGCTCGCGTCGGCAGGTTCAGTATCCGGCGACCGCGAGCGCGACCACGGCGGTGAGCGCCTTCCAGCCAAAGCCGCGTCCGCGCGACCACCAGGCGTTAGCGGCGGCCGCAAAGCTGTAGACGGCGACGATGGTCGCCACGATCCAATGCCGCGCGCTGTCCGATCCCAACATAGGTGCCGCAAGCAGGAGCACACCGCCGCCGATCCAGGCGACCGTCCCGGCCTGCCAGACCAGCCGGATCAGCGTGCGCAGGCTTTCCGGGGTGATGGTCGCCTTGGCGAACACCTTGGTTTCGCCCAGCACGCCATGGATTAGGGCGACGACAATTCCGGCGACGCCGGCACATTGCAACAGCAGATCACGCATCAGCAGACCTCGCCTATCTCTCCATACAGTTATGTATGGTGAGATAGGCGCTGGCCTGCGGCCTGTCAATACACTAGTGTATGGTTCGCCTCCGGGAACCCGAGATGACCGAACAGCTCTCCGCCGACGACTGGATCAAGGAAGGTCTCAAGGCGCTCGCCAAAAGCGGCTTCACCGCGCTCAAGGCCGATCCGCTGGCAAAATCCATGGGCGTGTCGCGCGGCAGCTTCTATTGGCATTTCGCCGATCTCGGCGCGTTCCAGGCCGCCGTGCTGAAGCGCTGGCGCGAGATCGCGGCCGAGCAGATCATCGCCGATGTCGAAGCCGCCGGCGACGAACCGCTCAAGGCGCTGCTGCGGAGGTCGTTCGGCGCGCGGCTCGAGCTCGAGCGCGCGGTACGCAATTGGGCGGCCTTCGATGCGGCCGCGCAAGGGGCCGTGCGCGCAATCGACCGCCGCCGGCTCGACTATATCGAGGGGCTGCTGGAAAAACGCGGGCTCACCCCGGCAACTGCGCAGGCCCGGGCGCAGATCCTGTATTGGACGTTCCTCGGCTTCGCCCTGTCGGGCGCGCCGGTGCCGGCAGCACGGCTCCAGGCCCTGCTCGACGAGGTCTTGACGATGATCGCAGCCTGAGCCCGCGATGGGCGGACGCGAATTTCTGTGCTAGAGGCAAGCGATGCCGGAGACCCCAATGAACGCGCCTACCGAACGTCCCGAAGCCAGCGTCGATCCCAAATTGCTGGAGATTCTGGTCTGCCCGCTGACCAAGGGCCCGCTGGAGTTCGATTCCGCAAAGCAGGAGCTGATCTCGCGCAGCGCCAAGCTGGCTTATCCGATCCGTGACGGCATCCCGATCATGCTGCCGGAAGAGGCAAGAAAGATCGATTGAGGTCGTGACGACTGCCCCGGATTACGCTTCGCTCCATCCGGGCTACGAAGTTGGTGTGCGATAGCCGCGCAACATCCTCGGTGTCGTCCTGGCGAAAGCCAGGACCCATAACCACCGAATTGCGTTGTTGTACGCGCTGGTAACTCCGAGTCCTCGCAACACTCTTGCTGCGGAGTATGGGTCCCGGCCTTCGCCGGGACGACGACGGGGTGTGTGGCGCCAGCGAAACCTACAACGCCTCGCCCTTCAGCAGCCGCGGCACCTCGCCCGTCAATCCCGCGGCCTGGCGGATGAAGAGGTTCTTCAGCGGCGGGGCGCGGTCGACGAGGCCGAGGCCGATGTCGCGGACGGTGCGCAGCAGCGTCGACTGGTTGGAGAACAGGAAGTTCAGCGAGTTGGTGGCAACGCCCATCGCCATGGTGTCGAAGCGGCGCCAGCGCTGGTAACGCTCGAGCACGTCGACGGCGCCGAGATCCATGCCGAGCCGCGCGGCATCAACCACGACTTCGGCCAGCGCCGCGACATCCTTCAGCCCCATGTTGAGGCCCTGGCCCGCAATGGGATGGATGACATGCGCGGCATCGCCGACCAGCGCGAGGCGGGTGGCGATGAAGGAGCGCGCGACGAAATAGGACAGCGGAAACGCGCGCGGCTTGTCGAGCGCCTTCACCTCGCCGAGATGCAGGCCGAAACGCTGCTCGAGCTCGGCGTGAAACTCTTCGTCGCTGAGAGCAATGATGCGCGCGGCCTCAGCTCGCCGCTCGGTCCACACCAGCGACGAGCGTTTTCCCGAGAGCGGCAGGATCGCGAATGGGCCTGCCGGCAGAAAATGCTCTTCGGCGCGGCCCTCGTGATCACGCTCATGGCCGACCGTGACGACGATGCCGGATTGGTCATACTCCCAGCCATGGGTGGCGATGCCGGCGCGCTCGCGCAGCTTTGATCTTGCACCATCGGCGGCAACCAGCAGGCTGGCCGCGATGACGCTGCCGTCCCCGAGCGTCACGTCGATGCCCTCGGCGCGCGCATCGTAGGATGCGACCGTGGTGGCGCGCAGATCGATGCCCTCGGCCTCGGCACGCACCACCAGCGCATCAATCAGGCGGCGGTTCTCGACCATGTGCGCGAAGGGCTCGCCCGGCGCGACATCGCCGGCAAAATTGAGGAAGACCGGACGAGTGGCATCTTCGAGTTTCGAGTCTGTGACGACCATGTCGAGGATCGGCTGCGCCTCGCTCCTGACGTCGTCCCAGGCGCCGATCGCCTCGAACAGGCGACGGCAGGCGGCCACGATCGCGGTGGCGCGGGGGTCGCGGCTCGGCCGGGTGGCGAGCGCGGGGTCGGCGACGATGACGGGAATCTCGGGCCCGAGCCCCTGTCGCAGCGCCAGGGCCAGCGCAAGCCCTGCAAACGCGCCGCCACCAATGACAATGCTACCCTGTACCGACATACCCAAATTCCCGGTCAAATCCTGGTCTTGCTAGCAGACTTGAGGTGGGCGAAACAGTGCGGTGAAACAAGGGCGGAACGGCCCATTGTGTCATTCCGGACCATCCGCCCCGGAACGACGGCGAGAAAGCTCACTCCATGTCCAAAAGCCTGATCGACCTCATTTCGATCCTCGACCTCGAGCAGCTCGAGGTGAATCTGTTCCGGGGCAACAGCCCGAAGACCAGCTGGCAGCGGGTGTTCGGCGGCCAGGTGATCGGGCAGGCGATGGTCGCGGCCTGCCGCACGGTCGAGGGCCGGCTGCCGCATTCGCTGCACTGCTATTTCGTCCTGCCGGGCGATCCGCAGATCCCGATCATCTACCAGGTCGAACGCCTGCGCGACGGCAAGAGCTATTCGACCCGCCGCGTCACGGCGATCCAGCACGGCAACGCGATCTTCTCGATCATGGTGTCGTTCCACGCCGAAGAGGAGAGTGCGTTCGACCATCAGGACAAGATGCCCGACGTGCCACCGCCGGAGAAGCTCACGGCGGAGGAGGTGGCGAAGCAGCCGATGTTCAAGGAGATGCCGGAATTCATCCGCCGCTACTATGAATCCGACCGTCCGATCGAGCTGCGTCCGGTCGAGCTCGGCCGTTATTTCGGCCAGAAGATCGACGACGGCCGCATCCACGTCTGGATCAAGACCGCCGCGAAGCTGCCTGACGATCCAGCGCTGCACATGTGCGCGCTCGCCTACGCCTCGGACTTCTCGCTGCTGGATGCAATCATGGCACGCTATGGCCGCACGCTGTTCGACAAGCGCATGATGCCGGCCAGTCTCGACCACGCGATGTGGTTTCACCGCCCGTTCCGCGCCGACGAATGGCTGCTCTACGCACAGGATTCGCCGAGTGCGCGCGGCGGCCGCGGCCTGACCCGCGGCTCGATCTTCAAGCCGGACGGTACGCTGGTCGCCTCTGTCGCGCAGGAAGGCTCCGTGCGCGAACGGAAGTCCTAGACATTGGCGGCAGTGCTGCGCTCAATGAGCACGAATTGCGTCGTGCCCCAGGTAAAATACCAGCGCAGCAGCCACGGGATCGGAATGATGAAAAGACAGCCGAGGCAAAACGCGACTGTGCGCCAAAGCAGATCAAGACCGGTGGCGGTGAAGACCATCTCGCGGCGCGTCCCGCTGACGTTGCGGCAAATCCACCGCGTCCACGCGGCCATGACCCAAGCCCAGCCGATGATCGTGAAGACCGCGAGGAACGTCAAGATCTGCCAGCCGACGAAGCCCCAGACGCTGCCTGTGAACGTCATCCGCATCGGCTGACCGTTCGAGCTGATATTGGCGACCACCCAGCGAATGAGCACCCCGGATAAAACGGCCTGAATTAGCACTCCGAAAATCTGGAGGAGGCTGTCGATATAGCCCAGACAGCCCGCCAGTCCCATCGCGATGAAGACGTACCAGATGTCTCCGACCTGTCCGGTGAAGGCGAGGTTCGGCCGCTGCGGAACGTGCATGCGCGGAAACAGCCAGCGATAATATCCTGTCCCGGTCCAGGGCGACGGGATCACCAGCAGACTGCCGATCATCACCAGGATCCACCATCCCGTGAACGACCAGACCGGCAGGTCCACCGATAGCGGACCGCCGCTGTCGCTGCCCGGACTTCCACCGACCGGCAATGACGGCGGCGCTGCGGCGCCGGAGATGAGGCCCGGCACCTCGCCGGCTTTCTGCCAACCCGCCATCCCTTCCGCCCAGACCAGCGTATCGGCGCGCACGATGCCCTGGGCGATGAGGTCGCGAAACTGCGGCTCGGGAAATGGCCCCTTCTGCTGGCCGCCCGACGCGTGAAACCAGATGCGGTTCGACATCTTGTCCGTTCGCTACAAGCGTCCAGCAGCCATTACATGGCCGCTTGCGACCCGCGCGGCGCAAGAACGGTCTCCGACGCGAACCAGTTCATGATCCAGCGATACACCCACGGAATCGGGATGATCAGGCTGCACAGGATCGCGGCGACGATGCCGCGCCACAGGATGCCGAGACCACTGCCCTTGAACACGATTTCGCGCCGCGTGCCTTCGATGCTGCGGCAGAACCAGCGCATCTGGGCTGCGGCAACCCAGGCCCAACCGATGATGGTGATGATGGAGATCCCGAACAGCAGGCTCCAGCCGATATAGGCCCAGATCGAACCCGTGAAGCTCAAGCCCAGCGGCTGTCCGTTGGAGGCGAGGTTCGCGACCATCCATTTGATCAGGAGCCAGTAGAGCACGATCTGGACGATGAAGAGCAGATTGCTCAGCAGCTGGCTGCCGACGAAAGCTAGCGCGATGGCGAGAACGATGAAGCCGAAATACCACGGCACCAGCGTCATCGCACTGCCGGTGAAGCTGAGGTTCGGCCGCCCCGGGACCTTGACGCAGGACACGATCCATTGCGTGTACCAGACGAACGCCCACGGCGCCGGAATGACGAAGATCATTCCGATCATCAAGACGATGCTGCGCCAGGTGAACTCGAGGACGCCGAAATCGACCGCCAGCGATCCCGCCACTCCGCCTCCGCCGCCGGCATAACCACCGGAGCCCATCATCGGCGGGCCGCCCGCGGGGATCATTGGCGGCGCGCCGCCGCCCCCGACCAGGCCGGGGATTTCGGCGGCCTTTTGCCAGCCGGCCATGCCCTCGGTCCACACCAGCGTATCCGGGCGCACGACGCCCTGGGCGACGAGATCGCGGAATTGCCCTTCCGGAAAGGGCCCCTGCTGCTTGCCCTCGGATGCGTAGAACCAACTCGCCATGAAGCGTCCCCTCAAAATACTTATGTACCGCTTGGCAGGCGCGGGTTCACCGCATCCATGCCAAAAATGCATTGTGAAGGATGAACGGATGCCCTGTACAGAGGCGGCCGTTCATAAGCTCAAACGTTTTTCCGCTTCAGTCTGCAACTTTTTTGTGCCATTTGCCCGGAAAGATGCCAGATTGACGCTGCGCCGGGGACATACGGCGCGGCGCATCCCGGGGAATAGGCCTGACCATGAAACTCGTCGTCGCGATCATCAAACCTTTCAAGCTCGATGAGGTCCGCCAGGCCCTGACGGCGATCGGCGTCCACGGCATGACCGTGACCGAGGTGAAGGGTTATGGCCGGCAAAAGGGTCACACCGAAATCTACCGCGGCGCCGAATATGTCGTGAACTTCCTGCCGAAGCTGCGCATCGAGATCGCGGTCGCCTCCGACGTCGCCGACAAGGCGGTCGCCGTGATCACCTCGACCGCGCGCACCGGGCAGATCGGCGACGGCAAGATCTTCGTCACGCCGATCGACCACGCGCTGCGCATCCGCACCGGCGAGACCGACAGCGACGCGCTCTAGATCTTAGTTTTTGACGCGTTTTCTTCACGCGAACCGATATCCACTTCGCTTGAAAACGCTTTGATCTTCTTCGATCGCACCGGGCAACGACGCCACAATGTGCGACGCCAATTGATGCCGGGGGGAACGACATGGCGGGATATTTGCGCCGCGCAGCTGCCATGGCTGCGCCGATCGGACTTGTGTCGATCATGGCTTCGCCGGCGCGCGCCGCGGCCTCCGAGATCAACACGGCCGACACCGCCTGGATGATCGTCGCCACCGCGCTGGTGCTGATGATGACGATCCCGGGCCTGGCGCTGTTCTATTCCGGCATGGTGCGCAAGAAGAACGTGCTCGCCACCATGGCGCAGAGCCTCGCCGCGGTGACTTTGATCTCCATTCTCTGGGTCGCGTTCGGCTATTCGCTGTGCTTCGTCGGCGACGGCCCGTGGATCGGCACGCTCGACCGCTGGTTTCTCGCCGGCATGACCATGGACAGCGTCAATCCGGCCGCGAAGACCATCCCGGAAGCGCTGTTCATGCTGTATCAGATGACGTTTGCCATCATCACGGTGGCGCTGGTCGCGGGCTCGGTGGCGGACCGGATGCGGTTCTCCGCCTATCTCCTGTTCTCCGTCGCCTGGTTCATCTTCGTCTACATTCCGCTGGCGCATTGGGTGTGGGGCGGCGGCTTCCTCGCCAGCATGGGCGTGTTGGATTTCGCCGGCGGTCTCGTGGTGCATCTGTCGGCCGGCACCGGCGGCCTCGTTGCGGCAAAGGTGATGGGGCGCCGTCACGGCTACGGCACCGAAAATCTCTCGCCGTTCGATCTTTCGCTCGCGGTGATGGGCACCGGCCTGTTGTGGGTCGGCTGGTTCGGTTTCAACGGCGGCTCGGCGGGCGCGGCCAATTCACGCGCCGTAATGGCGATCATCGCGACCCATCTTGCCGCCTGCTCCGGCGCGCTGACCTGGGGCGCGATCGAGTGGTCGACGCGGCGCAAGCCGTCCGTGCTCGGCATGATTTCCGGCGCGGTGGCCGGGCTCGGCACCATCACGCCGGCCTCCGGCTTCGTCGCACCCTGGCACGGCATCGTCATCGGCATCATTGCGGGGGCGGTTTGCTATTGGGCCTGCACCTGGCTGAAGCATCGCT
Source organism: Bradyrhizobium sp. ERR14 (assembly GCF_014198235.1). Lineage (NCBI taxonomy): Bacteria > Pseudomonadati > Pseudomonadota > Alphaproteobacteria > Hyphomicrobiales > Nitrobacteraceae > Bradyrhizobium > Bradyrhizobium sp. ERR14. The sequence continues at coordinate 506,632 of NZ_JACIHD010000003.1, read as the reverse complement.
TCAACTATGACGATTCGCTCGACGTGTTCGGCGTCCACGGCATCGGCGGCCTGACCGGAACCCTGCTCGCCGGCGTGTTCGCAACCAGCGCCATCGGCGGCACCGCCGGCCTGCTGGAGGGCCACCCGCAGCAGCTCCTGATCCAGTTCTATGGCGTCGCCGTCACCTTCGTCTGGTCGGCTGGCCTGAGCTTCATCCTGCTCAAGCTGGTCGGCCTGTTCGTGCCCTTGCGCGTATCCCGTGAGCACGAACTCGAGGGGCTCGATATTTCGCAGCACGGCGAAGCCCTGCAGTAAGCGGCGACGCTACTTAATTACCTCTACACTGCCCGACGCATGAGCAATATTGTGTCGGCAGCCTGTCATGCTCGCATTTTAAGCAGGCATGACCACGTTTTGGGCGCGACGGAATAGCGCACTGCACCGCAATACGCGTTCATCGCGAAAACACCCGTTTTCATAGTCCGTTAGGCAATGCGCCCGATCTGGCACGGCATTTGATTCTAAGGGTCCAGGCTGTGCCCGCGTAGTGAACTTTCTCCCTCGTGGCGAACCAGTCGAGAACGCCCGGCCACGTCCGGACCGGGCCCAAGCGGGGATAGGACCCATGAAAATTGTTATGGCGATTATCAAGCCATTCAAGCTGGAAGAAGTCCGTGACGCCCTGACCGCCATCGGCGTTCACGGTCTCACGGTGACGGAAGTCAAGGGATATGGCCGCCAGAAGGGCCATACGGAAATCTATCGCGGCGCCGAATATGCCGTGAGCTTCCTGCCCAAGATCAAGATCGAGGTCGCTGTCGCCTCCGACCAGGTCGACAAGACCATCGACGCCATCACGTCCGCCGCGAAAACCGGACAGATCGGCGACGGCAAGATCTTCGTCATCAACCTCGACCACGCGGTGCGCATCCGCACCGGCGAGGCCGATGCCGCGGCCCTTTGATTTCGCGCTCAACCTTTATCCAATCAGGAGTGAATAATATGACGTTCAAGCGTCCCTATGGCGCGGGATTGGCGGCTCTCGCAGTCGGCCTGTTCGCTGCGACCGCGGCCTACGCCGAGCCAACGGTCAACAAGGGAGACAACGCCTGGATGCTGACATCGACAGTGCTGGTGCTGTTGATGACGATCCCCGGCCTCGCGCTGTTCTACGGCGGTCTCGTCCGTTCCAAGAACATGCTCTCCGTCCTGATGCAGGTGTTCTACACCGTCTGCGTCGTCACCGTGATCTGGGCCGTGTACGGCTACAGCCTCACCTTCACCGGCGGTTCCGACTTCATCGGCGGCTTCTCCAAGGCCTTCATGATGGGCGTCACCACCGATACGAAGGCCGCGACCTTCTCGGTCGACGCCAACATCTCGGAGCTCATCTATGTGTGCTTCCAGATGACCTTCGCGGCGATCACGCCCGCCCTCATCGTCGGCGCCTTCGCCGAGCGCATGAAGTTCTCGGCGATCGCCCTGTTTATCCCGCTTTGGGTCACGCTGATCTACTTCCCGATCGCGCACATGGTCTGGTACTGGCAGGGTCCGGACCTGATCCAGGATGCGGCCAAGGCGCTCGCTGCCGCCACTGATGCGGCCGCGAAGACCGCGGCGCAGGCCAAGCTCGACGAGATTAATGCCGACGCCGGCTGGATCTTCAAGAAGGGCGCGATCGACTTCGCGGGCGGCACCGTGGTGCACATCAACGCCGGCATCGCAGGCCTCGTCGGCGCTCTCCTGATCGGCAAGCGCGTCGGCTACGGCAAGGAGCTGATGGCCCCGCACTCGCTGACCATGTCGATGATCGGCGCCTCGCTGCTCTGGGTCGGCTGGTTCGGCTTCAACGCCGGCTCCAACCTCGAAGCCAATGGCGGCGCCGCCCTCGCCATGACCAACTCCTTCGTCGCCACCGCAGCCGCCGCGCTGTCGTGGATGTTCGCGGAGTGGATCATCAAGGGTCACCCGTCGGTGCTCGGCGTCATCTCCGGCGCTGTCGCGGGCCTCGTGGCGGTCACCCCTGCGGCCGGCTACTCCGGCGTCATGGGCGCGATCGTCCTCGGCCTCATCGTCGGCGTGGTCTGCCTGTTCTTCTGCACCGTCGTGAAGAACGCGCTCGGCTACGATGACAGCCTCGACGTGTTCGGCGTGCACTGCGTCGGCGGCATCGTCGGCGCCATCGGCACCGGCATCCTCGTCAACCCCGCCCTCGGTGGCGCTGGCGTCATGGACTACACCGCGATCCCGCCGAAGGTCGGCGACTACGACTTCGCGGCGCAGATGATGTCCCAGATCTGGGGCGTCGGCACCACGCTGGTGTGGTCGGGCATCGGTTCGGCGATCCTCTACAAGGTCGTCGACGTGATCGTTGGGCTGCGGACCAATGTCGAGAGCGAGCGTGAAGGCCTCGACATCACCGAGCACACCGAGCGCGCCTACAACATGTAAGTCTCCTCCCGGACGTGGTCTCCCCGGAGACCACGTCCAGAACTACGGTTCGGGCACATACCCGGCAATGCCCTGACCGTTGAGGGGCTCCAGCGCAAGCTGGAGCCCCTTTCTTTTTGGCAGGGTGCTTTTTGATTTCACAGCCAAGAAAAGGATTGCCATTCCGCACCGCCGGCGCAGAAATATCGACCACAAGAAACGATAATCGGGAGGTCGTCATGCGCTTGGAAGGCGGATGCTATTGCGGCGAAGTGCGTTACAAGGCCGAAGGTGATCCGATGATGCAGGCCCAGTGTCATTGCCGCGAGTGCCAGTACATCTCGGGCGGCGCACCCAACACCTTCATCGCGATGCCGGCGGCCGGCTTCAGCTACATCACGGGCCAGCCCAAGCAATTCACGCGCAAGGATCTCGAACGCGCCGTCACGCGCGAATTCTGCGCCGAGTGCGGCACGCATCTGGTGACCAAGGTTCCGGGACTGCCGGCGGTGGTCGTGAAAGTCGGCACGCTGGATGATCCGACCCAGTTCCATCCGCAGATGGCGATCTACACCTGCGACATCCAGGAATTCCATGCGATCCCGGCCGGCATGAAGACGTTCGAGAAGCTGCCGGGGCGCTGAAGTTCGAATCAAACCAAGGTGACGGTGCGCTTCCTCTCCCGCTTGCGGGGGAGGGCGGGGTGGGGGTGCCTCCGCGGGTGAGAACCCCCAAGAGGAGAGAGCCCTCACCCGGCGCTACGCGCCGACCTCTCCCGCAAGCGGGAGAGGTTGGGGGCCCCGCATCCCGTTGTTATCCGGCCTCATTATTCCTGCTCTGGACGGACCCGCCCGCCGATGGTTAATCGCGTCTTAACCTCGCCCTATCTATGGTGAACTGAACCGCTTCCCGCCGGGGCCTTCGCGCGACCGGCTGTTCCGAGAGTGCTGGCGCCCAGAATGGTCATGACCGCTTCATCCCGTGCGCCACAGGCCAGTGGAAGCTCCGATACCGGACGCTCGCCCTTCGTCCGGCTGAACGAGCTGCTGGCGCCGCATCAACCCGGCAAGCCCTTGATTTCGCTCGCGGTCGGCGAGCCGCAGCACCCCGTGCCCGATTTCGTCGGCCCGGTGCTGGCCAAGCGCATCGCCGATTTCGGCCGCTACCCGATGAATCAGGGCACCGACCCGTTCCGCCAGGCCGCGAGCGACTGGCTGTCGTCGCGCTTCAAGCTGCCGCGACCGCTCGACCCCAAGAGCGAGATGCTCGTCCTCAATGGCAGCCGCGAGGGGCTGTTCCTCGCCGCGATCGCGGCCGTCCGCTATGTCGGCCCGCGCCCCGGCAAACCGGCGATCCTGATGCCGAACCCGTTCTATCCGGTCTACGGCGCCGGCGCGGGTGCTGCAGCGTGCGAGCCGGTCTATCTGCCGACCACGGTCGAGAACGGCTTCCTGCCTGACCTCGATGCCATCGACGAGGCGACGCTGGCGCGCACGGTGGCGTTCTATCTGGCCTCGCCGGCCAATCCGCAGGGCTCGGTCGCCTCGCGCGACTACTTCACGCGCCTGAAGAGCCTCGCCGATCGCTATGGCTTCATGGTCCTCAGCGACGAATGCTATTCGGAGATCTATACCCGCGAAGCGCCGGGCAGTGCGCTCGAATGCGCCGGCCCCGATTTCACCCGCGTGGCTGCGTTCCAGTCACTGTCGAAGCGCTCCAACCTGCCGGGCCTGCGCGTCGGCTTTGCCGCCGGCGACAAGAAATTCATCGGCATGTTCCTGGAGCTGCGCAACATCGCCGCGCCGCAGGTGCCGGTGCCGCTCCAGCATGTCGCGACCTTTGCCTATGGCGACGAGGCGCATGTCGAGGAGAACCGCCGGCTCTACCGGATCAAGTTCGATCTCGCCGACCAGATCATCGGCAACCGCTACGGCTATCGCCGGCCCGATGCCGGCTTCTGCGTCTGGCTCAACACGTCCGAGATTGGAGATGACGTGTCGGTGACGCTGAAACTCTTCAAGGAAGCAGGCGTGCGCGTGGTGCCCGGCAGCTTTCTGGCGCGGCAACAGCCCGACGGCTTCAATCCCGGTGCAGGCTATATTCGCCTGGCGCTGGTGCAGGATGGCGAGACCACGGCGCAGGCGCTGCACCGGCTGGTCGAGACTCTGGGTTAGGCGGGGCCCATGAGCATGTCGGCAATCGAACGTGTCATTCCACTGGTCGGCCATCTGCCGCCCTCGATCCGCGAGGGGCTGGCGCGGCGCGTGCGCGAGCTCACCGGCTTCGGCCTGATCGCGTTGTCGGGCGTCGCCTCGGCAGCGCTGATGACCTGGTCGGTGCAGGACCCCAGCCTGAGCCACGCGACCTCGAGGCCGATCCGCAACATTCTCGGTTATGCCGGCGCGATCGGCGCCGACCTTGCGATGCAGATCCTCGGGCTCGGCGCCATCATGCTGGTCCTGACCGTCGCGGTCTGGGGCTGGCGCATGATGACCCACCGCCCGTTCGACCGCGAGGCGCTGCGGCTCGGCTCCTGGATTCTCTGCACGGTGATCGCGGCAGGTTTCGTCAGCTGCTGGCCGCATGGCGGCGCATGGCCGCTGCCGACCGGCCTCGGCGGCGTGGTCGGCGATGCGCTCGTACGCGCGCCCGCAGTGATTTTCGGGCCGGCCGGCACGATCTATCGCATCGTGCTGGGCACGATCCTGTTCGCTGCGATGGCCGCGACATTCCTGATCGCATGCGGTCTTGGCGCCCGCGAGCACGACGACGAGCTCTCGGAGATCGAGGACGACGACAAGCCGCTCGACGAGGACGAGGAGAACGATCGCGGCTCGGTGTCGCTGGGCTGGCTGTTCCATGCGCTGATGAGCACGAAGGCGCGGCTGATCTGGCTGTGTGGTGCCGCTTACCGCTCGCTGGTCTCGAGCGGCCCGAAGACCAAGGCCGTCGCGTTCAGCCGCCAGGAGCCGAATCTGGGCGGCGGCCGCGCGGCCCCCTCGATCTCGCCGCAGTCCGAGGACGAGGACTACGAGGATCAGCACGAGGAAGAGGAAGAAGACGAGGAGGAAGAGGAGGAGCCCGCCGCGCGCGCCCCGCGCAAGAAGGCTGCCCCGAAAGCCGCCGCGAAGAAATCCTCCGACAAGTTCGAGCTTCCGTCCGTCTCCGTGCTGGCCGCGCCGAAGGCCGGCGATCGCCAGCCGCTCAGCAAGGCCGAGCTGGAAGCCAATTCGCGTTCCCTTGAAGGCGTGCTCCAGGACTTTGGCGTGCGCGGCGAGATCGTCAAAGCCAATCCGGGCCCCGTGGTCACGCTGTACGAGCTGGAGCCGGCGCCCGGCATCAAATCGTCGCGCGTGATCGGGCTTGCCGACGACATAGCCCGCTCGATGAGCGCGCTGTCGGCGCGCGTCGCGGTCGTGCCCGGCCGCAACGCCATCGGCATCGAGCTGCCGAACGCGCACCGCGAAAAGGTCTATTTGCGCGAGCTGCTGATCGCCAAGGAAGCCACCGAGACGGTGGCGAAGCTGCCGCTCTGCCTCGGCAAGACCATCGGCGGCGATCCTGTGATCATCGACCTCGCGCGCACGCCGCACATGCTGATCGCCGGCACCACCGGCTCCGGCAAATCGGTCGCCATCAACACCATGATCCTCAGCCTGGTCTACCGGCTGCGTCCGGACCAGTGCCGCCTGATCATGGTCGATCCGAAGATGCTCGAACTCTCCGTCTATGACGGCATTCCCCATCTGCTCACGCCCGTCGTGACCGACCCGAAGAAGGCGGTGGTCGCGCTGAAATGGGCCGTGCGCGAGATGGAGGAGCGCTACAAGAACATGGCCAAGCTCGGTGTGCGCAACATCGACGGCTACAACACGCGCCTGCTCGAATTGAAGGCCAAGGGCGAAGAGCCGACGCGCACGGTTCACACCGGCTTCGACAAGGAAACCGGCAAGGCGATCTACGAGGAAGAGAAGCTCTCGCTCGATCCGCTGCCCTACATCGTCATCATCGTCGACGAAATGGCCGACCTGATGATGGTCGCCGGCAAGGACATCGAAGGCGCGGTGCAGCGCCTCGCGCAGATGGCGCGCGCCGCCGGCCTGCACGTGATCCTCGCGACGCAGCGTCCGTCGGTCGACGTCATCACCGGCACCATCAAGGCGAACTTCCCGACCCGCATCGCCTTCCAGGTCACGTCCAAGATCGACAGCCGCACCATTCTGGGCGAGATGGGCGCCGAGCAGCTGCTCGGCCAGGGCGACATGCTCTACATGGCGGGCGGCGGCCGCATCAGCCGTGTGCACGGACCTTTCGCCTCCGACGACGAAGTCGAGAAGGTGGTGCGTCACCTCAAGACGCAGGGCCAGCCGGAATATCTCGAAGCCGTCACGGCCGAAGAGCCCACCGAGGACGAGGACGGTGCGGTGTTCGACGCCACCGGCATGGGCGGCGATGGCGGCGGCGACCTCTTCCAGCAGGCCGTTGCGATCGTCAAACGCGACCGCAAGGCCTCGACCAGCTACATCCAGCGTCGCCTGCAGATCGGCTATAACCGCGCCGCATCCTTGATGGAGCGCATGGAACTGGAAGGCATCGTCGGACCTGCCAACCACGCCGGCAAACGCGAGATTCTGGTCGAGGAAGAAGACAGCCATATGTGAGGCAGCCGCCTCCAGACATCATTTCACGCGAAATCGTTATCTGCTTTTGCCCGAAATCACGCTAAAAGACGCCCAGCCACGTTAGGACGACGCGTTGATCAGACATCCGGACATTCGATTCGCTGCCACCATTGCTGCGCGAAGCGCGCGCGTGGCCGGCGTGCTTCTCGTCACCGCTGCGATGGTGACGGCGTCCTCGTTCGCGCAGAACGTCCCGGTGCCGAAACCCGCGCCGAAGGGCCGCGACGGCGGAACGTCCGCCGGCGGGCCCGCTGTCACCGGTGCGACTCAGGCGCCGCCGAATCCGGTGATCCCGGATCCGCGCCGCAACGTGCCGAGCAGCATCTTCCAGACCTTCGATGCCAACCAGAAGGCGCAGGCGGCCAAGGTCAGTGCCTATCTGTCATCGCTGTCGACGCTGGTCGGGAATTTCGTCCAGGTCGGCCCCGACGGCAGCAAGACGCAAGGCGATTTCTACATCCAGAAACCGGGCAAGGTGCGCTTCGAATATGACGCGCCGAGCCCGATCGACATTGTCGCCGACGGATCCTCGCTGGTGGTGCGCGACCGCAAGCTCGCGACCCAGGACGTCTATCCGCTGTCGCAGACGCCGCTGCGTTTCCTGCTGTCGGATCGCATCGACCTGATGAAGGACACCAATGTCGTTGGCGTCTCGGCCGACGACGTCTTCGTCAGCGTCACCATCGAGGAGAAGCAGGCGCTGGTCGGCACCAGCCGCCTCCTCTTGATGTTCGGCGCCAAGGACGGTCAGTTGAAGCAATGGACCGTCACCGATCCGCAGGGCTACGACACCACGATCGCGGTCTACAATCTGGACTCGAGCAAGAAGCTCGATCCCGGCATGTTCAAGATCGATTTCACCAATTACGGCCCGGCACCGGGATAGGTCTCGTAGGGTGGGTAAAGGCGCACTTGCGCCGTGCCCACGATCTCTCGCCTCATGGCAGGCACGTGGGCACGCTTCGCTTTGCCCACCCTACGAGAGCGCGCTGTGGACAAGCATTTTCCCCGCGCTAATCCATGCTAAGACGCATCCTCCATGCGTTTTTCCCTGACAACCTGGAACATCAATTCGGTGCGGCTGCGCATCGATCTGGTCGCGAAATTCCTCAAGAGCGCGCGGCCGGACGTGCTGTGCCTGCAGGAGACCAAGTGCATCGACGATGCCTTTCCGCTGAAGCGCTTCAAGCGGCTCGGCTATGAGCACGTCGCGCTGAACGGGCAGAAGGGCTATCACGGCGTCGCCATCGTCTCGAAGATTCCGTTCGAATCGACGGACATCCGCACCTTCTGCGACAAGGTGGATTCGCGTCACATCTCCGTATCGTTCGGCGAGAAGGCCAACGTCGCAAAGCCGCTGGTCGTGCATAATTTCTACGTGCCCGCCGGCGGCGACATTCCCGATCCCGCACTGAACGAGAAGTTCGACCACAAGCTTCGCTTCCTCGACGAGATGAAGGCGTGCGAGCCGTTGCATCCGCGCGGGGAGGATCGCCACATCCTGGTCGGCGATCTCAACGTCGCCCCGCACGAGAACGATGTGTGGTCGCACAAGCAGCTTCTGAAGGTGGTCTCGCACACGCCGATCGAAACCGAGAAGCTGCAGGCCGCGCTGGCCGCCGGCGAATGGATCGACGTCGCGCGCGAGCGGATTCCGATGTCGGAAAAAGTCTACACGTGGTGGAGCTACCGCTCCGCCGACTGGACCGTCGGCGATCGCGGCCGCAGGCTCGACCACATCTGGGTCTCGCGCGCGTTGAAGGATGCGGTCAGGGATTTCAGGATTCTTCGCGATGCGCGGAGCTGGGAGCGGCCGTCGGACCACGTGCCTGTCACGGTGACGCTGGAGGTGTGAGGTCCCGTAGCCCGGATGGAGCGCAGCGAAATCCGGGACAGTTTTTCCGCACGCCAGAATCCCGGATTGCGCTGCGCTTCATCCGGGCTACGACGTCAGCTCGTCAGCTTCGCACCCGCCATCAGGATGTCACTGGCGATCTGGCTGGAGCGGACCGCGAATTCATCGCGCAGCCGAACCGCTGCGGCGGGGTCGCTTTCGAGCACGCGCTGAAACAGGCTGCGTGCGACGCGGATGACGGAGGAATGCTCCAGCGCGATCGCGCTCGACGGCCGCTTCATCGGCACCACCAGCGCAAGCTCGCCGATCAGCGCGCCGGGACCTGCGATCATCTCGGCGCCGGCGCCGTCATCGACCCGAAAGGCGCCGCGCTGGACCACGAAGCCGGCATCGGCGTCGTCGCCGAGATTGAACAGGGTATCGCCGCGGACGAAGTTACGCTGCTCGGAGCCGATCGCCAGCATGCGCAACGAGGCGTCTCCCAACAGGCGCAATGTCGGGACACGCTCGAGAAGCGCTACGTCGTCGTCGATTGACATTCAGATCCGAGGCTCAAAGGCATGCGATCTAAAACGATTCGCACGCCCTTCGAGCGTATCACGGCACCAGCTTGTAGCCACCGGCTTCCGTGACCAGGATTTCCGGGTTGGCGGCATCCTTCTCGATCTTCTGGCGGAGGCGATAGATGTGGGTTTCCAGCGTGTGGGTGGTGACGCCGGAATTATAACCCCAGACCTCCTGGAGCAGGGTCTCGCGCGAGACCGGCATCTGGCCGGCGCGGTAGAGGAAGCGGAGGATCGCGGTCTCCTTCTCCGTCAGCCGCACCTTGCGCGCATTGGCGGCGGTGAGCATCTTAGAGCCGGGCCGGAAGGAGTAGGGGCCGACCGAGAACACCGCGTCCTCGCTGGCCTCGTGCTGGCGCAGCTGGGCGCGGATGCGGGCCAGCAGGACGGCGAAACGAAAGGGCTTTGCCACATAGTCGTTGGCGCCGGATTCAAGCCCCAAAATCGTATCGGAATCGGTGTCGTGCCCGGTCAGCATGATGATCGGAGCCTTGAAGCCGCCCTTGCGCAAGGAGCGGACCACTTCGCGGCCGTCGGTGTCGGGCAGGCCGACGTCCATCAGGACGAGATCGGGGGCATTGGCCTTGGCCGCGCTCGCGCCTTTGGCGCCGGTATCGACCGCGGAAGCTTCAAATTCTTCGTGTAGCGATAATTGCTCCACCAACGTGTCGCGCAGATCGGTATCGTCATCCACGATCAGGATCTTGCGGGCATTGGCCATAGGGGGTCATCCTTTTGGGGTCCGGCTCGGCGCGCATCCATGCTGCACCCGCCGTGAGGGGAAGTTTAGGGGTCGCCGTTATTATTGTTGTTCGTGTTGAAGTAGTGGGCTGTTACCGATTCACAAGCCAGAAGCACTCTAACTCAGAATAGCAGGCCGGTTTGATGAATGTCCTGTAATGAATTCGACATTGCACGTTCACATGAAAAATAAAGCAGCTTCAGTCAGTTACACCAAGAATCGAAGCGCCGGACCGCTCTCTGTGATCCGCGTTAAGCCTGCGGCCGGGAATCCGCGCCGAGGCTGGCTGACGGCGGGATCGCTGACCATACCGGTTGCGCTGGGGCGGGGCGGCATCCTGGCCAACAAGCGCGAGGGCGACGGCGGCACCCCCAGGGGCAGCTTCCGTCCGAGGCGCTTGTGGTGGCGGGGTGACCGGCACAGCCGTCCGCAGAGCTTCCTGCCGGCCCGGATCATCACCGCAGAAGACGCCTGGTGCGAGGACCCCAGGGATCGCCATTACAACCAGGGAATCCGGTTCGACGAGGGGCAGGGCGGTGACCGGCTCAAGCGGGCGGACCATCTCTATGACTTCATCATCGAAATCGACCACAACACGCGACCGCGGGTCGCCGGCCGCGGCAGCGCGGTATTCTTGCACCTGGCCCGCGACAATTTTGGCCCGACCGCAGGCTGCGTCTCCATGACGAAATCTGCGATGCTGCAATTGCTGCGGCGATTGGGGCCACGAACAAGAATCATCATCGGGTGAGGACGCATGCTCGACAGGGATCAGATCGCGGCCGCCTCGCGCGTGCTCGTTCAACATTGGCGCGACGGCACCAAGCTTGAGGCGCTGGAGCCGCGGTTGCGGCCGCAGAGCCGCACGGAGGGCTATGCTATCCAGGCCGGGCTCGAAACACTGTCGCACGGGACATTGTTCGGCTGGAAGATCGCGGCCACGAGCGTATCAGGACAGAAACACATCAACGTCACGGGACCGCTGGCCGGTCGCATCATGAGCGACACCGTGATTGCCGATGGCGGCACTGCGTCGATGAAGGGCAACGAGATGCGCGTCGGCGAGCCTGAATTCGCCTTCCGCATGGGACGCGATCTGCCGCCGCGTGCAACGCCCTACAGCGTCGATGAGGTGCTCGGCGCCGTCGACACCTTCCATCCTGCGATCGAGATTCCCGATTCCCGCTTTGCCGATTTCGCTGGAGCGGGCGAGGCGCAGCTGATCGCCGACAATGCCTGCGCGCATCTGTTCGTGCTGGGCGCGGCGACGACTGCGAACTGGCGTGGGATGGATCTCGTCGAGGAGCGGCCAAAGATTATGCTGCGCGGCGAGCGCTATGTCGGCCACGGCAAGAACGTGCTCGGCGATCCCCGCGTAGCGCTCGCCTGGCTCGCCAATGAGCTGCGCGGACTTGGACTGACCTTGCGGGCAGGGGAGGTGGTGACCACAGGCACGTGCCATCCGCCGCTGCCGATCCAGGCCGGCGATCATCTCGCGGCGGACTTTGGCGTGCTCGGGAAGGTATCGGTGGGGTTTGTGTAGGCCCGACCCACTCCGCCGTCGTCCCTGCGAACGCAGGGACCCATAACCCCAGGGAGAAGTTTGGCGAGGATTGGGAGTTACCTGAATTTCGCCGGTACGAAGACCACCTATCAATCGGAGATCACGCGGTATGGATCCCTGCCTTCGCAGGGACGACAACAACTATCTATGCCCGAAGATCGCACTCCCCACGCGCACATGGGTGGCACCTAGCATGATGGCATTGGCGAAATCCGCGCTCATGCCCATCGAGAGATTGGTCAATCCATTACGCGCGGCGATCTTGGCGGTCAGCGCGAAATGCGCCGCCGGCGGCTCGTCGACCGGCGGGATGCACATCAATCCAGAGATCGTCAGCCCATAGGTGTCGCGGCAGCTGGCGAGGAAGGCGTCGGCCTCGCCGGGCGCGATGCCGGCCTTCTGCGGCTCCTCGCCGGTGTTGATCTGGACGAAGAGTTGCGGGTGCTTGTTCTGGGATTCGATTTCCTTGGCTAACGCCTGGCAAATGCTCGGACGGTCGACCGAATGGATCGCATCGAACAGCGCGACCGCCTCTTTCGCCTTGTTGGACTGCAACGGTCCGATCAGATGCAGCGCGATGCCCGAGTAAACAGACGTTAACGCAGGCCACTTGCCTTTGGCCTCCTGCACCCGATTCTCGCCGAATACGCGCTGTCCGGCGTCGATAACCGGGGTAATTGCATCCGCGGCGAAAGTCTTGGACACCGCGATCAGCGTCACGGAGGCGCGATCGCGCCGCGCATCCTTGCAGGCACGGGCGATTTCGGCTTCGACCGCGGCGAGCGCGTTTGGTGAATGGCCGGTTATCGGCGCGGCGTTGGCTTCTGTCATGACGTCGATTGGCTGTGATCCTGACCGAGGTAAGTCCAATTTTACCGAGTTCAAGAAAGAGTTTTTGAACCCTTCGCTTTACCTTGGCCGACGGGGTGGGTAGCGAAGATGGCAACAATCAGTCTCAACCGCAAACGAGCGAAACTCAAGCAGGTTCTCGGAATCCGGGCGCGGCTTGCATTGCTCGCGGTGATTCTGGTGGCGCCCTTGATGCTCGAGCGCATCCGTTCGCTCGAAGATACCCGCACCCGGCAGATCGCACAGGCCACGGTTGAATTCACCACCGTCGCGCGGCACAGCGCCGATGCGCAACGCGAGGTGATCTCGTCGGTCGAGACCATTCTGAAATCGGAGGCCTTCATCCGCGCCTCCGCCGGCGGCGTCAGCAAGAGCTGCGACGTGCTGCGCGCGAGCCTGCCGTCGAACCTGCCCTGGATCCGCACGCTTTTGATCGCCGGCGCAGACGGGCGCATCCAGTGCGCGACGAACAATATGTATGTCGGCCTCGACCTGAGCGACCGGCCCTACTTTCAGCAGGCCCAAACGAGCGGCCGCTTCGTGCTGAGTGATTTCATCCTGTCGCGGCCGATAGCAGCACCGACGGTGATGGCGGCTTATCCCGTATCGGCCTTCAGCGGCGTGTCCGATGCCGTCGTCCTTGCCACGGTCAATCTCGACTGGATGTCGAAGGTCATGAGCAATCTGGGCGGCCGCGCCGGCATCACGGCCGTGCTGGTCGACAGCGCAGGCACCGTGCTGGCCGCGCCGGCCGATCAGCACAGCGCAGTCGGCCGTCCGCTCGACAACATGCCGCTGATGTCGGCGATCGCCGACAGGGCACTGCGTTCCGACCAGGACGAAGGCTCACTGTCTTTCCTCGCCGCCGACGGCTCGCGCCGCGCGGTCAGCTACATCCGCATCTCCGGCACCAACGCCCGCCTGATCGCCAGCATCGACGAAGACAAGGTGTCCGCGGCGGTCAACCGCGACATCCGCACCGCCTATCTCCAGCTCGCTTTTGTCGTCGTGTTCGTCCTGCTCGGCGCGCTGATCGCCGCCGAAAAGCTCGTCATCAAGCCGATCGAGATGCTCGTCGACATGGCCAAGCGTCTCGGCGAGGGCGATCTGTCGGCGCGCGCGGCGCGCAATCGCCTGCCGGCCGAGTTCGTGCCGCTGGCCCGCGCGTTCAACGCGATGGCGGCGCAGCTGAGCCAGCGCGAGCGCGAGCTGATCGCGAGCAACGACCGGCTGACGGTGATGGCCTCGATCGACATGCTGTCGGGGCTCGCCAACCGTCGCGGCTTCCAGAGCCGGCTCGACTTCGAGTGGATGCGCGCGCAGCAATATGGCAGCGACCTCGCGCTGCTGATGATCGACGTCGACCATTTCAAGCTGTTCAACGACACCTATGGCCATCTCGAAGGCGATTCCTGCCTGACCAGACTCGGCGAGTCGCTGTCCGGCATCGCCGCCGACACGATGGGCTTCGCGGCACGCTATGGCGGCGAGGAGTTCTGCCTGCTGCTGCCGAACACCGACGTGAACCGCGCCGTCGAAATCGGCGAGCTGGCCCGCGCGGCCGTGCTGAAGCTGTGCCTGCCGCACATCACCTCGGCCCACATGATCGTCACCGTCTCGATCGGCGTTGCCGCGACGAAGCCGAACGAGGCCTTGCGTCCCGGCGACCTGATCGAAGCCGCCGACGCCGCGCTCTACGCCGCAAAACACCGCGGCCGCAACAATGTCGTCGAGCACGGCGTGCAGGCGATCGAGACCGGCGCCGTCGAAATGATGATGGCGGCGAGCGCCTAACCCGCAGTCCCCACGCGATCGAGCGCGGTCTCCGTCACCACGCGATTGCGGCCGCTGCCCTTGGCGAGATAGAGCGCGCGGTCGCAACGCTCGATGAGATCGGTGATCGCTTCGCCGGCCCGGTACTGCGCCACGCCGATCGACACGCTGATGCTGGGCAGGACCTCGCCGGTGGAGCGGCGTGTGATCGTGCACTCGGCGAGCGCGTGCCTGATCCGCTCGGCAATCTCGGCACAGGTGGCGAGATCGGCATCCGGCAGCACCGCGATCAGCTCCTCGCCGCCATAGCGGGCCGGCAGATCCTGCTCGCGAACCTTTTCACGCAGCACCTTCGCCATCAGGCGCAGCACCTGGTCGCCGACGCCGTGGCCGAAATTGTCGTTGAAGGTCTTGAAGTGGTCGATGTCGAGCATCAGCACGCTGAGCGGCTCGCCCCACGCCGCAGTCGCCCGCGCCTTGCGCAGGAATTCGTCGAGCGCCCGCCGGTTTGCGAGGCCGGTCAGCGTGTCGGTCCGGGCGCGCTCCTCGGACCTCGATAGCGAATCGCGGATCACGTCGAGCTCGCGGGTCTTTTCCGCAAAGCCTGCCTCCAGCCGTGTCGCCCGTGTGGCGGCCCGCGCCAGCTCGTTCATGAGCTGGGCAACCAACGCCTTCGGATCGACGCCGGCCTTGCCCTGGTCCGCCACCTCGCTGATGACCTGCATCTGCGAATGATTGTCGGCGATCGCGGTCGCCAGAAACTCCTTCGCGGCCCCCATGAGCGCCTGCAGCCGCTCGGACGTGTCGACCACGGCGGCACTCACCTGGGGCGCGACATAGGTCTTGAACAGGTCCTGATTGGTTCGGGCGTCGAACGGACGATTGTGGTCGATCAGGAGATCGATCGCGTTGCGCAGATCCTCATGGCCGTCCCCGAAATACAGGAACCAGACGGCAAAATTGGCCGGGGTCGGCGCAATCCGCTGTTCGGCCATGCTCCGCATCGCCCGTCCGGCAATGGACGCGGCATAGTCGTAATCGGGCTCGTCGAAGCTGGAATCCATCGCACTCATGCGGTCTCGTCGGGCCGCAAATTGGCATTGACCCCTTAATCACACCCCAACGCCGACCTTCGTAGTTATGCGGAGGCGCCGGCAAGGTTCCAAACCGCGGCAACCCATTGACCCCCTAAGGACTTCTATGGCCTAGTCCGCCGTCTTGAGACGGCCGAACCCACGAAAACCCCAACGATTCCATGACCTCCGAACGCTATAACGCCCGCGACGCCGAACCGCGCTGGCAACGCCTCTGGGACGAACAGGCGATCTTCGTCTCCAAGAACGACGATTCGCGGCCGAAATACTATGTGCTCGAGATGTTCCCCTACCCGTCCGGGCGCATCCATATCGGCCATGTCCGGAATTATACGCTCGGCGACGTGCTGGCCCGCTTCATGCGCGCCAAGGGGTTCAACGTGCTGCATCCGATGGGCTGGGACGCTTTCGGCCTGCCGGCCGAGAATGCCGCGATCGAGCGCAAGGTCGCGCCGAAAGCCTGGACCTACGACAACATCGCCGCGATGAAGAAGCAGCTCCGCTCGATCGGGCTGTCACTGGACTGGTCACGCGAATTCGCGACCTGCGACCCCAGCTACTACAAGCATCAGCAGAAGATGTTCCTGGACATGCTTGGCGCCGGCCTCGCCGAGCGCGAGAAGCGCAAGCTCAACTGGGATCCGGTCGACATGACCGTGCTCGCCAACGAGCAAGTGATCGACGGCCGGGGCTGGCGCTCCGGTGCGATCGTCGAGCAGCGTGAGATGAGCCAATGGGTCTTCAAGATCACGAAGTACTCGCAGGAGCTGCTGTCCGCGCTCGACGGGCTCGATCGCTGGCCCGACAAGGTGCGGCTGATGCAGCGCAACTGGATCGGCCGCTCGGAAGGGCTGCTGGTCCGCTTCGCGCTGGATCAGGCGACGACGCCCGCCGGCGAGAGTGAGCTGAAGATCTTCACGACGCGCCCGGACACGCTGTTCGGCGCAAAGTTCATGGCGATCTCGGCAGATCATCCGCTGGCGCAGGCGGCCGCCGCGAAGAACCCTGAGCTTGCGGAGTTCATGGCCGACATCAAGAAGATCGGCACCGCGCAGTCGATCATCGACACCGCGGAGAAGCAGGGCTTTGACACCGGCATCCGTGCGGTGCACCCGTTCGATCCGAATTGGAAGCTGCCGGTCTATGTCGCGAATTTCGTGCTGATGGAATACGGCACCGGCGCGATCTTCGGCTGCCCGGCGCACGATCAGCGCGACCTCGACTTCGTCAACAAGTACAATCTCGGCAATACGCCGGTGGTGTGCCCCGAGGGCCAGGACCCAAAATCGTTCGTCATCACCGACACCGCCTATGACGGTGACGGCCGCATGATCAATTCGCGCTTCCTCGACGGCATGACCATCGAGCAGGCCAAGGACGAGGTCGCAAAACGTCTGGAAAGCGAGCTGCGCGGCAACGCGCCGGTCGGCGAGCGCCAGGTGAATTTCCGCCTGCGTGACTGGGGTATCTCACGCCAGCGCTATTGGGGCTGCCCGATTCCCGTCATCCATTGCCCGAAATGTGATGTGGTGCCGGTACCGGATGCCGATTTGCCGGTGACGCTGCCTGACGATGCGACCTTCGACAAGCCGGGCAATGCGCTCGACCATCATCCGACCTGGAAGCACGTCACCTGCCCCAAATGCGGCGGCAAAGCCCAGCGCGAAACCGACACCATGGACACCTTCGTGGATTCGTCCTGGTACTTTGCGCGCTTCACCGATCCCTGGAACGAGACCGCGCCGACGACGCCCGCCGTCGCCAACCGGATGCTGCCGGTCGACCAATATATCGGCGGCGTCGAGCACGCGATCCTGCATCTGCTCTACAGCCGCTTCTTCACCCGCGCGATGAAGGCGACCGGGCACATCGCGCTGGACGAGCCGTTCGCCGGCATGTTCACGCAAGGCATGGTGGTGCACGAGACCTACCAGAAAGCCGACGGCACCTATGTGCAGCCGGCCGAGGTCAAGGTCGAGGTCGGCGGAAATGGGCGCCGTGCAACGCTATTGACGACGGGCGAAGACATCCAGATCGGCCCGATCGAGAAGATGTCGAAATCGAAGAAGAACACGGTCGATCCCGACGACATCATCGAGACCTACGGCGCCGATGTCGCCCGCTGGTTCATGCTGTCGGACTCCCCGCCCGACCGCGACGTGATCTGGAGCGACGAGCGCGTCCAGGGTGCCTCGCGCTTCGTCCAGCGGCTGTGGCGGCTGGTGAACGATTCCATCGAGCTCGGCAAAGCCGCGCCGGCGGCCCGGCCGGCCAGCTTCGGCCCGGACGCGACTGCCTTGCGCAAGGCCGCCCATGGCGCGCTCGACAAGGTCACCACCGGAATCGAGCGGCTGCACTTCAACGTCTGCCTGGCCCATATCCGCGAATTCGCCAATACCTTCTCGGAGATCCTGCAGCGCCCCGGCCAGCCAACCCCCGATTTGGCTTGGGCGATCCGCGAAGCCGGCCAGATCCTGGTCCAGCTGTTCTCCCCGATGATGCCGCACCTTGCCGAAGAGTGCTGGCAAGCTCTGGGCCAGAGCGGGCTGGTTTCCGAGGCCAATTGGCCGCAAATCGAACGCGATTTGCTGGTTGAAGACAGCGTGACCCTCGTGGTCCAGGTCAACGGCAAGAAGCGGGGTGACGTCACAGTTGCAACAGCGGCCCAGAATCCGGAAATCGAGGCTGCCGTTTTGGCTCTCGATGCGGTAAAACTGGCCCTGGACGGCAAGCCCGTCCGCAAGGTGATCATCGTCCCCAAGAGGATCGTAAATGTTGTCGGCTAGGATCCGCATCGCAGCCCGCTTGCTGGCGGTCGCCGCATTGGCGGCGCTGACGGCTGGTTGCTTCCAGCCGATGTATGCCGAGCGTGGCGACGGCACCCCCGGCTTGCGCGAGAAGCTGATGGGGGTCGAGCTCCCGCCGATCGCCAAGCCCAATGCCTCCCGCGAGGCCCGTGTCGGTGTCGAAGTCCGCAATGCTCTCGCCTTCAAGCTCTACGGCACCGCGACCGGAATGCCGCCGACCCATCGGCTGGACATCCGCTTCACCTCCAGCCGTTCTTCGCTGATCGTCAGCGCCACGACGGGATTGCCGACCAGCGAAAACCTCGGCATCGACGCCCAGTACAATCTGATCGAGGTCGCGACCGGCAAGTCGGTGATGACCGGCACCACGTTCTCGCGCGTGTCCTATGACATGCCCGGGTCCTATCAGCGCTTCTCCCGCACCCGCGCCGTCCGCGACGCGGAGGATCGTGCCGCCAACGAGATCGCCGAGAACATCACGACCCGGCTCGCCTCGTTCTTCACCGCTGGCACGTAGTGCATTCCCGTCATTCCGGGGCGCCCGCAGGGCGAACCCGGAATCCAGAGATTATAGATCGAGATTCCGGGTTCGCGCTTCGCGCGCCCCGGAATGACAGTTGGGCCCGATGGTCGCGCTGCGTGGAAAAGAGATCGACGCCTTCCTCGCCCGCCCCGATGCGGGCCGTCCGATCATCCTGCTCTACGGTCCCGATGCCGGCCTGGTGCGCGAGCGCGCCGATGCGCTGATCGCATCGGCAGTCGATGATCCCAACGATCCGTTCTCGCTGGTCAAGCTCGACGGCGACGAGCTCTCCGCCGAGCCCTCGCGCCTCGTCGACGAGGCCATGACGGTGCCGCTGTTCGGCGGCCGCCGCGCCATCCGCATCCGCGCCGGCTCGCGCAGCTTTGCCAGCGGCATCGATACGCTGGCCGAGATGAGCGTGAAGGATTGCCGCATCGTGATCGAGGCCGGCGAGCTGCGCCCGGACTCGCCGCTGCGAAAAGCCTGCGAGAAGGCCAAGGCCGCGGTGGCGATCGGCTGCTATCCCGACACGGAGCGCGACCTCGCCAAGCTGATGGATGACGAATTACGCATCGCCAATTTGCGCATCGCGCAGGATGCCCGTGCGGCGCTGATGTCGTTCCTCGGCGGCGACCGCCAGGCCTCGCGCAACGAGCTGCGCAAGCTGACGCTCTACGCCCACGGCAAGGGCGAGGTCACGCTGGATGACGTGATGGCCGTGGTCGCCGACGCCTCCGAGCTGAAGCTCGACCCGATCGTCGACGGCGCCTTTGCCGGACGGCCCGACATCGTCGAGACCGAATTCGCAAAAGCCATGATCGCCGGCACCTATCCCGGCGTGATCATTTCCGCCGCGCAGCGCCAGGCTGCGTGGCTGCACAAATCCGCGCTCGCGATCGCCGAGGGTCAGCCTGCCTCCGCTGTGCTCGACGGCGGCTATCCGCGCCTGCATTTCTCACGTAAGCCCGCGGTCGAAACGGCGCTGCGAAATTTCAGCGTGGCGCGGCTCGCCGCCATTATCGAGCAGCTCGCAACCGCGGCGCTCGACACCCGCAAGCAGTCCACGCTAGCCGCCGCCATCGCCCAGCGGACATTGATGGCCATTGCTGCGAATGCAAAGCGGCGGGGCTGAGCCACGCTGTCATCCCCGCGAACGCGGGGATCCATAATCACAGGAAGTGGTTTGGCGAAGACTTGCAGTCCGGTACTGCGCCCCCGGCCCGATCGCTAAATCACGCGGTATGGGTCCCCGCGTTCGCGGGGACGACAGCGAGGGCTTGGCCTACAGCGCGCCCTTGGCCAGCCGCTTCATCACCTCATCGAGCTGATCGAGGTTGCTGTAGCTGATCTGGACCGAACCGCCGGGGTCGCGGTGATTGACGGTGACCTTGAGACCGAGCGCATCGCTGACGCGCTTTTCGAGGTCGATCGTATCAGGGTCTTTCTCCTTGCCCCCGCTGGCGCGCGCCTTCTGCGGCTTGCGCTCCGGCACGCCCTCTTCATGCGCGAGCGCCTCGGCCTGGCGGACGTTGAGTCCTTCCTCGACGATGCGCTTGGCGGCGGCGAGCGGATCCGGCACGCCGATCAGGGCGCGGGCGTGACCGGCCGTCAGCTCGCCGGTTGCGATGAAGGCCTGCACCTCGGCCGGCAGCTTCGTCAGCCGCATCATGTTGGCGACGTGGCTGCGGCTCTTGCCGACGACTTTTGCGATGTCGTCCTGGCTGCGTTTGAACTCGTTGGCGAGCGCGTGGTAGCCCTGCGCCTCTTCCATCGGGTTGAGGTCCTCGCGCTGCACGTTCTCGACGATCGCGAACTCCAGCGCGTCGCTGTCGCTGATGTCGACCGGAACGATCGGCACCTCGTGCAGGCCGGCCATCTGCGAGGCGCGCCACCGCCGCTCGCCGGCGATGATCTCGAAGCGATCCTGTGCGCCCTTCACCGGACGCACCACGATCGGCTGGATCACGCCGTGCTGCCTGATCGACTCGCTGAGCTCCTTCAGCTCGGTGTCCGAAAAGGTGCGGCGCGGATTGCGCGGATTGGCCTTGATGAACTCGATCGGCACCTTGCGCTGCGCGCGCGGCCGATCGACATGCTGGGCCTCGCCGCCGACATCACCGATCAGACTTGCAAGACCCCGGCCCAGTCGCGAACGCGCTTCGTCGGCCATCGCCAGCTCCCTTGGATTCACGGTGCAGCACTCCAGAACTGAATTTCGAAACTTGTAGGACGTAGGGCGGATTAGCGTAGCGTAATCCGCCGCCGGCTTGTTCGAGGCGAGATAGACGGCGGGTTACGCTGCGCTAACCCGCCCTACGGATCTCTCCGTCAATGCGTGACGCGCAGCTCGCGCTCGCGCTGGATCACTTCGGTGGCGAGCCGCAAATACGCTTCGCTGCCGACGCATTTGAGATCGTAGACCAGCACCGGCTTGCCGTAGGACGGCGCCTCCGAGATGCGCACGTTGCGCGGGATCATGGTCTTGTAGACCTTCTCGCCCATGAACTGGCGGACGTCGGCGACGACCTGGTTGGAGAGGTTGTTGCGCGAGTCGAACATGGTCAGCACGATGCCGTGGATCGACAGGTTCGGATTGAGCGTCGAGCGCACCTGCTCCACCGTCTGCAGCAATTGCGACAGACCTTCGAGCGCGAAGAACTCGCACTGCAGCGGCACCAGGATCGCGTCGGAGGCCGCCATCGCGTTCACCGTGAGCAGGTTGAGCGAGGGCGGGCAGTCGATCAGCACATAGGTGTAGTCGGCATCCGGCGAGACGTTGTTGTTGAGCGCGCCGATCGCGTCGCGCAGCTTGAAGGCGCGGCCGGGGGTGGTGCCGAGCTCGAGCTCGAGGCCGGAGAGATCCATGGTCGAGGGCGCGATGTGCAGCCGCGGCACCGCGGTCGAGACCACGGCCTCGCGCAGCGGGGCTTCACCAATCAGCACGTCATAGGTCGAGCATGAGCGGTTGCGGCGATCGATGCCGAGGCCGGTCGAGGCGTTGCCCTGCGGATCGAGATCGACGATCAGGACGCGCTCGCCGATCGCAGCGAGCGCCGTGCCGAGGTTGATCGCTGTGGTTGTTTTTCCCACACCGCCCTTCTGATTCGCCAGCGCCAGGATGCGCGGATGGCCATGCGGCACCTCGCTGGTCGGTTCCTGGGTCGGCTCTTCGGTCTGCTCTTGCTGCGGCTCGTCAATCACGGTCATCGAAATTTTCCCCACTCAACCCCTGAGCGCCTCAGCTGCGCCGTTCGGCGGCATCGAGCTCCACGATCCAGCCGTCACCCGTGCGGCTTGGGTGGAGCCGAGGCTCGATATTCCAATATTTAGCGGCTTCGGTCAATTCAGCCTCTACATCTTGACCCTTAGGAAATAACGCCTTTGCGCCCTGGCGCATCAGCGGCTCCGCAAAGCCGATGAGTTGATGTAGCGGAGCCAGCGCACGCGCGGTGACGCAATCGACGGGGCCGGTGATTCTATCCACATTATCCCCGATCTCAGCGAGATGTACGACTCCTGGAGATGTGGTGACGCGAATTGCTTCGCGCAGAAACGCCGCCTTCTTGGCGATTCGCTCGACGAGGTGAACTTTCGCGTCCGGCGACGCCGCCATGGCGCAGGCCAGGACGACGCCGGGAAAACCGCCGCCACTGCCGAGATCGGCCCAGCGCTTTGCGGCGGGCGCGAGATCGACGAGCTGGAGCGAATCGGCGATGTGCCGGGTCCAGAGGTTTGGCAGGGTCGAGGGCGCGACGAGATTGGTCTTGGCCTGCCACTCCCGCAGCAGCGCAATGTAGCGGTCGAGCCGTATCTCGGTTTCACGTGAAACGGGCGCGAGCTTGAGCGCCGCGATCTTGTCCGCGGCGATGATGGCATCGAGCGACTGATCATTGGCGCTGGCCTTGTCGATCTTCGGTCTTGCCGGCGGTTCGCTACGCCGCCCAGCGCCCTCACCCGCTCCGGGTCGTCGCGATAGCGGTCTGTCCCCGCCCGGTCCGCGCTGTTTCACGTGAAACGCCTATGCGATTGCCTGGGAAGTCTTCCGGGCCTCGCGGCGGAGATAGGCCGCGAGAATACCGAGTGCGGCCGGCGTCATGCCATCGATGCGGCCGGCCTGCCCCACGGTGAACGGCCGTGCCTTCTCCAGCTTGGCACGCACCTCGTTGGAGAGCCCGGGCACCTGCTGGTAATCGACCTCCGCCAGCACCAGCCCCTCGTCGCGCCGGAAGGCCTCGACGTCGGCGCTCTGGCGCTCCAGATAGACATCGTACTTGGCGTCGATCTCGAGATGGGTGGCGATGACGGGATCGATGGCCGACAGCTCCGGCCAGATTGCGCGGACCTGGCTCCAGCCAATCTCGGGATAGGCCATCAGCTCGAACGCCGAGCGGCGCTGGCCGTCCCGATTCAGGGACAGCCCGTGCTTGATCGCCTCGTTCGGGGTGATGGTCAGCGACTTCGACAGCGTCCGAGCGGCGTTGAGGGCGTCCATCTTGGCGCGGTGATGCAGCGTCCGATCACTTCCGACGCACCCCAAAGTGATGCCCTTCTCGGTCAGGCGCTGATCGGCATTGTCAGCCCGCAGCGTCAGCCGGTATTCGGCGCGCGAGGTGAACATCCGATAGGGCTCGCTGATCCCGCGGGTCACGAGGTCGTCGATCATCACGCCGAGATAGCCGTCTGCGCGGTCGAACACGGTCAGTGCGGCCCCGCTCGCAGCCAGTGCCGCGTTCAGGCCGGCCACGATGCCCTGCCCGGCGGCCTCTTCGTATCCGGTGGTGCCGTTGATCTGTCCGGCCAGGAACAGGCCGCGCAGACGCTTGGTCTGCAGGGTCGGATCGAGCTCGCGGGGATCGATATGGTCGTATTCGATGGCATAGCCCGGGCGGACCATCTTGACCCGCTCCAGGCCAGGGATGCTGGCGAGGATCGCGAGCTGGACCTCCTCAGGGAGCGAGGTCGAGATGCCGTTGGGGTAGACCGTGCTGTCGTCGAGCCCTTCCGGCTCCAGGAAGATCTGATGACCGTCGCGATCGCCAAAGCGGACGATCTTGTCCTCGATCGAGGGGCAATAGCGGGGACCAGAGCTCTTGATCTGGCCGGAGTACATCGGCGAGCGATGGACATTGGCCCGGATCACCTCATGGGTCGCGGGCGTGGTCCGGGTGATCCCGCACTGGATCTGCGAGGTCGTGATCCGCTCGGTCATCACCGAGAACGGCTCCGGCGGCTCGTCTCCGGGCTGCATTTCGACCGCCGACCAGTCGATCGTGGTGCCGTCCAGACGCGGCGGAGTGCCAGTCTTGAGCCGTCCCAGGGTGAAGCCGGCGCGCTCAAACGAGCCGGAAAGACCCATCGCGGGCGCCTCATCGACGCGGCCGGCCGGCCAGTTCTTCTCGCCGAGATGAATGAGACCGCGGAGGAAGGTGCCCGTGGTGACAACCACAGCCCCTGCCCGGAGCTCACGGCCATCGGCCAGGCGCAGACCGGTGACGCGGCCATCGGCCACGGTCAGCTCGTCAGCCTCGCCCTCGATGACCGAGAGACCCTCGGTCTGCCGGATCGCGGCCTGCATCGCGGCGGCATAGAGCTTCCGGTCTGCCTGGGCCCGAGGACCGCGGACGGCGGGACCTTTGCGGCGATTGAGCACGCGAAACTGGATGCCGCCGGCATCGCCCACGCGACCCATCAGACCGTCCAGCGCATCGACCTCCCGAACCAGATGACCCTTGCCGAGGCCGCCGATCGCGGGATTGCAGGACATCGCACCGATCGTGGAGAAACGATGCGTCACCAGAGCGGTCGTCGCGCCCATCCGGGCGGCCGCAGCCGCGGCTTCACAGCCGGCGTGGCCGCCGCCAATCACGATGACGTCGAAGCTTTCTCGCACTGTTCGCATGGCGGACTTCTAGCTCAGTGTCGGGAAAGCCGGAAGAAGAAACTCGTGGGCTGATGTTTCACGTGAAACACGGATCAGGGGGCCCAAGCGATTTCGCGAAAACAACCCCATGCACAGTAGAATGACAGTTGGATTGGCTCGTGTTTCACGTGAAACGAAATCGGCATTCCCCGGACAAAGTGCCGACCGGTGGATATTGGATCCGCTAGCCGCCACACTCTTCATTGCGAACAAAGCGCAATCCAGAATCCCTCCTCAGAAGGCAGTCTGGGTCTCTTCGTCGCGAGGTTCCTCGCAATGACTGGGGTGAGCGTAGCGCCGCTGAAGCGGTCCTTTGTGCACAGAGAGAGGGAACTTCCATTCGCCGTGCTCGCGCTGTGCCCATCCGAACTTCAAAGCGGATCCAGATATCGAGCGACAACGAGCCCTGGAATGTTTCACGTGAAACACAAAGAATGGAACAAGGGCTAGTTCTACAATGAAGAACTAGACTTACTTTCCGATACAGAACTTTTGGAAGATGGCTCCGAGGACGTCTTCGACATCCACCCGGCCCAGCAATCGGCCCAAGGCATAAGCGGCAGCGCGCAGCTCTTCGGCCGCAAGCTCCTCGCCGTCTTCTACAAGGTCCAGGCTCCGGCGCAAGCTTTCTGACGTCCGGACCAACAGATCCCGCTGGCGAGCCCGGGTCACCAGCGCGCCCTCGGTGGCTCCGAAAAACTCAGAGGCGAATTTAACCAGCGCGTCCACAAGGTCCGGGACACCATCCCCCCGACTCGCCGAGATCCCGAACTCGGCCCGCGGTACGACGCCCTCGCTCAGGTCGACCTTGTTGCGGACGATCCAGACCGGTCCACCGGACGGATCGCCCTCATCAGACGTCCGCGGCGACCGCATCGCACTGGGATCGACGGCCTGCTCCCCCTCCACCAGCCACAGCACGAGGTCGGCGTCTTCGGCCCGCGCTCTCGCCCGGCGCACGCCCTCCTGCTCGACCGGATCATCGGTCTCGCGAATGCCGGCAGTGTCGATCACCGTGACGGGATAACCATCGAGATCGAGCTGGACCTCGATCACGTCGCGCGTCGTGCCGGCATACGGCGAGACGATCGCGACCTCGCGGCGCGCGAGCTGATTCATCAGCGTCGACTTGCCGACATTCGGCTCCCCTGCGATCGCAACCACGAGGCCCTCGCGCAGACGTTCAGAATGTCCCTGTGCTGCAAGGACTTCTGCAATTTCATCGTACAGCGCTTTGATCGCTTGCACCGCCGGCGCCCTCAGCTCCGCCGGCACATCGCCCTCATCGGAAAAATCGATGCCGGCCTCGATCAGCGCCGACGCCTCGATGATGCGCTCGCGCCAGTCGCGCGCACGGTCCCCGAGCAGGCCCTGCAGCTGGCGCAGCGCCTGACGGCGCTGGCGGTCGGTGTCCGCGTGGATGAGATCGTCGAGGCCCTCGGCTTCGGTGAGGTCGAGCTTGCCATTCTCGAAGGCGCGCCGCGTGAACTCGCCGGGCTCGGCCGCACGCGTATTCGGAATTACAGAAATAGCAGCAAGCAGCGCGGCCAGGACCGCGCGGCCGCCATGCACGTGGAATTCGGCGACGTCCTCGCCCGTCGCGCTGGCCGGCCCCGGAAACCACAGCACGACCGCATCGTCGATCGGCTGGCCCGCGCCGTCACGAAGCAGCCGGCGGCTGGCCTGCCTCGACGCCGGCAGCTTCCCCGCCAGGGTCGTCAACGCCAAGCCGGCCTGTGGACCCGAAATGCGCACCACGGCGATCGCACTCGGCGCCCGGCCGGACGACAGCGCAAAGATGGTCTGGTCTCGCGGATGCATGGCCTATTTGTCCGGCTCGCGACGAAAAGGCAAACGGGGCCATTCCTTAGACCGCGGCGGGTCGATTTTGCTGCGCTTTTGCCGCAGCAAAGATCATATTGCATTGCAGCAAAGATCCGGAAATTTGCTGCAAAAATCTCGCCGATTGGAAGGTTCGCCCAACGAGTGTCAACTATTATGTAGACATATCAACATCTTCCGAGCAGCCCGGATCTGCGCTTCGATATAGCTCCATGCTGCACTTTCGCTGCAGCAAAGCTGCACAACGAAAAGGGCGCCCGAAGGCGCCCTAAAATTCATACTGCACTGCAATCAGGTGTTCATGGAGTCGAAGAACTCCGAATTGCTCTTGGTCGAGCGCAGCTTGTCGAGCAGGAAGTCGATCGCGTCCATCGTGCCCATCGGGTTGAGGATGCGGCGGAGCACGTACATCTTCTTGAGCACCTGCGGATCGGTGATGAGCTCTTCCTTGCGGGTGCCGGAGCGCGAGATGTCGATCGCCGGGAAGGTGCGCTTGTCCGAGACCTTGCGGTCCAGGATCAGCTCCGAGTTACCGGTGCCCTTGAACTCTTCGAAGATGACTTCGTCCATGCGGCTGCCGGTATCGACCAGCGCGGTCGCGATGATCGTCAGCGAGCCGCCCTCCTCGATGTTGCGGGCGGCACCGAAGAAGCGCTTCGGGCGCTGCAGCGCGTTGGCGTCGACACCGCCGGTCAGCACCTTGCCGGATGACGGCACCACGGTGTTGTAGGCGCGACCGAGCCGCGTGATCGAATCGAGCAGGATCACGACGTCGCGGCCATGCTCGACCAGACGTTTTGCTTTTTCGATCACCATCTCGGCGACCTGGACGTGACGCACCGCCGGTTCGTCGAAGGTCGATGACACGACCTCGCCCTTCACCGAGCGCTGCATGTCCGTGACTTCTTCCGGACGCTCGTCGATCAACAGCACGATCAGATAGCATTCGGGATGATTGTGCGTGATCGAGTGCGCGATGTTCTGCATCAGCACGGTTTTACCCGTGCGCGGCGGCGCGACGATCAAGGCGCGCTGGCCCTTGCCGATCGGCGCGACGATGTCGATCACGCGTGCAGACAAGTCTTTCCGCGTCGGATCGTCGATCTCCATGCGGAAACGCTGATTCGGAAACAGCGGCGTGAGGTTGTCGAAATTGACCTTGTGCTTGGCCTTTTCCGGGTCCTCGAAATTGAGCGTATTGACCTTCAGCAGCGCGAAATAGCGCTCGCCCTCTTTCGGGCTGCGGATGTGGCCTTCGATGGTATCGCCGGTGCGCAGGCCGAAACGGCGGATCTGCGACGGCGAAACGTAGATGTCGTCCGGGCCCGGCAGATAATTCGCATCAGGCGAGCGGAGGAAGCCGAAGCCGTCGGAGAGAACCTCGACGACGCCCTGGCCGACAATATCGGTCTCGGCAAGCGCGAGCTGCTTGAGGATGGCGAACAGCAGCTCCTGCTTGCGCATGGTGCTGGCATTCTCGACCCCATTCTCCTCCGCGAACGAGACGAGCTCGGCCGGCGTTTTAGACTTGAGGTCTTCGAGTTTAATTTCCCGCATTGGGGTGGTCCTGTGGGGTAACCTTGGGAGGGGTGCGAGGAGGCTCTGAAATGCGGACGTGAGAAGATAAGGTCCGCAGGTCTGGCAAGGTTAAGTGCCGATGAGGCTTCAAACCTGATGCGGTGTCCGGCCTCTGGAAAGCTCAGACACAACCACATCCGCCTGCGTTGGGTGGGATATCGATAATATAGAAAATCGCTCCCCGCTCCGCAAGCCGAAGCGCTGAGCTAATCGTCGCGCGTCTTGCCTAGAACGGCTTCACGATCACCATGATGACGATGAAAATCATCAAAACGGTCGGCACCTCATTGATAATTCTATAGAATTTCTGGGTCCGGGGGCGCCGGTCGGCAGCGAAATCCTTCAGCCAGCGGGAAAAAAAGCCGTGGACCGCCGACATCGCCAGGACCAGTGCCAGTTTTACGTGCAACCAGCCGAATGAGAACCAATGGCCGGACCAGGCAAGATAAAGGCCGGCGAGCCAGGTGACGGTCATGGCGGGGTTGATGATGGCCTTGAGCAGCCGGCGTTCCATGATCTTGAACGTCTCGGACTGCTTCGAGCCGATTTCGGCCTCGCTGTGATAGACGAACAGCCGCGGCAGATAGAGCATGCCCGCCATCCAGGCGATGACGGCAATCACGTGCAGCGCCTTGATCCAGAGATAGACGTCTTCAAACATTTTCTGCTTCCGGATTTCCGACCCAGCCGAGGGAACGCTGGGGATAGTAAGAACTCGTTAAGGTCTTGCCTGCACACATATCCGTCCGTAGCGCCTTCCTCAAATCTAGAATCTTAGATTCTTAAGGTTTGAGTCTATGTGACCGTGGATTGGACTCACACAATTCCGTCCGCGTGTTCACGCGCGCTTGTTCACATCCATCAACATATCCCTGATCGCTCTGGCGACTTGCGATAAGTCGGCCAGCTTCAAAGGCTTGCGCCTTTCTGTCGGCAGCTTATCAAGGGGGTTGTCCGCGCAATCCCGTTTCCCTGCAGCGAGGGCGCCGGACTTGTCCTGACGGGCAGCGGTGTGAAGAAAATTGGCACTTGTCCCGCCCCTGGTGTCGCGCAACCCTTTCCGAGGGGTTAAGCTCCACAGAAATCCACAAACCACCCCGCCTTCATCCAAAGAGTTTTCGTGCCGACCTCGAACAATTATTTCCATCTGCACCTCGTGTCCGACTCCACCGGCGAGACGCTGATCACCGTGGCGCGGGCCGTCGCCGCGCAATACGCCAACGTCACCCCGGTCGAGCACGTCTATCCGCTGGTGCGCAGCCAGAAGCAGCTCGACCGCGTGCTCGACGAAATCGAGGAAGCGCCGGGGATCGTGCTGTTCACGCTGCTGGAGAAGGATCTGGTCTCCAGGCTCGAGGACAAGTGCAAGGAGATCAATGTTCCGAGCCTGTCGATCATCGGTCCGGTGATGCAGCTGTTCGAAGCCTATCTCGGGGCTGCGACCACCGGCCGCGTCGGCGCCCAGCACGTCCTCAACGCGGAATATTTCAAGCGCATCGATGCGCTGAACTACACCATGATCCATGACGATGGTCAGCATGTCGAAGGCCTCGACGATGCCGACGTCGTGCTGGTCGGTGTGTCCCGCACTTCCAAGACGCCGACGTCGATTTATCTGGCCAATCGCGGCATCCGCACCGCCAACGTGCCACTGGTTCCCGGCATTCCGGTGCCTTCGCAACTGGAGACGCTGACGCGGCCGCTGGTCGTCAGCCTGCACGCGACGCCGGAACGCCTGATCCAGATCCGTCAGAATCGCCTGCTCTCGATGGGGACCGATTCCGGCAACGACACCTATACCGACAGGCAGTCGGTCACCGAGGAAGTTGCGTTTGCGCGCAAGCTCAGCGCCAAGCACGATTGGCCGCTGCTGGACGTCACGCGACGCTCGATTGAGGAAACCGCGGCGGCGATCATGAAGCTCTACAGCGATCGCCAGCGCAACCGGCCTTCCGGATAGCTTTCGCCATGGGTCTGTGGCTCGGCAAATCTCCGTTGATCCTGGCCTCGCAGAGCAGCGCGCGAAAAATGCTGCTGGCCAATGCCGGGCTGGAGTTCAAGGCTGTTACCGCCGATATCGACGAGCGCGGTATTCAAGCCGCTTCAGCGCTTTCAAATCCGCGCGAGATCGCTCTGCTGCTGGCGCGCGAAAAGGCCAAGGCGATCTCGGCCAATCATCCCGGAAGCTACGTGATCGGAGCCGATCAGACACTGGCTCTTGGCAACCGTCTTTTCAACAAGCCTGCAGGCCGTCCGCAGGCATTGGCGCAATTGCGCGATCTCGCCGGCAACAGCCATGAGCTGAATTCCGCCGTGGCCGTGGCACATGACGGCCAGATTGTTTTCGAAGACGTCGCGGTCGCCCGCATGACCATGCGCGAGATGACCGAGGACGAGCTTTCAGCCTATCTGGACGCTGCCGGTGACGCCGTCACCACCAGCGTCGGGGCCTATCAGCTTGAAAGCCTGGGCATCCATCTGTTCGAGCGGATCGAAGGCGATCATTTCACCATTCTCGGTCTGCCGCTGCTGCCGCTGCTTGCGTTCCTGCGAGGCGAGCGGCTAGTTGCGGTGTGAATGACAGACAGGGCTGAGCGCTGATGCGGATCCTGGGACTGACCGGCTCGATCGGGATGGGAAAATCCACCACCGCGAAACTGTTCGCGGAGGCCGGCGTGCCCGTCTACGATGCCGATGCAGCCGTGCATCAGCTCTATGAGGGGGAAGCGGCGCCCGCCATCGAGGCAGCTTTTCCCGGCACCACCGCGAACGGCAAGGTGGACCGGCCAAAACTGTCGGCGCGCGTCGTGCACGATCCGGCCGCAATCAAGCAGCTCGAGCAGATCGTCCATCCGATGCTCGGTGCGTCCCGGCAAAAGTTCTTCGCCGCGGCGGAAGCCGCCAAGGCGCCGGTCGTGGTGCTGGACATCCCGCTGCTGTTCGAGACCGGCGGCGAGAAGCGGGTCGACGCCGTGGTCGTGGTCTCGACCTCGCCGGAACTCCAGCGCGAGCGAGTGCTGGCCCGCGGCACGATGGACGAGGCCAAGCTCGACGCGATCATCGCCAAGCAGACGCCGGACGCGGAGAAGCGCAAGCGGGCCGATTTCGTGGTGGATACGTCACATGGACTTGACCCGGTGCGCGCGCAAATCGCCCACATCCTGGCCGAGGTCGTTAAGATGCCGCAGCGGCGGGCCTGATTCGCCGCCGCACACGACTCTCAAGACGCTGCTCTCACGCCACTGATCTCAAGACATGCGCGAAATCGTTCTCGATACCGAAACCACCGGCCTCGATCCGCTTCGCGGCGATCGTCTGGTCGAAATCGGCTGCGTCGAGATCCTCAATCGCATGCCGACCGGGCAGACGTACCACGTCTATATCAATCCTGAACGGGACATGCCGGCGGAAGCCTTTGCGGTGCATGGGCTGTCGGCCGAATTTCTGTCGACCAAGCCGCTGTTCCACGAGGTCGTCGATGCGTTTCTGGAGTTCATCGGCGATGCGCCGCTGGTGATCCACAATGCCTCGTTCGACATCGGCTTCATCAATGCCGAGCTCGACAAGATCAAGCGCGCGGCGATCCCGCGCGAGCGGCTGGTCGATACGCTGCTGCTGGCGCGGCGCAAGCATCCCGGCGTGTCCAACCGGCTCGACGATCTCTGCTCGCGCTATGCGATCGACAATTCACACCGCACCAAACACGGCGCGCTGCTGGACGCCGAGCTGCTGGCCGAGGTCTATGTCGATCTGGTTGGGGCGCGGCAGTCGCAGTTGCTCCTGGCGTCGGACGCTCAGGAGATTCGCGTCAATGCGGCGGGTGATGCGCCGCGGCGGCAGCGGCTGGTGCCGCTCGCGCCGCGGGTTTCCGATGCCGAGCGCGAGGCCCACAAGGCCTTCATTGCAACGCTCGGCGACAAGGCGATCTGGAACGAGTTTTTGCCCGCTCCAGCTCCTCCGGCTGGTTAGGCCTGGCCGCTCGGCTGAGCGGCCATTTGCCGCTCCATGTTCTGGCGGTATAGACCGACGAAGTCGACCGGATCCAGCATCAGGGGCGGGAACCCGCCGTCGCGCACCGCGGTCGCGATGATCTCGCGGGCGAACGGGAACAGCAGGCGCGGGCACTCGATCATGACCAGCGGATGCAGATTCTCCTTCGGCACGTTGGCGATGCGGAACACGCCGGCATAGGCGAGCTCGAACGAGAACATGATCTTGCCCGCGGTCTCGGCCTTGCCTTCGACCGACAACGTCACCTCGAACTCCTGTTCGCTGAGATTGTTGGCGCTGACATTGATCTGGATGTTGATCTGGGGGGGCTGGCTCTGCTGCTGGAGCGAGCTGGGCGCGTTCGGATTTTCGAACGAAAGGTCCTTGGTATATTGCGCCAGCACGTTGAGCTGGGGAGCCTGGGCCGCCTCGGGAGGGGTGCCGTTACCGTTGGTCATGAGAGTCTCTCCTTACCCGATTTGGGCTGAATTTCGCGGCGGTTGGCTAACATAGGGCCGCCTCGTTCCACAAGGACGAACGGTCCCGGAGGCGGGATTCCGGCCGCGCCGCAACTGCCGCGTTCATCCTGCCTTTTCCGCAAATCTGCGCCTTAAATGATTGAAGATGCGCGATTTCCGGGCAGGATCGGGTTTCCCCTTAAGCATAAAACGCGCTACACTCGGTGCTGTGCCAAAAGGCGCCATTGGCCGGGCAAGATTTCGTGCCTACATCCCACGGACCTGACGCGGACCTAAAATGGTGATGTAGACTTGCCGTTCCCGTATGGGACGGTCTACTGGCCGGATTGATTTTCCCGGCGACGACCCCAAAGCAAAGACCAGAAAGCGAATCCGACGTGGACATCTACACCATCATCTTCCTGGCGCTAGCGGTCTTCATCTTTCTGCGGCTGCGCAGCGTGCTCGGGCAGCGGACCGGCAACGAGCGGCCGCCGTTCGATCGGACTGCCGCGCGCAATGCGCTCGGGGGTACCCAGGACAACAACGTCGTGACCATGCCGGGCAAGGTGATCGACCAGGCCCCGCTGGCGCCGACGGCCGAGCCGACCCCGCCCTCCGATCGCTGGAAGGGCCTGACCGAGCCGGGCACCGCGCTGGCGCAGGGCCTCGATGCCATCGTCGAAAAGGATTCCACCTTCGACCCACGCCATTTCATCTCGGGCGCCCGCGGCGCCTACGAGATGATCGTGCTGGCCTTTGCCAATGGCGACCGCCGCGCGCTGCGCGACCTGTTGTCGTCGGACGTCTATGACAGCTTCGAGGCCGCGATCAAGGAACGCGAGAAGAACGAGCAGAAGACCGAGACCCGCTTCGTCTCGATCGACAAGGCGGAGCTCGTCGGCGCCGAGCTGCGCGACCGTACCGCCCAGCTCACGATCCGCTTCGTCTCGCAGATGATCTCGGCCACCCGGGACAAGGCCGGCAACATCGTCGACGGCAGCGCCGACACGGTCGCCGACATCACCGACATCTGGACTTTCGCCCGCGACGTCACCTCTCGCGATCCGAACTGGAAGCTGGTTGGCACCGGAAGCGCGAATTAAGGTCTATCTGAAGACCGGCGCGACGGCGCTTTGCGCAGGTGTCGTCGTGCTGTCGTCGTTTTCGCTCGGCGCCGAGGCGGCGCGGCGCCACTATCGCAGCCATCACCATCATGCTCCAGCGTTGCCTGCCGCTCCGCCGCGGGCCTTGCCCTATCCGCAGCTCCCGCTGCCGTTCGAAATTCCGGGCGCGCAATATCTGCCGCTGGCTTGGGCGGACGTGAAGGGCTGGAGCGATGACAATCATCTCGCGGCGTACAAGACGTTCCGCGCCAGCTGCAAGACGATCAATGCACAAACCGGCGCGGCTGAACCGAAGGCGCTGGCAGGCTCGCTGAACGAACCTTGCCGCGCGGCGAAATCGCTTGAGCTCACCGACGACGCCAAGGCAAAGACCTTCTTCGAGGAGAACTTCGCACCGCTGCGGATCTCGCGCCTCGGCGAGCCCGACGGTTTCGTCACCGGCTACTACGAGCCGGTGCTGGAGGGATCGCGCACGCAGACCGACGTCTACAACGTTCCGGTCTATCGTCGTCCCTCGAATCTGTTCGTGCGCGGCTACAAGCAGGATTCGGTGAGCCTGCCCAACAAGGGCCCGGTCTATCGCAAGATCGGCCGCCGCAAGCTGGTGCCCTATTACGACCGCGGCGAGATCGAGGACGGCAAGATCGCCGGCCGCGGGCTCGAGATCGCCTGGCTGAAGGATCCGACCGATCTGCTGTTCGCGCAGATCCAGGGTTCGGCGCGGATCAAGTTCGACGACGGCAGCTCGGTTCGGCTCAATTACGACGCTTATAACGGTTATCCCTACACCGCCGTCGGGCGCATCCTGATCGAGCGCGGCATCATTCCGAAGGAAGAGATGTCGATGCAGAAGATCAGGGAGTGGATGACGCAAAACCCTGATGGCGCCAAGGAGCTGCGGCGCGCGAACCGCGCCTACATCTTCTTCCGCGAGGTCAATCTCTCCGACAAGGACGAGGCTGTGGGCGCACAAGGCATTCCGCTGACGGCGGGACGCTCGATCGCGGTCGACAAGGCGCTGCATGTCTACGGCACGCCGTTCTTCATCGAGGGCGAGCTGCCGATCGATTCGGAGCGCTCCAAGACACCGTTCCATCGGCTGATGATCGCGCAGGACACCGGCTCGGCCATCATCGGACCCGCGCGCGCCGATCTGTTTTTCGGCGCGGGCCAAGAGGCCGGCCGCGTCTCCGGCCGGCTGCGCCATCCCATGCATTTCGTGATGCTGGTGCCGAAGGGCCTCGATCCCTCGGCGCGGGCTGTGCGGCTGCCGGTGCCCGATCCGCGCCCCTCGGAGAAGATCGCAAAGCTGTTTCCACAGACCGATCCTGGGAAGGTGACGGCCAAGCCCGCTGCTGCCGCCGGTCCTGTGGAAGCCAAGACCGACACGGTCGCTATCGCGGGTCCAGTCCCGCTGCCCACGCCGCGTCCCGTGATCGAGCCCGCTTCCGAACCGCAGCGGCCGGCGAAGAAACGTCCCCATCGGCAGCAATGAAGCGATCGTCCCGTCCGCCCGTGCTGGAGCCTCGCCCCTCGCCGCGCCGCCGCGCGCTGAGCGAGGAGGAGCGCGCGCTGTGGGAGGTCGTTGCCAAGCAGGTCAAGCCGCTGCGGAAGCACCGCGCGGCGAAGGCGCATGCCGCTCCGCGCACAGAGCCTTTGCCCGCAGCCCTCGTCACGCGGCCTGCGTCATCGCCACGGCCGGTCGCTGCTGCACCGGCGCCGCGCGCCGCAAAACCGGCCGTCCCGCCTCTGGCGCCGCTCGGCAAGCGCGAGCGTACAAAACTGTCGCGCGGCCGCAGCGAGATCGAGGCGCGGCTCGATCTGCACGGCATGACCCAGAGCCGCGCGCATCGCGCCCTGACCGGCTTCCTGCACCGCGCTCATCACGACGGCATGACCTTCGTGCTCGTCATCACCGGCAAGGGCCGCAGCGGCGGCGAAAGCGGCGTGCTGCGCCGCCTGGTGCCGGAATGGCTGAGCCTGCCGGAATTCCGCGCCTTCGTCGTCGGCTTCGAGACCGCGCATATCGGCCATGGCGGCGAGGGCGCGCTGTATGTCCGGATCAGGCGGGCGAGGTTTTAGAACGGCCGGATGATGCCGACGCGTGGGATCAGCGTCAGGATCAGGCCGAAGATATTCGTCTTCTGATCCTCTGCCGGAATCAGCGGCGCCTCACGCGCGGCCGGCAGCATCTTCACCGCATGTAGGATCAGGAACATGCAGACCGCCCAGTTCGAGATCCAGCGCGAATAGTCGAACACCATCGCGAACATCACGAGATACGCGAGGCTGACGCCGATCAACGCCGCGAGCACCAGGCGGCGGTGCGTCTCGCTTGCGAGCGCGGCGATCAGCCTGGCAAAATAGCGCCACAGCGGCGTGTGCAGCCAGATCAGCAGCGCGAACACGGGCACGCCGAGGATGTTGTGCGGCAGGCGCCC
Organism: Bradyrhizobium sp. ERR14; assembly: GCF_014198235.1. Classification (NCBI taxonomy): domain Bacteria; kingdom Pseudomonadati; phylum Pseudomonadota; class Alphaproteobacteria; order Hyphomicrobiales; family Nitrobacteraceae; genus Bradyrhizobium; species Bradyrhizobium sp. ERR14. The sequence goes on along the minus strand of NZ_JACIHD010000003.1, from coordinate 470,413 downwards.
CCAGGTATCGGAGACCTCCTTCGCCAGCGGCTGGTACCAGATGTAAGCGAATTGCAGCAGGTCGGTTCGCGACGGGTCGGCCATCCGCGTTTTCAGATACGCGACGAAATCCGCTTCAGGAATCGGCATCGTTCCAAAAAATTGCGCCGCAAAGAACAGCACCGCGACGATGAGCAGGGCGACGATGCCGAAGGCGACGTTGCCGCGGTTGAGCCCGCAAGCGAGATAGTGCCTGATCACGACGATGGTGACGATCGTCGGCACATACATCAGCAGGTGAATGTGGTGGATCAGCACGAGAACGATCGCGAACAGCGCAGCCGTGGCCACGAACAGCAGCGATCCCGCCGGCATCAGCAGCAGGACGATCGCCAGCGCACAACCATAGATGTCGAAATGGCCGAGCGTGTGCATGAAGTTCTTCAGGAAGAACGGCGAGCCCGCGACGAAGACGAACAGCGGCAGCGTCTTCGCGGTGAAGCCAAAGCTATTCTGAAACAGCCTTGCGTAGAGGGCCAGCGTCACCAGCCAGGTCACCCCGCCGATCGCGAACACCGACCAGACCGGCACCTTGTCCGTGAACAGCGCGACGATGGCCCCGATCAGCGCGCGCTTGATGAAGCCGAAATGGTAGTCGACCACGAGATGGATGTAGGGGACGTAAGGCGGCAGCTGGATCTTGTGAACGAACACGCCGACGAGGATGGCGGCGTTGACCACGAGCAGAAGGCGCCAGGGATTTTTCTGAATTTGAGCGATCACGCCGCACCTGAGCTGGCGCGATCGACCACCGCTGTCGTCCCGGGCAAGCGAAGCGCGACCCGGGACCCATAACCACAGGACGCTGTTTGAGCCAAGGCTGGAGCCGCCATCTTTTCTAACAAGGACCGCTGGTGGTTATGGGTCCCTGCGCCCGTGCGCAATAGCGCGCTAGGCGGGGACGACAGCGGAATAGATAGCGGACTGAATCCAAATTACAAAATAAACCGGCTCAGATCGGCGTTCTTGGCGAGATCACCCACGTGCTTCTGCACGAAATCCGCATCCACCTTGACGGTCTCGCCGCTGCGGTCGGGGGCGGTGAAGGAGATCTCGTCCAGCACCCGCTCCATCACGGTCTGCAGCCGGCGCGCGCCGATGTTCTCGACGGTGGAGTTGACGGCGACCGCGACGTCAGCGAGTGCGTCGATGGCGCCGTCGGTGATGTCGAGCGTCACGCCCTCGGTCTGCATCAAGGCGACATATTGCTTGATCAGCGAGGCCTCGGGCTCGGTCAGGATGCGGCGCATGTCGTCGCGGGTCAGCGCCTGCAATTCGACGCGGATCGGCAGGCGGCCCTGCAATTCCGGCAGCAGGTCCGACGGCTTTGCGACGTGGAAGGCGCCGGAGGCGATGAACAGGATGTGGTCGGTCTTGACCGCGCCGTGCTTGGTCGAGACCGTGGTGCCCTCGATCAAGGGCAACAGATCGCGCTGCACGCCCTCGCGCGAGACGTCGCCGGCGGCACGGCCTTCGCGCGCGCAGATCTTGTCGATCTCGTCGAGGAACACGATGCCATTGTTCTCGACCGCATTGATCGCCTCCAGCGTCAGCTGATCGGTGTCCAGCAGCTTGTCGGATTCCTCGTTGACGAGGATCTCGTGCGAGCCCTCGACCGTCAGCCGCCGCGTCTTGCTGCGGCCGCCCAGCTTGCCGAAGATGTCGCCGATCGAGATCGCGCCCATCTGCGCGCCCGGCATGCCCGGGATCTCGAACATCGGCATGCCGCTGCCGCCGCCTTGCGTCTCGATCTCGATTTCCTTGTCGTTGAGCTCGCCGGCACGCAGCTTCTTGCGGAAGGATTCACGCGTCGCGGAAGAGGCATTGGCGCCGACCAGCGCGTCGAGCACGCGCTCCTCGGCGGCGAGCTGCGCGCGGGCGTGCACGTCCTTGCGCTTCTTCTCGCGGACCTGGGCGATCGCGACCTCGACGAGATCGCGCACGATCTGCTCGACGTCGCGGCCGACATAGCCGACCTCGGTGAATTTGGTCGCTTCCACCTTCAGGAACGGCGCATTCGCCAGCTTGGCGAGCCGCCGCGCGATTTCCGTCTTGCCGACGCCGGTGGGGCCGATCATCAGGATGTTCTTCGGCAGCACCTCCTCGCGCAAGGAGCCTTCGAGCTGCTGCCGGCGCCAACGGTTGCGCAGCGCGATCGAGACGGCGCGCTTGGCGTCGGCCTGGCCGACGATGAAGCGGTCGAGTTCGGAAACGATTTCGCGGGGAGAGAAGTCTGTCATGTCTGTCTAGCTAGGGCGGGAGGCGGTTAAGGACAAGTCGCTTTTTAGGTCAGATGATGGGCGGACCCGATTGCCATTGCTTCACGGCTTCGATCGGATGGATCAGCATCAGGATATTGAGCGTCAGATTGTCGCGAATGTGCAGCGCCAGCATGATCTCGAATGCGAGCCCGAGCAGGACCGTCGCACTGACAGGCAGCGCGCGTGCAGCGAGGAACCCCAGCATCATGGCCAGATTGTCGGAGACCGAATTGACGATGCTGTCGCCGAAATAATCCAGCGAAATCGTGCCGGCGCGGTAGCGTTCGATGATGAAGGGCGAGTTCTCGACGATCTCCCAGGCGCCTTCGATCAGCATGGCGATGATCAGGCGGGCCGGCCAGGACAGAGACAGCAGGGGCAATCGCGCAAACAGCAGCCAGGTCAGGCCGTAGAACAGGAAGCCGTGGAGGACATGCGAGAAGCTGTACCAGTCGGCGATATGCTGGGAATTCTCCGAGCTGTTCACCACGCCGTGCCACAGCTTGACATAGCCGCAGGTGCAGATCGGCACCCGCCCCATCGCGAACAGGATCGCGGCCTGCAGCGCCAGCAGCAGCAGCGCGATGCCGGCCCAGGCGAGCGGCGGAAACGCCGTCTTGACGGTGGTGGTTGCGGCAAGCGTCATGGCTCTCGGATCATCAGGAGGGCGGGACCATCGGGCGTAACGATCTCGTGCTGCGGCACGAATCCAGCCTTCTCATAGGCACGAATTGCGCGCGGATTGGCGGGGCTGGGGTCGATCACGATGCGCGGCACGCCGCGGGCAAAGAGCTGGTCGATGAAAGCGCGGATGAAAGCGGAGCCGTGGCCGCATCCGAGCATGTCGGCCTCGCCGATGAACTGATCGAGGCCGCGGGTCCCTACGGGCTGCGGGCCGAAGCTGACATGCCAATCGCTCATCTGGTAGCACTGCAGATAGGCGAAAGACCGGCCGTCAAGGCTGACGATGAACTGCGCCAAGTCGGGATGCTCGAGGTCTCCGCCGACGAACTCGAGCGACTCCGGATCATGCCACCATTCGGCAACATGCGGCGCGTCCAGCCAGCGCCGGATCATCGGCAGATCGGCCGCGGTCATCGGGCGGAAGGTGTAGGCGGGCGCCATGGCCTATCCCGCTGCCAGGCTCTCGATCGTCAAATTCCGGTTGGTGTAGACGCAGATGTCGGCGGCGATGTCGAGGGAGCGGCGGACGATGGTCTCGGCGTCCTTGTCGGTGTCGAGCAGGGCCCGTGCCGCCGCCAGCGCGTAATTGCCGCCGGAGCCGATCGCCATCACGCCGGCCTCGGGTTCGAGCACGTCGCCGGTGCCTGTCAGCACCAGGGAGACGTCCTTGTCGGCCACGATCATCATGGCCTCCAGCCGCCGCAAATAACGGTCGGTACGCCAGTCCTTGGCCAGCTCGACCGCGGCCCGGGTCAGCTGCCCCGGATATTGCTCGAGCTTGGCTTCCAGCCGCTCAAACAGGGTAAAGGCGTCGGCGGTGGCCCCGGCAAAGCCGCCGATCACGTCGCCCTTGCCCAGTTTTCGGACCTTCTTGGCGTTGGACTTGATCACGGTCTGGCCGATCGAGACCTGGCCGTCGCCGCCGACCACCACCTTGCCGCCCTTGCGGACGGTCAAGATCGTGGTGCCGTGCCAGCCTGGCGAGCTGTTCTGGGAATCCTGCATGAATGATCCTCGTTGTTCGGCCTGATTTAGGCGGTCGGGGGCGGGGGCACAACGGGCCGTTCCGGACCGAATTTCGCTCACCATAGGTGGAAGTGCCGGCCTGCCAAGGCGATCCCGCGGTAGCGAAGGCGTCATTTGGCTGTTAAAAGACCGGCGTTTTCGGCCCCGAGCCAGGATGAGAGCTAGTTTCAATGCGCACCGCGACGATCAAGCGCAAGACCAAGGAAACCGACATCGAGGTCTCCGTGAACCTCGATGGCACCGGCGTGGCCAGCATCGCGACCGGCATTGGCTTTTTCGACCATATGCTCGATCTCCTCGCCCGCCATTCCCGTATCGACCTCACGGTCAAGGCGGTGGGCGATTTGCACATTGATTACCACCATACCACCGAAGACACCGGCATCGCGCTCGGCCAGGCGGTCAAGCAGGCGCTCGGCAACATGGCGGGCATCACCCGCTATGCCGGCGTGCACATGCCGATGGACGAGACGCTGTCGCGCGTGGTCATCGACATCTCGGGCCGCCCGTTCCTGGTGTTCAAGGCCGACTTCCCCCGCGACAAGATCGGCGAGTTCGATACCGAGCTGGTGCGCGAGTGGTTCCAGGCCTTCGCCATGAACGCCGGCGTGACTCTCCACGTCGAGACCCTATATGGCGATAACAGCCACCATATCGCCGAGTCCTGCTTCAAGGGCCTGGCGCGGGCGCTGCGCACCGCGGTCGCGATCGATCCGAAAGCGGCGGGAGAAATCCCGTCCACCAAGGGCTCGCTCGGCGGCTGACCTCTTTCGGCCGGGCGGCTGCGCGCCGCTTGCGGCATCACTGAATCCTTAAGAACGGGGCATCACCATGCCTGTCTACACAGTTCATGCTCCCTCCCCTGCCGGAGCCGATCTGCGCGCGACCGACAAGTTCGTGTTCGTGCGCGACGGATTCCATTTCTGGGCGATGATCCTCGGTCCGTTCTGGCTGCTGTGGAATCGGCTGTGGCTGGCGCTGATCGGCTGGGTGGTTTTCGTCGCGGCGTTCAATGCGGGACTGTCCAGCCTCGGCGTCGGACGCGGCTCGATCTTCTTCGCCGATCTCATCGTCGCGCTGCTGATGGGCTTCGAGGCCTCGAGCCTGCGTCGCTGGACGCTGTCGCGCGGCAAATGGCGGCAGCTCGACGTGGTGGTTGGCGATGACGAGGACACCGCCGAGCGCCGCTTCTTCGAGCGCTGGAGCCAGAAGCAGCACGGCATCGTCAACGATCAATGGGCGGTCGATCGCGGTGGCCCGCCGCCGACCCGCAGCGTGCCGGGTCAGCAATTCTCGAATCCGCCGCCGCTTCCGGCCGGCGGCATCATCGGGTTGTTTCCAGAACCGGGAGGGTCAAGATGAGCGTCGCCATCATCGATTACGGTTCCGGCAATCTGCATTCCGCCGCCAAGGCGTTCGAGCGCGCCGCGCGCAGCCTCGAAAATCCGCAGAAGGTCTTCGTCACCAGCGATCCCGATCAGGCCTATGAGGCCGACCGTCTGGTGCTGCCGGGCGTCGGCGCCTTTGCCGATTGCCGGCGCGGGCTCGACGCCGTCAACGGCATGGTCGAGGCGATCACCGAAGCGGTGCGCGTCAAGGCGCGGCCGTTCTTCGGCATCTGCGTCGGCATGCAGTTGATGGCGACCCGTGGCAAGGAGCATGTCACGACCGATGGCCTGAACTGGATCGGCGGCGATGTCGAGAAGATCACGCCGCGCGACGAAAGCCTGAAGATCCCGCACATGGGCTGGAACACGCTCGACGTGCTGCAGGAGCATCCGGTGCTAAACAAGCTGCCGCTCGGTCCGAAGGGCCAGCACGCTTATTTCGTGCACTCCTACCACCTCAACGCCGCCAACGAAGCGGACGTGCTCGCGCGCGCCGATTATGGCGGGCCTGTCACCGCGATCGTCGGCAAGGACACCGCCATCGGCACCCAATTCCACCCCGAGAAGAGCCAGCGCTTTGGCCTCGCTCTGATCTCGAACTTTTTGCGATGGAAACCGTGATGCCTACCGCTCTTGTTACCTCCCCCCTTGTGGAGGAGGTCGAATGCGCAGCATTCGGGAGGGGGGTAGCGGCAACGGCGGTGCCCGTGGCTTATCCCCCTCCCCAACCCTCCCCCACAAGGGGGAAGGGAGCGCACCGTGTGCGCAGAAAAATTCTGGCTCAATCATGATTCTCTTTCCCGCGATCGATCTCAAGAACGGCCAATGCGTGCGCCTCGAGCAAGGCGACATGGCGCGTGCGACGGTGTTCAACCTCAATCCTGCGGCGCAGGCGCAGAGCTTTGCCGAGCAGGGCTTTGATTATCTCCACGTCGTCGACCTCGACGGTGCCTTCGCCGGCAAGCCGGTGAATGCCGAGGCCGTCGAGGCGATGCTGAAGACGATCAAGATCCCTGTGCAGCTCGGTGGCGGCATTCGCGATCTCGCCACCGTCGAAGCCTGGCTCGACAAGGGCATCACCCGCGTCATCATCGGCACCGCCGCGGTGCGCGATCCGGAGCTGGTGAAGGCTGCCGCGAAGAAATTCCCCGGCCGTGTTGCGGTCGGGCTCGACGCCCGCGACGGCAAGGTCGCGGTCGAAGGCTGGGCCGAAACCTCGCAAGTGACCGTGCTGGAGATCGCAAAGCGCTTCGAGGATGCCGGCGTTGCCGCCATCATCTTCACCGACATCGCGCGTGACGGCCTGCTCAAGGGCCTGAACCTCGATGCGACCATTGCGCTGGCCGACGCCATCTCGATTCCCGTGATCGCCTCCGGCGGCCTCGCCTCGATCGAAGATGTGAAAGCCATGCTGACGCCGCGCGCCAGGAAGCTCGCCGGCGCGATTGCCGGCCGGGCGCTCTATGACGGCCGGCTCGATCCAGCTGCGGCCCTCACCTTGATCCGCGACGCGCGCAGGAGCTGACACATGTTCAAGGTGCGCGTGATCCCTTGCCTCGACGTCAAGGACGGCCGCGTCGTCAAGGGCGTCAACTTCGTCGATCTCAGAGATGCCGGCGACCCCGTCGAAGCCGCCATCGCCTATGACGCCGCCGGCGCTGACGAGCTCACTTTCCTCGACATCACCGCGACCCATGAGAATCGCGGCATCATGCTGGACGTGGTCCGGCGCACGGCGGAAGCCTGCTTCATGCCTGTGACCGTCGGCGGCGGCGTGCGTGAGGTCAACGACATCAAGACGCTGCTGCGCGCCGGTGCGGACAAGGTCTCGATCAATAGCGCCGCTGTATCCCGGCGCGAGTTCGTCAAGGAAGCGGCCGAAAAATTCGGCGAGCAGTGCGTGGTGGTTGCGATCGATGCCAAGCGCGTCAAGCGCCCCGGCGGGGACCGCTGGGAGATTTTCACCCATGGCGGGCGCAACTCGACTGGCATCGACGCGATCGAATATGCCCAGGAAGTGGTCTCGCTCGGTGCCGGTGAAATTCTGCTGACGTCGATGGACCGCGACGGCACGAGGCAGGGATTCGACATCCCGCTGATCCGGGCGATCGCCGACAGCGTTGCCGTCCCCGTGATCGCCTCGGGCGGCGTCGGCAATCTCGACCATCTCGTTGACGGTATCCGCGACGGCCACGCCACGGCCGTGCTGGCCGCCTCGATCTTCCATTTCGGGGAATTCACCATCCGCGAAGCCAAGGAGCACATGGCCCGGCGCGGACTGGCCATGCGCCTCGATGCATGACGACTCCCGTTCATAAAAGTGCTACATGAGGTAGCGGGGAATGGCCTCCGTGGCCAAGTGTGTTGCCAAGCGTGTTTCCGAGTAATTCCGATGCCGCGTTTCACGATCCACGATCTGGCCGAGACCATCGACGCCCGCGCGGCGGCGGGCGGCGAAGCGTCCTATACCCGCAAGCTCCTCGACAAGGGCGCCGAGCATTGCGCCAAGAAGTTCGGTGAGGAAGCAGTCGAAACCGTAATCGCAGCAGTCGAAAACGATCGCGCGCATCTGATCGCCGAGAGCGCCGACCTGCTCTATCACTTCCTTGTCTTGCTCAAGGCCCGCGGCGTAAAGCTGGAAGAGGTGGAAGCGGCGCTCGACAAGCGTACGAATATGTCAGGGTTGGAAGAGAAAGCGTCGCGTAAGGGCTAGTATAAGCCGCAACGGAAAGGTCGCGTTATGGATATCCGCGCACCCGAGCAGCAGTATAATCCGTACCGCATCTATTCGCGCGAGGAGTGGGCGCGTCTGCGCGACGATACGCCGATGACGCTGGAGCCGGGCGAGTTCGACAGGCTGCGCTCGCTACACGATCGCCTCGATCTCAAGGAAGTCGAGGATATTTATCTTCCGTTGTCACGCCTGCTCTCGATCTATGTCGATGCGATGCAGCGCCTGTATTATGCAGAGCGCCAGTTCCTCAACATCCGCGACCGCAAGGTGCCCTACATCATCGGCGTCGCCGGCTCGGTCGCGGTCGGAAAATCAACCACGGCCCGCGTGCTCCAGGCCCTGCTGGCGCGCTGGTCGCCGCGCCCGAAGGTCGAACTCATCACCACCGACGGATTCCTCTATCCGAACGCCGTGCTCGACCGGCAGGGCATCATGCAGAAGAAGGGCTTTCCGGAAAGCTACGACCTGCCGCTGCTGCTCAGCTTCCTGTCCGACATCAAGTCCGGACGCCGCCATGTGCGTGCGCCGGTCTACTCGCATCTGACCTACGACATCGTGCCGAACCAGTGGGCCGAGATCGACCAGCCCGACATCCTGATCGTCGAGGGCGTCAACGTGCTGCAGACCGGCAAGCTGCCGCGCGACGGCAAGGCGGTGCCCGTAGTCTCCGACTTCTTCGATTTCTCGGTCTATATCGACGCCGACGAAGCCGCGCTGCGGCAATGGTACATCAAGCGCTTCCTGGCGCTGCGCGACACCGCATTCACCAATCCGAAGTCCTACTTCAACCGCTATGCGCTGTTGTCGGACGAGGAAGCCACTGCCACCGCGATCGCGATCTGGGAACGCACCAACCTCGCCAATCTCGAGGACAATATCCTGCCGACCCGCCCTCGCGCGACGCTGATCCTGAAGAAGGGCGCCGACCACACCGTGGAGAGCGTGGCGCTCAGGCGTCTGTAATCGCGGCGGTCGGCGGATCCAGCGCGTTCGTGCAGCGGTGTCTTTTGTTGCAGACCGACGAGAGGTATTGGGCTAAGACCTTGGAAAACGCGAGGTCTCGATGGTTGATCGTCTCAGAAGTGCTGCGGAACAACTCGAAGCACCGACCTGTCCGGATTGCCATGTCGAGATGAGGTGGTTCCGCTCGGAACTGCTCGCGGACGAGCCGGTTCCGGTGATCGCGCATCTCTTCGTATGCCCGCATTGCAAGCGGGCGGCAAAGACGGACACCGTCTTCCAGGGCACTTCGGGGCCGCCCGACAAGCTCTCCGCGCCGCGCTTCATCGCTTACGCCGCGTAGCAGGTCATTTCCGGGCTTCCTGTTGCTCTTTCGAGCGGACGTAGACCTGCCAGGCCGTCAGGAACATGGCCGCGACGAGCGGGCCGATGACGAAGCCGTTTGCACCGAAAGCCGCAAGGCCGCCCAGGGTGGCGAGCAACACAATGTAGCTTGGCATCCGGATCGACTGCCCGACCAGGATGGGGCGAAGAAAGTTGTCCGCAAGGCCAATCACGAAGGTGCCAAAAGCGAGCAGGATGATTCCCTTCGTGACTGAGCCTGCCACGAGCAGATAGAGCCCGGCCGGAAACCACACCAGTGCGGAGCCAAGCACGGGCAGAAGCGAGAGCAGCGCCATCAGCGCGCCCGCCAGGAGCGGTGCGGTCAGTCCGAGCAACCAGAAGATCACCCCGCCAAGCGCGCCCTGAATCAGGGCAACGAGGATGATTCCCTTGATCGTCCCGCGTACCGCCAGGGTGAACGCAGTCAGAATCTCGGCGCTGTGGCTCGCACGCAGCGGCAGGGCGTCGCGGATGCGCGCGTTCAGCTCGTCACCGTCGCGCAGCAGAAAGAACAGCAGGTACAACATCACGAGCAAGCTTGCGACGAATTCGAGGGTCAACTGACCGATGTTGATCGCGTGCCCGGCCAGCTGTTGGCCGGCCGGGACGAGCAGACCCGACAGGCGTTCCTTCAGGGCCGAAAAATCGATGCTGGCGAGGCGATCCGCCATGGGAGCAGCCCAGTCAGGCAGTGCGGATTTCAGCTGCTGAAGCGGATGAGCAAAGCTGATCTCCCCCGACTGAACCCGCTGATACAGCTCCCCTCCCTGGTCGATGAGCGAGGCGATGACGATCGCGACAGGGATCAAGACGATCACCACCACGACGACGACGGTGGAGAATGCGACAAGGTTGCGCTTTCCCGGGAGGATTTCCAGGAAGCGTCGATAAAGCGGGGCGAAGATGATGGCCAGCAGCGTGGCCCACAGCAATGCTCCGGAGAAAGGCCAAAGCACCCAGCCAAACGCGACCGTGATTGCAGCAAGCAATACGAGAAATGAGCGGTCTTCCGATGTTCTCACGTGTTCGCCAGCCTTTCAGTCGGAACTCACAAGACGTGGGTATCACAAGACGATCGTGCGGGGGCAAGTCGGGCAAGGTCAATCTGTCCGCGGCGTTTCGGCAATGTCCCGGCAAATCTCAGTTGCCGAGACATTGGCCGGATACCGTCCGCGTGAGCCGGCTCGTCGGGAGCCCGGGGAAATCCGGCCCCTCCATCACACCAGCGAACAGGGTCGAATGCGGGCGCTTCACTTGCCGGCTTTGGCGCTCCAATCTGCAGGCTTGATGCGTCCGGCAAAGGTGGCGGGGCCGGAGATGCCGGCCTTGTAAACGAAGGCCTCGCCTTCCCCGACGTCACCGGCCTCCTTGCCGAAGGCATCGGCGATGTTCGTCTTGTGGGTGACCAGGAAATTGTTGGTACCAGCTTTCGGCGGCGCGTCGACGAGCTGGCGCACCGCCTGTCCGGCCTTTGCATTGGCGCCGGTCGGGTTTGCCATTCCCGATGCGCTGGCGTTGCTGCTGTCCGTCAACGCGTCAACCGGCTTGACTTCGCGGCCGGAGATCAGCTTGCCGGCCTCGATCGCACGGTTGAGTCGGCTGGTGTAGACATCGCCGATCGGGATCTCGAGGTCCTTGACCGCTGCCCCGATCTGGCGCGCCATGTCCCTGCCCTTTTCGCTGAGCTGACGCTGGGCGCTCATGTCGTCGAACTTGAAGGGGTAGACGTCCTTTTGACTGTCGTCGGTGGCGGTGTGCCGAAAGATCAGCACGTAGCCGCCTTGCTTGAGCGAGGCGATGAGCTCCGGCGTATCGGCCGCGGCGTGTCGGGAAAATCCAGCGAGAAGAACAATGAATATGAGGCGGCAAAGCACGGTCATGCGCGAAACCCTCCTGCAAAGGCCCCCGGAGGATGGTGGCGCGCAACGCGGTCGATTTCAATTATCGATTGCTGACGGGACGAAGTTCCCGTGAGGTTTTCGGATCAGACAGCCAGCCGCCGTGACGCCGCCAGCCCTGCCAGCGCTTCGTCCAGCTTGTCGCGATCGAGCGGCTTGATCAGGAATCCGTTCATGCCCGCCTCGAAGCAGGCATAACGGTCCTCCACCAGCGTATTGGCGGTGAGCGCGAGGATGGGCGTGTGGTGGCCGCCGGTCGCGGCCTCATGCGCGCGGATGCGCTTCGTCGCCTCGATGCCGTCGAGCTGCGGCATCTGGATGTCCATCAGCACGAGATCATAGGGCGTGCCGGCCGATGAAGCGGCGAGCCAGGACTCCAGCGCGGCCTCGCCGTGCACGGCGATGACGACGCGATGGCCGAGCTTCGTCAGCAGCGAGCGCATCAACAGCGCGTTGATCTCGTTGTCCTCGGCGACGAGGATCGACAGGCCTTTGGTCGCTGCTTTGGCCGGTGTCGCGCCGGCAGCTTCCGCCGGTGGTTCCGGCGCCAGATCGGGCGAGGCCACCTCCGGCGTCATCGCAAGGCGCGCGGCGAGCGAGGCCGCCCGCAGCGGCTTCACCAGAAAACCGGTGAAGGCCGGCGACAGCTTTTCGTGACGCGAGCTGGAGGTCAGCAGCACGAGGCGCTGCAGCGCATGCGCGCGGGCCAGTTCGCCCAGCTGGTCGGCCGCGGCAGGGCCGATCGCACGATCGATCAGCACCGCGTGCCATGAGCGTTCCGGCAGCAGCGCTTCGGCGACCGCGGCATCCGCAACCATGCAGGTCTGGCCACCCCAGCGCTCGAGGCGCCGCGCGATCAGCGAGGCCTCGATGCCGTCGGCGACGAGGAGCATCGACTTGCCGGTGAGGTCGGGGCTCGGAAAGGCCGTCTGTCCCGCACTGGCTTGCGAGGGCGGAAGCGGCACCGCGATCTCGAAGGTCGAGCCTTTGCCCGGCTCGCTTGCGAGCGTGATCCGGCCGCCCATGCGCTTGACGATGCGTTCGCTGATGGCAAGGCCAAGCCCGGTGCCGCCATAGGTGCGGGCGACGCGCTCGTCGGCCTGCTCGAATTCGCGGAAGATGCGCTGCTGCGCCTCCGGCGCAATGCCGATACCGGAGTCGCGGACCAGGAAGCTGATCTCGTTCGGCCAGATACCGGGCTCGACGATCAGCGCGACGCCACCGCTCCCGGTGAACTTGATGGCGTTGCCGGCGAGATTGAGCAGCACCTGGCGCAGCCGCGCCGCATCGCCGACCACCTCCAGCGGCAGGCGCTCGTCGACATAGGCGGCGATCTCCAGCGTCTTGGCCTGCGCGCGGGGCGCGAGCAGCTCGGTGATCTCCTCGACCAGGGTCGAGAGCGCGAAGGGACGCTGCTCCAGATCAAGCTTGCCGGCCTCGATCTTGGAATAGTCGAGCAGTTCCTCGATCAGCGCCATCAAGGCTTCGCCCGAGGTTTTCACCGCTTTGGCATAGGTCGCCTGCTCCGGGGTCAGATTGGTGTCGAGCAGGAGGCCGCCCATGCCGATGATGCCGTTCAGGGGGGTGCGGATTTCGTGCGAGGCCATCGCGAGGAAGCGCGATTTCGCGCGGTTGGCAGCGTCGGCCTGGTCGCGCGCGTCGGACAGAGCGCGTTCGGTCTCGGTGCGGTCGGTGACGTCGCGTCCCACGCTCTGCAATTCGGCGGGCTGTCCGGCATCGAGGCGGACATAGCCTTCGCGCCAGGCGATCCAGCGCGCGCCGAGCGGGGTTGCGATCTTCTGGTCGTGGATGCGTGTGCCGCTGCTTTCGCGGGCGCTGTCGCCCTGCTCCAGCACGTCGAAATCGAAACGCGTGCCGACCAGCGCGCTGCGCGCTTGTCCCGCGAGCGCGCAATAGGCTTCGTTGGCAAAGGTGATACGGCCATCGGTAGCGCGCAGCACGATGAGGTCGCCCTGTTGCTCGAACAGGCTGCGGGCGCGTTCTTCCGCTTCCTTCAGCTCCCAATTGCGGTCGATCAGCGCCTCGTTGTGGGCGGCGAGGGTGCGCAGCCGCTTGTTCACGAAACGCAGGCGCATGCTCAGCGTCGCAAGGCCGAGGCAGGCGAGCGCGAACAGGAAGCTCGCGCCGATCGCAAAGGTGTGGGGATCGTAGCCGGAGCTTTCGGACCGGCTGCCGGACACGAAACCATAGGCGCCGCCGAACGTCGCCGAGAAGATCATGAAAGAGCGGATCGCGAAGGCGATGCGGGGATGCTGTCGCCTGAAACGGCGCATGCGCACCTTGATCCGGAACGTCCGACCCATCGCACCGACCCCGACTCTTTCTCGAATCCCGCCACCCGCCGTCTGCGACGATGTCGCGCCGACCTTGCGAACAGCTTGAGGCTTTGGCGCTGCCTCCAAACAGGACTAACGAGGTGTTAACGCCTCACAGCCTGATCTCGGCGCGCTTCAGAGCGAGGCGGCCTGGAGCGGGAGCGGGCGATGGCCGCCATGGGCGCCGACGATCAGCGCCGCGGCCTCGCGCTGCGAGAACGACTTCGAGCGCACATAGATGCGGTAATCCGCCGGCCCTTCGGTGGAGAGATAGATCACCTGGCCGCCATCGACGGGCTGAGCGGCAATCGAGACCCGGCGCGTCGAGGGATTGGCCTGACAGGAATCCGGCTCGGAACCGAGACCGTCGTCGACCACGGCGAAGTCCGCAGTATCGGCATCGTCGGTGATCTGAACCCGCACCGTGGCCCGGGCGGGATCTTCGGTGAAGGCGACATGGACGGCGGCCGTCCAGAACAGGGAGGTGAGCTCGACCGAGGTTTCGCCGAGGGCGATGCAGGGATTCGAGACCGAACCGATCTCCGCGCGGGCGAACACCGCAGCCGCCAACAAGGGAACAACCGAGGCCAGGAACTTGAAACGCAACATGACACTCTACTCGCCGGGGCCCGGGGAACTCGTAATTGAAACTTAGCGGGCCTTATGGTTTGCAGAGCGTAAAGGAAACTCGTTACCGCCGGGTTGATGCGCGGAATGATCAAGCCATCTGCCGCACATCCTCCGCGAGTGCGCGGTAGGACAAGGCTTCGGCAAGATGCAGCCGGCCGATCTTGTCGGCGCGATCGAGGTCGGCCAGCGTGCGCGCCACCCGCAGCACGCGGTGATAGCCGCGCGCCGACAGCCGCATGGTCTCGGCGGCGTCGTGCAGCAACTTCTGGCCCTGCGCGTCCGGCTTTGCGATCTCCTCCAGCACGGAGGCTGGGGCCTCGGCATTGGTCCGAACCTTGGGCAGGCCGGCATCGGCATAACGCGCGAGCTGAATGTCGCGCGCCGCGGCCACGCGGGCGGCGACCTCGGCGGAGCCTTCCGCCGGCGGTGGCAGGATCAGATCCGCCGCGGTCACGGCCGGCACTTCGATGCGCAGGTCGATGCGGTCCATCAGCGGGCCGGAGATGCGCGCCTGATAGTCGCCGGTGCAGCGGTCGACGCGGCCGCGCTTGCAGGCATAGCCCGGCTCGAACGCGTTGCCGCAGCGGCACGGATTCATCGCCGCGACCAGCATGAAGCGGGCAGGGTAGGTGACGCGGTGATTGGCGCGCGACACCGCGACTTCGCCGTTCTCCAGCGGCTGCCGCAGTGAATCCAGCACGCGCGGATCGAACTCCGGCAATTCGTCGAGGAACAGCACGCCCTGATGCGCCAGCGAGATCTCGCCGGGTTTTGCACGCGTGCCGCCGCCGGTGAGCGCGGCCATGCTGGCGGAATGATGCGGCGAGCGGAACGGCCGCCGCGCGGTCAGCGCGCCGCCCTCGATCTCGCCGGCGACGGAGGCGATCATCGAGACCTCGAGCAGTTCGCTCGGTGACAGCGGCGGCAGGATCGAGGGCAGGCGCGCCGCCAGCATCGACTTGCCGGCGCCGGGCGCGCCGATCATGAGCAGATGATGCCCGCCGGCGGCGGCGATCTCCAGCGCGCGCTTGGCGCTTTCCTGACCCTTGATGTCGCGCAGGTCGAGCGTCGAGGCGGCGGGCTCATGCACCTTCGGTGATGGCCGCGACAGCACCTGCGTGCCCTTGAAGTGGTTGGCGATCTGGATCAACGAGCTTGCCGCGATGATCTGGATGTTCGGGCTCGCCCACGCCGCTTCGGAGCCGCACGAGACCGGGCAGATCAGCCCTTCCTCGCGCATATTGGCGCCGAACGCGGCGGGAAGAACGCCGGCCACGGGCGCGATCGAGCCGTCGAGGCCGAGCTCGCCGAGCACGGTGAAGCCGGTCAGCGCATCCGGCGGGATCGCGCCGATCGCCGCCATCAGGCCGAGTGCGATCGGCAGGTCGTAATGACTGCCTTCCTTCGGCAGGTCGGCCGGCGCCAGATTGACGATGATCCGCCGCGCCGGCAGCGCCAGGCCGGAGGCGATCAGCGCCGAGCGCACCCGCTCGCGCGCCTCCGACACCGCCTTGTCCGGCAGGCCGACGATCGCGAAGGCCGGCAGGCCCGGCGCGACCTGCACCTGCACGTCGACCGCACGGGCCTCGATCCCCTCAAAGGCGACGGTGGAAACCCGTTGAACCATGCTCAAACCAGCCTGCCCCTCTCGCACAATTAGGGGTAGCAGAGGCGGGCGGTTTCCGCAAGAACAATACGGGAACGATCTGGGACGGGGAGCAAGCCCTAACCAAACGTAAACACCACGCCGACACTAAGCCTCGAATGCCACCCTCTGTCCTCAGCACATTCCAACGAATGTCCGCTACTCCTAAGGCTGCGGGATGGGCCGTGGTCTAACGGGTGAACAATTCAAATGCTTGCAAATCGCCGGAGAAGCGAACGTCGGGTATGCAGCCGGCTCGCCAAGATCCATTTTGGCGCGGGCTCGCTGCCGCGGGACTGCACGATCACCGATATTTCGGATGGCGGCGTGAAAGTGGTGGCGGAATTCCTGGAAGTGCCGCCGCAATTCACCATCATCTTCGCACCCGATTATTCCCGCCAGTGCCGCCTGCGCTGGCGCATCGGCTGCGAATTCGGTGCCGAGTTCACCGACTAAAGCGCGACGCGATGAGGATGAATCGCATCGCGCTTTAGGTTATTGTTCAAGCATGATCTTTTCGGAAAACCGCTGCGCACTTTTCCGGATCATGCTTTGAGATCTCCCAAGCCGCGTCCTTAACGGGAATTTAGCGTTAATCGGTAAGCATCTCTGATCAGTTGCCGAGTGATCAGAGTATGTCCAAGCGTTCGTCCCTCGCCTCTCCCCCGGCGAGATTGCTGCTTCCCGCACTTCTGGTGCTCGCCTTGGGTGGCTGCCAGACCGCCGGCATCGAGGATGTGACCGGCGCGCTCGGTGTCAGATCGGAAACGGCCGTCAAGGCCGATGCCAAGCCGGAAATGGATGCGTTGCGCGAGCGCTATCGCGCCAAGCCCAGTGATCCCAACATTGCGCTCGCCTACGGCAAGGCGCTGCGCGAGTCCGGCCAGCGCGCGCAGGCGGTTGCGGTCATGGAGCAGGCGGTGCTCGCCCATCCCAGCAACAAGGCGCTGCTCGCCGGCTATGGCCGCGCGCTCGCCGACAGCGGCAATTTCCAGCAGGCCTTCGACGTCCTCAGCCGCGCGCATACGCCCGAGGATCCGGACTGGCGCATCCTGTCGGCGCAGGGTGCCGCGCTCGATCAGCTTGGCCGCAACGAGGAGGCGCAGCAATATTATGCCGCGGCGTTGAAGATCGTGCCGGACGAGCCGACCGTGCTGTCCAATCTCGGCCTGTCCTATATGCTGCAAAACAATTTGCCGAAGGCCGAACAGGTGCTCGGCCGCGCTTATCAGCGCAATCAGAACGATGCGCGGGTCCGCGCCAATCTCGCGCTCGTGCTGGGATTGCAGGGCCGCGAGGCCGAGGCCGAAATCCTCGTGAAGGCCGATTTGCCGCCGGACCAGGCCACGGCCAAGGTCGCGGCGCTGCGGCAGCTGCTGGCGAAGAAGCAGCAGCGGGCGGACAAGTAATCCGCCCCTCCTGGTGTACGCTTACGACGCCTTGCGATGCGGCGCCGAGTTGCGGCTTGACTTGCCCTTCAGCTTCTTCAGCAGCGGTCCGAGCAGCGAGCGCTTCGGCTTCTTCACCTCGCCGCGCCCGGCGAGGCGGTTCGCCATGTTCTGGAACAGCTCGGTGGTGCGGTGGCTCTTGGAGACCTCCGCGATCATCTGGCCGTTATTGGCTGCGGTGGAGAACAGTTTCGAATCGAACGGGATCACCGCGATCGGCTGGCTTTCCATCGTCTTGGCGAACGCCTTGACCTCGATCTCCGCGCGCTTGTGCATGCCGACCTGGTTGAGGCAGTACAACGGCGGCCGGTCGTTCGGCCGCGCCGCCTTCAGCACGCTCAGCATGTTCTTGGTGTTGCGCAAATTGGCGAGATCGGGCTCGGCCACGATGACGATGTCGTCGGCGTTCACCAGTGCGCGCCGCGTCCAGCCGGACCATTGGTGGGGAACGTCGAGCACGATGCAGGGCGTGGTCATGCGCAGCGTGTCGAACACGGCGTCGAAAGCTTCGGCGCCGAAATCATAGACGCGGTCGAGGGTGGCAGGCGCCGCGAGCAGGCTGAGGCGCTCGGTGCATTTGGAGAGCAGGCGCTCCATCAGCGCCGTGTCCGGCCGGTCCTGCGACAGCACCGCGTTGGCGATGCCCTGCACGGGGTCCTGGTTGTAGTCGAGGCCCGCGGTGCCAAAGGCGAGGTCGAGGTCGATCACGACGGAATCGAGCGCGAGGTCACGCGCGATGGTCCAGGCCACATTGTGCGCGACCGTGGAGGCGCCGACGCCGCCCTTGGCGCCGACCACCGCGATGACCCGGCCGGTGATGATGGCCTCGGAGGCCGAGAACAGGCTGCAGATCGAGCGGACGACATCGAGGGTTTCAACCGGTCCCACCACATAGTCGTTGACGCCGCGGCGCACCAGCTCGCGATAGGGTGCGGTGTAGTTGGGATTGCCGATCACGACCACGCGGGTGCCGGGGTCGCAGACGCCGGCGAGGTCGTCCAGTCCCTCGAGAATGTCGCGCGTACCGTCGGATTCGATCACGATCACGTTCGGCGTCGGCATCGATTCATAGACTTCGATCGCCGCGGCAAGGCCACCGTCCTTGGCGGTGAGGTGCGCCTTGGCGAGCCGGCGGTCCTGCCCTGCCGCGGTCACCGCGGCGAGCGTCTTCTCGGTCTCGCAAAAAGCCTGCACCGAGATGCGGGGAACCGGCGCAATGTGTTCCTCGGGGTGCTGCGGATCGTCCGCTTCTTCGTTGTGAATGCCCGTCATTTGCCTGTGTCGCTGAGCTTGGCCTTGTCGGCCTCGGAATTGAGAGTCGAGATCGCAGTGCCCTTGCGATAGCGATCAAAGGCGATGTCGCGCCGCGCGGTATAGGCCGGCGTCTCGGATCGCGGCTGCTCCAGGTCGGCCGGATTGTCGATCATCGCGGCGAGATTGCGCTGGCTGGCGCAGCCCAGATTGAAGTAGGGCCGGTTCTCGTTGTAGCCGGGATCGAGGATGTTAGGGCCGAGGTCTTCCGGCCACAGCCCGCAAGGGCCGGCGACCGCGGCGATCTTCGAATAGCTCAGACGGATGGTGGGCAGCAGCCCGGGATCCTCAGGGCGATAGGGGTGCTGGACGATGGCACGCGACGGCACGCCGCCGGATGCGAGCACGGAACGGATTTCCCGATAGGTCGCAGCCGCCGCGCGCGAATTCGCGCTGTCGACGGGAACGTCGACGACGACGGAGCCGGTGCCTTCTCGCACCCAGTCCCGGGCGATGCCCGCGACGTCCGAATGCTGTGCGGCCGACAGGCCACCCCTCGCCTTGCCGACGAAGATCACGATCGACTTCTTGCCTTCCTGCACCGCGATCGGGTGGCGCTGGCGATAGTCGGTCGGCACCGTCTGGGTGACGATCTCGCCGGTGGTGTTGCAGGCGCCCAGCATGACGGAGAGTCCCGTCAGTGCCAGCGCGACGCCCAGATTGCGACGTCGATCGGCTATCGTCTTCGTCATCGCTTCATCCCCTCTTGCCCCAAATCCCGCCCCGTTCCCCAGCCGTCCGTTCGTCTCAGTCGATGATGAAGCCGAAATCGCCGGGCGCGCCGGCGATCGGATCGACGCGACGCGCGATGCCATAGAGGCGGTTCATGCGGCCGAGCAGCGCGGTCTGCGCGTCCGAGGCCGGGGCGAAGCCGTCGTCGGGCCGCGCCAATTCCTTCTGGGCAACCGCGCGCACCACATAGGGCGTCACGATCACCATCAGCTCGGTCTCGTTGTTGACGAAGTCCTGGCTGCGGAACAGCGCGCCGATGATCGGCACCTGGTCGACGCCGGGCAGGCCGTTGATCGCCTGCTTGGTCTGTTGCTGGATCAGGCCGGCCATCGCCATCGAGCCGCCGGAGGGAATCTCCAGCGTCGTCTCGGCGCGGCGGGTCTGGATCGAGGGGATGGTGATCGAGTTGCTCGAGGTCGAGGACACCGCCTGCGTCAACGTGATCGAATTCGTATTCGACAGCTCCGAGACCTCGGTCATCACGCGCAGGCTGATGCGGCCTTCGCTGAGCACGACCGGGGTGAAGTTCAGGGAGATGCCGAACTTCTTGTAGGTGACCTGGGTGGTGCAGACGTGGGTGACCGGATCGCAGGAATAGCCTGCCGGAATCGGGAATTCGCCGCCGGCAATGAAGGTGGCGGATTCGCCTGAGATCGCGGTCAGGCTCGGTTCGGCGAGCGTGCGCATGACGCCGGCGCTTTCCATCGCGCGCATGGTGGCGCTGACGGTGGCGACGCCCTTGGCGAGGCCGGCAACGCCGAGCCCGTTGCTGCCGACGATCGGTCCGCCCGAGACCGAGAACGGGTTGGAATTGTTGAAATTCACCACCGCGGTGCCGGCGTTCAGGCTGGCGCTGAGATCGACGCCGAGCTGCTTGACGATGTCGCGGCGCACTTCGCCGACGACGACCTTGAGCATCACCTGGTCGCGGCCGCGCACGACGATGCTGTTGACGACCTTGTCCGAGCCGCCGACCAGCTTTGCGGCGACCTCGCCGGCCTGCTGGGCCTCGACCGGGCTCGACACCGATCCGGTCAGCATCACGCTGTCGCCGACGCCTTCGATCTGGACGCCCGGCAGCGACTGGCGCAGGGCCGCGCGCATGCCGTTGAGGTCGCGCTTCACTGCGATGTCATAGGAGGCGACCTGCTGGCCGTCGGCGGTGAAGAACACGACGTTGGTCTGGCCGACCTGACCGCCGATGATATAGGCGCGCTGGGCCGAGCGGATCACTGCATTGGCGATCTTGGGATCGGCCACCAGCACGTCCTTGACCTCGCGCGGCAGGTCGATGACGACGGATTTGCCGACGCCAAGAGAGAGAAAACGCGTCTTCGCCGGTGCGATGGTCGCGACCGACGACACGCCGAAATCCGGTGCCTGCATCGGCGCCTGGTCGCCGACCGGCGCATCCATCGCGCTGACGAGGTCGGGGGCTGCGAGCAGCCCCAGCATCAGCATCGTCCCCGTCCAGAACGAGCGCGTGCGCTTCCCCCGAAGGCGCACGCCCGTCCGATCATCCCCGTAGTTCATGCTATCCCCATCATCACTTCTGTGACGTCAATTGCCGTGCCTGCACCCCGTAGCGGATCACGTTCACGCCGCCCGCGCGCTTGATCCCCTGGTCCTCAGGCGTGCCGTCGACTGCGTTGGCATCGACGATGCTCCGCAGCGCGAGTTGGAGCGTGCCGCCCTGGCGCGCGGCTGCGAGCACTGCGACCTGATCGGGCCGGAGCTCGAGCGTGACGGTCTTGCCGACGACGGCGTTCTGGCCGTCCTTCTCCTTCGGCGCCTGGTCGATCGCGAGCACGCGGATATTCGTCAGGATGACCTCGGACAGGACGAGATCGTTGCCGCCGGTCGGACCGTTATTGTTGGCGCCGTCGGGGTTCTTCAGGCGGCGGGTCAGGACGATGTCGACGCGGTCATTTGGAAGGATGAAGCCGCCAGCGGCGGTCTCGGCTGAAATCTCGGTGGAAACGGCGCGCATCCCGGCGGGCAGGATCGCGGCCATGAAGCCGGAGCCGTCGGCCTTGACCAGCTTCTGCTCGCGGATCGGCTCGCCCTGCATCAGGGGGACGCGGGCGATCGAGCCGGCGATCTGGGTCTGCGCCTCGGGCCTGCTGTCGCGGCGGATGAAGGCGCTGCTCGCGGTCGCTGCCGGCCAGGCCTGCCATTGCAGGTCCTCGGGCTTCACGGCCTGGCCGAGCCCGATGTCGGACTTGGCGACGAGGACCTCGACGGTCGGCAGCTTCTCGGCGGCGGGCAGAACGGGTGCGGGCTTGTTGTCGAAGCCGCTCGCCAGATACGCCGCGACGCCGCCGGCGCCCAGCGCGATGACGAGAACGACAATGCGTGCGGTATTCATACGCTTTTACTCATACGCGGGGCACTCGAACCGCACCTGGCGTGTTCCCCCGCGTCGATGAGTAGGGAGTAAAAGTATAAGGGGTGTTGCGAGGCCGAATGCGATGGCCGGCCACGATGCTGGTTTTCGGCAGATGGTGAACGCGGCGTTATCCGGTCGGCCAGCGGCCCCGTAGATTCACGCAGTACGGAACGTCCGTTCGAAAGACATGCGCGGCGTCATGGTGAATGGGTGGTTAGTGGTGGGTGGGTGCGATCATGCCAATGGGATCGCAGCAGCGCTCCACAACATCGGTGTCGTCCCGGCGAACGCCGGGACCCATAGCCCCAGGGAGCAGTTTGACGAAGATTGAGCGCCCGGTACCGCGACCAAGCTCCCCGGATAGATTCCGCGGTATGGGTCCCGGCGTTCGCCGGGACGACGTTGAGGAGAGTTCGCGCTCCCCAACGTCATCATTGCAGAGTGCTACTTCGCCCGCTTCTGCTCGATCACGTCCCACACCTTCGCCGCAACGTCGGGGCCGCCGAGGCGCGCGATGGCGCGGATGCCGGTCGGCGAGGTCACGTTGATCTCGGTGAGGTTGCCGTTGATGACGTCGATGCCGACGAACAGCAGGCCGCGCTCACGCAGCGCCGGGCCGACGGTGGCGCAGATCTCGCGCTCGCGCGGGGTGAGCTCGGTCTCCTGCGCAGCGCCGCCGCGCACCATGTTGGAACGGAGGTCGTCGGTGGCGGGCACGCGGTTCACTGCGCCAGCGAACTCGCCGTTGACCAGGATGATGCGCTTGTCGCCGTGCTTCACCTCGGGGATGAATTGCTGGATCACCCAGGGCTCCCGGAACGTCACCGAGAACATGTCGAACAGCGAGCCGAAATTCATGTCCTGCGGCATCACGCGGAATACCGCCGCGCCGCCATGGCCGTGCAGCGGCTTCATGACGACGGCGCCGTGCTTGTCGCGGAACGCGTTGATCTCATCTAAGTCGCGCGAGATCAGGGTCGGCGGCATCAGCTGCGGAAAATTCATCACGAACAGCTTTTCCGGCGCATTGCGCACGGAAGCTGGATCGTTGACCACCAGCGTCTTCGGATGGATGCGCTCCAGAAGATGCGTCGAGGTGATGTAGGCGAGGTCGAACGGCGGGTCCTGGCGCAGCAGCACCACGTCAAAGCCGTTCAGCGCCTCGCGCCTGGGCTCGCCGAGCGTGAAATGGTCGCCGGACTCGTCGCGCACGGTCAGGAGCTGAACCGGCGCCACGATCTCCTCGCCGACCATCGAGAGCTTGTCGGGCGTATAATAGGACAGGCCGTGGCCGCGCTTCTGCGCCTCCAGAAGCAGCGCAAAGGTGGAATCGCCCTTGATGTTGATGCGGGCGATGGGGTCCATCTGGACGGCGACGTTCAGTTTCATGGTCTGCCTTTCAGGTCGAGGCGTCGAATGCCGCCAACACATGGCGCGGAAGTGAGCGCGGCGCAATCAGCATGGCGTCGAATCGCAATTCGAATTCGGCATGCTCGGGATGCGCCACGAGCCAGCCTTGCGCGGCGGCGATGATGCGCTGCTGCTGGCGCGGCGTCACGGCGAAGGCGGCGTCATCCAGCGTGGCGCGCGCCTTGACCTCGACGAAGGCGATCAGATTGCGGCGGCGTGCCACGATGTCGATCTCGCCATGCGGGGTGCGGTAGCGCTTGGCCAGGATGCGATAGCCCTTGGCCATCAGATAGGCCGCTGCGCGGCTCTCCGCGGAGATGCCGGTGTGGAACGCGGCGACGCGCTCGGGCGAGGCGACCTTCGGTTCCACCGGGACCTCAGTCTTCGCCATCGCCGCCCCTTGAGTTTTTGGCGAGCTCGAGCGCGCGGGCATAGACTTCGCGGCGCGGCCGGCCCGAGAGCGCGACCGCATGCGCGACGGCATCCTTGACGCTGTGCGCGGCAAGCTGCTCGCGCAACAGATCGTCCAGCGCACCCGATGTCAGCATTTCGGCGTCGGCCGCTGGCGGAGCGATCACCAGCACGAACTCGCCGCGCGTCTCCAGCGTATCGGTCTCGCGCGCCAGCTGGCTCAACGGGGCGCGCGAAATCTCCTCGTGCAGCTTGGTCAGCTCGCGGCAGATCGCGGCCTCGCGCGCCCCCATGATCTCGGCGAGCTCTGCGAGCGTGTCCTGCACGCGGTTGCCCGACTCGAACATCACCAGCGTCGCGTCGATGCGCGCGAGCTCGGTCAAGCGCGCCTTTCGCGCGGCGGATTTTGCCGGCAGGAAACCCTCGAAAAAGAAGCGGTCGGTCGGCAGTGCCGCGACCGACAGCGCCGCCAGCACCGAGGACGGGCCGGGCAGGGCATACACCGCATGGCCGGCTGCGCAGACCTCGCGCACCAGCTTGAAGCCTGGATCGGAGATCAGCGGCGTGCCGGCGTCGGAGACCAGTGCAATCGAGCCGCCCTGCCCCAACGCCTCCAGGATTTTCGGGCGCGCGGCTTCCGCATTGTGCTCGTGATATTGCTTGAGCTGCGCGGCGATGGCGTAGCGCTCGGTCAGGCGCCGGGTGATGCGGGTGTCCTCGCAGGCGATGACGTCGACGCCGGCGAGGGTCTGCAGCGCCCGCAGCGTGATGTCGCCGAGATTGCCGATCGGGGTTGCGACCAGATGGAGGCCCGGTGCCGCCTTCGGCGCCGCAAGCCGATGGGCATCGATGGAGAAACCGCGCGAGGCGGCGTCTTGAGCTTCAGGCGTATTTATCGGGGCCGGCTTTGCGCGCATAATGAAAGCAACTTAGGCACGATCCGCAGGGCTGGGAACCGGCTCGCCGAAAAAGATCGTGCCGAGGTGAGGGGCGAGGAACGGACGGGAATGTGATCGATCCAGGATCACGTCGAGGGGGAGTGAGGGCTCTCACGCCATATTCGCGACCGAAACGCCGCCTTGATGCTGAATGAGCGAGGGCAAACAGCTGCCGGGACAGCAAGGCGGCCGCGTTAAGCGGCTATTATCCTTTTGTTTCGGTTAACTATTTGCCGACAATATGCCTGAATCCGCGACTTGTGTCGTGGAAGGAATGTCGTGACCGGCCGGCGCCGGCGGGTCAGAAGAGAAGCTGCATGGTGGGCCCGCGTTATCCAAAATCTCCCGTTCCGGGGTCCCTGATGTCAGGGGCGACCCGCCGGAGCGCGCTCGGCCTGTTGCTCGGCACGCCCCTGCTGTCGGCCTGCGCCGGCGTGCAGCAGAGCCTGAGCCAGTTCTCCAACCCGTTCTCGAGCTCGACGCCGCCGGCTCAGCCCGCAGGTCCCCCGCAACAGGCGACGACCGCCGGCACCGGCGGCGTGAAGGTCGCCGTGATCCTGCCGCTCTCGGCCGCCGGCAATGCCGGCTTGGCCGCACAATCCATGCGCAACGCCGCCGAGATGGCGCTGGCCGAGTTCCAGAACCCGAACATCCAGCTGCTGATCAAGGACGACAATGGCAGCCCGCAGGGCGCGCAGGCGTCCGCGCAGCAGGCCGTCGACGAAGGCGCCGAGATCATTCTGGGACCGCTGTTCGCGCAATCGGTGCCGGCGGTGGCGCAGGTCGCGCGCACGCGCGGCATCTCGGTGATCGCGTTCTCGACCGATTCCAGCATCGCCGGCCGCGGCGTCTATCTGCTCTCCTTCCTGCCGGAGTCCGACGTCAACCGCATCGTCGAATATTCCGCCAGCATCGGAAAGCGCTCCGTCGCCGTGCTCGTGCCCGACAATGCCTATGGCAATGTCGTCGAGGCCGCGGTGAAGGCGGCCGTGCCGCGGCGTGGCGGGCGCATCGTCGCCTTCGAGAAATACGGCGCCGATCGCGCCACACCGGCGCGCACCGTGGCGCAGCAGCTCGGCAGCGCGGATGCGTTGTTCATTGCCGATGACGGCGATGCCGTGGTGACGGTCGCAGATGCGATGACCGCGGCGGGCGCGAACTTGCGCAACATCCAGCTGCTCGGCACCGGCCTGTGGGACAATCCGCGGGTCTATGCCAATGCGAACCTGCAAGGCGGCCTCTATGCCGCGCCCGACCCGGCCGGCTTCCGCGCCTTCTCCGGTCGCTACCGCACCAAATACGGCGCGGAGCCGATTCGCACCGCAACGCTGGCCTATGACGCGGTCGCTCTGGTCGCCGCGCTGGCGCGCACGCAAGGCACCACGCGCTTCTCGCCCGACGTGCTGACCAATCCGTCCGGCTTCGCCGGCATCGACGGCCTGTTCCGTTTCCGTGCGGACGGCACCAACGAGCGTGGCCTCGCGGTGATGAAAGTGACGAACGGTGGCGGCGTTGCGGTCGCGGGCTCCCCGAAGAGTTTTGGGGCGTAGCTCAGGACGACGGTGCCGTAGGGTGGGCAAAGCGAAGCGTGCCCGCGAACTTCATGCGAATTGCTGAGAGATGGTGGGCACGGCGCAAGTGCGCCTTTGCCCACCCTACGAGATCTCGTTACGCCGCGAGATCCGCGACCACCGCATCCAGCACCGGAAAGCCGCTGCTGGTCACGCGCAGCCGGCCCGTCGCATCCACCGTGATCGCGCCTTCCTCGCGCAGCAGCGCGATGCGCTTGGGATCGAGCGGGCGACCGGAGAGGGCTTTGTAGCGCTCGGGGTCGATGCCTTCGGCGAGACGCAATCCCATCAGCAGGAATTCGTCGGCGCGCTCTTCGCTGTTGAGGAGATCGTCGGTGACGACACCATGGCCGTTGGTCTCGACCCGCATCAGCCAGGCCTCGGGACGCTTCTCGGTGGCGGTCGCATGCCTGACGCCGTCGATGTCGAGCCGGCCATGCGCGCCGGGGCCGATGCCGGCATATTCCTCACCGCGCCAGTAGACCAGATTGTGCCGGCACTCGGCGCCGCGCCGCGCGTGATTGGAGATCTCGTAGGCGGGCAGGCCGAGCTTGTCGCAGGTCTCCTGCGTGACGTCGTAGAGCGCGCGCGAGACCGCTTCGTCCGGCGTCTTCAATTTGCCGGCCTGGTGCAGGCCGAAGAATGGCGTGCCCTCCTCGATCGTCAATTGATAGAGCGACAGATGCTCGGCCGCCTCGTCGATGGCGAGACGCAGTTCATCGGCCCACATCGCCGGCGTCTGGTCGGGACGGGCGTAGATCAGATCGAACGAATAGCGATCGAACGAGCGGCGCGCGATGGCGACCGCATCGAGCGCCTCGCGCGCGCTGTGCAGGCGGCCCAGCGCTTTCAGCGAGGCATCATCGAGCGCTTGCACGCCGAGCGAAACGCGGTTGACGCCGGCGGTGCGATAGCCGGCAAAGCGGGTGGCCTCGACGCTGGTCGGATTCGCCTCCAGCGTCACCTCGACATCGCCGGCGACGGTCCAGTGCTTGCCGATCGCGTCGAGCACCGCGCCGACGGTTGCGGGCTGCATCAGCGAGGGCGTGCCGCCGCCGAGAAAGATCGAGGTGACTTCACGGCCGGGCGAGCGCTCGGCGGTGGCCGCGATCTCGCGCGCGAAGGCGGATGCGAAGCGCGCCTCGTCGATCGCGGCGTGACGGACATGGCTGTTGAAGTCGCAATAGGGGCATTTCGACAGGCAGAACGGCCAGTGCACGTAGACGCCGAAGGCTGCGGATTCTTGTTTTGACGCGTTTTCCTGGCGCGAACCGGTATCCACTTCGCTCGAAAACGCTCTATCGCGGCTCAAGGCAGATCTCCGCCAGTTTCACGAAGGCGCGGGCGCGATGCGACAGGCCGAGGCCAAGCGGCGGCAGGCCGTGCTTCTCGATGCTCTCCATCTCGCCGAAGGTGCGATCATATCCGTCAGGCAGGAACATCGGATCGTAACCAAAACCGGCGGTGCCGCGCGGCGGCCAGACCAGCGTGCCGTCGACGCGCGCCTCGACCTCATCGAGATGATCGTCGGGCCAGGCGACGCAGAGCGCGGAGACGAAATGCGCCTTGCGCTTCTCCGGGGTCGTCGCGCCACGCTCCTGCAGCAGGCGTTCGATCTGTGCCATCGCCGCGTTGAAGTCTTTGCCTGGGCCGGCCCAGCGCGCGCTGTAGATACCGGGCGCACCATCCAGTGCGTCGACCACGATGCCGGAATCGTCGGCGAAGGCGGGAAGCCTGGTCGCCTGCGCCGCCGCGATCGCCTTGATCGCGGCATTGCTGCGGAAATCGTTGCCGGTCTCGTCCGGTTCGGCGAGGCCGAGCTCACCGGCCGACACCGCCTCGATGCCGTACGGCGCGAGCAGCTCCTTCATCTCGGCCAGCTTGCCGGGATTATGGGTGGCGATGACGAGCTTTCCGGTGATTCGGCGGTACATGGGCCTATTGACTACGCCACAGCCAGTTTCTGCAAGTCCACGAGACGCGCGATGCCTTTTTGCGCCAGGGCGATCAGCTTCAGGAACTCGTCCTGCGTAAAAGGCTCGCGTTCCGCGGTGCCCTGCACCTCGATGATGCGGCCATCGCCGGTCATGACGAAATTGGCGTCGGTCTGGGCTTCCGAATCCTCGGCATAGTCGAGATCGAGCACCGGCGTGCCGTTGTAGATGCCGCAGGAGATCGCGGCGACGTTGTCGCGCATCACGTTGGCCTTGATCATGTTGCGCGCCTTCATCCAGTTGATGCAATCGGCGAGCGCGACCCAGGCACCGGTGATCGAGGCCGTGCGCGTGCCGCCGTCGGCCTGGAGCACGTCGCAATCGACCGTGATCTGGCGCTCGCCGAGCGCTTCGAGATCGACAATGGTGCGAAGCGAGCGGCCGATCAGGCGCTGGATCTCGACGGTGCGGCCGCTCTGCTTGCCGGCGGAAGCCTCGCGGCGGGTGCGCTCGGAGGTCGCGCGCGGCAGCATGCCGTATTCAGCGGTGACCCAGCCGCGGCCCTGGCCCTTCAGCCACGGCGGCAGGCGATCTTCCAGCGTGGCGGTGACCAGCACATGGGTGTCGCCGAACTTCACCAGGCAGGAGCCTTCCGCATATTTGACCACGCCGCGCTCCAGCGTCACGGGGCGCAATTCGTCGGGCGCACGGCGGCTTGGCCGCATGGGAAATCCTCCAAAACTCGTCGGTATAGGGCTGTTCGCGGTGCTTGTAGGTGGGGTGAGGGTATGCGGCAAGGGGAAAGGACAAGGCTTTTTCACCCCCGGTTTTCCACCCTGCAAACGCGACGCTTGTCAGAACCCTCCTGGATGGACAAATTATGAGCATCTGAGAGGAGTTACCGTCTGTGGCCCATCACGATCCGATCCATCTGATCGCGCCGCGCGCAGGCCTCGCCCAGCTCAACGAGCGTTCTCGCGACATCTTTCGTCAAATTGTCGAAAGTTATCTCGCGACCGGTGAGCCGGTGGGCTCGCGCAATATCTCGCGCCTCATCGCCATGCCGCTATCGCCGGCCTCGGTCCGCAACGTCATGGCCGATCTGGAACAGCTCGGTCTGATCTACGCCCCGCACACCTCCGCCGGCCGGCTGCCGACGGAACTCGGGCTGCGTTTCTTTGTCGATGCCCTGATGCAGGTCGGCGACCTCAACGAGGCCGAGCGTCAATCGATCCAGAGCCAACTCACCTCCGTCGGCCAGGCCCAATCGGTCGAGGCAGCGCTGGACCAGGCGCTGACGCGGCTGTCCGGCCTCACGCGGGCCGCCGCGGTGGTGCTGACGCCGAAATCCAATGCGCGGCTGAAGCACATCGAATTCGTCCGGCTGGAACCCGAGAGGGCGCTGGTGATCCTGGTCGGTGAGGACGGCCAGGTTGAAAACCGCGTGCTGTCGCTCCCCCCCGGAGTTCCCTCCTCGGCAATCACCGAAGCCGGCAATTTCCTCAATGCGCGCATCCGTGGCCGCACTCTGGCCGAGGCGCGGCTCGAGCTCGAGACGGCACTTGGACAGGCCCGCGCCGAGCTCGATCAGCTTGCACAGAAGGTGATTTCCGCCGGCATCGCCAGCTGGTCCGGCGGCGAGAACGAGGATCGCCAGCTCATCGTCCGCGGCCACGCCAATCTGCTCGAAGACCTGCACGCGCTGGAGGATCTGGAACGGGTGCGCCTGCTGTTCGACGATCTCGAGACTAAGCGCGGCGTGATCGACCTGCTGGGGCGCGCCGAGACCGCCGAGGGCGTGCGCATCTTCATCGGCAGCGAGAACAAGCTGTTTTCGCTCTCGGGGTCCTCCACCATCATCTCGCCGTATCGGGATGCCGCCGGCCATATCGTCGGCGTTCTGGGCGTGATCGGGCCGACACGGCTGAATTATGCCCGTGTGATCCCGACCGTGGACTACGCCGCCCGCATCGTCAGCCGCCTTTTGGGAGGCTGACCGGCGTTTCCGCCGATCACGGGCGCTTGATTTTCGGCGCTTTAGGCACGATATCCGGGCCAACAATCCCTGGAAACGAGTTCGAGATTAGAGCCGATGACCGAGCAAGACCGGCAACCCGAAGACACGACTGCAGCGACCGGCGAGCCCGTGGTGTCAAAACCCTACATCATGCCCGACGATCCCGAGCCCGGCTCGGTCGAGCTGTTGCAGAAGGAAGCCGCCGAGGCGCGCGACCGCATGTTGCGGACGCTGGCCGAGATGGAGAATCTGCGCAAGCGGACCACCAAGGAGGTCGCCGACGCCCGGCTCTACGGCATCACCGGCTTTGCCCGCGACGTGCTCGACATCGCCGACAATCTCCAGCGCGCGCTCGATGCCGTTCCGGCCGAGGCCCGTGCCGCAGCCGATCCCGGCCTGATCGCGCTGATCGAGGGCGTCGAGCTCACCGAGCGTTCGCTGCTCAACGCGCTGGAAAAGCACGGCGTCAAGAAGCTCGATCCGCAGGGCCAGAAGTTCGACCCGAACTTCCACCAGGCGATGTACGAAGTGCCTGATCCGTCGGTGCCGTCAGGCACCGTGGTGCAGATCATGCAGGCCGGCTACACCATCGGCGAGCGCGTGCTGCGCCCGGCTCTGGTCGGTGTCGCCAAGGGCGGCGCGAAGGCGGCGGCCGCGGCGAACAACAACGAGTCGAGCGGCGCGGCGAATTGAGTTTCAGACCCTCATGGTGAGGAGCCGCGCGTTTGCGCGGCGTCTCGAACCATGAAGGCCAAGATGTAACGGCGGGGCCTTCATCCTTCGAGACGCGCGCGAAGAAGCGCGCTCCTCAGGATGAGGGTCTGACAGTGTCGCGCGAGTCCTACGCGCTCACCGCGATATCCGCTGACTGAATCCGCTTCACGCCGGCCTTGGCCATATCGGCCCAGGCTTTTGCCAGCGAGCCCTGATTGTCGATGCCGCGGCAGGCGTCTTCCACCACATAGACCTCGAAGCCAGCCTTGCGCGCGTCGAGCGCGGTCCAGGCAACGCAGAAATCCGTCGCGAGCCCTGCGACGAAGACGCGCTTGATCTTGCGCCCCTTGAGATAGCCGGCAAGTCCGGTCGAGGTCTTGCCGTCGGCTTCGAGGAAGGCCGAATAGCTGTCGACGTCCTTGTGAAAGCCCTTGCGGATGATCAGCTCGGCGTGCGGGATTGCAAGGTCCTTCGAGAGCGAAGCGCCGTCGGTGCCCTGCACGCAATGGTCGGGCCACAGCACCTGCTTGCCATAGGGAAGGTCGACGGTCTCGAACGGCTTCTTGCCGGAATGCACCGACGCAAACGAGATGTGGCCCGGCGTGTGCCAGTCCTGCGTCATCACCACGTTGGCAAACGCCTTCGAGATCTTGTTGATGACGGGCACCACCTGCTCGCCTTCCTTCACGGCGAGGCTGCCGCCCGGCAGGAAGCAGTTCTGCACGTCGATCACCAGCAGCGCGGAGGCATCGTCCGGCTTGATCGATGCCGCTGCAAAGAGCGCGTTGGGCGCGAGAGTCACCAGCGCCGTCGTTCCAAGCATTGCCAAGACTTGTCGCCGATCCAGCATCGTTCGCCTCCCTCCAGGATGATCCAACGGGGGGAAGCCTAGTTCCGTTCGTATACGAACAGAAGCCCGAAAATGCGGCCGGTACTGGCGAGGGGGTGGGCTGTTGCCGCGTGCTCGGTGCAACCTCTCCCGCTTGCGGGGGAGGTCGGCGCGAAGCGCCGGGTGGGGGCCCTCTCCACATCGGGAGTGCCCCTATGCGGAAGCACCCTCTCCCCAACCCTCCCCCGCAAGCGGGGGAGGGAGCGCATTTCGTTCGGAGATGTAGCCTAGCCCTTCGGCTGAATCCCGTCGCGCACGGCGCGGAAGCGGGTGAAGGCGGCCAACCACTGGTCGCGCGGCGCGCTGGCGATGATGCGCAGCGAGGCGCCGCCGCTCGAGAAGCGGATCCACTGCACCACGGTCACCGGGACCTTGTCCTTGCCGCTGACGCCGTCGATCCGGGTCTCGAAGCCCTGCTGGCCGTTGATGCGGATCGGCTCGGACATGGTGACGCGCGATTCGCGAACGCCGGGGATCTGCAGCGCCGCCTCCTGGGCGAAGCGGGCGCGGTCGTCGGCCTGCTGCGGCGTGGCGCCGATCAGACCGAGGATCATGAATGGCTTCGACTCATAGCCTGCGCTCTCATTGCCGTCGGCGAGGATGATGCTGCTGCCCGGCGCGAGGGTCCGGATGTCCTTGAATTCGGCGAGATCGGTGATCCTGAACGGCATCAGCGCGATCTGCTCCTCGACCGAGACCTGCTTGCGGGTGACGGTGCTGGCGAACATCTGCCGCACCGCTTCATCCGTGTAGATCTTGGTCGCATTCTCCGGGACCTGCACCGCGACATAGCCGGAGAAGCCGGCGCCTGGCACGATCATCGAATAGCGCTTTACCGGGGTATCGCCGGCCTTGCCGCTTTCGGTGGTGAAATAGGCGAGGCCCGCCGGCGTCTCGATCTTGTCCTGCTTGACGCCGCCGGCGCCGGCCGGATTGGAATTGAAGGCGCTCACGACCTCGCCATAGGCCGCCGGCGGCAGCTCGGTGATCAACACCTTGACGCTGCCGTCCTCGCTCTCGAAGCCCGGAAAGGTTTTTGCCGTGCTGAGACCGACCAGCGGCACCATGCCGAGGCGCAAGCCGGGCGGAAACACGGCATCGGCGGCGAGGGCCGGAAACGCGGAGGCGATCAGGAGGGCGAGCGCGGCGAGGGGGCGGATCAGCTTCATGGGCACTCTGATTGGTTCACATTGAGGCCGTTCGATGGTCGGCCACCGGGCCGCATTGTCGCGCGAAGCAGCTGTGGCGGCTGACCGGCCGGTCCGCCTTTTACCGGGTTTGGGCGTGCGGCAACAGGGCGGGCGGACTTGCGGTAGCGGGGGCTTGCTGAAGCCTGAACCTGTTAATAATTCCTCACCCGCAAGGGCGGTTGAGCCCGGATATCATCGTCCAAAACCCAATGTTTTCACGGCAGAAACGTAGCTTCGGTCCTTGCGGGCCCCTCCCCCCCTCCTATATGAGCCTCAATCATCGCAATATCGCGGATGTTTGATCTTAGGGGGTTTCGGTCGGGTGCCTTCTGGGCCCAGCCAACCTGCCGCAAAAACAAGGATATCAGGACCATGGGAAAGGTCATTGGGATCGACCTCGGCACCACGAATTCGTGCGTCGCCGTGATGGATGGCAAGAACGCCAAAGTCATCGAGAATTCCGAAGGCATGCGCACGACGCCTTCGATCGTCGCCGTGACGGACGACGGTGAGCGCCTCGTCGGCCAGCCGGCCAAGCGCCAGGCCGTCACCAATCCCGAGCGCACCTTCTTCGCAGTGAAGCGCCTCATCGGCCGCCGCTACGACGACCCGATGGTCGAGAAGGACAAGAAGCTCGTCCCCTACAAGATCGTGAAGGCTTCCAACGGCGACGCCTGGGTCGAGGCCGACGGCCAGACCTACTCGCCCTCGCAGGTCTCGGCGTTCATCTTGCAGAAGATGAAGGAGACCGCGGAAGCCCATCTCGGCCAGAAAGTCGATCAGGCCGTCATCACCGTTCCCGCCTACTTCAACGACGCCCAGCGCCAGGCGACCAAGGACGCCGGCAAGATCGCGGGCCTCGAAGTGCTGCGCATCATCAACGAGCCGACCGCGGCCGCGCTCGCCTATGGCCTCGACAAGACCAAGACCGGCACGATCGCCGTGTACGATCTCGGCGGCGGCACGTTCGATATTTCGATCCTCGAGATCGGCGACGGCGTGTTCGAGGTGAAGTCGACCAACGGCGACACCTTCCTCGGCGGCGAAGACTTCGACATGCGCCTGGTCGGCTATCTCGCCGACGAATTCCAGAAGGAGCAGGGCATCAACCTGCGCAACGACAAGCTCGCCTTGCAGCGCCTGAAGGAAGCCGCTGAAAAGGCCAAGATCGAGCTGTCCTCGACGACGCAGACCGAGATCAACCTGCCCTTCATCACCGCGGACCAGACCGGCCCGAAGCATCTGACGATGAAGCTGACCCGCGCCAAGTTCGAAGCGCTGGTCGACGACCTCGTCCAGAAGACCGTCGAGCCCTGCCGCAAGGCGCTGAAGGACGCCGGCGTCACCGCCGGTGAGATCGGCGAAGTGGTTCTGGTCGGCGGCATGTCGCGCATGCCGAAGGTCCAGGAAGTCGTGAAGCAGCTGTTCGGCAAGGAGCCGCACAAGGGCGTCAATCCGGACGAAGTCGTGGCGATCGGCGCTGCGATCCAGGCCGGCGTGCTCCAGGGCGACGTCAAGGACGTGCTGCTGCTCGACGTCACCCCGCTGTCGCTGGGCATCGAGACGCTGGGCGGCGTGTTCACCCGCATCATCGACCGCAACACCACGATCCCGACCAAGAAGAGCCAGGTGTTCTCGACCGCCGAGGACAACCAGAACGCGGTCACCATCCGCGTCTTCCAGGGCGAGCGTGAAATGGCGGCCGACAACAAGATGCTCGGCCAGTTCGACCTGATGGGCATTCCGCCGGCTCCGCGCGGCATGCCGCAGATCGAGGTGACCTTCGACATCGACGCCAACGGCATCGTCAACGTCTCGGCCAAGGACAAGGCCACCGGCAAGGAGCAGCAGATCCGCATCCAGGCCTCCGGCGGCCTGTCGGAAGCCGACATCGAGAAGATGGTCAAGGACGCCGAGGCCAATGCCGAGGCCGACAAGAAGCGCCGCGAGGCCGTCACCGCCAAGAACGAGGCGGATGGCCTGGTGCATTCGACCGAGAAGGCTTTGGCCGAGCACGGTTCGAAGGTCGGCGAGACCGAGCGCCGCGCCATCGAGGATGCCGTCGGCGACCTCAAGGAAGCGCTGAAGGGCGACGATGCCGAGGCGATCAAGGCCAAGACCCAGACGCTGGCCCAGGCTTCGATGAAGCTCGGCGAGGCCATGTACAAGCAGCAGGCCGAGGCCGACGCCAAGAAGGACGCGGCCAAGGACGACGTCGTCGACGCGGAATTCACCGAAGTCGACGACGACAAGAACAACAAGAAGTCCGCCTGAACCCCAAGAGGGTCATGATGCGGACGGCTTGGACCCCACACTCTCTACCGGCCTCCTCCTTCGCGGGGGAGGCCGCCGTGTCGGGACGGACGGGCGGGTCGCCCGTTACGATCGATCAATTCCCCGCCGTTATGCTGAACGCCGCCACGCCGCCCTCTGCCGCCAAGCAGAAGGCTGCCTATATCGTCGTGTGGCGACGTCGTTTCGCTCCGACTTGAATCGCGATTGGATAGACCGAGTCCCACATGTCCACGTCCACCAAGCGCTGCTATTACGAAACCCTCGAAGTCGAACGCGATGCCGACGAATCCGTCTTGAAATCGTCGTTCCGCAAGCTGGCGATGAAGTTCCACCCGGACCGCAATCCCGGGGACGACACCAGCGAAGTCAAGTTCAAGGAAATCAACGAGGCCTACGAGGTCCTGAAGGACAAGGACAAGCGCGCGGCCTATGACCGCTACGGCCATGCCGCCTTCGAGCAGGGCGGCGGTGGCGCCGGCTTCGGCGCGGGTTTCGCCTCTTCCTTCTCCGACATTTTCGAAGATCTGTTCGGCATGGCCGGGCAGCGCGGCCGCGGCGGCCGCGAGCGCGGCGCCGACCTGCGCTACAACATGGAAATCACGCTGGAGGAAGCCTTCGGCGGCAAGACCGCGCAGATCGAGATTCCGGTCTCGGTCACCTGCGAGGCCTGCTCGGGCATCGGCGCCAAGGCCGGAACCAAGCCGAAGACCTGTTCGAGCTGCGGCGGCGCCGGCCGCGTGCGGCAGTCGCAGGGCTTCTTCACGCTGGAGCGCACCTGTCCGGGCTGCCAGGGCCGCGGCCAGATGATCGAGGATGCCTGCCCGTCCTGCTCGGGCCAGGGCCGCGTTACCCGCGAGCGGAATCTTTCGGTCAACATTCCCCCGGGTGTCGAGGACGGCACAAGGATCAGGCTCGCCGGCGAGGGCGAGGCCGGGGTCCGCGGTGGTCCGCCCGGCGACCTCTATATCTTCCTGTCGCTGGCCCAGCACCAGTTCTTCCAGCGCGATGGCGCCGATCTGCATTGCCGTGTGCCGATTTCGATGGTCACGGCCGCGCTCGGCGGCGAATTCGAGGTGCCGACCATTGAGAAGAGCAAGGCCAAGGTGAAGGTGCCGGCCGGGACCCAGTCGAACCGCCGGTTCCGCATTGCATCAAAAGGCATGCCGGTGCTGCGGTCGCGCCAGATGGGCGACATGTATGTTCAGGTCGTGGTCGAGACCCCGCAGAACCTCACCAAGAAGCAGCAGGAATTGCTGGCCGAGTTCGAAAAGCTGTCAAGCGGCAACACCCAACCGGAATCCGAGGGCTTCTTCGCCAAGGTCAAGGATTTCTTCGGTAATCGGGCGAGTTGACCCGGCTTGACCATACCGCTTTCGGCCTATACGTCTTTATGACCATTTTCTGACACGCGGTCCCGCGGTCCCGTCCGGTCCTGACATGCCATTGCCATCGTCCGCGCGTGCGTTGAAGAAGCCTCGTCTTGATGACGAGGTGCGCTTCCTCAGATCATGGATCGAAAAGCCCCTGCACATGGGCGCCGTGATGCCGTCGGGCAAGCTGCTGGCCCGGACCATGGCCCATTATGTCGATGTCGATTCAGACGCGCCCGTGGTCGAGCTCGGGCCTGGCACCGGCGCAATCACCTCAGCCCTGATCGAACGCGGCGTCGACCAGAAGCGTCTCGTCCTCGTCGAATACAATCCCGGCTTCTGCGCGCTGCTGCGCGACCGCTATCCGCAGGCCAAGGTTGTGCAGGGCGACGCCTATCGCCTGCGTGACACGCTCTGGAACGTCCTGAGCGCGCCGGCCTCCGCGGTCGTCTCCGGCCTGCCGCTCGTGACAAAACCGATGCTGACGCGGCTGCGGCTGATCCGCGACGCCTTCACGGCGCTCGCGCCGGGCGCGCCCTTCGTCCAGTTCACCTATGCGGTGGTACCGCCGATCCCGAAATCGCTGCCCGGCGTGTCCACAGAGGCGTCGGAACGGATCTGGATGAACCTTCCGCCGGCCCGCGTCTGGGTGTATCGCAAGGACTAATTCCGCCGGCTTGGTTCTTTGCGCGGCGGGCTCGTTTCGCCGAACGCATTGGATTGAATGTCAGCTCCCAAGATCCTGATCATTCCCGGCTCGCTGCGCACCGGCTCGCACAATGCGAAGCTGGCGGCCGTCATAGCCTATGAATTCGCCCGGGCCGGCGTGGACGTCACCCGCATCTCGCTCGCCGATTTTCCGCTGCCGATCTATGACGGCGATCTCCAGGCCAAGTCCGGCCTGCCGAAGCACGCGATCAACCTCAAGCGCATGATCGGCGCGCATCATGGCGTGCTGATCGTCTCGCCCGAATACAACGCTTCGGTGCCGCCGCTTCTCAAGAACGCGATCGACTGGGTCAGCCGCGTGCATGATCTGCATGAGGCGCGCGGCGATGTGTTTCGCAACCGCGCCTTCGCGCTCGCCGGCGCCTCGCAGAGCCGGCTCGGTGCGGCTCGCGCGCTGCAGGCGTTGCGGCTGATCCTGACCTCCTGCCACGCCAATGTGATTGCCAGCCAGCTCACGCTCGCCTTTGCCGACCAGGCCTATGACGATATGGACAGGCTCAAGAACGAGGGTGATATCGCCGCGTTGAAGGAGCTGGTCGCGCAATTGATCGACATTTCCCAACGCATGATGTGAGGTGACATGACGCCAGCCGAGATCGCCCCCAAGGACCGCTTGATCGTTGCGCTCGATCTGCCCAGCGTCGATGCTGCGGAGGCGACGATCAACCGCCTCGGCGACAGCGTCAGCTTCTACAAGATCGGCTACCGACTCGCTTATGCCGGCGGATTGCCGCTGGTCGGCAGGCTCGCCGACAAGGGCAAGAAGGTCTTTCTCGATCTCAAGCTGCACGACATCGGCAACACCGTGATGCAAGGCGTCGAAAGCATCACCAGGCTTGGCGCCACATTCCTCACCGTGCACGCCTATCCGCAGACCATGAAGGGCGCGGTCGAAGGCCGCGGCAATTCCAGCCTGAAGATCCTCGCCGTCACGGTGCTGACCTCCTACAACGAGGACGATCTGCACGCGGCCGGCTATCGGCTCGGCGTCTCCGAGCTGGTCGAGGCCCGCGCGCAGCAGGCCCAGGTGCTTGGCATCGACGGACTGGTGTCCTCGCCCGAGGAGGTTGGGGCCTTGCGCAAGATCGTCGGGCACCAGATGCATCTCGTCACCCCCGGCATCCGGCCGGTCGGTTCGGCGACCGGCGACCAGAAGCGCATCATGACGCCGGGCCGCGCGATCGCGGCCGGCGCCGATTATCTTGTCGTCGGACGCCCGGTCGTCGAAGCCGCCGATCCGAAGGCGATTGCGGAAGCCATCCAGGCCGAGATCGCGCAAGCGCTCGGCTAATCAACAAACAAGGGAGAAGAACAATGGCAAAAGGCTACTGGATCGGGCGCGTCGATGTGAGCAGTGACGAGGGCTACAAGCCCTATGCCGTCGCCAATGGTCCGATCTTCAAGAAGTGGGGTGGCCGCTTCGTTGTCCGCGCCGGCAAGTTCACCACCGTCGAAGGCGCCAGCCGCACCCGCAACGTCGTGATCGAATTCCCGGACTACGAGACCGCGATCGCCTGCTACAATTCGCCGGAGTACCAGGCCAACATCAAGGTGCGCCAGCCCCACTCGGTCGCCGATCTCATCATCATCGAGGGCTATGACGGCCCGCAGCCGTCTGACTCGTAGATTTCGACTGCGGCGCTTCTTACCCTCCCCTGGAGGGGGAGGGTCGATCGCGCGCAGCGCGAGCGGGGTGGGGTGATCTCTCCACTCGGGCACTGTGCGCCGGGGGGAGACCGTCACCCCACCCCGCTGTGCATTCCGCTTCGCTGCATGCCCAGCGCCCACGAGCGAGCTACGCTCGTCTCGGACCCCTCCAGGGGAGGGTAAGAGGCGGCGCGTCGCTGCGATCTAGGTAAATCCCCCTCGGTTGCCGGAACTGCGTCCCCCCGCTACAACGGCCGTGAGAGGATCACACCATGTCCGACATGCGCCTGATTGTTGCTGGAGCCGGTGGCCGGATGGGCCGCGCGCTGGTGCGGGCGATTGCCGAGAGCAAAGGCGCGGTGCTGGCCGGCGCGCTCGAGGCCCCCGGCTCGGAGCTGCTCGGCAAGGATGCGGGTGTGCTCGCAGGGCTGCCGGCCAACGACATCAAGCTCTCCGCTGACCTCTGGGCGATGTCGAAGGAGGCCGACGGCATCCTCGACTTCACCGTTCCGGCGGCGACCATTGCAAATGTCGCGATCGCGGCACAGCGCGGGATCGTGCATGTCGTCGGTACGACCGGATTGTCCGGCTCCGACAACGCCGTGATCAAGAGCGTCACCAACCGTGCCGTCGTGGTGCAATCAGGCAATATGAGCCTCGGCGTCAATCTACTGGCCGCCGTGGTCAAGCGCGTCGCCAAGGCGCTCGACCAGAGTTTTGATATCGAGATCGTCGAGACTCATCACCGGATGAAGGTCGATGCGCCGTCCGGCACCGCGCTGATGCTGGGGCAGGCCGCAGCCAGCGGCCGCGGTGTCACCCTCGATGACCATTCGGAGCGCGGCCGTGACGGCATCACCGGCGCGCGCAGGCCGGGCAATATCGGCTTCGCCTCGTTGCGCGGCGGCACCGTCGCCGGCGATCACAGCGTCACCTTCCTCGGCCCGTTCGAGCGCCTGACGTTGTCGCATCAGGCCGAGGACCGCATGCTGTTCGCCCATGGCGCGCTGAAGGCGGCGCTCTGGGCACACGGCAAGAAGCCCGGGCACTACTCCATGGCCGACGTGCTCGGCCTGTCCGACATCTAATCGAACCTAACGGAAAGCAGTCAATGAGCGAACGTCTTCTCGTGCTCGTGCGCCACGGCCAGAGCGAATGGAATCTGAAGAACCTGTTCACGGGTTGGAAGGACCCTGACCTCACCGAGCTCGGCGTCAAGGAAGCCACGGAAGCCGGCCGCAAGCTGAAGGCGCAGGGCCTCGTGTTCGACGTCGCCTACACTTCGGTGCTCACGCGCGCGCAGCACACGCTCGATCTCATTCTCGGCGAGCTCGGCCAGGAGGGCCTGCCGACGGCCAAGAACCTCGCGTTGAACGAGCGCGACTACGGCGATCTCTCCGGCCTCAACAAGGACGACGCTCGCAAGAAATGGGGTGAGGACCAGGTGCTGATCTGGCGCCGCTCCTACGACGTGCCGCCGCCCGGCGGCGAAAGCCTGAAGGACACCCTCGCGCGCGCGCTGCCGTATTACGTGCAGGAGATCCTGCCCGGCGTGCTCAACGGCAAGCGTACCCTCGTCGCCGCCCACGGCAATTCGCTGCGCGCGCTGATCATGGTGCTGGAAAAGCTCTCGCCCGAAGGCATCTTGAAGCGCGAGTTGGCGACGGGTGTGCCGATCATCTACCGCCTCAACGCGGATTCGACCGTGGCCTCGAAGCTCGATCTGGCGGGTTAAGGACGGTCCGGTAGGGTGGGCAAAGGCGCACAGCGCCGTGCCCACGATCTTTCCATGATAGCTGACGTAAGGTGGGCACGCTTCGCTTTGCCCACCCTACGGCAGTGTGCTTGCGGTGCCTACTGCATCCCCAGCTGTCCGGCCTCCCAGCCCAGCATCGCCTGTTTGCGGGTGATGCCCCAGTGATAGCCGGTGAGCGTGCCGCTCTTGCCGAGCGCGCGGTGGCAGGGCACGACGAACGAGACCGGGTTCTTGCCAACCGCCGCGCCGACGGCACGCGAGGCCTTCGGGCTGTTGATGTTGCAGGCGATGTCGGAATAGGACACTGCGCGTCCCATCGGGATCTTCAAGAGCGTCTCCCATACCCGCACCTCGAAATCGGTGCCGATCATCACCACGCGCAGCGGCTGGTCCGGCCGCCACAGCTTCGTATCGAAGATGCGCGCAGCCAGCGGCGCGGTGCCTTCGTGATCCTCGACATAGGTGGCGTTCGGCCAGCGCCGGGTCATGTCAGCGAGCGCAACCTTCTCCTCGCCGTGATCGGCGAAGGCAAGCCCCGACAGGCCGCGGTCGGTCGCGATCACGATCGCGGTGCCGAACGGCGAGGGGTGAAAGCCGTAACGCAGGGTCAGGCCGGCGCCGCCGTTCTTCCATTCGCCCGGCGACATGGCTTCGTGGGTCACGAAGAGATCGTGCAGCCGTCCCGGGCCTGACAGCCCGGAGTCGAGCGCGGCGTCGAGAATGCTCGCGGAATCGCGCAAGAGGCCTTTGGCGTGATCGAGCGTCAGCGCTTGCATGAAAGCCTTCGGCGTGATCGAGGCCCAGCGGCGGAACAGATGGTGCAGCTCATCCGGCGTGACCCCGGCCGCATCCGCCATCGCCTCGATGGTCGGCTGCGCGCGCCAGTTCTCCGAGATGAAGGCGATCGCCCGGCGTACCGAATCATAGTCGCGCAGCGCGGCGTTCTGGGTGCCCGGCCTGGCCAGGCGCTGGTCATGTATGGCGAGTGTCATCATGACTGGAAATGTAGGAGAGGGACGGGTGGGAAACCACCCGATTTCTGACTGCGCTCAGGTCACCGGATTGTAGGTCGGGCCGCGCCGGGCGGCATTCAGGGCGCCGACCAAGGCATTGTAAAAACTCGCTTTTTCCTCTGGCCCGAGAAAGCCGGCAATGAGAATCCGGCGGCCGCGCGAGATCAGATAGAGGTGCTCGATGCCGTATTCCTCGTCGACCTCCTGGTCGATCCGGACCCAGAGCGGATTGAATGTCCATTCCGAGACCTGGCCGCGATGGCTGACGCGGCGCACGCGCAGCTCCGACGGCGTGACCACGATCTCCTCGCTGGCCCGCGCCGCGCGGAAATTGGCCTTGAAGGCCCACCAGATCACGAGAACGTCGAGGCCGAAGAAACCGAACACCGGCCAGGCACCCATCATCAGGAAGGCGAGGCCCGTGACGAAGCTGACCACGCTCAGGAACAGCATCACGGCGAGGAAGCCGGTGCGGTTCAGCGAGCGGTGCGGCGTCAGCCGCGCGGAGAAGATCTGCGCGTCGCGCGGATCAGGACCGCTGCCGTCAATTTCGTTGCCTGTGCTCATCGTCCCTCAGTATATCCCGATCATGGCGAAAATCACCCGCAAGCCGGCTCCGCGCAAAGCGTCCGTGCCGAAGAAGAAGGCAAAGGCGGTCGTCGCAAAGCCGAACGCGCCCGCCAAAAAGACGCTCAAGGCGATCAAGCGCTGGACGCCCGCCGAGGTCCATGAGGTCTTCAGCCGTTTCCGCAAGGCCAATCCGGAGCCGAAGGGCGAGCTCGAGCACGTCAATCCGTTCACGCTGCTGGTCGCCGTGGTGCTGTCGGCCCAGGCAACCGACGCCGGCGTCAACAAGGCGACGCGCGCCTTGTTCGAGGTCGCCGACACTCCGCAGAAGATGCTCGATCTCGGCGAGGAGTCTTTACGCGAGTACATCAAGACGATCGGCCTCTACCGCACCAAGGCCAGGAACGTGATCGCGCTGTCGGCCAAGGTGCTCAGCGAGTTTGGCGGCGAGGTGCCGCGCACGCGCGCCGAGATCGAGTCGTTGCCCGGTGCGGGACGCAAGACCGCCAACGTCGTGCTCAACATGGCCTTCGGCGTGCACACCATGGCGGTCGACACGCATGTCTTCCGCGTCGGCAATCGCACGGGACTTGCGCCCGGCAAGACGCCGCTCGAAGTCGAGCTTGGTCTCGAAAAGGTGATCCCGGCCGAGTTCATGCTGCATGCCCATCATTGGCTGATCCTGCATGGCCGCTATACTTGCCTCGCACGCAAGCCGCGCTGCGAGGTCTGTCTGATCAACGATCTGTGCCGGTGGCCGGAGAAGACGGTGTGATGGCGGTGAGAGCAGAGCGTCTTTGGGTAAAATCGTGAGTCAACAGGAACAAGTCCCGCCCCCGGCTGCCGCCGCAACGCCTGCCCCACCACCGAAGCCGACGCAGCGGCCAGCCACTTCACTGTGGAGCCGGTTCGCGATCCCGCTATTCGCTGTGATCGTCGCGCTCGGCTTCGTCGCGCTGGCGACGCTGCGCTTCGACGAATGGGTCGGCAATGCCGTGATCCAGACCACGAATGATGCCTATGTGCGCGCCGAGTTGACACGGCTTTCGAGCCGCGTCTCGGGTGAAGTGCTGACCGTCGCCGTCACCGACTTCCAGCGGGTCAAGGCCGGTGATCTCCTGATCCAGATCGATCCCGCCGATTACGAGGCCCAGGTCGCGCAGTCCGAAGCTTCGGTCGCCGCCGCTCAGGCCGCGCTCGACAATCTGGCCAACCAGGTCGAGCTGCAATATGCGACGATCGCGCAGGCGCAGGCGGCGCGGCTTTCCGCGGAAGCCATGGAAGTCGAGGCACGGCAGGAGCAGGAGCGTCAGCAATCGCTGTCGCAGACCGAATCCGGCACGCGGCAGCGGCTCGAGCAGGCGGTGGCTGCTTACGCCAAGGCGCAGGCCGATGTGCGTGCGAGCCGCGCCGTGATCGCCGCCCAGCAGCACCAGCTCGAAGTCCTGCAAGGCACCCGGAAGCAGCGCGCCGCCGATGTCGCAGCGGCCAAGGCAACGCTGGCGGGTGCGAAGCTCAAGCTCGGCTACACCAGAATATCGGCGCCGTTCGACGGCGTCGTCGGCGAGCGCCAGGTGCAACCTGGCGACTACGTCAATATAGGCACCAACCTCATCAACGTGGTGCCGCTGCCGCAGGTCTATGTGATCGCGAATTACAAGGAGACCCAGCTCACTCATGTGCAGCCGGGCCAGCCGGTCGAGATCACCGTCGACAGCTTTCCGCGCGAGACGCTGCGCGGCAAGGTCGAGCGCATCGCGCCGGCGACGGGCGCGCAAGTGGCGCTGCTGCCGCCTGATAACGCCACCGGCAATTTCACCAAGGTGGTGCAGCGTATTCCCGTCCGCATCCAGCTCGATGATAACCAGCCGCTGCTGGCGCGGCTGGTGCCGGGCATGTCGGTCGTCACCCGCATCGACACCAAGGCCGGCAATGGCGGAAAATGACGACACAGACCGCGGACCGCTCTCGCGCGGCGGCGTCGCGCCGCAGCCGCTGTTCGCCGTGGCGGCGGTCCTGCTCGGCTCCTTCCTCGCCAATTTCGACAGCCGGCTGACCACCGTCGGCCTGCCCGATTTGCGTGGCGCGTTCTCGCTCAGCTTCGACGAGGGCGCCTGGCTCTCCACCGCCGGCATCGGCTCGCAGATCTTCATCGCGCCCGCAGTGGCATGGCTCGCGACCGTGTTCGGGCTGCGCCGCGTGCTTGGCATTCCGAGCCTGATCTATGCCGTCGTCTCGCTGATCCTTCCCTTCGTGCACGATTATCCAACGCTGCTCGCGCTCAGCGTCGTGCATGGCCTGCTGCTCGGCACCTTCGTGCCGGCGACGCTGATGATCGTGTTCCGCAATCTGCCGATCCGCTGGTGGCTGCCGGCGATCTCGATCTATTCGATCCGCGTCGGCTTCGCATTGGATACCTCGACCTCGCTGGTCGGCTTCTATGT
This sequence comes from Bradyrhizobium sp. ERR14, assembly GCF_014198235.1. Lineage (NCBI taxonomy): Bacteria > Pseudomonadati > Pseudomonadota > Alphaproteobacteria > Hyphomicrobiales > Nitrobacteraceae > Bradyrhizobium > Bradyrhizobium sp. ERR14. The sequence goes on along the minus strand of NZ_JACIHD010000003.1, from coordinate 425,653 downwards.
CGACCATCTCGGCTGGCAATGGCTGTACTGGCAGAGCGTCGTGATCGCGCCGCTGATGGGCCTGATGGTCTATCTCGGCACGCCGAACGAGCCCGTGAATCGCGCGCTGCTGCGCGAGGCCGATTGGGGCGGCATGCTGCTGCTCGGCGCATCCGTTTCGATGATTTATGCCGGGCTTGATCAGGGCAATCGATTGGACTGGCTCGGCTCGGGGACGGTGATGGCGCTGCTCGCCAGTGGCGCGGTGCTGTTCGCAGGCTTCCTCCTCAACGAGTCGCTGGTGCGGCAGCCCTGGGCGCATGTGAACGTCTTGTTCTCGCGCAATATCGGACTGGGGCTGGTGCTGATCCTGCTTTACACACTGACGAGCCTGTCCAACGCCTCGCTGGTGCCGAACTTCCTCGCCGCCATCGCCCTGCTCAGGCCCGAGCAGAGCGGCATGCTGCTGCTCACCTATGGCGCGCTGCCGATGCTCGTGCTGGTGCCGCTCTCGATCTGGCTGCTGCGGCATTTCGATACGCGCACCGTGATTGTCATGGGTTTCGCCTGCTTCGCCGCCGCCAATCTCTGGGGCACGCAGCTCACCCATGACTGGGCGCGCGAGGATTTTGTCGGCATCGTGCTGCTCCAGGCGATCGGGCAGTCGCTGACCTTGTTGCCGCTGATCATCACGCTGCTGTCGAACTCCGATCCGAGCCGCGCCACTTCCTTTGCCGCCTATATCCAGATCATGCGGCTCGGCGGCGCCGAGATCGGTGTGGCGCTGATGGGGACATGGCTGCGCGTGCGCGAGCAGGTCCATTCCTTCTATCTCGGCCAGAACCTCGGCGTCGGCGAAGTCGATGTGGTCCGCGTCCTGAAGCAGCTTGCCGATCACTTCGCTGCCCACGGTGCCGGGCTGGCGCAGCCGCGCGCGCTCGGCACGCTGGCGGGCATCGTGCAGCGCGAGGCCAATGTGCTCGCCTATATCGACGGCTTCTGGCTGTGCTTCTGGCTCGCGATAGCCGCGCTCGGCGTTGTCGCACTCATCACCCGCGCCCCGCCCGGCCCGTTCACGCCAGCGCCGTTCGGCTTCGCCAAGACGGTGCTGCGGAAGTGCGGCGTGCAGGTGACGTAGAGCGCGTTACCGCATCTGCCGCGCCGGCTCGATCAGCTCGGGCCTCGGGCCCGACAGCCGCTTGTGCATGTGGACCATGAAGGCCATGCCGAAGATCGGCGTCGCCAGATTCACGATCGGGATCGAGACGAAGGCGGCGATGAAGAGGCCGGCGGTGAAGATAGTGGCGGCATTGTCGCGCCGCATCGCCTTGGCCTCTTCCGGCGAGCGGAAGCGCATCGCGGCGAGCTCGAAATATTCGCGGCCGAGCAGCCAGGCGGCGGCGATGAAGAAGATCAGGAAGCCTGCGCCGGCGAAAAGCACCAACGGCAACGCGATCAGATAGACCAGGATGGTCAGGAGCGCGGTCTTGATGCCCTCGAAGATGGCCTGGCTGAACGGCAGCGCGAGCCCCGGCTGCTCGGCGGGATAATGCTCGCGCTCGACGATGTCGGCGACGTCGTCGACGAACAGGCTCGCCACCAGCGAGGTGATCGCGGGCATCAGGAACACGCCGCCGAACACGACGCCGAGGCCCGCCGCGATCGAGACGATCCAGGACAAGACCTCGAGAGAGGTGTGCCAGCCCGGCCCGAGCAGGCCTTCCAACCAGACCTCGCCATGGGTCGCAAACCAGCTGAGCAGCCGCTGCAAGCCGATCGCCAGCGCGGTGATCAGCACGAGCGCAAGCCCGATCGACCGCCACAGGATCGAGCGCATCGGCGGCGAGATCATTTGCGACAGCGCCTTTACGGCGGCATCCAGCATCGGAGGGGCCCTCTGAGGTAAACACTGCGCGAGAGGTAGACACCCAATGCGGCTTCGGCAAGGGAGGGCTTGCCGCGCTGCTGACGGCCGCAAACGCGGCGCGAGCCCTTGCTTACCCTCCCCTGGAGGGGGAGGGTCGGCTCACATTGAGCGCAGCGAAATGTAAGACGGGGTGGGGTGATCCCTCCCCACGGGCACTGTTCGACGCGGAGAGACCGTCACCCCACCCCGCTCGCGCGGCGCGCGATCGACCCTCCCCCTCCAGGGGAGGGTAAGAGCCGCTACGCTCTCCTAGAATAGCCTACTCGTGCCGGTGCCCATGCTTTCGCGCCTTCACCGCCTTGCCTTCGCCGGTCGGGATCATCACCACGCGGCCGTAGCGGACGCCGCGTTCGGCGATGATATGGTCGGCGAAATGCTTGACCTCATCCGCCGACCCCCGCAGCGCCGTCATCTCCATGCAATTGTTGTCGTCGAGATGGACGTGCAGCGTTGCCAGCGCGAGGTCGTGATGGCCGTGGAATTCCTGCACCAAGCGTTTTGACAGATCGCGGGCGGCGTGGTCGTAGACATAGACGAGACCGGCCACGCATTGGCCGGTCTGCGCGGTGTCCTCGGTGCTCTGCTGCAGGCCGGCGCGGGCGAGGTCGCGGATGATCTCGGAGCGGTTCTGGTAGCCGCGCGCTTCCGCCGCCGCGTCGATCTCCGCCAACAGATCGTCCTCGATCGTGATGGTAATTCGCTGCATCAGATATTCCCCGCGTGCCTCGCCTGTGTTCCGTGAACCGTAGCCCGGATGGAGCGAAGCGCAATCCGGGACGGTACCAATTTGCGGGCAAGACCCCCGGATTTCGCTTGCGCTCCATCCGGGCTACGCAGTGTCCTCACAGCCGCGTCGCCCGCAGCCGCAGCGCATTTCCGACCACGCTCACCGAGGACAGCGCCATCGCCGCCGCGGCGATGATCGGCGAGAGCAGCACGCCGAAGGCGGGATAGAGGATGCCGGCCGCGATCGGAATGCCGGCGGCGTTGTAGATGAAGGCGAAGAACAGGTTTTGCCGGATGTTGCTCATCGTCGCCTGCGACAGCTTTCGCGCCCGGACGATGCCGACGAGGTCGCCCTTGAGCAGGGTCACGCCGGCGCTCTCCATCGCCACATCCGTGCCGGTGCCCATGGCGATGCCGACTTCCGCGGCGGCCAGCGCCGGCGCGTCGTTGACGCCGTCACCGGCCATCGCGACGCTGCGGCCGGCCTTTTGCAGCTTCGTCACCACCGCGCTCTTCTGATCCGGCAGCACCTCGGCCTCGACCTCGGCGATGCCGAGCCGGCGCGCCACCGCTTCCGCCGTGGTGCGGTTGTCGCCCGTCAGCATGATGACCTTGATGCCTTCGGCAGCTAACGCCTTCAGTGCCTCCGGGGTCGAGGCCTTGACCGGATCGGCGATCGCGAACAGGCCGGCGAGCCTTCCGTCGACGGCCATGTTGATCACCGTGGCGCCGTCGCCGCGCAGCCGCTCAGCCTCGGCGTCGAGCGTCTTGGTGTCGATCCCGATCGACGTCAGATACCTGGCATTGCCGAGCACGATGGTCTTGCCGTCGACCTTGCCGGTGGCGCCCTTGCCGGTCGGCGAGTCGAAGTGCTCGACCTGGCCGAGGGCCAGTTGCTTCTCCTTGGCCGCGCGCACGATCGCGTCGGCCAAAGGATGTTCGCTGGCGCGCTCGACGCTGGCGGCAAGCTTGAGGATGTCATCCTCCGCAAAGCCTGACGCCGGCACGATCGCGACCACCTTGGGCTTGCCCTCGGTCAGGGTGCCCGTCTTGTCGACCACCAGCGTGTCGATCTTCTCCATCCGCTCCAGCGCCTCGGCGTTCTTGATCAGCACGCCGCCTTGCGCCCCGCGGCCGACGCCGACCATGATCGACATCGGGGTTGCGAGGCCCAGTGCGCAGGGGCAGGCGATGATCAGCACGCTGACGGCGGCGACGAGACCGAAGGCCAGCCGCGGTTCCGGACCGAACCAGGCCCAGGCGCCGAAGGCCGCGAGGGCGACGACGATCACCATCGGCACGAACCAGCCCGCGACCTGATCGGCCAGCCGCTGGATCGGCGCGCGCGAGCGCTGCGCGTCCGCGACCATCTGCACGATCTGCGACAGCAGCGTCTCGCGTCCGACCTTGTCGGCGCGCATGATGAAGCTGCCCGACTGGTTCAGCGTGCCGGCGATCACCTTCGCGCCGGCCTCCTTGGTGACTGGCATGGACTCGCCGGTGACCAGCGATTCGTCGAGCGAGGAGCGGCCCTCGAGGATCACGCCGTCAACCGGCACCTTTTCGCCGGGGCGGACGCGCAGACGTTCGCCGGCATGGAGCGCATCGATTTCGACCTCGTGCTCGCTGCCGTTGTCATCGACGCGGCGCGCGGTCTTCGGCGCAAGCTGAAGCAGCGCCTTGATCGCGCCGGAGGTTGCGTCACGGGCGCGCAGCTCCAGCACCTGGCCGAGCAGCACCAGCACGGTGATGACGGCAGCCGCCTCGAAATAGACGGCGACCGCACCCTCATGGCCGCGGAACGTTGCGGGGAAGATCTGCGGCACGACGGTGCCGATGATGCTGTAGACATAGGCAACGCCCGTGCCCATCGCGATCAGCGTAAACATGTTGAGGTTGCGCGTCAGCAGCGACTGCCAGCCGCGAACGAAGAACGGCCAGCCGGCCCACAGCACCACGGGGGTGGCGAAGGCGAGCTGGATCCAGTTCGACAGCGTCTGATCGATCCAGCTGTGCGGGCCCGCGAGATGGCCGCCCATCTCCAGCACCACGGCCGGCAGCGCCAGCGCGGCGCCGATCCAGAACCGCCGCGTCATGTCGGCAAGCTCGGGGTTGGGGCCGGTCTCCAGGCTTGCCACTTCCGGCTCCAGCGCCATGCCGCAGATCGGGCAGCTGCCAGGTCCGACCTGGCGGATCTCCGGATGCATCGGGCAGGTGTAGATCGTGCCCGCGGGCATCTCCGGCTCGGGCGCCTTGTCCTTGGCGAGATATTTTGCGGGATCGGCGGCGAACTTGGTGCGGCAGCCGGCCGAGCAGAAATGGAAGGTCTCGCCGTGATGGTCGAAGCGGTGCTTCGAGGTCGTGGGATCGACAATCATGCCGCAGACGGGATCGTGCACCTTGCTGACCGCATCGCCATGGTCATGCGCGTGATGATGGTCGTGGCCGGCACGATCGCCGTGCCCGCCGCAGCAGGAGGCCGCCGGCTTGGTCGCTTCCGTCTTGGCCGCTTCCGTCTTGCCGGAACAACCGCATCCGGAATGTCCGTCCGCGCCCTGATGATGCCTGTGTTCGTTCATTGCCTTGCTCCGGCCTTCTATCCAGGGTCTTGCAACCCATACCCGGTAGGGGTATATAGACCCCATGCGCAAGGACATCAAGGCATCTGTCGGAAAACGCCTCGGCCGGATCGAGGGCCAGGTTCGCGGCCTCTCGAAAATGGTAGAGGAGGACCGCTACTGCATCGACATCGTGACGCAGATCTCGGCGGTGCGAGCCGCACTGCGCCGGGTCGAGGAGGAGGTCCTGAAGGACCACGTCGCCCATTGCGTCGAGCACGCGATCGCGAGCGGCGACAAGGCCGACCAACGCGAGAAGATCGCAGAGCTGATGGCGGTGATCGGGCGGGCGGAGCGGTAGGTCTTTACTCCCGTCATTGCGAGCGAAGCAATCCAGACTGTCCCCGAGGAAGTAGTCTGGATTGCTTCGTCGCAAGAGCTCCTCGCAATGACGGTTGCTGAGGTGCTCGCGCCACACTCACAGGCGTCGTCCCCGCGAACGCAACGACCCATAACCCCAGGGAAGGGTTTGACGAAGAGTGGGAGTTCCGGATTTCTACCGTGCGCAGCCGATAGATCACGCGGTATAGGTCCCTGCTTTCGCAGAGACGACAGCCGTTACGCCGCCCTCTCGCGCACCCGGCCACGGCGCCTCGGGCGGTACATCGCCAGCTTCTTCAGCAGCGGGACATGCCCGGGAACGCGTTCAGACGTCCCCGCAAGGCACTCACTCATTTGCGCAGCCGGAATTTCAGCCGGCGCTTCTTGGTCAACCGCCTCAGGAACGAGCGGCGGCGCACTGATCGTTTCTGGAAACACACTGAATGTGCCCGCTACCTCCTCGAGCGGCTTCTGCTTGTCGGCCCAGTGCAGGGCGGTGTAGTCGAACCCGTGCACGATGGTGGGTTTGACGACTTCGAAATAGGGCGAGATGTCGAAGTCGCGGGGCATGTAGAGCGAGGAATCGCGGATGTGCAGGATCTCGCGGCGGGCCGCGCGGCTGCCGGCCTTGGTGATCTTCGGCAGGATCGGATAGCGCACCGCGTCGAACGCCTGTGCGATCAGCGCCGAGCAGATGATCTTGGTGGGATCGCCCGAGCCGATCGCGATCATGCGTCGCCGCCAGCGCTGCGGCACCGGCAACGGGAACAGAAAGCGCATGAGGTCGACGATGTTCTTGGTGTCGTAGCCGAAGCCGATGCGGTTGATCGCATAGCGGCAGACGGTGGTGCGGTCCTCGTAGGACAGCCCGACCGGGCGGCAGAGGCGGGTGTGATAGGGGAAATATTTCGACAGCGGCGCAGAGGTGACGCCTTCGCCGATATTGGCCTCGATCAGCACATGCGGTTCGCCGTCGGGCTCCGTGGCGCCCTCGACCGGGCCGACATAGAGCGCGGCATGCGACCAGGTCGACTGCGTCAGATATTTGATGATGCCGGAGATGCGGTTGTTGCCCTCGACCAGCAGCACGTCGCCGGGTTCGATCACGCCGCGCAGGTGCTCCGGGTCACTCGGCGTGAACGGCTCGTAGCCCGGCACCTCCTTGGAGAGGTACGCGGCAATCAGCTTGCCGACTGAATCTAGGACCGTCCCCATTTCCAACTCCCCCCACGGCCTTTTGCGGCCGTCTTTTTCCCTTCTCTATCATGGTCGAAACGTGTTGCAATTCGGTTCATCACTCCGTGACATCAAGCACGATTGATTCACCATGATGGTTGCCGTGCAACATCAGATGCGGCAAGGTTCGCTGACTGTTCCCGTTCGCCGCAAGTCCTCGGAAACCATGACATGACAATCACGCGCCGCGGTTTCCTTGTCGCGTCGGCGGGCCTTGCCGCGATGCCGGTCCTGCGCGCATCCGCCGCGCCTCTGCCGCGCGAGGCCGACATCGTCGTGATCGGTGCGGGAGCCGCGGGAATCGCTGCGGCGCGGCGCATCATGGCGACGGGCCGCAAGGTCCTCGTGATGGAAGCGGCATCGCAAGTCGGCGGCCGCTGTATCACCGACAGCACAACCTTCGAGGTGCCGTTCGACCGCGGCGCACGCTGGATGCACAATCCCGACACCAATCCGATGATCCGGCTGGCGCGCAGTGTCGGGCTGGACGTGCTGCCGGCGCCATCGGGCCAGAAGATGCGCATCGGCCGCCGTAACGCGCGCGCGGGCGAGACCGAGCAATTCCTGGCGGCGCTGGTGCGCGCCAACCGCGCCATCGACGATGCCTCGCGGGCTAAGCTGGATACCTCTTGCGCCTCCGTGCTGCCGAAGGATCTCGGCGACTGGGCGGGCGCGGCCGAGTTCATGCTGGGCGCGGGCTTTGCCGGCAAGGACCTGAAGGAGCTGTCCGCGATCGATAAGGGACGCGCGCAGGATCGCAACGCGGCGATCGCCTGCCGTCAGGGTCTGGGCACGCTGATCACCAAACTCGGGGAGCAGGCGCCGGTGGCGCTGTCGACGCCGGCGAGCCGCATCAGTTGGAGCAACCGCGACGTCAGCGTTGAGACGCCAGCCGGCAAGATCGCCGCACGCGCCGCCATCGTCACGGTCTCGACCAACGTGCTGACATCGGGCACGATCAAGTTCACGCCCGACATTCCCAAACGCACGCTGGACGCGGCGTCGAAGCTCGGCCTCGGCAGCTACGATCGCATCGTGCTGCAATTGCCCGGCAATCCGCTCGGCCTGTCGCGCGACGATATCCTCATCGAGCAAAGCAATTCGACACGCACGGCGTTGATGTTCGCCAACATCGGCGGCTCCTCGCTGTGCTCGATCGACGTCGGCGGCGCATTCGGCCGCGATCTCTCCGAGCAGGGTGAGAAGGCAATGGTCGCCTTTGCCAGGGAATGGATCACGAAATTGTTCGGTAGCGAAGCTGCGGCTACCGTCGGGAAGACCAGCGCCACGCGCTGGAACGCCTCGCCCTACGTTCTGGGTGCGATGTCGGCGGCTTCCCCCGGCGGTCAGCTGTCGCGCAAAACCCTGAGCGAGCCGATTGGCAATGTGTTCCTCGCCGGCGAAGCTACGCACGAGACGCTGTGGGGCACCGTCGACGGCGCCTGGGAAAGCGGCGAACGCGCCGCGGACGCAGCCTTGCGCAAGATCGGTGCGCTCAAGGACGATTCGGCGGATGTGCCGACGCAGTCGACGAAGAAGCGCCGCGTGCCGCGGCAGTAAGCCAGTCAAGCCGCCAAACACTCCGCCGTCGTCCCTGCGAACGCAGGGACCCATAACCACAGGGAGACGTTTGACGATGCCTCGCAGTTGAGAGATCGTCGTCGGGACTGTCACTTGTGTCTTATCGATAGATCACGCGGTATGGGTCCCTGCGTTCGCAGGGACGACAGCGGAGATAATCAGCGCAACACCCGGTCCAGCACCGGCAGCCCGGCAATTACCGCCATCGCGATCAGACCATAGCAAATCGCGCGAAACACCCGCTCGCTGGCGCGGCCGAACAGCGAGGCGCCGAATGCGACGCCGATCGCATAGACCGGGCCGACGATCAGCGAGAGCGCGAGCGATTCGCGGCTGATCAGCCCCGTGGCCGCGTAGCTGATCATCGAGAAGAAGTCAGACGCGCCGAAGAACAGCACGATGTTGGCGCGCGCGACGATCGGCGCAATCGGGCGGCCGAGCCAGTAGCCGACGATCGGCGGGCCGCCGGTCTGCGCGAGACCGCTGCAGAAGCCGGAGAGGCCGCCGATGCCGACCGAAAGCCAGGTGTGGTCCTTGCCACGATAGCGCCAGCCCGACAGCAGCAAGAGCAGCAAAGCGGCGACGAAGCAGGAGATGATCCAGCGCGTGGTGACGGGCTCGAGCACGCTGAGGAAATAGGTGCCGACGGGCACGCCGACCAGCGCGCCCAGCACGATCACCGCGGTCGCCTTGCGGTCCGCCTTCCGCCACGCGTCCGGCAGCAGCGGTGCCGCCGCGACGAAGTCGATGACGAGCAGGAGCGCGGCAACGAGCCGCGGCGCAGCAATGCTGCTCGCCAGCGGCATGAAGATCAGCGCCGAGCCGAAGCCCGAGAAGCCGCGTGCAGTGCCGGAAACGAAGGCGACGGCGCAGAGCGCCATCTCAATGGTGAGGCTGACGTCCTTCGGAAGGAAGTCCGCAAGGGTCATGCTTTATTTCCGGAGCATGATGTTGTCCGAAAACCGCTTCGCACTTTTCGGCATCATGCTCTCAGCGTGCCGCCGGTCTTCTTCGTGACCTCGGCCACGACCTTCGCCGCGACAGCCTCGATCTCCTGATCGGTCAGCGTCTTCTCGCGCGGCTGGATCGTCACCGCGATTGCGATCGACTTCTTGTCGTCGTCGATGCCCTTGCCCTCGTAGACGTCGAACACGTTCACGCCGGTGATCAGCTTCTTGTCGACACCCTGCGCGGCGCGCACGATGTCGCCCGCCTTCACGGTGCGATCGACGATGAAGGCGAAGTCACGCGAGACCGGCTGGAACGCCGAGAGCTCGATCAGTGGCTTGGCGCGGGTCGGCTTCTTCTTCGCTTCCGGAATACGGTCGAGGATCACCTCGAACACCATCAACGGGCCGTCGGCGCCGAGCGCCTCGAGCGCTCTGGGGTGCACCTCGCCAAAATAGCCGAGCACGTTCTGCGGCCCGATCTGGATCGTGCCGGAGCGACCCGGATGCAGCCATGCCGGACCGCCGGCGACGATCTGCAGCGCCTGCATCGGCGCACCGGCGGCTGCCAGCACAGCCAGCGCGTCCGCCTTGGCGTCGAACACATCAGCCTGGGCCGAGCCCGACCAGTGCCGTCCCAGACCTTCCGAGGAGGCAAAGCCGCGGCGCACGCCGCTCGCGGCGATGAACTGATCCTGCGGGCGATCGCCCTTGAAGATTTGTCCAACCTCGAACAGCGCGACATCGCTGGCGCCGCGATTGGCATTCGCCTGTGCGGCCGCGATCAGGCCCGCGAGCAGCGTCGGGCGCATGTCGGAGAGATCAGACGCGATCGGGTTGGCGACTTCGAGCTCGCGCTGGCCGCCGCCGAACAGTTTTGCCGCGGACTTCGTGATGAACGACCAGGTCACCGCTTCGATGATGCCGCGGCTTGCGAGCGCGCGCCTGGCGCGGCGGGTGCGCAGCTGCAGTGGCGTCAGCACCGGTTTGCGCGCGTCCTCGCCGCGCTCGAACGGCGTCATCGGCACCTTGTCGACGCCGAAGATGCGGACGATCTCCTCGACGATGTCGGCCTTGCCGTGCACATCCGTGCGCCACGAGGGCACCGCGACCTTCACCACCGGGCCGGGGCCCGCCATCATGAAGCCGAGATGGGTCAGGATGCGCTTCATCTCGACCTGCGGCACCTCGATGCCGGAGAGACGCTTGACCTCGGTGACGGGGAAGTCGATCACGCGGTCGTCGCCGAAGGATTTGCCGACCACGACGGTCTCGGACGGCGTGCCGCCGCACATCTCCATCACCAGCTTGGTCGCCAGCTCCAGACCCGGCACCATGAAGGCCGGATCGACGCCACGCTCGAAGCGGTAGCGCGCGTCTGAATTGATGCCGAGCTTGCGGCCGGTCTGGGCGATGTTGATCTCGTTCCACAGCGCCGATTCGATCAGCACGTCGGTGGTATCATCGTCGCAGCCGGAGGCTTCGCCGCCCATGATGCCGGCGAGCGATTCGACGCCGTGCTCGTCCGCGATCACGCAAATGGCGGGATCGAGATTGTAGGTGCGGCCGTCGAGCGCCAGCAGCGTCTCGCCGTCACGCGCGCGGCGCACGACCAGATTGCCCTTCACCTTCCTGGCGTCGAACACGTGCAGCGGCCGCGCGCGGTCGTAGGTCATGAAGTTGGTGATGTCGACCAGCGCGTTGATCGGGCGCAGCCCGATCGCGGTCAGCCGCTTCTGCAGCCATTCCGGCGACGGACCGTTCTTGACGCCACGCACGAGGCGGAGCGCGAAGCCCGGACACAGCGTGGAATCCTCGACCGTGACCTTCACAGGGCACGCGAATTCGCCCTTGATCGGCTTGATCGCGGGATCCCTGAACTTGCCCATGTCGGCGGCGGCAAGGTCGCGCGCGATGCCGTGCACGCCGGTGCAGTCCTGCCGGTTCGGCGTCAGGTTGATCTCGACCACGGGATCGCCGAGCGCGGCCCATTCGGTATAGCCGGCGCCAACAGGCGCATCCGCCGGCAATTCCATGATGCCGTCATGGTCGTTGGAGATCTGCAGCTCGGCCGCCGAGCACAGCATGCCGCGGCTCTCGACGCCGCGGATGGTGCCGACGCCCAGCGTGATGTCCTTGCCGGGAATGTAGGTGCCGGGCGGCGAGAACACGCTGACGAGACCCGCACGCGCATTCGGCGCGCCGCAGACGACCTGCACCGGCGCGCCGCCGTCACCGGTATCGACCATGCAGACGCGCAGGCGATCCGCATTCGGATGCTGCTCGGCCGAGATCACCTTCGCAATCGTGAAAGGCTTCAGCGCCTTCGCCTTGTCCTCGATGTTCTCGACCTCGAGCCCGATCATGGTGAGCTTCTCGGCGAGCTTGTCCAAGGGCTCGTCGGTCTCGAGATGATCCTTCAGCCAGGAGAGGGTGAATTTCATGGCTGTTTCTTCTCCACGGAGACGGTCTGCTCCCTCTCCCGCTTGCGGGGGAGGGTTGGGGTGGGGGCTCTCTCCGCGACGGTGGTCGCGATTATTTCAAGAACGCCGCCACGATTGGTCATGACATCGAGGTTGCTGAAGCGGAGCACCTTGAAGCCCATCGCTTCGATTGCGCTAGAGCGACGCGCGTCGGCGCGCTCGCCATCATTCGAGAAGTGTTGGCCGCCATCGAGCTCGATGACGAGCTTGGCTGCGTGGCAGATGAAATCGGCGATGTAATTCTCGATCGGCACTTGGCGGCGGAAGCTCACGCCATTCAGCCGGTTGCCACGTAGCTCCGACCAGAGGATTCGCTCTGCATCTGTTGAGTCGCGCCTGAGCGCACGAGCATCGGCTCGCAGCTTGGCCGATACCTTCCAGTCCGGATGCTTGGGATCAACCATCGGCAGCCCCATTGCGGAGAAACCCTCTCCCCAACCCTCCCCCGCAAGCGGGGGAGGGAGCTCGACCTGTCGAGCGGCAGGAGAATACGTACCCATACGACGAACGCCACACACGCGCTCTATCCATTCCCTCCCCCGCTTGCGGGGGAGGGGCAGGGAGAGGGCTGTCTCCGCAGAGGGAACGGAGAGAGTCTTCGCAAGCTCTGGCGCGAGGGCGAGCATCACGAGCTCAGCCCCCCAGCCAGCGTCGGCACCTCCAGCGGCTTGAAGCCGTAGTGGCTCAGCCAGCGGACGTCGCTGTCGAACAGCTGACGGAGGTCGGCGATGCCGTATTTCAGCATGGCGATGCGGTCGATGCCCATGCCCCAGGCGAAGCCCTGGTACTCGTCGGGGTCGATGCCGCAGGCGCGCAGCACGTTCGGATGCACCATGCCGCAGCCGAGAATCTCGAGCCAGTCCTCGCCCTCGCCGAAGCGGATCTCGCCCTTGTCGCGGCGGCACTGGATGTCGACTTCCAGCGACGGCTCGGTGAACGGGAAGAACGACGGTCGGAAGCGCATGTTAATGTGGTCGACCTCGAAGAACGCCTTGCAGAACTCGTGCAGGATCCATTTGAGGTGGCCGAGATGCGAGTGCTTGTCGATGACGAGGCCCTCGACCTGGTGGAATTGCGGCGTGTGGGTCGCGTCCGAATCGATGCGGTAGGTGCGGCCCGGGCAGATCACGCGGATCGGCGGCTTCTGGCTCAGCATCGTGCGCACCTGCACCGGCGAGGTGTGGGTTCGCAGCAGCATGCGCGAGCCATCCTCCTTCGGATGGAAGAAGAAGGTGTCGTGCATCTCGCGCGCCGGATGGCCTTCCGGAAAATTCAGCTTGGTGAAGTTGTAATCGTCGGTCTCGATGTCGGGGCCTTCGGCGACCGAGAATCCCATGTCGGCGAAGATGGTGGTCAGCTCGTCCCAGACCTGGCTCAGCGGATGAATGCGGCCGGCTTCCGTCGGCGCATCGCGCAGCGGCAGCGTGACATCGACGGTCTCGGACGCGAGCCGCGCATCGAGCGCGGCCGATTTCAGCACGTCGCGCCGGGCGGCGAGCGCCTGGGTGACCTCGTCCTTGGCCTGGTTGATCGCAGGGCCTTGCGTCTTGCGCTCGTCCGGCGACATCTTGCCGAGCGTTGCCAGCAAGGCTGAGATCGAGCCCTTCTTGCCGAGCGAGGCAACGCGGACGGCTTCGAGGGCCGTTTCGTCGCCGGCAGCACTGATCTGCGCGAGGATGGATTGAACGAGACTGGCGAGGTCGGACACGGTCGGATCCCTCAAACTTGCAAAAGGCTGCCGGGTTGTGGCCGCAGCCGGGGCGGAACGTCAAGCCGAATGGACGTCGTAAACGCGGGGCATTTGAACCGTAAAGGCATGGCTGGCACCAACCTGAACGCGAAGGAGGGGACGATGCGTTTGCGATCCTGCGTGGCCGGCCTGGCCCTGGTTCTCTTGCAAGGCTTTCTGGGAGGCGCAGCTCTCGCCGCCGAAGAATGCCAGGCCAAATCCACGTCGATGGATGACATCATCGTGGCCCTGAACGCGGCGCCGGGCTGCGAGCGTGCCATGAAGCAGTTCGAAGCCTGCGCATACGGCGCCAGCGGCGACGTACAGTTCGGTGAGGTGGTCGAGAAGAAGTGCGAGGCCGATTTCATCGGCCAGCTGCAGCCGCCACAGAAGCTCAGCTACCAACGCGAGTTGCGGGTCTGCGACCAGAAGTACCGGAGCAAGTCCGGCACCATGTATATCTCGGCCACGGCCTTCTGCCGGGCGGAGGTCGCCCAGCGCTACTCGCAACGTGCGCTGAAGGCCGGCAAAGCCGGCCGCTAGCGCCGCAGGGCTCAGGCGGCGAGCGCAGCCTTGGCCTTCTCGGCGATCGCCTGGAACGCCGCGGGCTCGCTGATCGCGAGATCCGACAGCACCTTGCGGTCCACGGTGATCCCGGACTTGGCCATGCCGTCGATAAATCGGCTGTAGGTCAGGCCGAACGGACGGACGGCAGCGTTGATGCGCTGGATCCAGAGCGCGCGGAAGGTCCGCTTCTTGCGCTTGCGATCACGGAACGCGTACTGCTGGGCCTTTTCCACGGCCGGCTTGGCGGCGCGGATGGTGTTCTTGCGGCGGCCGTAGAAACCCTTGGCGGCCTTGTAGACTTTCTTGTGCTTGGCGTGGGCGGTCACACCGCGTTTGACGCGAGACATGACAAAATCCTTCAGAGATGACTTTGGTTATCGGATTGCCGCGCAAGACGCGGCACGGTTGGCAATGATCGTGGACGCGATCAGGCGTTCGGCAAGAAGTACTTCTTGACGTTGTCGCCGTCGGTCTTGAACAGCACCGCGGTGCCGCGCAGCTGACGGATCTGCTTCTTCGTCCGCTTGATCATGCCGTGACGCTTGCCGCGATGGGCGAACATCACTTTGCCGGTGGCAGTCACCTTGAAGCGCTTTTTAGCGCCCGATTTGGTCTTCAGCTTGGGCATTTGGCTCTCCTAATGGCCACAGAGTTCCGCCCGCGAAGGCGGCTGGCCGTCAAAATGCTCGTTAGAGCGTTGATTGTGCTCAGGTTTTACGAACAAGCGCGAAACCCGCACGAAACACCGCCACGGCAGCCCTTAATCAGCCGGGCGATGAAGGCTGGGCTTATGACAGAGGACAGGCCGATTGGCAACGATGAACCGGCAGAACCAGCCCGGCGACTATTCGGAATTGCGACCCTCATGTCTAAGCCTGTCGCCTGGAGCAGGACCAAAATGGCCCATTTTTCCCGATCGCTTCCCTCTTTGACTGCTTTCGCCCGTCCGCGCCATCTGGCGCTTCTGGCCGTGCTCGCCACGACCGCGCTGCCGTCGACGGCCGATGCCCGCGTCGGCGGCTATGACGGCGTCTGGAATGTCACCTTCGCCACCACGCGGGGCAATTGCAGCTCCGGCTACAGCGTCCCCTTCACGGTGACCGGCAGCCGGGTGTCATCCGCCGGCGGCGGCCGGGTCTCCGGCAAGGTCAATCGCGGCGGTGCCGTTGCGGTCCAGGTCTCGGTCGGCGCGTCCCATGCCAGCGGCGGCGGCCGGCTAGCCGGCGTGAACGGAGCCGGCTCGTGGAGAGGTGTCATTTCCGGTGACCAGTGCAGCGGCACCTGGCAGGCGACACGGACGTAGCTGTCGCCGGGAAAGCTGCTGCGCACCTCCCTGCCTGCAGGGAGGTGAAAACAAAACGGCCCGCCGGAGATCCGGACGGGCCGTTGAACTCTTGAGTTCCAAACAACCGGCGTCAGCGCGGCGCCAGAACCATGACGACCTGGCGTCCCTCGAACCTGGCGTCCTGCTCGACCTTGGCGAGCTCGGCGACGTCGGTCTTGATCTTGTCGAGCAACTTGGTGCCGATCTCCTGATGCGCCATTTCGCGGCCGCGATAGCGCAGCGTGATCTTGACCTTGTCGCCCTCTTCGAAGAACCGCTGCATCGCGCGCATCTTCACGTCGTAATCGTGGTCGTCGATCATCGGGCGGAGCTTGATCTCCTTGATCTCGACGATCTTCTGCCGCTTGCGGGCTTCAGCGGCTTTTTTCTGGGCCGAATACTTATACTTCCCGTAGTCCATGATCTTGCAGACGGGAGGGCTGACGTTCGGCGAGATCTCGACCAGATCCATGCCGGCTTCCTGGGCCATCCGGATGGCCATGACGGTCTCGACCGTGCCTTTGTTGTCACCGGCCTGATCGATCAGCTGGATCTGCGCATTGCGAATATCATCATTGATGCGCGGCCCATCTTTGCTGGCGACGGGCGGGGCTTTATTGGGACGGCGAATGGGTGGTTCTCCAAAGTTGTGAAAGAGGCTGCTATTTTGCAGGAAGATGCGTTTGCCGGCAAGCAATTCGCTCCTGCGCGAAACGAAAAACCCTCAAATGCGAGGTATTTCGGCCACGCCTGGGCACGCTGACCGACATAGACACCTTGCTTCCGTTCCGCAAGCGTCCCAAAGGGACAATGCCGGTCTCCGGCGCTGCGGAAGACGACCCGACAGCTCAAACCGCGCAGCCAGGTTAAACGTTCCATGAGCCATGCAATTCCCGATGCCGTACTCGATGCCATCGACGTGGGTGAGGGCCCGTCAGCACGCAGGATCGCGGTGCGCAGCCGGCGCGGGCAGGGGCCCGGGCTGGTCTGGCTCGGCGGATTCAAATCGGACATGCAGGGCAGCAAGGCCCTGGCACTGGACGCCTGGGCCCGAGACCACGGCCGCGCCATGGTCCGGTTCGACTATTCCGGTCACGGCGAATCCGGCGGCGATTTCGCCGATGGAACCATCGGACGCTGGCTGGAGGAGTGCGTGGCGGTGTTCGAACGGTTCTGCGATGGCCCGCAGGTCCTGATCGGCTCCTCCATGGGCGGCTGGATGGCCCTGCTGCTCGCGCGCGAGATCAGGAAGCGATCCGGCGCGGCCTCGCTCGCGGGCTTGGTGCTGATCGCGCCGGCGCCGGACTTCACCGAGGAGCTGATGTGGAAGAATTTTTCACCAGCGGTGAAGCAGGAGATCGAGACCAAGGGTCTCTGGCTGCGGCCATCCGAATATGGCGACGGCTCGCCCTATCCGATCACGCGGAACCTGATCGAGGAAGGCCGCAATCATCTCGTGCTCGGCAGCGCCATCGATCTCGGCTGCCCGGTCCGCATCCTGCAAGGTGCGAAGGATCCTGATGTCCCCTGGCAGCACGCTTTTGCGCTGACGCATCGCCTGCCGGCCGACGACGTCGTGCTGACCATGATCCAGGACGGCGATCACCGCCTCTCGCGCCCGCAAGACATCGCGCGCATTCTTGCCGCGGTGGCTGAGATCGGGTGAAGTGCCTTCTTCCTTCAAGAGGCAATCCAATGACCACCACCGCCATGCTGCGCGCCTTCTGCGATGCTGTCGAGCAGCGCAACGGCAAAGCGTTCGCCGAGCTGTTCACCGAGGACGGCGTCTATCACGACGTGTTCTACGGCGCTTTCGCCGGCCGTGAGAAGATCGCCGCGATGATCGACGACTGGTTCTATCGCGCCGCGACCGATTTCCGCTGGGACATGCACGATCCTGTCACCGACGGCACCACGCTCTATGCGCGCTACACCTTCAGCTATCGCTCGATCTTGCCGGAAGCTGGCGGTGCGCGGGCGATGTTCGAGGGTGTCGCGATCATGACGCTGAACGGCGGCAAGATCGTGAGCTATCACGAGGTCGCCAATACCGCGCCGGCATTCATCGACCTGAAGTTTGCACCGGAACGCATTGCCAAGATCGTCGCCAAGCAGGGCGCGGCGCTGAAGGCGCGGCCGGAGATGCAGCGGCATCTCGCCTAGTCGTCATTCCGGGGCGCGCGGAGCGCGAACCCGGAATCTCGAGCTTGCTGCGCGAGATTCCGGGTTCAGCCCTGCGGGCTGCCCCGGAATGACGGCAAGCTCCTATCGCTTCGAAGGATTGGCCATCGGCTTGCGCTGCGCCAGCGCGGCCACCGTCGCGGTGCCGATCGGACCCTGTTCGTCATAAAGCCAGCATTCGCCGATCGCGACGCCGTCGGTGGCGTGATGGTTCACCACCTCGAAGCCGATCCAGTTCGTCACCGGCAGGCGATGCAGATAGATCGTCACGTCGCTGTTGATGTAGCCGAGCCCGTTGTCGCCGGCGTTGGCAAAGGGGCTGGCGAAATCCGCGCCGGTGGCAACGTGGACGAACGGCGTCATCGGCACGCCCGCGACGAGCTCGCGCACCTCGCTCATCCAGAGTTTTCGCGGACCGAGCGAGCCCATATGACCGACAATGGGGCGCGTCGTCCATTTGCCGTTCATGCCGAGCCTGGGATCGGTGGGTTTTGGAATGTCGGCCGGCTTCGGCACGTCCCAGTTCGGCGGCGACCAGACATTGCCATCAGGATTTTGCGTCTTGCGCAGCAGCTGGCACGAGGCCCGCGCCATGCTAACGCCGCCGGAGACGAATTCCGCTTCGACCACGCGGATGCGCAGGCCGTCACGCACGAGGCGCGTCGTCACCTCGATCGGCTTATCGATGGTCGGCAGCCGAAACATGTCGACGGTGAGCCGCGCCGGCACCAATTCGGGACCCGAATGGCGCTCCTCGATGGCGAAGCCGAGCAGCCCGACGACGACGCGCCCGTGCAGCGATTTCGGATCCCACGGACCGTTGGCGGCTTCCGTCGGATGGAATGTATCGCTGTTGCGGGTGAAGAAAGGCAGGTTTGTCATGCGCGCGAGATTGAAGAAACGCGCGGGGAAATCAAGGGTGGTGGTGCCGTCGTGAGAGTCAGGCCGCGCAAGCTATCGCCACAACAACAGGTGTCTTCGCCCGCGAAGGCGGGCGATCCAGTACTCCGAGACGGCGGTGATTGAGTCGAGAAGCCGCGGCGTACTGGATTCCCCGCCTTCGCGGGGAATGACACCGAGGGTCAGGCGACGGTCTGCCACTCCTCACGCACGCTGTCGTCGCGTTCGTGATCTAATGCAGCGCCCTTCATCGCCTCAAACTCTTCCCGTCCCAGCAACTGCCCCAGCGCCCACACCGCAGCGCCACGCACCAGCGGGCTCGCATCGTCCAGCAACCGTCGCGCTTCCTCGGCCAGCGCCGCCTCGCCCGAGTTACCAATCGCAATCAGCACATTCCGCAAGAACCGATCGCGACCAATCCGCTTCACCGGCGACTTCGTGAACAGCGCGCGGAACGCAGCGTCGTCGAGGCGTGCGAGTTCGGCAAGCCCCGGCGCGCGCAATTCGCTGCGCGCGGCGAGCTTGGCCTCGCGCCCCTCCTGCGCGAACTTGTTCCAGGGACACGCCGCGAGGCAATCGTCGCAGCCATAGATGCGGTTGCCGATGGCTTTGCGAAACTCGTGCGGGATCGGTCCCTTGTTCTCGATGGTGAGATAGGAAATGCAGCGCCTCGCATCGAGCTTGTAGGGCGCGGGAAACGCCGCCGTCGGGCAGATGTCGAGACAGGCCCGGCACGAGCCGCAATGATCGATCTCGGCAGCGTCGCGCGGCAGTTCCAACGTGGTGTAGATCGCGCCGAGGAACAGCCACGAACCGAACTCGCGCGAGACGAGGTTGGTGTGCTTGCCCTGCCAGCCGAGACCCGCGGTCTGCGCCAACGGCTTCTCCATCACCGCGGCGGTGTCGACGAACACCTTCACGTCCGACGGCGCGGTCGCGACCAGCCAGCGCGCCAGCGCCTTCAGCCGCTTTTTGATGAGATCGTGATAGTCGTCGCCCTGCGCATAAACCGAGATCGCCGCGCGCGCGCGCTGCTCGAGAATCGCGAGCGGATCCTGGTCCGGGCCGTAATTGACCCCGAGCATGATCACCGAGCGCACGTCAGCCCACAGCCCGCGCGGATCGACACGACGCTCCGGCTGCGCGGCGAGCCAGTCCATGTCGCCATGACCGCCGGAGGCAATGAATTCCAGAAAGTATTTGCCGGCGGTCTCGATCGTGCCTGGCATCGTGATGCCGATGCAGTCGAAGCCGAGCGCGCGCGCCTCGCGCGTGAGCGCCGCCTTCAGTTCAGTCGGATCGGAGTTCAGAAATCCAGGTCCACGTAGGTCCGCGATGCCGGCACGCCGGCCAGCCATTCGCTCAGCAGCGGACGGAACGACGGGCGGGACTTCACCCGCGCGTACCACGCCTTTGCTGCGTCGTCCTCGCTCCATGGCACGTCGCCCAGATAGTCGATCGCCGAGAGATGCGCCGCGGCGGCGAGATCCGCGTAAGTGAGCCGGTCGCCGGCGAGGAAATTACGGGTCTGCGCCAGCCAGCCGATATAGGCCAGATGATAGCGCACATTGGCCTTGGCGGCGCGCATTACGTCGGCCGAAGGCGGCCCGCCGCCGTTCTCCTCGCTCATGAAGCGCTTGTAGATGCGCTCGGTGACGAGAGGATGCGAGACCTCCTCGAAAAATTTTTCGTTGAACCAGGCCATCAGCCGGCGAACCTCGACGCGCTCGCCGATGGATTCCGGCATCAGGCGCTTGGGTCCCATCTCGGCGCCATAGGCCTCGTCGACATATTCGGCGATGATCGCAGCGCCCGGGATCGGCGGCTGCTCGTCGTCCACCATCACAGGCGTCGTGCCTGCCGCATTGAGCAACAGAAACGCCTCGCGCCGCTCCCAGCTGCGCTCCTCGACCAGCTTGAGGTCGAGCCCGTATTCGCCCGCGATCAGGCGGATGAAACGCGAATGCGGACAGAACGGATGATGAAACAGCGTAAACATGAAGCCTTTGACTATTTGATGGTGCTTAAGATTCCATCAATGTTTGTGCGGCGCCACACTAGTCCTTCAAAACCGCGAGGCAAGGGCGTGATTTCGCATTTTGCGATTGCGGCATGGGGACGAATAGGCGAGAAGGGCCCCGCTTTTCCAGCCGAAATGGACCGTAAATATGTCAGACGCAATACGGGCAGTGATCCTCGGCATCATCGAGGGTGTGACCGAGTTCCTTCCCGTATCCTCGACCGGCCATTTGCTGCTCGCGGAACGCTTCTTCCATCTCGGCGAAGGCGCCTTCTGGGATTCGTTTACGGTTTTGATCCAGCTGGGTGCGATCCTCGCGATCGTCGGGCTGTACTTCAAGAAGCTCTGGGATGTCGTGATCGGCTTCTTCACGGGCGACACCTATTCGCGCCGCTTCGTGCTCGGCGTGCTGGTCGCGTTCCTGCCCGCTGTGATCGTCGGCCTCGTCGCCGGCAAATACATCAAGAGCGTGCTGTTCAATCCCTGGGTCGTGTGCTTCACGCTGATCGTCGGCGGCGCCATCCTGCTCTGGGTCGACAAGCTCGATCTCAAGCCGCGCGAGCATGACGCTACGAGGTTTCCGCTGCTGATGTATCTCTATATCGGCATCGCGCAGTGCGTGGCGATGATCCCGGGCGTGTCGCGTTCCGGCGCCAGCATCGTAGCCGCGATGTTCCTCGGCGCCGACAAGCGCGCAGCGGCGGAGTTCTCGTTCTTCCTCGCCATCCCCACCATGATCGGTGCGTTCGCCTACGACTTCTACAAGAGCCGCTCCGAGATGACGATGGACCATATGGGCATCGTCGCGATCGGCTTCGTGGTGTCGTTCATCACCGCGATCATCGTGGTCAAGACGTTCCTGGAATATGTCACGCGCCACGGCTTCGTGGTGTTCGCCTGGTGGCGCGTCATCGTCGGCACGCTCGGCCTGATCGCGCTGGCGCTGGGGCGTTAGGTGTAGGCCTGTAGCCCGGATGAAGCGCAGCGTAATCCGGGGCCAGCGTTCCTTGTGGCAGGATCCCCGGATTGCGCTGCGCTCCATCCGGGCTACGACTCCACCAGGCCTTCAACGCAAAATAAGCTTTTGATCGGTAGTCAGTTCCAACGCCGGGCGGCGCGCGCCCGGCACAGGAGCTGAGCCATGACCCTTGTCAGCGGCTGGGGGCGCTTCCCGGTCGTCGATAGCGATGTGCTGCGCCCGCGCTCGTTCGCGGCGGTCGGCGAGGCTGTCTCCGCCGGCACCGTCGCGCGCGGCAATGGCCGCGCCTATGGCGATGCCGCGATCGGCGCCGTCAGGACCGTCACGATGACCGGCTTCGACCGGGTCAGGTCGTTCGATCCGGCAACCGGGCGCATCCGCCTGGAAGCCGGGGTTCTCCTGTCGGACCTGATCGACACCTTTGGCCCGCGCGGCTTCCTGCCCTTCGTCGTGCCCGGCACCCGCTTCGTCTCGGTCGGCGGCGCCATTGCGGCCGACGTCCACGGCAAGAACCATCATTGCGAAGGCGGCTTCGGCCGCTACGTCGACAGCCTCCTGCTGCGCACCGGGCAGGGCGAAGTCATCGAGGCCTCGCGCGAGCAGAACTCCGACGCCTTCTTCGCGAGCGTCGGCGGCATGGGCCTGACCGGCATCATCCTCGAAGCGACGATGCGGCTGCGCCGAGCCGAGACCGGATGGATCCGCGAGCGGGTGATCTCCGCGTCCGATCTCGATGCCGCGATGCGCGCGCTCGAGGCGGGCGATGCCGCGACCTATTCGGTGGCCTGGATCGATTGCGCGGCACGCGGGCGCGATCTCGGCCGTTCGCTGATCTATCTCGGCGAGCACGCGGGCAGGGGCGAACTGGCGGAAGGCATCGATGCATTTCCGGTCGGCAAGGAGTCTCGCCTCAGTGTGCCGGTCGACCTGCCGTCGATGGCACTGAACCGCACCAGCGTCCGCGCCTTCAACGAGCTTTACTATCGCATGGGCGCGCGGCGCGCCGGCGGCAGCCATGTGGTCTCGCTCTATCCGTATTTCTTTCCGCTCGACAGCGTCGGTGCGTGGAATCGCATCTATGGCAAGCGCGGCTTCCTGCAGCATCAATGCGTGATCCCGCAAGCCGGCGCGCGCGCCGTGCTCGGCGATATCCTCGATCGCGTCGCACGGCGCGGCGATGCCTCCTTCCTCGCCGTGCTCAAGAAGCTCGGGCAGGGCGACGGCATCCTGTCGTTCCCGCTGCCCGGCTACACGCTCGCGCTGGATTTCCCGGTGAAGGGCGGCATCCTGAATTTCCTCGACGAGATTGATCGCCTGGTCGTCGCCGCCGGCGGCCGGCTGTATCTGGCGAAAGACGCACGCCAATCGCGCGCGACCTTCGCGGCGGGTTATCCTGCCTTGCAGCGTTTCAACGCAATCCGCAAATCGCTCGATCCCGCCGGCAACATCCGCTCGAAACTTTCACAGCGTCTGTTTGATGAGGTCTAGGCCGTGACGTCACGCAAATCTGTCTTGGTGCTCGGCGGTTCCTCCGACATGGGTCGCGCCGCCGCGCGCGCCTTTGCCAAAGCCGGCTACGATGTCGGCCTCGCAGGCCGCGACGTCACCGCGCTGGAGCCTGACGCCGCCGATCTGCGCGCGCGTTACAATGTAGACGTCGGTCTCTACAAATTCGATGTGCTCGACACCGCCGCATTCGAGGGCTTTGTGAGCGGCCTGCCGGCATTGCCCGATGTCGTCATCTCGATCATCGGCCTCCTCGGCGTGCAGGAGAATGCCGAGAGCGACCTTGCCCACGCCACCGCGATCATGCGCTCGAACTACGAAGGGCCCGCGCTGATCCTCGGCCTGTTCGCCGAAAAATTCTTGGGCCGCGGCACCGGCACGCTTGTCGGCGTGTCGTCCGTGGCCGGCGATCGCGGCCGGGCCTCGAACTATGTCTATGGCTCGGCCAAGGCCGGCTTCTCCGCCTTCCTGTCGGGCTTGCGCGCCCGCGCCAGTCGTGGCGGCGTGCATGTCGTCACCGTCAAGCCCGGCTTCGTCCGCACCAAGATGACTGATGGCATGAAGCTGATCGGCCCGCTCACCGTCGAAGCGCCGGTGGTCGGCGATGCGATCCTCAGCGCCGTCGAGAACAAGACCGACGTCGTCTATGTCAGCGGCAAATGGCGCCTCGTGATGCTGATCATCAAGACGCTGCCGGAAGCGGTATTCAAGAAGCTGAAGTTCTAAGTCGCCGGCCGCGCCGGTGGTGCACTCCCTCTCCCGCTTGCGGGGCTGGGGAGGGGGTAGCTCCGCGGGCGAGAACCCCCAAGAGGAGAAGGCCCTCACCCGGATTGCTTCGCAATCCGACCTCTCCCGCAAGCGGGAGAGGTGAACCACCCTCACACGCTCATACGCTGGAACTGACCGGCGGCGCGGAAGCGCCAGAGATATTGCGGGGCGATCGCTTCCAGCGAATCGGCGGTGATGCCGAGCCCTTCCAATGTGAGCCCGGCCGCCTTCGCTGCATCCGACACCACATTGTCGCGCTCAAGCATCGTGACCTGGTCCGGCGTCAGCTTGAAGGCGCCCGGCGCGAATTGCAGGAAGTTCGCCTGGAAGCGGGCGAGGCCGAACGGCAGCGGGATCAGCGCCGGCTTGCGCGCGGTGATCTCGAGGATGGCCTCGATGATCTCGCGCATGGTCAGCACTTCCGGCCCGCCAAGCTCGTAGGTCGCGCCCGCCTTGGCCTTGCCGTCGACGGCGTCCGCGATCGCGGTGGCGACGTCGCCAACATAGACCGGCTGCATCCTGGTCTCGCCGCCGATCAGCGGCAGCACCGGCGACATCCGGGCCAGCGCGGCAAAACGGTTGGTGAACTGGTCCTCGGGGCCGAACATCAGGGAGGGGCGGAAGATCGTCGCCGACGGCACCGCTGCCCTCACCGCGGCTTCGCCGGCCGCCTTGGCCTTGGCATATCGCGAGGGCGATTCGGCATCGGCCCCGATCGCCGAGACATGCACCAGGCTGGCGCCGGCCGCAGCCGCCGCCTTGGCGACGGTTTCGGCGCCCTTGGCCTGGACCGCGTCAAAGGTCTGCGCGCCGCTCTCGGTCAGGACGCCTACGAGGTTGATGACGACGTGCGAATCACGCAGCGCCGCCTCGACCGAGGCCGGATAGCGTAAATTCGCCTGCACGGTATGGACCTGCCCGACCTTGCCGGAGGGCTGGAGGTATCCGGCGAGTTCCGGCCGCCGCACCGCGACCCGGACCCGGTAATCCCGCTTGCACAGCGCGCGGACGACATTCCGGCCCAAAAACCCCGATCCGCCGAAAACCGTGACGAGCGTGTCCAGATTCGATGCCATGGGAGCCGTTCCTGCGGAAAAGAGTGCGTCTTGTCAGGCTTGTATCGGGCCGGTTTGCGATGCGCAATCGGCATCCCCAAACCCGGGTCACGCATGAATTGACAACGGCGTCACCGAACCGTAGTAACCGCCTCCGTGCCCCAAACGGCATGCCCAGGTGGTGGAATTGGTAGACGCGCTGGCTTCAGGTGCCAGTGGCTTAACGGCCGTGAAGGTTCGAGTCCTTTCCTGGGCACCATTTATCCCGTCCGGATTCCCTTCGAAACTCAAGGCGGGGGACGGCGGGTAATCCGATCCGGTCCAATGTTGGGAAATTACTCCGGGATCGTGGGATCCTGCCCCTTTCCGCGGGGCGTCGTAATCACGATATTTTCCTCGACGAGACTGCGAAGGTTGTGATTTCGTTGGCAAAAGGGCCAAGGGTTCGGATCATGGCAACGCTCGACATCAGCCGTTTGACGCCCAGAGAGCGGCTCGACCTCATCGGTGAGCTTTGGGACAGCCTCTCCCCTGCTGACGTGCCCTTGACTCCGGCGCACGAGGCCGAACTCGAACGGCGGCTTGCGAGTTTCGACGTGGACCTCCGCGACGCAGTCCCTTGGGAGGATATTGACGCTGAGCTCGATCGTCGGTCGCGATAAGTGGCTCGACTTCTTTTTACCCAGGCGGCCCGCGCCGACCTCGTCGGTGCTGTCAGCTGGTACGACAGTCACGCTCCGCATGTTGTGCCGCAATTTCGCGACGCTTTGCGCTCCGCGCTGATCCGGATTGCGGAACATCCCAAGCAATTTCCGCCGGCCTACAAGACACACGTCGCGCTCTGCTACGTCGGTTCCCTTACATTGTCGTATTTCGAGAACTGAACGATGTGGTCTACGTCGTTGCGGTCTTTCACACGAGCCGCGATCCCATGGTTTGGCAACGCCGTTCGTAGCCACGTCGTGGCCGAAGTTGCTTCGAGCCTTGCGCACCAGCTGGGCGGCGATTTCCCGATCAGCGAATGAATAGGCCCCCTTACACCACCCTTTTCCCCGTCCGCTCCGCCACCGCCCTCTGCACAAAATACATAGCTACCAGCGAGACGATCGCCGATGCTACGACGACGTAGCCGATCCGGTCGAAATGGATCAGCGAGCCATCCGCCCCTTCCGTGATGATCGCGCCCGCGAGCACCGAGCCGAGGCCGCCGGAGAGCTGTTGCAGCGAGGCGCTGACCGCGCTGAACGAGCCGCGCTGGTCGGGATCCGGGATTGCGGACATCAGGGCCTGCGACGGGATCATGCGCGAGAAGATGCCGACGAACATCAGCACGTTGACGAGGATCGCGGTCACCAGCGTGACGTGGCCGAGATGGGTGTAGATCAGCACCATGATGACGGACACCACGCTGCCGAACACGAAGGTCGGGTATTTGCCGAACGCATCGCTTGCCCTTCCGACCAGCGGCCCCGTGACGATGCTGAACAGGCCTGAGACGAGATAGATCGTCGGCAGATGCGTGATGTCGATGCCGAGATTGTGCACGGTGAAGGCGCTGGAGAACGGCATCAGCATGTAGCCGCCGGTCGCCAGCAGCGTCGTGACGAAGAAGGCCAGCGTGTAGCGCGGCTGCCCGACGGTCGAGATCAGATGGTGGAACGGGTTCTTGTCCTGCTTCCGCTTCAGATGCGCGTCGACCGGCTCCATCGCGAAGGCGATGATGGCGATCGCCGCGATCGACACCACGACGATCGCAATGAAGCAGACGTGCCAGCTCCAGTGATTGGCGAGAAACAGGCCGGCGGGAATGCCGAGCACCTGGCTTGCTGCAAATGCGGTCTGGATGAAGCCCATCACGCGGCCGCGCAGATGCAGCGCGAACAAATCGGTGACGATGGCGAGCACCACCGAGCCGATCACGCCGCCGAACAATCCGGTCACGATCCGGCCAAGCAGCAGCACACGATAATTCGGCGCGATCGCGCAGAGCAGGGTCCCGAGCGTGAAGCCGACATAGAAGAACAGCAGCAGGCGTTTGCGATCGAAGCGATCGGCAAAGCCGGCGGCCAGCACCCCCGAAATGCCCGCGCTGAACGCGTAGGCCGACACCGCGACGCCGAATTGGCCGGCCGTGATGTCGAGCGCGGGCATCAGGATGGCGCCGAGCGGCGACATGATGATGAAGTCGAGGATGATCGTGAACTGCGTGAACGTGAGCAGCGCGATGAGCAGGGACTGGTAGCGCGAAAAGCCGCGCGGACGGTCCGATTGATCGTCGATAGGCGCGGCGAGCGTCTGGTCGGTCATGGGGCTCGATTCACGGCGAGTGGAGGAAGAGACTGGCAGATGGGGTGAGCCGGGGCGAATTTCATCGGCCGCCGGCCGCTCGTTCCCTGGGGAACATGAAGCTCACACCGGGTTGTGGGATCCATGCAACAGGGAGTCCGGCAATCCGCTCAATTCCGCTTCGGCCTGCACCAGCCAGAACCGCATCTCCATCTCGCGGTACATCGTCGCCGCGGCGACAAGCTCGTCGCGAGCCTGGTCCGGGCATCCCGCCTTCAAATAGAATTTTCCGAGGCCGTGACGGCAGCGCGCAGCGAGCGGGCGGAGGTCGAGTTCATCGGCGAGCGCGAGCGCGGCTCTGAAGTGACCTTCGGCCTGGTCCGGGGAGCTGCCGCCGCTGGAAGCCTCGCCCAGAAGGCGCAGGGCGGCCGCCTCGCCGCTCCGCTGGCCATTTTCACGGGCCAGCGTCAGCGCCTGTCCGGCAGCCCTGAGAGCATCCGCCTGCCGGCCAGCCAACAGGTATGCTTCGCCCAAAGGCGACAGGAACAGCGCCTGGGCAAATCGATGCCCCATCTTCTCGAAGACCCTCAGCGCCTGCTCCATCAGCGGCAGGCCTTCGGCCGTTCGCCCCAGCAGGGCATAAGCGTGGCCAAGGCTGCCGGAATTGCCTGCGACGAGAAACGGCAGGTTCCACTCGCGCGCCACCGCCAGTCCGCGCTCCAGCACCACGACTGCGCGGTTCAGCTCTCCCCGGGACGCCAGCAGATCGGCAAAGCACCAGCTGACGATGCCGAGGCTATAGGGGTGATCGACCGCCTCGGCGAGGCGTATGCCTTCCTCGCCGTGAGCGATCCCGCGCGCGAACTTGCCCTGGTCGGCATAGATGCGAGCGAGAAAACCGTGGGCGGTCACGGCCGGAAATCCGGCGAGGGAAAATTGCCGGAGGCGTGCGTCGCCGTCGAGCAGTTCCAGCACGTTGAGATAATGAGATTCCGACTCGCCGTAGTGCAGCGTCGAGAAGCAGGCGAGCCCGAGAAACAGCGATGCCGAGATGCGGTGCGAAAGCTCGCCGAGCTGCTCTGCGAGACGATGGGCATCCCGCCCGAACTTGACGGCGTCCTGTGGATGGCCGCTCAGGCTGAGGGTCTGGCACATGTGAACGGACGCGAGGCAAAGCCGTCCGGGATCGTCGAGATCTCTGGCCAGCGCTTCGGCCTCGCGAAGATAGCCGACGATGCGCGCGAACTGGCCAAGTGGAAACAGCGAGGTCTTCAGGTCGAACCTGAGATCGATCGCCTGCTCCATTGTGTCCCGGGTCTGCGGCAGCGTCGCGAGGCAGCGCAGCCCCCGTTCGAAGAAATTGGCCGCTTCGCGGTTGGCCCATCGCGCATGTGCGAGCCGCCCCGCCTTGATCCAGTGGTCGGTCGCCTCGCGGGCCCGCCCGGCCTCGTCGAAATGAAGGGCAACGATCTCGGGTTGGGTTTCGGCCAGCGCCGGGAAGCTTTCGATGAGCGTGTTCGCGATATCCGCATGCAATTGCTGCCTGCGGCTCCTCAGCATCGCGACATAGGCGGCATCCTGGACCAGCGCGTGCTTGAACGTGTAGCTCGCCTGCGGCGGCGAGCCGCGACGACTGACGAGGCCGGAGGCCGTCAGCCGTTCAAGCGCGGCGTCCAGATCGACAGGGGGCAGCGCGGATATTGCAGCGATCAGCTGGTAGGAGAATTCCCGCCCGATCGAAGCGCCGATCGAAGCCACGTCCTTCACCGCGCCGAGCAGGTCGAGGCGAGCGGCCAGCGAGGCCTGCAACGTCGCCGGAATGGCGAGCGACCGCCGCGACCCCTCCAACCCTTCGCTGTCGGATGCCTCGCGCAACAGCTCCTGCTCGATCAGCATGCGGGTCAACTCCTCGACGAACAGCGGGATGCCGTCGGCGCGCGACAGTATCTGCTCGACGACGGGCTCGGGGAGAAGCTTGCCTCCCGCGACGTCATCAATGATGCCGGCGCTGTCGGTGCGGCCAAGACGGCCGAGCGGCAGCAGCGTCACATGTGGCTGGCCGATCCAGGAAGGCTGGAATTCCGGCCTGATGGTGACAAGCAACAGCAGCGGCAGATTTGCGGCGCGAGCCGCGATCGCGTCGAGCAGGTCGAGCGATGTCGGGTCGATCCAGTGCGCGTCCTCGACCACGATCAGCCCCGGTGTCTGCACCGTTCCGGCTGAAAGCTGGTTGAGCAGCGCATTGAGGGTCATCTCCCGCTTCTCCTGCGGGGAGATCGCGAGGGCCGGATAGCGTCCGTCCGAGGGCACGCCGAGAAGTTCGGCGATCAGCGCGACATCGCGGGTCAGATTTTTCGTTGCGGGTGCGAGCAGGGCTTCCAGCCTGTCTATCCGTGCGCCGGCGCTGCTGCCGGGTTCGAAATCGGCAGCCCGTTCAAGCTGAACGATGAGCGGGTAGAGCGCGCTGTGCGCATGATGCGGAGAGCAATAATAGCGCAAGCGGCTGTGTTGCTCGTCCTCGAGCCTCGTCAACACGCTCTCGACGATGCGCGACTTGCCGATGCCGGGCTCGCCCGAGATCAGCACCACGCGGCCCGCACCGGACTTCGCCTGATTCCAGCGGCGCAGCAGCAGATCGATCTCTTCCTGGCGACCGACGAGCGCGGACAGTGAATCGGCGCGCCGCGCATCGAAACGGCTGACGCCAACAGCCTCGCCGAGCACCTGCCACGCGGGCACCGGCTCTCGCAGTCCCTTGACCTCGATATCCGGAAGCGCGCGCGTGTCGAACAATTGCCCAAGCAGCCGCCGCGTGCGGGCTGCGATCGCGACCTCGCCCGGTCCGGCAACGCCCTGCAACCGTGTTGCCAGGTTCGGCGTCTCGCCGATCGCAACGTGCTGCCTGAGATCGCCGGGCCCGGGCTTCTCGCCGATCACGACGAGGCCGGTTGCGATCCCGACGCTCGCCCGCGGTGCCGCGCCGGCTGGTGCGTCCATAATGCGAACCGCGTCGACGATTGCGAGGCCGGCGCGTACGGCATGTTCAGCATCGTGCTCGCGCGCCATGGGATAACCGAAATAGATCAGGACACCGTTGCCCTGGTGCTGGGCGACGAAGCCATGGAATTGCGCTGCGATCCGAGCCGCGACCTGATGAAAGGCGACGATCTGGTCGTGGACATCCTCCGGGTCGCGCTCCGCGGACAGAGGCATCGCGCCGATCAGTTGACAGGCCATGATCGTCAACTGGCGCTGCTGGCGGCCGCCCGGGCGAAGCGATTCCGAGGGCGGAGCATCGTCATCGCGTTCCGCGACGGCTGCGGCTTCGGTCTCCCGCACCCGAACGCCATCCAGGGGCTCGTTCGTACGCGACGCACCGGACGGTCTGGCGTTGCGGAGGTCCGCGACGAGCGACTGGGTGACCGCATCGGGCTCCGTGTTCAGCTCGCGCTTGAGCAGCGCGACGAGATCCTGATAGCGCTTGAGCGCCTCGGCCTTGCGTCCATTGGCGGTGAGCGCCTGGATGACCAGCCGATGCGCATCCTCGCGCAAGGCATTCACGGCAATGGCCCGGTTGGCCGTCCTGAGCGCGGATTCCGCATGTCCGGACTGCAGCGCGTGCTGGCCGTGCCGGACCATGGAATCGACGGCCAGGCCGTCCAGCCGCTCCCGTTCCCGGTCGCGCCATTCCGACCATGCGTCTTCTTCTATATTCAGATCCGTCAGCAGCGGATTGCGGTAGAGATCGGCGGCCGCGGCCAGCGACGCGCGGCTGCCCTCGACGATCAGGGTCTCGAAGCGGACCGCATCGCAATCGATCACCCCGGGCGCGAGCCAGACGTCATTGTCGTCGCTGCAAATGGAGTCCTGCCCGAGAATCCGCCGTAACCGCACCAGGCTCTGGCGCAGATTCTGCCGCGCCTGGATCTCGAAATGCGAGCCCCACAGCAGGTTCGCGAGCTTTTCGCGCGGTTGGCGGCGCGGCGCAGCGCAAGCCAGATAGGCGAGCAATCCAGCAAGTTTCCGGCCCGGCAACGAAACCACGCCGTCACTTGTCGTCAGTTCAAAACGTCCGAACAGCGAAAGACCAAATCTCGGAAGCGGCACGCAGTCTCTCATTCCCATGGCAAATCGGGCACGGCGATCGTGGCCTCGGAAACACACCTAACACGCTTTGACGCACTTTGAAGGCCGCGCAAAGCAAGAGTCACGCTGATGTCACGCCGGACTGACGCCGGCATTGACGGCGGTCGGCCTAAAAATCCCCGCGGCGCTCCCCGACGTCTGCCGACAAATTCTCAGCCGCGACCGTCATCGGCTGGAATTTTTCACTGCTCCCGGACGGACTATGAAGAGGAACAAGTTCATGATGTATCGAATGATGATCGCCGCGGCGTTGTTCGCAGCGGTCAGTGCCGCCCCGGTCATGGCTTACACGAGATCTCCGTCGCTGGCCGACGCGGCCGTACGGAAGAATATCCCGCCGCCGCCGAAGCCCACTCCGGCGCCCCCCAAGCCGCCAGCCCCCACGTCCGGGAAGAAGCAGCCGTAGCCGCGGCTTGATCGCGGGTCCGAGCGCGAGGTCGCCGTGCATCCGGCGATCTCGTTGCCGTCAGGCTTCTCCAACTGCATGTCCTCTCAGCCCATCATGCGCGCGCGCCTCTACGATTCGGTTCGAGACGGATGGAAGCGCGCGTGTGTGGTCATGGCCTGCTGTACGGTCTCCTCGCTCGCGAATGCCGCCGAGCCGAACTGGTCGCTGAGCGCCGATCAGGAATTGCGATATGCCACCTGGAGCGGCACGCGGGGTTTCCCTGCCAGCGGCTCGGTGGCGGCCGGCGCCGGGACGCAGGTCTATGCACCCCTGACGATCCAGGCGAGCGGGCAGCCGCTCGAAAACGTCAAAGTCGATCTGCTCGGCAGGGGCGGCTATGTCTGGTCACGGCAATCCACGCCCGGGTTGACCGGCAGCGTCACGACCACGACCGATACGGTCGTCTCGGGGACAGCAACCTATCTCGGCATTCCCGGAATCCAGCCGTTCGTCTCCATGAACGTCAATCTTCCAACGGGGACGACGGCTCTCTATGGCAGCGCGGCGAATGCGCGGATGGATCAGGACATCGTCGACCTCGCAACATTCGGGGAAGGGCTGAACATAGGGCCGACGGTCGGCGTCAACCTGCCCATCGGCGAACAGCTCATCCTGACGTTCAGTTCCGGCTATACCTGGCGCGGCGCATATCGCATGGAAGCGCTGCTCGATCCCGCAAGCACGGAGCCGCAGGCAACCACATTGGTGGGGCCGGGATGGGTCGCGACGCAGACGGCGTCGCTCGGCTACCAGCTGGCGAGCCTGACGCTGCTGGCTTCAGCGTCCTACGCCCACGAAACTGCAACCCGTCTGGATCATATCTCATCTTATGCGCTTGGCGACCGCTACACACTGTCAGGTACGGTCGGATATGCATGGACGACATCGTCGAGCACGACATTCACGGCGTCGTGGACCAACGCCGAGAAAAACAGGCTTTTGGATCCGGAGCTGTTGAAGATCATTCCCGAGTCGTTTCGGTCCAACAGCGCCGTGTATCGGTATCGCCTCGAGCAATCCGTCGTGAGCGGCAACTGGACCGTCGCGCCGATGCTGAACTACATGCGGCGCGATCAAAACTCCTACAATCCGGTCACGCAGCAATTCATTCCGGCAAAGACCCGCATCGGAGCGGGAGGTTCTGCGCAGTATTCGCCACGCGAAGGCTTGTCCTTGAAAGCGAGTGCCGAGCACTTCTGGATCAATGAAAACCTGACCGAACTGACGCCGACCCTTCGCGTTCGCGGCTGGATCGCGATGCTTGGCGGGAGCATGAAATTTTGACGCGCATCATCACTGGTTTGAGCGGCTTTGCTCTTGTCACGGCATTCGTCGCCGGCTTGTCGATTTTCGATCAGGCGCAGGCGCAAGCAAGATGCCCGGAGGGTAGGACTTCAGGTGGTGGATGCGTCAACGGCGGCCTCGCCAGGTCGATGCGCCAGCGAGCCATCATCTTCTCGCAGCCCAAACTGTCCTATACCGGCGCGCCGGTCTCGCAGAGCCGCGGCGACAGCCAGGACACGAACACCCCTAGGTCGATCGAGCGGTCCTACGACAAATACGGACCGCCTCCGCCGCAGCCCGTGCCGGCGGTGGTTCCGACCCTGCCGCCAACGCCTCCACCGCCTGTCACGTCCGACAGGCGGCTCAAGCGCGATATCTCGCGGCTCGGATGCCTCGACAGCGGCATCTGCCTCTACCGGTTTCGCTATCTCTGGGACGACACGTTTTATGTCGGTGTGATGGCCCAGGAGGTCGAGCGGATCGTGCCCGGTGCCGTGGTGCACGGTCCCGACGGCTATCTTCGGGTCCGTTACGACCTGCTCGGACTGCAGTTCCGCAGCTGGAGCGATTGAGAGACCACCAGGCCTCGCCAGATTGCCGCCAATCTCGGATTAAGCCAGCCTTAGCGAATGCCTCCTAGGCTCGCTGCCGTCCATTTCCCTGCTCCCTGGCCATCCGCTTTCCTGGAGCCGGTCATTTTGCGGCAAACAAGAGCGTTTTCGAATGGAGCAGCCTGCCTGGCAGTACGTTTCCAGCGCGCCGGGGCCGTCGGCAGTGCCGGCGGCGGCGCGGACGCTCGTCATCGATCTCGAAGGCGCCCTGCTCCGTTCCGAGCTCTTGATGGAAGCGCTGTTCTCCAGCCCCGCTCGCCTGCTGGCCCGCTTCGGCGCGGGCGGACGGCCCGGCATGGCGGCGCTGACGGATGTCCTGGCGCAGGCCGAGATCGACTACGCCCATCTGCCCTATGATCCCGATGTGCTGAACCAGGCGCTGGCGGCGCGGGCGCGCGGTGCGAAGGTCTACCTGCTCGCTAGCCGGCTTCCCGGCCATGCGGCCGGCATCGCCGCGCATCTCGGTTTCGATGGCGTCGTGACGCCGGCCGATCACGCTGCGGGCGAGCTTCCCTTCGATCGCGGCACGATCGATCGCATCGAAAACCGCGGCGGTCGCAATCCCGGGCTGAAGATCTGGGTCAAGGCGCTGCGCGTCTATCAATACGCCAAGAACACGCTGGTGTTCGTGCCGGCGCTGACCGCGCACCAGATGAATTTCGCAACGCTCGGCTCCGCGATGCTGGCGTTCCTGGCGTTCTCGGCCTGCGCGTCCGGCGCCTATCTGATGAACGATCTGCTCGATCTCGCCGCGGACCGGCAGCATCCGACCAAGCGCCATCGCGCGCTGGCGGCCGGAGATCTGCCGATCTCGTCCGCGCTATCAGCGATTCCTGCGTTGTGGCTGTTCGCGGTCGTGGCCGGTCTCTGCATTTCGCCGCTGTTTCTCGGCGTGCTCGGCGCCTATCTCGTCACCACGATTGCCTATTCGCTCGCGCTCAAGCGCAAGATGCTGGTCGACATCGTCACGCTCGCCGGTCTCTACACGCTTCGCATCGTCGCCGGCGCGGTCGGCGTCGGCGTGGTGCTGTCGGAATGGCTGCTGATCTTCTCGCTGTTCGTGTTCACCTCGCTGGCGCTGATCAAGCGCTTCAGCGAGCTCAGCATGCGCGAGAGCGCCGGCCTTGCCGATCCCTCCAACCGCGACTATCGCGTCACCGACCTGCAAATCATCGCCGCGATGGCGGCGGCGAGCGCGATGAACGCGGTGACCGTGTTCTCGCTCTACGTCTCCTCGACCGCGGTGACGCCGCTGTACAGCCGTCCCTGGATGCTGTGGCTGCTCAATCCGCTGCTGCTCTACTGGTTCGGCCGCGCCCTGATGATGGCGCACCGCCGCGAGATGCCCGATGACCCGATTCTGTACGCTTTCCGCGACGGCCCCAGCCGCATTGCGGTTGCTGCGATGATCTGCATCATGCTGGCGGCGATCTGAGCGAAGCCCGTGCTTGCGCGGCCCGCCGGCAATGGCTACATCGCGGGCAATCCGAATTAGCTATTGTGCCGACGCACCGATTAGACCCGAGGTTTTGAACGCCATGACCGTACGCCTGCATCGCGGCGACCTGCCCGACCTGTCCCGCTACACCGGAGCGGTTGCGATCGACACCGAGACCATGGGGCTGAATCCGCACCGCGACCGGCTCTGCGTGGTGCAGCTCTCGCCCGGCGACGGCAGCGCCGACGTGGTCCAGATACCCAAGGGCCACACCGACGCGCCGAACCTGAAGGCGCTGCTGGCCAATCCCGCCATCACCAAGATCTTCCACTTCGCGCGGTTCGACGTCGCGGTGCTGTACCAGACCTTCGGCGTCATGACCGGCCCGATTTATTGCACCAAGATTGCCTCGCGCCTGACCCGCACCTACACCGATCGCCACGGCTTGAAAGACCTCGTGCGCGAGGTGCTCAATGTCGATCTCTCCAAGCAGCAGCAATCCAGCGATTGGGGTTCCGACAGCCTGACCGAGCCGCAGCTCGCCTATGCCGCCTCGGACGTGCTGCACCTGCATGCCTTGCGCGAACGGTTAGATGCCATGCTGGTGCGGGAGGGCCGCACCGCGCTGGCCAAAGCCTGTTTCGACTTCCTGCCGACCCGCGCCCTGCTCGACCTCCAGGGCTGGGCGGAGGAGGACATTTTCGCGCATTCCTGAGTCCTCCACCGCCGGTTAGACTTCGGGCTGCGCCCCGTTTCGGACACTTTCGTGCGGCCTGTCCGAGCCTGATATATCCAAGGCTGATATGTACAAGGCTGCATATTGCGGCGCTGACGGGTACAATGGGGCGCCCTTCAACCCGGCCTGGCGAGCGGCACCTCAGGAGCTCAGGTGAATTCGGCCCACAATCCCACCTACGACGCTGCGCTTGCGGCGAAGTTTGCCAGCGCGGCGCGCCACAGCCGTCTGGTGCGGATTCTGCGCCTCGCGGTGCCGGCTGCTGTGCTGTTGTCGATGGCCGCCATCGTCGGCGTCTCGGTCTTCAATCCGTTCCGCATGCTGATGCCGAAGCTGCCGCTCGATTCCGGAAACCTGGTGGTGTCGGGCACCAAGATCACGATGGAATCGCCGCATCTGGCGGGCTACACGCCGGACCAGCGGCCCTACGAGCTCTGGGCCAAGACCGCGACGCAGGACATCACCGATCCCGATCATGTCGATCTCTCCGACCTGCGCGCGAAAGTGCTGATGGAGGATCAATCGACCCTGTTCCTCGATGCCCGCACCGGCCGCTTCGACAACAAGCAGCAGCAGCTCGATCTGCACAAGGATATCTTCCTGCGCACCTCGACCGGCTACGAGGCGCGACTGAACTCGGCCTTTGTCGACATGGGGAAGGGCACGGTCTCCTCGGACGAGCGTGTCGACGTCAAGCTGACCAACGGCACGCTGTCCGCGGACAAGCTGCGCATTACGGAAGGCGGCGACGTCATCCGTTTCGAGGGCAATGTGGTGATGCATCTGGACAAGCTGGATGACCCCGCCGCCGCTCAGCCTGCGCCAGCCGAGCCGGCGCCGGCGGCGCCGCCGGCCAAGTCAAAGAACAAGTCTGCCAATTCAAAGTGATTTCATGATCAGGTCTTTTTCGCGCAACCACACGCGCAATGCCATCGTCAGTGCAGCTGCGCTCGCCGCCACTGTCGTGCTTGCTGCAACCGGCGCCGCTTTTGCGCAGAGCACGATGCAAGGCGTGCCGAACGCGATGCAGGGCTTCTCGCAGAACCGCGATCAGCCGATCCAGATCGAGGCGGCCTCGCTCGAGATGCGCGACAAGAAGAAGGAGGCGACCTTCGCCGGCAATGTGAAGGTCATCCAGGGCGACACCACCATGACCTCGAAGACGCTGGTGGTGTTCTACGAGTCGGGCGGCGACAAGCCCGCCACGCCCCAGCCTGCGGCCAAGGCGACCAAGGGCGCGCCGATGCAGTCGGCGCAGCCGGGCCCCGGCGGCAGTTCCTCGATCAAACGGCTGGAGGCGCGCGGCAATGTCGTGGTCACCCAGAAGGACCAGGTGGTGACCGGCGAGACCGCCGTGTTCGACACCAGGACCAATCTCATCACCATGCTGGGCGGTGGCGGCCAGGTCGTCCTGACGCAGTGCAAGAACGTGCTGCGCGGCGACCGTTTGATGGTCGACATGACGACGGGCGTGTCGCGGGTGGAATCCGACAACGGCCGGGTTCAGGCCCTGCTGCCGCAGGGCGGCGGCAATGATTGCGGTTCGGGTAAGCCCGGCGGGGCGCCGCCTTTGCAATTGCCCGGCGGAACTAAATCGAAATGAATTCAACGACTTGGATCGGTTGCTCCCGATCCGAGGTTGAAGCTTGGCCGGTGAGACTGTATCTAGCGCGCAGGGCTTTCGAAGCGGGGTCCGCCGCTTTTCGGGCGTGTTTCACTGGGCATGAGACATCCCTTCACTCATGCTGCATCGGCCAGTCGAACGGCCGGTGCGGCAGATCGCGCGAATTCGCGCAGGATCGTCGCGAAAGGCTTAGAAGGCGGGGATGGTCGATCTCTTCAGCATGTTCCGTCGGCGCCCCGCCAAGCGCGGCCGGCCAGGATTTGCGCGTCAGGACATCACCGCGCTTGGTGACGGCGTCGGCGGGCTCGTGACGAGCCCGATCCGGGACGCGCCGATGGCCCGCGACCAGGCGATCCATGCGCCCGATCAGTTCCAGGGTGACT
Source organism: Bradyrhizobium sp. ERR14 (assembly GCF_014198235.1). Taxonomy (NCBI): domain Bacteria; kingdom Pseudomonadati; phylum Pseudomonadota; class Alphaproteobacteria; order Hyphomicrobiales; family Nitrobacteraceae; genus Bradyrhizobium; species Bradyrhizobium sp. ERR14. Next base: position 387,850 of record NZ_JACIHD010000003.1, on the reverse strand, counting down.
ATCAAGGCGACTATCAAGCCGAGGCACCGCGTCAGCCGGCAGTTCACCCCGTCAGGGCCGCCGCCAAGCCGAATGGCGGCGGCGGGCCCCAGCTCCTGAAGCGGCCGGGCTTCTTGGCTGTGCATAGCGTGGAAAAGGCGTTCGGCAGCCGCCAGGTGGTGCGCGGCGTCAGCATCTATGTGCGCCGCGGCGAAGCGGTCGGCCTGCTCGGTCCGAACGGCGCCGGCAAGACCACCGTGTTCTACATGATCACCGGCCTGATCAAGGCCGACCGCGGCGCCATCGAGCTCGACGGCCACGACGTCACCAAGCTCCCGATGTATCAGCGCGCGCGGCTCGGCATCGGCTATTTGCCGCAGGAAGCCTCGATCTTCCGCGGCCTCACCGTCGAGCAGAACATCCGCGCCGTGCTCGAAGTGGTGGAGCCCTCGCGCAAGAAGCGCGAGCAGCAGCTCGATTCGCTCCTCGACGAGTTCAACATCACGCGGCTCAGGAAATCGCCGTCAATCGCTCTGTCGGGCGGCGAGCGCCGCCGCGTCGAGATCGCGCGCGCGCTGGCGACGCGGCCGAATTACATGCTGCTCGACGAGCCCTTCGCCGGCATCGACCCGATCGCGGTCGGCGACATCCAGGACCTCGTCCGCCATCTCACCAATCGCGGCATCGGCGTCCTCATCACCGACCACAATGTCCGCGAGACGCTCGGCCTCACCGACCGCGCCTACATCGTCTATGCCGGCGAAATCTTGACCGAGGGGAGCCCGGATGAGATCGTCGCCGATCCGGACGTGCGCCGCCTTTACCTTGGCGAGGAATTCCGCCTCTAGCCCGTTTTTGCGTTCGTCAAGACGTGTACATCGGGCCTGGACTAGGATAAGCAAAAATCGGACCAATTTTTGGGAACGGTTCTTGCTTCATGGCGCTCACGCAGAGATTAGAGTTCCGGCAATCGCAGTCGCTGGTCATGACGCCGCAGTTGATGCAGGCGATCAAGCTGCTGCAATTGTCCAATCTCGATCTCACGACCTTCGTGGAAGAGGAGCTCGAGCGTAACCCCCTGCTGGAACGGGCCAATGACGAGGCTCCCGCGGGCGAGGGCCCGGCCGAGGCCGGCCAGTATAGCGATGGCGAGGAGTCCGGCGGCCAAGGCGATGGCCAGGGCGATGACGGCTTTGGCGGCGGCGACGCCTTCGAGCCGGGCCAGGAAGAATGGATGAGCAAGGATCTCGGCACCCGCGCCGAGATCGAGCAGACCCTGGATACGGGCCTCGACAACGTCTTCTCCGAGGAACCCGCCGAGGCCGCGGCGCGCAACGCCCAGGACGCCGCGCCGACGACCTATACGGAATGGGGCGGCGGCGCTTCCGGCGACGAGGACTACAATCTCGAGGCCTTTGTCGCGGCCGAGTTGACGCTCTCGGACCATCTCGCCGAGCAGCTCTCGGTGGCCTTCACCGCACCTGCCCAGCGCATGATCGGCCAGTATTTGATCGACCTCGTCGACGAAGCCGGCTATCTGCCGGGCGATCTCGGCCAGGCCGCCGAGCGCCTTGGCGCGACGCAAGCCGACGTCGAGGGCGTCCTTGCCGTGCTGCAAAAATTCGATCCGCCCGGGGTCTGTGCGCGCAATTTGAGCGAATGCCTGGCGATCCAGCTCCGCGAGCTCGACCGCTACGACCCCGCGATGCAGGCCCTGGTCGAGCATCTCGATCTCCTGGCCAAGCGCGACATCGTGGCCCTGCGCAAGATCTGCGGCGTCGATGACGAGGACATCGCCGACATGATCGGCGAGATCCGCCGTCTCAATCCCAAGCCCGGCATGAAGTTCGGCTCGGCGCGTCTGCAGACCATGGTGCCCGACGTCTATGTCCGCCCGGGTCCCGACGGCGGCTGGCATGTCGAGCTCAACAGCGACACCTTGCCGCGCGTGCTGGTCAACCAGACCTACTATTCCGAGCTGTCGAAGAAGATCGGCAAGGACGGCGACAAGTCCTATTTCACCGACGCGCTGCAGAACGCGACCTGGCTGGTGCGCGCGCTCGACCAGCGCGCCCGTACCATCCTGAAAGTTGCAACCGAGATCGTGCGCCAGCAGGACGGCTTCTTCACCCATGGCGTGGCGCATTTGCGGCCGCTCAATCTGAAGGCCGTGGCCGATGCCATCCAGATGCATGAATCCACGGTGTCGCGTGTCACCGCCAACAAGTACATGGCGACCAATCGCGGCACGTTCGAGCTGAAATATTTCTTCACGGCCTCGATCGCCTCGGCCGACGGCGGCGAGGCGCATTCCGCCGAAGCCGTCCGCCACCATATCAAGCAGCTGATCGATTCGGAGGAGCCCGCGGCGATCCTGTCGGACGACACCATCGTGGAACGCTTGCGCGCCTCGGGCATTGATATTGCCCGCCGCACGGTCGCGAAGTACCGCGAAGCCATGCGCATTCCTTCCTCGGTGCAACGTCGCCGCGACAAGCAGAGCGCTCTTGGTAACGTCCTCACCACCGCCTTGTCCGATCGCTCCCGCAACACCGAACCGGCCTGATTGCGCTGGCGCGAAATCGCGCTACTCTCGACCCCCCGTCGAGACGGATCCAAGCACACGCATGATCCGGAAAAGTGTCCAGCGGTTTTCCTTCCCGACAAACGCCGAAGGCGTTTGCGGGGAGAGCATGCGCAGGAAATCTTCCAGAGGTGCGATGACGTGGCATCGCACCGCGAGCACGTGAACCAAGCGAGGCATCACATGACTCTCAGAATCTCGGGAAAGAGCATCAGCGTCGGCGAGGCCCTGCGTGGCCGCGTTTCCGACCGCACCGACGAGGTGCTGCGCAAATATTTCGACGGCAATTATTCCGGCCACATTACGCTCAGCAAGGACGGCTTCGGCTTCCGCACCGATTGCGCCCTGCATCTCGATTCCGGAATCACGCTGGAGGCCGATTCGAACGCGCCGGATGCCTATGCCAGCGCCGACCAGGCGCTGCTGATGATCGAGAAGCGGCTGCGTCGCTACAAGAACCGGCTCAAGGACCGCTCCGCCCGCAAGGCCCATGTCGCCTCCGAAGCAATGGCTGCGCTCGATGCCACCAGCTACGTGCTCGAGGCGCCGGAGGGCGAGGACGAGGTCACCGGCTACAGCCCCGTCATCATCGCCGAGGCCACCACTTCGCTGAAGCCGTTGTCGGTCAGCGAGGCCGTCATGGAACTCGACCTGAGCGGGGCTCCCTGCCTGGTCTTCCAGCATGGCTCCAGCGGCCGGGTGAACATCATTTACCGCCGGGCCGACGGCAATGTGGGCTGGATCGACCCGCCCGGAGCCAAAACGGATGCCGGCGCGGATGGCAAGGGGAACAGCGCGGCCGGGGGATAGGCAAAAGCCCGGCCCCGTACCATCCGCAGGCCTTAACAATGACCGGGGCAAAGCCGCACGCGGGAGTTGGCACCGGGATTGCGTTGGAGTAGAAGCGCCCCACATCAGGACTTAACGGGATTTGGGCTAAGTCCTCCTCCTGCTTGACCTTCTTGACGCCGGCCCGGCGTGGTTTCTCTCCAAGCCGGCCAATTCGGAACCTGACGGTTTAATTCACCTCGGAAACCCTCCATGCCGATTACCGATCTGGTCGCACCCGAGGCGATTCTCCCGGCATTGAAGGTCAACAGCAAGAAGCAGGCCCTGCAGGAGCTCGCGGCCAAGGCCGCCGAGCTGACCGGGCAGAACGAGCGTTCGGTGTTCGAGGTGCTGCTGCAGCGGGAGAAGCTCGGCACCACCGCGGTCGGCTATGGCGTCGCCATTCCGCACGGCAAGCTGCCCAAGCTCGAAAAGATTTTTGGCCTGTTCGCACGCCTCGACCGCCCGATCGATTTCGAGGCGATGGACGGCCAGCCGGTCGATCTCGTCTTCCTGCTGCTCGCCCCCGAAGGCGCCGGCGCCGATCACCTCAAGGCCCTCGCCCGCATCGCCCGCCTGTTGCGCGACCAGGACATCGCCAAGAAGCTGCGCGCTTCGCGCGATGCCCAGGCGATTTACTCTGTGCTGGCACTGCCGCCGGCCACCGCGGCGTAACTTCGCCGTCAAAGGCCGGATCTACTCTGGCCTCCTGGATCGCCCGGCATTGCCGGCGTCGCGCCCTGACCAAGGGGATCTGCAGGTAGACGCTCCGAAAATTTTCCCGCTTGAGACGCACGGCATATTGGGCGGCGCCAAAATCCGCTAACAGTCGTTCGAAGCTGTGGACTGAGCGGACGTGATTTGGAATGGAAATGCGTCGTTGCGCATTGGCGCGGCGGGGGGAGAACGGCGCGGGGAACCGGGCCTCGGCCGGCGGATGCCCGGCGTATCGTCCAGAAGCTACCCGCCTGGCAAGACGCCCAGGCGATCCCCTCGGTGCCGGCGTTGGAGCCGGCGACAAACCGCCAATCATCGATATCGTTGGGTTCAGGCTGCGCTTTTGCTCGAACTGATGTCCGGGCCAATCGAGGCCCGCTCGCGGCGCAAGTCCCGGGAATGTCGACCGCGCGAAGGCGGTCGCGACGCGCGGTAGGGGACATCGGCCGTGCTTCAGGAAGGTCAGCTCAGGGCCAGCCCACGAATCGGTTCGGATTCCGAGGCATACGAAAGCGCGATCTGGAAAGCGCGCAGCGTCGGTGTGGAGAAGCTTGCCAGAAACGTGATCCGCGGTTCGATCACCGTCAACGTGGTCGCGTCGATGGGGGTCTTCCAACCCGCGCTGCTTCCCGCAGAGTGGAGCAATCTGCAACAGGCCGTTGCGCTCGTGATGTGGATCATCCTGATCTACGCCAGTGTCTTCGTGCGTCCACGCGTACGCGTGCAGCCGAATCCCGATCTCATCGCGCTGGTGGCATTCTATTCCCTCGCTGCCATTTCCGTTCTCTGGACCAGTCTCGCCGTTGCGGCGATCATGAAGAGCGCGGCACTTGTGGTGACGACCTTCGGTGCGTACTGCCTCATCACGCGAATCGACATCGACGAGATCGTCGGATCGACGGCACTCGGGTTCTTCATTCTGGTCGCCGCCTCGGCCTTGTGTGCCGTCTTCGTGCCCGAGATCGGCGTCGACCAGAGCTGGATGCACAATGGCCAGTGGCAGGGAATCTACGAATCGAAGCAGACGCTCGGCTTCATCAGCGCATATCTGATGTTCTTTGCCTGCTATCAGAAGATGACCGGGCAGGGATGGATCGCTTTTCTCGCGACGTTTCTCCTGGCGTCGACGTGCGTCATTGCCTCGGAATCCCGTGGTGCCGGCGCCGTTGCCGTTGCCGCGTGTGGGCTGCTCGTCACCTCGATGTGGTCGATCCGCTGCATGAGAGTCTATGCGGTGCTGCCATTCATCATGTGCATTCTGGCCGCCCTGCTGTTTCTGTATTTCTATCTGACGGGGTACGATTCCTTTCATCTCGGCGGCGAATCGACCATCGACTTGACCGAGCGGACTTTCATTTGGCAGTACGCCATCAGCCATTTCAACGACGCGCCCCTGCTGGGCTTTGGCATCAACGGATTCTGGACGCGCCCCGCGATTTACGACTACTTCAACCAGAACCATGGCTGGGTGCTCGACAATTATCATAGCGGTTACATCGCGGTGGCGATTGAAACGGGATTTCTGGGATATTTGCTGTTTGTCGCGAGCGTCTATCTGTTTTCGGAAAAGGTCCTGTATTTGATCGCCACCCGGTCGATCGATCGTTCCCATTGCGCTCTCATCATCGGATTTGTCGTCCTGAGCTTTCAATCGAATTTCACGGAGACGATGTTCCTCCGCTCGACGATGTTCACGTCGGTGCTTCTCGTCGCGTTCTTCTTCGCGGTGTGCAGGCCGGTGCCGCAGCAATCCCTGCGGCCATGATGGAGAAAGCAGCATGAATGCCATCTGCGCCCGCCGGTTGGTGACCTTCCGTCTCACCTTGGCGATCGCCATGCTCGCGATCTGCTCTCAGGCCGACGCAGCCAAGCAGGGCACCGCGCGCACCCCCGGAGAATTGGGGCGCGGCATCAACATCCTCGGCTACGACGGCATCTGGGAGGGAGGCCGGAACGCGCCATTTCGTCTGGACAACCTCACGGCGATCAGAAACGCCGGGTTCTCGCACGTTCGGATCAATTTCTTCGGCTTCAAGTTCATGGGCGAAGGGAATCTGCTGGATGAAATCGTCTTGAGACGGCTTGATGCGGTGATCGAAGACGTGCTCGCCCGGAAGCTCATCCCCATTCTGGACGAGCACGATACGGATACTTGCCAGCGCGACGTGTCCGGATGCGCCGAGAAGCTGAAGGCATTCTGGACGCAAATCGCCGGGCGCTATGCCGGAAGATATCCGAAGCTTGTCTTCGAGGTCCTCAATGAGCCCGGCGGGCAGATGACGTCGACCAGCTGGAACGCCCTTCTGAACGAGTGTCTCGGCATCATCCGCACCAGCAACCCCGGACGGACGGTCATTGCTGCCGTTCTCAACGTCGATGACACGCCGGTCGAGGAACTGGCCCTGCCATCAGGTGACAGAAATCTCATCGTGACGTTTCACTATTACGCGCCGATACGTTTCACGCATCAGGGTGCGCCGTGGTCCCCAACGTTCTCGCGGCTCGGGCCACTCGATTGGGGCAGTCCGGAGGACGAACGGAAGGCTCTCGCCGACTTCGAAAAGATTCGTATCTGGTCCGAAAAGGAAAAGCGCCCGATCTATCTCGGCGAGTTCGGCGTGTACGAGCGCGCTCCGACGGACGCTCGGACGCGATATCTGTCGTTCGTGGCGCGAACTGCGGATCGGCTTGGCTGGGCATGGGCCTATTGGCAGTTCGACCATGATTTCGCGGCCTTCGACAGCGCGCGTCAAACCTGGAAGCCGGACATCCTGCGGGCGCTGATCCCGGCGGTGCGTTGAAGCGCGCGTTCGGGATTCGAGCGTTGAGCCTACTGCGGCCTCACGCACCGTCATTGCGAGGAGCGTCATCGCGTCAAAATGAAAACGGGCACGCCTTCGCAAGAAGGCATGCCCGCTGGAAACTCTGTTCGTGCGACGTGCGCTCAGTGCACGCTGACGGCTTGCAGCTCGTTGCTCCAGGCGTTCGCGATCGCGGCTTCGCGGCTGTCGGTCAGCATGATCGGCGTGCCGTCGGCAGCGTGGAGCGCGAAGAGTTTTAAGCCCGGCGCGATTTTCGGCGCTTCGGGAAACAGGCCCGGCACGTCCTCGGAGCGGATCTGCTTCACATAGGCGATATGGCCTTCGCCAAGGGTTGCCAGGGTCTCGGGTGAGACGTTCTTGGCTTCATATTCGAACGCAACGTGACCTTCACTCATGGTCTCGACTCCTCTGGAACACTAAGCGGTCGAGTCCGCTACTCGTTCCATTATTCGTGCTCATTGATAGCGATTGTCTTAACGATCCTCTCCGGTTCAGGCCGGGCCAGATCGATCGACAACAACCCGTTTTTCAGATCCGCACCCAGCACCAGCATCCCCTCCGCCAGCACGAAGGTGCGCTGGAAGTGGCGCGCGGCGATGCCGCGATGGATGTATTGCCGGGACTTGTCGTCCTGCTGCCGCCCGCGGATCACGAGCTGGTTTTCCTCAATGGTTACATCGAGTTGGTCGCGCGTAAATCCGGCGACCGCCAGCGTGATACGCAACCGCTCGGGCTGGCCGTCCGCGCCGCCACACCTCTCGATATTGTAGGGAGGGTAGCCGTCGGCGCCTTTGACGACGCGATCGAGCACGCGCTCAATCTCGTCGAAGCCCAGAAGGAACGGACTGGATAACGTGGGAACACGAGACATAGTTTACAAAGTCCTCGCAGAAGCGACTTTGGTGCATCAGGGCCCGTAGAGGCGCCCCTTGATCAGCAATATGGGCATGTTCCCGTGCTGGTTCAAGCAGGTAGCCGGGGTGCTGTGGATTGGCCATCTCCAGCCGTCATGACTGGGACGAGCCCGGGCATGACGAATTCAGCTGGCGATTTATCTCAACAAAAACAGACCCCCTTCTACTGTGCATGGGGTTGTTTTTGCGTTTTGTGGTTTCCGGCCCCTCGGAACGGATCAGGCCTCCAGCCGCGTCCGCCCGTCGCCGCTGAACAAATGCAGCTTCGTCCGCACCGCCGCCACCCGGATTTTCGCGCCGATCGCGGGGGCCTCGGTTCCGGGAATGCGGACGATGATCTCGCCGGGCGGCAGCTCGCCCGGCGTGGCGGCGACGCGCTGCTCTTCCTGCTCGCGCGAGCCGTAGACGAAGGTTTCGGCGCCGACGCGCTCGATCGCTTCCACGGTCAGCGGCAAAGCGACGCCGCCAGCCGGTGTCTGGTCGGTGATGACGAAATCTTCCGGGCGGATGCCGAGAATGCCGGCGTCAGAGGCGCTGCCGCCGAGCTGTGATCTGATCTCCTCGGGGCGCGTCGACATCAAATTCATCGGCGGCGCCCCGATGAAGGAGGCGACGAAGGTGGTCGCCGGCTTCTCGTAGATCGCGAGGGGATTGCCGACCTGCTCGACCTGGCCGCCATTCATCACGACGAGAACGTCGGCGAGCGTCATGGCTTCGAGCTGGTCGTGGGTGACGTAGATCGACGTGGTGTTGAGCCGGCGCTGCAATTTGCGGATTTCGACCCGCATCGCGATGCGCAGTTTCGCATCGAGATTCGACAGCGGCTCGTCGAACAAAAACACCTTCGGCTGGCGCACGATGGCGCGGCCCATGGCGACGCGCTGGCGCTGGCCGCCGGAGAGCTGGCGCGGCTTGCGTTCCAGCATCGGTGACAGCTCGAGCACGCGCGCGGCTTCCTCGACGCGGGACTTGATCTCGGCCTCCGCCATGCCGCGGTTGCGCAGGCCGTAGGCCATGTTGTTGAAGACGCTCATATGCGGATAGAGCGCGTAGTTCTGGAACACCATCGCGATGTCGCGATCGGCGGGCTCGACCTGGTTGACCACGCGGCCGCCGATGTCGATCTCGCCGCCGGTGACGGTCTCGAGGCCCGCGACCATGCGCAGCAAGGTTGACTTGCCGCAGCCGGAGGGGCCGACCAGCACGCAGAACTGTCCGTCGCCGACATCGACGTTGACGCCCTTGATGGCCTCGAAGCCGCCGAGATAGGTCTTGCGGACGTTGCGCAGGGTGACGTTAGCCATGGATTGCACCGGCGAGTAGCGAGTAGGGAATGGCGAATGGGGATTGGTTGACACGCAAGGCTGACGCAGCGACCCCATTCGCTACTCGCCATTCACCATTCGCCATCTTCACTTTTCCGTCTCGACCAGGCCGCGCACGAACAATTTCTGCATGGCGACGACGACGAACACCGGCGGCAGCATGGCCAGCATGGCGGTCGCCATCACGATCGGCCATTCGGTCAGCGCGTCGGTGGTGGTGATCATCTTGCGGATGCCGACCTGGATGGTCTGCATGTCGTCGCGGGTGGTGATGAGCAGCGGCCAGAGATATTGATTCCAGCCGAGGATGAACAGGATCACGAACAGCGCCGCCATGTTGGTGCGCGACAGCGGCAGCAGCGTATCCCAGAAGAAGCGCAGGGGACCCGCGCCGTCGATGCGCGAGGCCTCGAGCAATTCGTCCGGCACCGTCATGAAGAACTGGCGGAACAGCAGCGTCGCGGTGGCCGAGGCGATCAGCGGCAGCGCGAGGCCCGCATAGCTGTCGAGCATGTGCAGATCGGCGACGATCTTGTAGGTCGGATAGATGCGGACCTCGACCGGCAGCATCAGGGTGATGAAGATGATCCAGAAGATCGGCATCCGGAACGGAAAGCGGAAATACACGATCGCATAGGCCGAGATGATCGAGATCGCGATCTTGCCGACCGCGATCAGCAGCGCCATCACCAGCGAGTTCAGCATCATGTTGCCGACAGGCTCGCGGGTCGAGCCGCTCGTGCCGACGAAGATGGTTTGATAATAGGTCTCGAAGAAATGACCGCCCGGCAGCAGCGACATCTGCCCGTTCGCGATCAGCGCGTTGTCCTGGGTCGAGGCGACGAACGCGATGTAGACCGGGAAGGCGACGACCGCGATCCCGATCCAGAGAATGATGTGCGCGACGTAGCGCCGAAAGCCCTCTTCCTCGACCATCAGTAGGTCACCTTGCGTTCGACGAAGCGGAACTGGATGCCCGTCAGCACGATGACCATGACCATCAGGATCACCGATTGCGCCGCGGAGCTGCCGAGATTGCCGCCGAGCAGGCCGTCGGAATAGACCTTGTAGACCAGCGTCTCGGTCGACTTGCCGGGACCGCCGCGGGTCATGGTGTCGATGATGCCGAACGTGTCGAAGAAGGCGTAGACGATGTTGACGACCAGCAGGAAGAAGATGGTCGGCGACAGCAGCGGGAAGGTCACGGTCCAGAACCGGCGCATTGGGCGCGCACCGTCGATCGCAGCGGCTTCGAGCACGCTTCTTGGGATGCTCTGCAGGCCGGCGAGGAAGAACAGGAAATTGTAGGAGATCTGCTTCCAGGCGGCGGCGAGGATGATCAGCGTTGCCGCCTGGTCACCGTCGAGCAGCGGATTCCAGTCGATCCCGAGCGCGCGCAGGTAGCGCGCGATAACGCCCAGCGAGGGATGCAGCATGAAGATCCAGAGCACGCCGACGACCGGCGGCGCCACCGCATAGGGCCAGATCAAGAGGGTGCGATAGAGCATCGAGCCGCGCAGGGGCTTGTCCGCCATGACGGCGAGCAGCAGCGCAAAGGACAACGACGAGACCGCGATGGCGAACGAGAAGAAGAAGGTGCGGAGGATCGCCTCGAAATAGGCGGGCTCCCTGAACAGATCGAGATAGTTCTCGAACCAGACGAAGCTCGTCGACAGGCCGAAGGCGTCCTGGAGCAGGAAGGACTGGATCACCGCCTGCAGGGCCGGCCAGTAGAAGAATAGCAGGACGATCGCGAGCTGCGGCGCAACCAGCACGTAAGGCAATAGCTTGGATTGGAAAATGGCTTGCTTTTGCATGGTGTCCGCCGAAAGCGGCAGGCCGGGGGACCGGCCTGCCGCTCATCGCCTCACTTGACGGCGGTCTTTTCGAACTGCCGCAGCATCGTGTTGCCGCGCTCGACGGCGGCATCCAGCGCCTGCTTGGCTGTCTTCTTGCCGGCCAGCGCCTGCTCGATCTCTTCCGACCAGACGTCACGCAGCTGGACCATGTTGCCGAGGCGCAGACCGCGCGAGTTCTCGGTCGGCTCCTTGTTGGTCAGCTCGAGCAGCGGGGTCTCGAGATAGGGCTGGTCCTTGTAGAAGCCCTCGGCCTTGGCCTTCTCATAGGCCGCCTTGGTGATCGGCAGATAGCCCGAGGCCTTGTGGATGTAGACCTGACGATCGGTGTCCGAGAGGAAGGTCAGGAATTTTGCGACGCCCTTGTATTCATCGGCCGGCTTGCCGCCCATGACCCAGAGCGAAGCGCCGCCGATGATCGAGTTCTGCGGCGCGCCCTTTGCCTCCGGATAATACGGCATCGGCACAGCGGTGAAGTTGAACTTGGCCTGGGCCTTGACGTTGCCGAAGAAGGCCGACGAGGTCAGGTAGATCGGGCATTCGCCCGAGGTGAAGCGGCCTTCGCCGGTGTTGGTGCGGCCGGCATAGTCGTAGACCTTGGTCTTCTGGAGCTCGACGAGGTTTTCGAGATGCTTGACCTGGAGCGGCCCGTTGAACTCGAGCTTGGTGTCGAAGCCGTCGAGGCCGTTGGCCTTGCTGGCGAGCGGCACGTTGTGCCAGGCGGAGAGTTGCTCGAGATTGACCCAGGTGACCCAGGAGCCGGAGAAGCCGCAGGTGTCATGACCGGCAGCCTTCAGCTTCTTGGCGGCCTCGAACGTTTCGGGCCAGGTCTTCGGGATCGCGACATTGGCCTTCTTCAGCTCGTCGAGATTGACCCACATCACGGTCGACGACGAGTTGAAGGGGAACGACAGCATCTCGCCCTTCGAGGTCGAGTAGTAGCCGGTGATGGCGGGCAGGTAGATCTTGGGATCGAACTTCTCGCCGGCCTCGGCCATCAGCTTGTAGACGGGCTTCACCGCGCCGGTCGCAGCCATCATGGTGGCGGTGCCGACCTCGAACACCTGCATGATGTGCGGCGCGTTGCCGGCACGGAACGCCGCGATGCCCGCGTTCATGGTGTCGGCGTAATTGCCCTTGTAGGTCGGAACGACCTTGAAGTCGCTCTGCGACGCGTTGAAGTCGTTGGCGAGCTTGACGATGACGTCGTTGTTGGCGCCGGTCATCGCGTGCCACCACTGGATTTCCGTCACGGCCAGCGCCGGCGAGGCCGTCATGCCAACCGTGAGTGCAAATGCGGCAGCCGCCCCAAAGTGTCGAAGAGCCATCAAGTAAACCTCCCTTGGCCGTCAAAAGAAGCGCTTGCGCTAGCAGCGCCATATGACGTTCACATGACTGTGTAAGCGGCCGAAACGAAAGCGGCAAGCGCTGGAAAAGGGAAGCCGGCAAATAGGCGAAGACGGCATGGGCGGCCGCATTGGTTCGCGGTGCACCTGCGCGGGTCGCGCCGCAGTGCGGCATTGATGTGAGGCAGGCGATCAGGCTGCGGGCAAACCTCTCCCGCTTGCGGGAGAGGTCGCGCCGAAGGCGCGGGTGAGGGTTCTATCCTCTAGGGGATTGTCCCGTTGCGGAGGCACCCACCGCAAGCGGGAGAGCCACCTAGCGCTTGCGCTCGGGACCGCAGACGGTGCCCTTCTCGACCATCGCGTCGATCTCGGGCTTGGAGTAGCCGAACTCGCCCAGCACCTCCTGGGAGTGCTGGCTGAATTTCGGCGGCAGCCGGCGCAGGCTCGGCTTGCTGCGGTCGAGCCGGATCGGCGAGGCCACGCCCTTGTACCAGTCCTTCTCGATAATATCGCCGCGCGCGATCGTGTGCGCATTCGTCAGCGCCTGGTCGATCTTCTGCACGGGCCCTGCGGGCAGGCCCGCGGCGAGCAGGCGATTGCACAGCGGCTCGGCCTCGTGCTGGCTGAACACGGCGGCAAGCTCTGCGCGCAGCGCCTCGCGGTTGGCGATGCGGTCCTTGTTGCGGGCAAAGCGCGAATCGGTGCCGAGCTCGGGCTTGCCGATCTCCTTGGCGAGCTTGCGGAAGGTGCCGTCATTGCCGACGCCGATGAAGATGTTGTCGGTCTTGGTCGGGAAGATCGCGTAAGGCACGAGGTTCGGATGCTCGTTGCCGGTGAGCGACGGCGGCTTTCCATGCATGAAATAATTCGCGGTGTGCGGATGCATGATGGCAAGGCCGGTCTCGTACAGCGTCGTCTCCAGGAACTGCCCCTTGCCCGAGCGCTGCCGCTCCGACAGTGCCATCAGGATGCCGATCGCGGCATAAAGTCCGGTGGTGATGTCGACCAAGGGCACGCCGATCCGCATCGGTCCGCTCTCGGGCGAGCCGGTCGCGGCGATCATGCCGGTCATGGCCTGGATGATGGCGTCATAGCCGGGATTGCCGCCGCGCGGGCCGTCGGCGCCGAAGCCGCAGATCCGGCAATGCACGAGGCGCGGAAATTTCTTGCTGAGCACGTCGTTGCCGATGCCCCATTTCTCCAGGGTGCCCGGCTTGAAATTCTCGATCAGGACGTCGGCCGTCTCCAGCATCTTGAGCAGCACGGCACGGCCGCCCTCGGAGGCGAGGTCGAGGCCGATCGAGCGCTTGTTGCGGTTGATGCCGACGAAATAGGCCGCGTCCTCCTCGTGGAAGGGAGGGCCCCATTCACGCACCTCGTCGCCCGCGGGCGGCTCGACCTTGATCACGTCGGCGCCGTGATCGGCGAGGATCTGGGTGCAGTAGGGACCGCCGAGCACGCGCGTGAGATCGATGACGCGCAATCCGCTCATTGCGCCCAATGCGGCTTCAGAACTGGCGGCTTCAGAACTCATGCCTTCGCTTCCCCTGTGTCGATATTTGGTCACAGGCCTAGCGAGGTTTTTTTGGGCCAGCAATGGTCTGCCGCGTAGGGCCGCATGCGCCGTCGCTGCGCAATCCCGCGGTGTGGGAAATCAACGGAAGCGGCCGGCCCGAGGGGGATCCCGGGCCAGCCAATCCGCCGTCGCGATCAGACGACCGTCAGGCGAACGTCGACATTGCCGCGCGTGGCATTGGAATACGGGCACACCTGGTGCGCCTTCTCGACCAGCGCCTCGGCTTCCGCGCGGGCGAGGCCCGGCAGCGAGACGGCGAGATCGATGTCGAGACCGAAGCCGCCCTCGGAGCGCGGGCCGATGCCGACGGTCGAGGTGACGGAGGCATCGGCCGGAACCTTCGGCCCGCCCTGCGACGACACGAACTTCATCGCGCCGATGAAGCAGGCGGCATAGCCGGCCGCGAACAGCTGCTCGGGATTGTTGCCGGCGCCGCCGCCGCCGCCGAGCTCCTTCGGCGTGGTGAGCTTGACGTCGAGCGCGCCGTCGAGGGTAGCAGCATGGCCATCACGACCGCCGGTGGCCTTGGCGCTGGTCTTGTAAAGGACGTTCACGGACATTGTCGTCTCCTCGGGTCTTCCGGTTGGGGTGCGCTCTGTATCGCAAACAATTTGATTGTGCACAATCTAAATTAGCATGGCTCACATTTAATTGTTCGCAATTGAATGTGCCGCCCGCCGGCCCCAGAATGAGAGAAAATCCCGTGAGATTCTCCATGCCCCGGAAGCTATCGACCCTCGATCCGCAACGCCTCGACAACCAGATCTGCTTCGCGGTCTATTCGGCCGCGCACGCCTTCAACCGCGTCTACAAGCCGCTGCTGGATCGGCTCGGCCTGACCTATCCGCAATATCTGGTGATGCTGGTGCTGTGGGAGCGCGACGACGTGCCGGTCAAGGACATCGGCGAGCGGCTGTTCCTGGATTCGGGGACGCTGACGCCGCTGCTCAAGCGGCTCGAGGCCGCCCATCTCGTCAAGCGCACCCGCTCGAGCGAAGACGAGCGTCAGGTCCTGATCGCGCTGACGGCGCAGGGCCATGCGCTGAAGGAAAAAGCCCGCAGCGTGCCGCAGTCGATCCTGGCGGCGTCGGACTGCTCGGTGTCGGAACTGGTCACGATGAAGGACGAGATCGTCGCGCTACGGGACCGGCTGAATGCGGTGATCGGGGAGTAGGGGGTTCGGCGATCAGAAATGCTTCTTTGCGAAAGCGCGTCCTGAGCCAGATTTCAGATATCGCTCGAACGCAACAGCGCGTGCAGCGTCGTCGAAGGCGAAATAGGTCCTAATTCGCCAAGGCCCAAATTTGGAGGTGTGCGGTACTTCGCCTGCGTTGTGCTTCGCCAAGCGTGCCCGCAAATCATCCGTGATGCCGACATAGAAGTGCTCGGAATCGAGAGTTTCGAGGATATAGACGTATTTCATTCTGCTTCCTCCCCGGAGGGTAGGATAGCAGCTTCAAGGCACGTTTAGCGTGTTGCTTCGATGCAGCGTGGATATCAGCTTGAGCCCGCCGACGCCCTTCGGGCTATGGCGGGGCAGCCTTCGCTCACTTCGCTACGAGAGACTTCCCCAGGCTTGCCTAGCCGAAGCTCGCGAAGCGAGCGAAGGCTGGTGGAGCCAGGCGGGATCGAACCGCCGACCTCTTGCATGCCATGCAAGCGCTCTCCCAGCTGAGCTATGGCCCCTTAGTCCTTGCGGGGATCCTGGTGGATCACCCGCACCGGCGAGCCCTGGTGACTCGCGCGGTGCACCCTTTTTCACAGATCAGGGCTGATCTCAAGTCTCTTCATCACCTCCGACATCACCAATGATGTCGGTCACGTCCTCATCGCCCTCTTCTTCGTCGGCAATGAAGGTCGAATCATCGTCATCGTCGTCATCGAGGGTCTCATCGACCTCGATATCGTCCTCGGATTCGGGCACGGCGGCCTTGACCTTGCCGGTGTTCTCCTCGGCGTCGGCCTCCTCGAGCGAGACCTCCTCGACTTCTGCCGGCTCTGGCGTGGCGTCCGCCGTCGCTGCGTGCCGGGCTTCGGCGCCGCGGGGCATGCGCGCGGGCGCGACCGGGGCGATCGGCACGACTTCGCCGGTATAGGGCGAGATCACCGGATTCTTGTTGAGGTCATAGAACTTCTTGCCCGTGGTTGGGCAAATACGTTTGGTTCCGAGTTCGGACTTGGCCACGGCAGGAATCCTGGGAATGTCTGAAAAGCGGTGTTTCACTTGGCTAGTTGGCGGCCCGCTGTCAATAGCGCATTACGGGAGAACGACATGCCCGTGACGGGGCGCTGACCATGTGGTACCTGCGCCCAGCCCCTCGAGGGCGCATCCAAGGACACAATCGTGACCCATTCCGACCAAACGAGGCCGCTCCAGGCTCGCGCCAGTGGGCCCCTGACCGGGA
This sequence comes from Bradyrhizobium sp. ERR14, assembly GCF_014198235.1. NCBI lineage: Bacteria > Pseudomonadati > Pseudomonadota > Alphaproteobacteria > Hyphomicrobiales > Nitrobacteraceae > Bradyrhizobium > Bradyrhizobium sp. ERR14. The sequence continues at coordinate 371,498 of NZ_JACIHD010000003.1, read as the reverse complement.
AAGTACGGGTGCCCGGGGACAAATCGATCTCCCACCGTGCCCTCATCCTCGGCGCGCTCGCGGTCGGCGAGACCAGGATTTCGGGCCTGCTGGAGGGCGAGGACGTCCTCAACACCGCCAAATCGATGCAGGCGCTGGGCGCCACCGTGGAGCGGACCGGCGATTTTGCCTGGAAAGTGCAGGGCGTGGGCGTCGCGGGCTTCGCCCAGCCCAAGGAAGCGCTGGATTTCGGGAACTCCGGCACCGGCTGCCGGCTGGTGATGGGCGCCGTCGCCGGCTGCCCGATCTCGGCGGTTTTCGACGGTGACGCCTCGCTGCGCAGCCGCCCGATGCGCCGGATCCTCGATCCCCTGGAAAAGATGGGCGCCAAGGTCATCTCCGGCGGTGAAGGCGGCCGTCTGCCCCTGACCCTCCAGGGCGCGCGCGATCCACTGCCGATCACCTACAAGACCCCCGTCGCCTCGGCCCAGATCAAATCGGCGGTGCTGCTGGCGGGCCTCGCCGCCCCTGGCATCACGACGGTTATCGAGACCGAGGCCAGCCGCGACCACACCGAATTGATGCTGAAGCATTTTGGTGCCGACATCGCCTCGGCACGGGAGGGCGTGCACGGCCGCCATATCACGCTCAAAGGCCAGCCCGAGCTGCACGGCGCCAATGTGGTGGTGCCGGCCGATCCCTCCTCGGCGGCCTTCCCGGTGGTCGCAGCGCTGATCGTCGAGGGCTCCGACGTCGTCCTGTCGGATGTCATGACCAATCCGCTGCGCACCGGCCTGTTCACCACACTGCGCGAAATGGGCGCCTCGATCGAGGAGAGCGAAGTTCGCGGGGACGCCGGCGAGCCGATGGCGAAGCTGCGCGTGCGCGCCTCGAAGCTGCGCGGCGTCGTGGTGCCGCCGGAGCGCGCGCCCTCGATGATCGATGAATATCTCGTGCTGGCGGTGGCAGCCGCCTTCGCCGAGGGCACGACGATCATGCGCGGCCTGCAGGAGCTGCGCGTCAAGGAATCGGATCGCCTTGAGGCCACGGCTGCCATGCTCCGCGTCAATGGCGTGAAGGTCGAGGTCTCCGGCGATGATCTGATCGTCGAAGGCCGCGGTCACGTCCCCGGTGGCGGCACTGTCGCGACCCACATGGACCATCGCATCGCGATGTCCGCCCTGGTGATGGGCTGCGCCTCCGATCAGCCGGTGACCGTGGACGACACCGCCTTCATCGCCACCAGTTTCCCGGACTTCATTCCGATGATGCGTTCGCTAGGGGCCGAGTTTTCATGATCATCGCCATCGACGGACCCGCGGCCTCGGGCAAGGGGACGCTCGGCAAGCGTCTCGCCCACCATTACGGCTACCGTCATCTCGATACCGGCGTGATCTATCGCGCGGTGGCCTATGCCCTGATGCAGTCCGGTCACGATCTCCGGGACGAGGCGGCTGCGGTCGCCGCGGCGCTGGAACTCGATCCCGAGAAGTTCGGCAATCCGGCCCTGAAGACCCAGAAGGCCGGAGAGGGCGCCTCCATCGTCTCGGCGATCCCCAGGGTTCGCGAGGTCCTGGTCAATTTTCAGCGGCAATTCGCCGCCGATCCACCTGGAGCGGTGCTGGACGGCCGGGACATTGGAACCGTGATCTGCCCGCATGCCGACGTGAAGATTTTCGTCGTCGCCGACCCAAAAGTCCGCGCGCGCCGGCGGACCATGGAGGCCAAGGCGAGGGGCGAGGAGGCCGACGAGGCCGCCGTGCTGGCCGACATCATCCAGCGCGACGAACGCGACAAGAACCGGCCGATTGCCCCCCTGAAACCGGCCGCGGATGCTTACTTGCTAGATAACTCCCAACTGGATATAGAAGGCGGCGTCCGGGCCGCCATCGACATTATCGAGGCCGTCCGAGCGGGCCGGTCGCGGGGTTAAGCCGCCGCCGTCATTGGAGGAAGTGCCCGCTCCCGCTCTTTGAGGTCGATACCTCGGTCCCCTGTTTGGGGCCGACGCGATCCAGGCTCCGGACACAAGATTTCCACGTATCGAACGCGCGGGCCTCAGCCGGCCCGCTTCCGCTGTTCCGCCTCTCAGGCCGGAGCAGCGAGCGGTCGCTCGAAGGTCTTGCGGACCTTCCGACACTGCGCGTGCGATGCGCCCATGAACCCAACGGCCGGCACGACATCCGCAACTGGAGAACAAATGGCTTCGACTTCTGCTGATACCTATAGCCCGTCGCGCGACGATTTCGCCGCGATGCTCGACGAGTCCTTCGCAGGTGGCAACCTGCAGGAGAGCTCCGTCGTCAAGGGCAAGGTTGTTGCAATTGAAAAGGACATGGCCGTCATCGACGTCGGCCTGAAGACCGAGGGCCGCGTCGCCCTGCGCGAATTTTCCGGCCCCGGCCGTGACAGCGAACTGAAGGTCGGCGACGAGGTTGAAGTGTTCCTCGATCGCATCGAGAACGCGCTCGGCGAAGCCGTGCTGTCGCGCGACAAGGCCCGCCGCGAAGAGAGCTGGGGCAAGCTCGAGAAGGCGTTCCAGAACAACGAGAAGGTCAACGGCGTCATCTTCAACCAGGTCAAGGGTGGCTTCACCGTCGATCTCGACGGTGCCGTGGCCTTCCTGCCGCGCTCGCAGGTCGACATCCGTCCGATCCGCGACGTTGCGCCGCTGATGAACAACTCGCAGCCGTTCCAGATCCTCAAGATGGATCGCCGCCGCGGCAACATCGTCGTGTCTCGCCGCACGGTTCTCGAAGAGACCCGCGCCGAGCAGCGTCAGGAGCTGGTGCAGAACCTCGAAGAGGGTCAGGTCATCGACGGCGTGGTCAAGAACATCACCGATTACGGTGCGTTCGTTGATCTCGGCGGCATCGACGGCCTGCTGCACGTCACCGACATCGCGTGGCGCCGCGTCAACCACCCGACCGAGGTGCTCTCGATCGGCCAGACCGTGAAGGTCAAGATCATCAAGATCAACCACGAGACGCACCGCATCTCGCTGGGCATGAAGCAGCTGCTGGACGATCCGTGGCAGGGCATCGAAGCCAAGTACCCGCTGGGTGCCCGCTTCACCGGCCGCGTCACCAACATCACCGACTACGGTGCGTTCGTCGAGCTCGAGCCGGGCATCGAAGGCCTGATCCACGTCTCGGAGATGTCGTGGACCAAGAAGAACATGCACCCCGGCAAGATCGTTTCGACCTCGCAGGAAGTCGAAGTGCAGGTGCTGGAAGTCGATTCCGTCAAGCGCCGCATCTCGCTCGGCCTCAAGCAGACCATGCGCAACCCCTGGGAGGTCTTCGTCGAAGGTCACCCGACCGGTTCGACCGTCGAGGGCGAGGTCAAGAACAAGACCGAGTTCGGTCTGTTCCTGGGTCTCGAGGGCGACGTCGACGGCATGGTCCATCTCTCCGACCTCGACTGGAAGCTTCCGGGCGAGCAGGTGATCGACAACTACAAGAAGGGCGACATGGTGAAGGCCGTGGTGCTCGATGTGGACGTCGAGAAGGAGCGCATCTCGCTCGGCATCAAGCAGCTCGAAGGCGACCCCTTCGCCGAGCCGGGTGATGTCAAGAAGGGCGCGGTCGTGACCTGCGAAGTGCTCGAAGTGAAGGAAAGCGGCATCGAGGTGAAGATCACCGGTACCGACTTCTCGACCTTCATCAAGCGCTCCGAGCTCGCCCGTGACCGCAACGACCAGCGCGCCGAACGCTTTGCCGTCGGTGAGAAGGTCGATGCCCGCGTGATCCAGTTCGACAAGAAGGCCCGCAAGGTCCAGGTGTCGATCAAGGCGCTCGAGGTCGCCGAAGAAAAGGAAGCCATCGCGCAGTACGGCTCCTCCGATTCGGGAGCAACGCTCGGCGACATCCTCGGCACCGCGCTCAAGAACCGCGACAGCAAGTAAGCGAGACGTTCGTTTCGCTGTATCAAAGCCCCGGCGTGAGCCGGGGCTTTTTTGTTTGCTGTCTCCACAAGCTCCGCTGTCGTCCCGGACAAGTCTCAGCGCAGACCACCGGAGTTTGGCGAAGACCCGGAGTGCGAGCTTTGCACGACAACTTCTCCCTGTGGTTATGGGTCCCTGCATTCGCAGGGACGACAGCGAGGGTGTGGCGGGGTACCGGGCCCCACCGCGCTCACAGCCTTGTTTTCTTCAAATTGCGCCGCAATTGATGTATCCAGATAGGGCGTTGGTCACGCTGTGAGGGCACAACGCGTTCGGCCTTTCATTTGGAGATATCTAGATGTCGCTCGATTCGGACATCATCGTCGATCGCCGCAGGATCCGCCGCAAGCTAACGTTCTGGCGCGTGGTGGCTGCGCTGATCGCGATTGCGGCGATTGCGGGCTTTGCGCTGGTCGTGACACCGGGTACGCGGGGCACGTTCGCATCCGCCGGCTCGATCGCGCGGGTCCAGATCGAGGGCCTGATCCGTAGCGATTCCGATCGTACGCAGGCGCTGGAGCGGCTGGAGAATTCGCAGGCCGCCGCCGTCATCATTCACATCAACTCGCCGGGTGGCACCACGGCCGGGTCCGAGCAGCTTTACGATTCGCTTGTCCGGCTGAAGGCGAAAAAGCCGCTCGTCGTGGTGGTTGAGGGCCTGGCTGCCTCCGGGGGCTACATCACGGCGATTGCGAGCGACCACATCATCGCGCAGCAGAGCTCGCTGGTCGGGTCGATCGGTGTGCTGTTCCAATATCCCAACGTCAGCGAACTGCTGAAGACCATCGGCGTCAAGGTCGAGGAGGTGAAGTCGTCGCCGCTGAAGGCCGCGCCCAACGGTTTTGAGCCGACCAGCCCCGAAGCACGGGCCGCGCTCGATGCGCTGGTGAGGGATTCCTATGCCTGGTTCAGGGGATTGGTGAAGGAACGGCGTGGCATGGATGACACGCAGCTCGAGAAAGTGGCCGACGGCCGCGTCTTCACCGGACGCCAGGCGATCGACCTCAAGCTGATCGATCAGATCGGCGACGAGAAGACGGCGGTGACCTGGCTGGTCGAGCAGAAGGGCGTCAAGAAGGGGCTCTCCGTGCGCGACTACAAGCTCCAGCCGCGCTTCGGCGATCTGCCATTCCTCAAGACGGCGGCCGCCGTTACGCTGGAAGCGCTCGGTTTGGGCTCGATTGCGCATCAAATCGGGCAAACCGGCGTCGCGCAGGCGGTCGATCGGTTCGGAATGGATGGAATGCTGGCCCTGTGGCAACCGGCCGCCTCAAATTGAGGGGGTCGGGCGAGCGCCTGAGGGTTTTCCCGTCTGACGGGCGTCGGGCCAGCCCGCTTTTTCGGCATTTGTCACGCATTTTCACGACGCTCAACCTTGATTTAGCGTCTTGACAGATCAAGGTATTTTCACGGAAATGGTCATCCGCACGCTTCCGGGTCCTATCTCTCGATGATCAAATCCGAACTTGTTCAGCGTATCGCCGAGCACAACCCGCATCTGTACCAGCGGGATGTCGAGAACATTGTGAATGCGATTCTCGAAGAGATCGTAGCGGCCCTCGCGCGCGGTGACCGCGTCGAGTTGCGCGGCTTCGGTGCCTTCTCGGTCAAGCACCGCCCCGCACGCGCCGGGCGCAATCCACGCACCGGCGCGCATGTGCCCGTCGATCAGAAGAGCGTTCCGTTCTTCAAGACCGGCAAGGAAATGCGCGAACGGCTGAACCGCGACCATCCGGATCCCGGCGCGCCCGACTAAGGCTGTCGTCGTCGGGGTTTAACCTGATAGCCGCATGATGCGGCCGCAAGCTTGATTCAAGACGAGCGATCGCGATGCGAAAGTTCCTGACCGCGCTGATCGTGATCCCGCTGGGCCTGATCCTGGTGGCCTTCGCCGTTGCCAACCGGCACTTCGTCACGGTCTCGTTCGATCCGTTCATTGCGAACGACCCGTCATTGTCGGTCACGCTGCCGCTGTTCCTGCTCCTGATCCTGGTCGCCGCCCTCGGCGTCTTCGCCGGCGGCTCCGCCGTCTGGCTCGGCCAGCGGCACTGGCGCCGCGCGGCGCGCCGGCACGAGGGGGATTCGCGGGCGGCCAAGGCCGAACTGGCCGATTTGCGGGCCCAGGCGGCCGCGGCAAGGCCCGGCTCGCAGCGCCTGCCCGTTCCCTCCGGGGTCGGGCTTTACGGGCCCATCGGGCGAGACAAGCAGCGCGCGACGTTGTAGAAGCGGCCCCGACCGAAAACCCTGTTTTCCGGCCGCACCTTGCGGCCTCCATTTGCTTTGAGACCATGTCCCTGCTCGTCAAGATCTGCGGCCTGTCCACGCGCGAGACGCTTCAAACGGCGCTCGAGGCGGGTGCGGATATGGTGGGGTTCGTGTTCTTCCCGCCTTCGCCGCGGCACCTGTCCCTGGAGCTCGGCCGCGACCTCGGCCGCCAGGTGAGGGGGCGCGCGCTCAAGGTCGCCCTCACCGTCGATGCCGACGATGCGACGCTCGACAACATCATGGACGCGCTGTCGCCGGACCTTTTCCAGCTGCACGGCAAGGAGAGCGTGGCGCGGCTGCGCGACATCAAGCAGCGGTTCGGCCGCCCGGTGATGAAGGCGGTCCCGGTCGCAACCGCGGCGGATCTCGCCGTGTTGCCCGGCTATGCCGCGATCGCCGACCGCATCCTGTTCGATGCCCGCGCGCCGAAGGATGCGACCCGGCCCGGCGGCCTCGGGGAGCCCTTCGACTGGCACCTGCTCGAAAACCTCGACCTGAAGCTGCCCTACATGGTCTCGGGCGGGCTTCATGCCGATAACCTCGCGGAAGCTCTCCGCGTCACCCGCGCCGGCGGCGTCGACGTCTCCTCCGGCGTCGAGAGCGCCCCTGGGGTCAAGGATCCCGAGATGATCAAGGCCTTCATTCGCGCCGCGCGCGCCAGCCAAGAGCCCCGTCAAGAGTCCAGCCAAGAGTTGAGTGTTCGATGAACGTCGCCAAACCCAATTCCTATCGCAGCGGTCCTGACGATCGCGGCCATTTCGGCATCTTCGGCGGCCGCTTCGTCGCCGAAACCCTGATGCCGCTGATCCTCGATCTGGAGAAGGCCTACACCGAGGCCAAGGCCGATCCGGCCTTCCAGGCCGAGATGAACGGCTACCTCACGCATTATGTCGGCCGGCCCTCGCCGCTCTATTTCGCCGAGCGCCTGACCGAGCATCTCGGCGGCGCCAAGATTTACCTGAAGCGCGAAGAGCTCAACCACACCGGCTCGCACAAGGTGAACAACGTGCTCGGCCAGATCATGCTGGCGCGGCGCATGGGCAAGAAGCGCATCATCGCCGAGACCGGTGCCGGCCAGCACGGTGTCGCCACCGCGACGCTGTGCGCGCGCTTCGGGCTCGAATGCGTGGTCTATATGGGCGCCGTGGACGTCGAGCGGCAGCAGCCCAACGTGATCCGCATGGAGATGCTGGGCGCGACGGTGGTCCCGGTGCAGTCGGGCACGCGCACGCTGAAGGACGCCATGAACGAGGCGCTGCGCGACTGGGTCACCAACGTGCACAACACCTTCTACTGCATCGGCACGGTCGCGGGTCCGCATCCCTATCCGACGCTGGTGCGCGACTTCCAGTCGATCATCGGCAACGAGACCAAGGCGCAGATGCAGGAGATCGAGGGTCGCCTGCCGGACTCGCTCGTCGCCTGCATCGGCGGCGGCTCCAACGCGATGGGCCTGTTTCACCCGTTCCTCGATGATCCCTCCGTCGAGATCTTCGGCGTCGAAGCCGCGGGCCATGGCCTGACGCAATTGCATGCGGCGTCGATCGCGGGCGGCCGTCCCGGCGTGCTGCACGGCAACCGCACTTATCTCTTGATGGATGCCGACGGCCAGATCCAGGACGCGCATTCGATCTCGGCGGGCCTCGACTATCCCGGCATCGGCCCCGAGCATTCCTGGCTGCACGAGATCGGCCGTGTGAACTATCTCTCCGCGACCGATGACGAGGCGCTCGCCGCGTTCCAGCTGCTGTCGCGCCTCGAAGGCATCATCCCCGCGCTCGAGCCCGCGCACGCCATCGCCAAGGTGATGGAGCTCGCGCCGAAGCGGCCGAGAGATCACCTGATGGTCGTCAACCTCTCCGGCCGCGGCGACAAGGACGTCCCGCAGGTCGGCGACATCCTGAGGGGCAAGAAGTGACCACGCGTATCGACACCCGTTTTGCCGCATTGAAGAAAGAGGGCCGCGCGGCCTTCGTCACCTATGTGATGGCCGGCGATCCCGATCTCACGACGTCACTCAATATCGTCAAGGCGCTGCCCAAGGCAGGCGCCGACGTTATCGAGCTCGGCATTCCCTTCACCGATCCGATGGCGGATGGCCCGTCGATTCAGGCTGCAGGTCTGCGTGCGCTCAAGGCCGGCATGACCTTGAAGAAGACGCTCGACCTCGTGCGCGACTTCCGCAAGGACGACAACATCACGCCGCTGGTGCTGATGGGCTATTACAATCCGATCTACATTTACGGCGTCGACAAGTTTTTGGCTGACGCCAAGACGGCCGGTGTCGACGGTCTCATCATCGTCGATTTGCCGCCGGAGGAAGACGACGAGCTCTGCATTCCCGCGCTGAAGGCGGGCCTGAACTTCATTCGCCTGGCGACCCCGACCACCGACGACAAGCGCCTCCCGGCGGTGCTCGCGAATACATCCGGCTTTGTCTATTACGTCTCGATTGCCGGCATCACCGGTGCAGCGGCGGCGGACGCGAATGCCGTCGGTGAAGCCGTCGCGCGCATCAAACGGCATACCAAGCTGCCGATATGCGTTGGTTTTGGCATCCGCACGCCGGAGGCGGCGCGCGCCATTGCCGAGAAGGCCAATGGTTCGGTGGTCGGCACCGCGCTGGTCGATGCGCTCAAGAACAGCCTCGACGCCGAGGGACGGGCGACCGGCAAAACCGTTAACGCCGTGGCCGAGCTGACGGCCGCCCTGGCCCAGGGCGTCAAGGGCGCGCAGCAGGCGGCGGAATAGGCCATAATTCCGCTTTAGCTCTTGAGTTTGAGCATGATCTTGTCGGAAAACCGCTTCACACTTTTCCGGATCATGCTCTAAGGCGGACGACACGGCGGCTTGCCGGGCAGCGGCCTGGTCGCCATATATCCCTTCAGGCGATCCGCGAGGCGGCATCGCACATCGGAGCAAACCATGAACTGGCTTACCAACGTGGTCCGGCCGAAGATCCGCAACATGCTGCGGCGGGAGACGCCGGAGAATCTGTGGATCAAGTGCCCGGATTCCGGGCAGCTCGTGTTCTACAAGGACGTCGAGGCCAACCAGTTCGTCATCCCCGGCTCGAACTACCACATGCGCATGGGTGCGGTGGCGCGCTTGAAGTCGATCTTCGACAACGAGACCTGGTTCGACGTCGCGCTGCCCGACGTCACGCCCGATCCGCTCAAGTTCCGCGACGAGAAGAAATACGTCGACCGCATCAAGGACGCGCGCGCCCGAACCAATCTGAATGATGCGATCAAGGTCGGTTACGGCAAGCTCGAAGGCTCCGCCGTCGTCGTCGCCGTGCAGGATTTCGATTTCATGGGCGGCTCGCTCGGCATGGCCGCGGGCGAAGCCATCGTCCGCGGGCTCGAGCTCGCAGTCGAGAAGAAGTCGCCGTTCATCGTGTTCGCCGCATCCGGCGGCGCACGCATGCAGGAAGGCATCTTGTCGCTGATGCAGATGCCGCGCACGACGGTCGCGGTGCAGATGCTGCGCGAGGCCAAGCAGCCCTATATCGTCGTGCTGACCAACCCGACCACCGGCGGTGTCACCGCGTCCTATGCGATGCTCGGCGACGTGCAGATCGCCGAGCCCGGCGCGCTGATCGGCTTTGCCGGCGCCCGCGTGATCGAGCAGACCATCCGCGAGAAGCTGCCTGAAGGGTTTCAGCGCGCCGAATATCTGAAAGAGCACGGCATGGTCGACATGGTCGTGCATCGCCACGAGCTGCGTCCGACCCTGGCGCGGCTCTGCCGCCTGCTGACCAAGGCGCCGGCGCTGGAGACCGCGTCGAAGCCGATGCAGCCGGTACTCAGCCCGGCACAGATCGTATCGGCCGCCGAGACGGCGCCGGCTGCGCCGCACGCGTGAACGCGTCCCCTGACAGCGCGAAGACGCCGCTCGGTGAATTGATCGGGCGGCTGTCGGTCCTGCATCAGAAGCGCATCGATCTCGGGCTGGAGCGGATGCACCGCCTGCTCGAACGGCTCGGCCACCCCGAACGCAAGCTGCCGCCGGTGATCCACATCGCCGGCACCAACGGCAAGGGCTCGACACTCGCCTACCTGCGCGCGACGCTGGAGGCCGCGGGCTTGCGCGTCCACGCCTATACCTCGCCCTATCTCGTCAGGATCAACGAGTGCTTCCGGCTCGGCCGCGTTGGCGGCGGCGTGCTGGTCGGTGACGACGAGTTGCGCGCGGCCCTGGAAGAGGTCGAGCGCGTCAATGCCGGCGAAGCCGCGACATTGTTCGAGCTGAAAACGGCGGCTGCCTTCCATCTGTTCGCACAGAACCCGGCCGAATTGGTGCTGCTCGAAGTCGGCCTCGGCGGCCGGCTCGATTCGACCAACGTGATCGATACGCCGGCGGCCTGCGTGATCACGCCCGTCAGCATGGACCACATGGATTTTCTCGGGGACACCCTGACAGCGATCGCCAGCGAGAAGGCAGCGATCATCAAGCGCGGCGTGCCCGTGATCTCCGCGGAGCAGGCGGGCGAAGCCATGGCGGTGATCGAGGCGCAGGCCAGGCGCATGCGCGCGCCGCTGTTTGCGGCGAACGAGAGCTGGCACGTCAATGTCGAGCACGGCCGCCTGGTCTATTCCGACGATCGCGGCCTGATGGATCTCACCGCGCCGCGGTTGTTCGGCCGCCACCAGTTCGACAATGCCGGCCTTGCGATCGCGACGCTGCGGGCGATTCCGAACTTTGGGATCAATCAGGCGGCGTTTGAGGCCGGCATCGTCGGTGCCGAATGGCCGGCGCGGATGCAGCGCCTCACCTCCGGCGAGCTGCTCGCTCTCGGACCGCAGGGCTCGGAGATCTGGCTCGATGGCGGGCACAATGCCGAAGGCGGCCGTGTCGCGGCCGCCGCGCTCGGCGATCTCGAGGAGCGGGTGTCGCGACCGCTGGTCGTCATCGCCGGCATGATGGCCAACAAGGACGCGCAGGGCTTCCTCGCCAATTTCGCCGGCCTCACCCGTCACATCATTGCGGTGCCGATCCCCGACACCGAGAACGCGATGCCGGTCGATCGCCTCGCCGACGCCGCGCGCAGCCTCGGCATGCGCGTCGAGACCGTCTCGGGGGTCGAAGCCGCACTGCGTGGCCTGTCGAAGCTCGCCTATGAGGTGCCGCCGCGCATCCTGATATCAGGCTCGCTGTATCTGGCCGGCCACGTGCTGGCGATCAACGGCACGCCTCCTGCATGAGGCTTCAATGCGCTTTGCCGCCATCGCCGACGTCCACGGAAACTATCTCGCGCTGGAGGCGGTGCTCGCCGACATCCGGGCCCACGGCATCACTGACATCGTCAATCTCGGCGACATGCTGAGCGGGCCGCTCGATGCGCGCCGCACCATCGAGATCCTGATGCAGCTCGACGCCGTGCACGTGCTCGGCAATCACGACCGCTACCTGCTGGATCGTCCGCCGGAGAAAATGGGCTCGTGGGATCGTCCCGCCCACGCAGCGCTCAACGCCGCGCAACTGGACTGGCTCCGCGCGCAGCCGATGACGCGGGTGTTTCGCGAGCAGGTGTTCCTCTGCCACGCGACGCCCGAGAACGACGAAGTCTATTGGCTCGACACCGTGCATCCCGACGGCACGGTGGCGCTGTCGCCGCTCGACCGGATCGAGCAATTCGCACAGGGCGTCAGCCAGTCCCTGATCCTCTGCGCCCACACCCATCTCGCCCGCGCGGTACGACTTCGCGAAGGCCGGCTGATCGTCAATCCTGGCAGCGTCGGCAGTCCCGGCTTTCGCGACAAGCATCCGTATCCGCATGTCGTGGAAGCCGGCACGCCGCATGCGCGTTATGCGTTTCTCGAACTGGCTAATGGTGCCTGGCAGGTGACGTTCCGCCACGTCGCGTATGATCACGATGCCATGGCGGCGCTTGCGCGCCGCAACGGCCAGCCGGAGCTGGCGAACGCGCTGGCGACGGGATGGATCAATTAAGACGGCACGGGCTGCTCACTTCAGCAGCTTCATCGGATCCGCGGCCTTCTGCTTCAACTGCTCGAAGCTGCATTGCCGCGGTGCCTTGTCGGGGCGCCAGCGCAGAATCGAGGTGCCGTGGCGGAAGCGTTCGCCGCTGAAATGGTCGTAGCAGACTTCGATCACCAGCTTCGGTTTGAGCGGACACCATATTGCCGAGCGCTCGGTGGACCAGCGGCTCGGCCCGCCCGGCGCGTTGCCGGTGAAGCCGGGCTCTGCGATCAGCGCCTCCACCCGGTCGGTCAGCGCGGGCTTCTGGTCTGCCTTGATCGCGGATGTGAAGCCGACATGGTGCAGCAAGCCACCATCGTCGTAGAGCCCGAGCAGCAGCGAGCCGACCACCTTTCGCCCGGCGATCTTGTTGGTGGCGTAGCGGAAGCCGCCGACGACGCAATCGGCGCTGCGGAATTTCTTGATCTTCTGCATGCCGTCGCGATTGCCGGCCTGATAGGGCAGGTCGACGCGCTTGGCGATGACGCCGTCCGAGCCGCCGCCGGATTGCGCCAGCCATTTTTTCGCGGTGGCGTAGCTCGTCGTCGCCGGTGACAGGCGGAAGAGGCTCCCCTTCAGATTAGCCTTCGCAAAAGCCTCCAGTACTGGTCGGCGTTCGCTGAGCGGTTTGCTGGCAAGCTGCTTCTCCCGGGCAGTCGCGAGAAGATCGAAGGTGAGATAGAGCGCCGGTGTCTCCTGCGAGAGCTTCGTCACGCGGCTTGCAGCCGGGTGAATGCGTTGCAGCAGCGCGTCGAATGAGAAGCTCTTGCCGTGCGGTACGACGATCTCGCCGTCGAGCGTGAAGCGGTCGGCCTTCAGCTTCAGCGCGGCAGCGACCACTTCCGGGAAGTAGCGGGCGAGATCCTCGCCGGATTTGGAGCGCAGATCGACATGGCCGCCGTCGCGCGACAGCAGGCAGCGAAAGCCATCCCATTTCGGCTCGTACTGCCATTCCTCGCCGCGTGGAATTTGGTCGACCGACCGCGCCTCCATGGCAACGAGAGAGGTCGATCTTCGCGCGCGCTTTGCGGGAGGGGCAGGCAAGGGCCGGGACTCGTCATACGCTGAACACGTCCCGTCAACGCAAACGGCCGGCATTTCGCCGGCCGTTGTCGAAAATAAACTTGTGCGAGGCGGATCAGACCGCGGAGGTGATCCACTGCTGCAGCTTCGCCTTCGGCGCCGCGCCGACCTGGCGGGAGGCCATCTCGCCACCCTTGAAGATCATCAGGGTCGGGATCGACATCACGCCGTACTTCGACGCCGTCTTCGGGCTCTCATCGACGTTCAGCTTGACGATCTTGACCTTGTCGCCCATCGCGCCGGCGATCTCGTCGAGAGCGGGCGCGATCATGCGGCAGGGGCCGCACCACTCGGCCCAGAAATCGACGACCACGGGGCCGTTCGCCTTGAGCACTTCGGCTTCGAAATCGGCGTCGGAAACCTTGCTAACGGCCATTGGAGTACCTCACTCGTTGAAAGAAGCGGCGCGACCTGGAATCGCGCCCGGGATCATGGGGTCAACCTATGAACGGCTCCTTGCCGGGTCAAGGACGCTCACACCGAGATGAAGGGATGCCAGCGCCGCGTCCAGCGCGGGGGCTGAAATCTCCATATATTCAAGGGCCTCTGTCCAGAGCAGGACGGCGCGGATGGGCTTTTGGGGATAAAGCTGTGCCAGCACCGCCCGGTACAGCGCAAGCTGCCGGACATAGGCGGCGGGCGCTGCGGCCGCGTTCCTGGGCGCCGCCTGGTTGGTCTTGAAATCGACGATCAAAACCTCCTCCGGACGAACGACCAGCCGGTCGATCTGCCCCGACACCAATGCCGGAGTACGGCCCGGCCGCTCCAGCCGGCCGGCGATGGCGACCTCCGCCCGGCTGCCGGCGGCAAACACCGGCGCAAAGCGCGGTTCAGTGATCAAAGCCAGCACCTTGTCGGCCAACGCGGCGCGGTCGGCCTCGGTCCAGTCGGAGGCATTGCGCGCCATGAAGCCGAGCGCGGCCTCGCGCCGGCGCTCCGCGGCAATGTCAGGTAGGGATTGCAGCAGCCGGTGCACCAGCGTGCCGCGCTGCAGTGCCAGCGCGCGCGATTGCACCGATTCGCCTGTCCGCACGCTGCGGCCTTCCTCAGCTGACTGGCCGGACGGACGCACCAGATCGTTGTCAACGGTCTCGCGCGGCGCCGGGGTTCGCAGCCAGGCGGGCAGCGCGACCGTCTGGTCCACGGCCGCCGCTGGGATACCCAGCGCCGCGACATCCTCCGGCCGGGCGAATCGGGTCACCTTGCCGAGCGGCGTCTCGATCGTCTGCTTGTCCAAGCCCGAGCCGGCGAGCCCGGTTTCGACCAGGTCGTACCAGCTGAGCTTGCGGACCGTCTTCATGTTGCCGGGCATGCAGCCGCCGACGATTAGCCGGTCGGCCGCGCGTGTCATCGCGACATAAAGCAGGCGGCGATATTCGTCCTCGGTTTCCTCGAGCATGGCCTTGCGCGCGTCGGCGACAGGCTTGGGGTCGTCGGCCTTGCGACCGGCCCAGACCACGACCTCGCCGCCATTGCCGCGCGGCACGTGGATCAGCCGGACCCGCTGCGAATCCGCGGGCGACGACGTGGTGTCGACCATGAACACGACCGAGGCCTCCAGGCCCTTGGCGCCGTGCACCGTCATGACCCGCACCTCGTCGCGCGAGATCTCCATGTCGCGCTTCACCTCGGTGTCGGCCGAGCGCAGCCAGGCCATGAAGCCTTGCAGCGATGCCGGCGCCTTGCGCTCACAGCTCAGCGCCAGCTCCAGGAATTCGTCGAGCGCGTCGTTGGCTTCAAAGCCGAGCCGGCGCAGGATGCGCGCACGTCCGTCGTCGCCCCCTAACAGCCAGGCGTAGAAGGCAAACGGCGTTTCCTCGCGCGCGCGAATCTCGCAGGCTTCCAGACGCCGCAGCACGGCCGCAAACTTCTCGCTTCCCTTCGCATGCTCGCCGAGTGCGCGGCGCAGCGATCCCTTGCGGTCGTGGGCAAGCTGGAACAGATCGTCGTCATCGAGACCGAACAGCGGGCTCTTCAGCGCCACCGCCAGCGCGAGATCGTCCTGCGGCAGCAGTAGGGCATCAGCGAGGTTCATCAGGTCGATGATCGCGATGTGCTCGGTCAGCTTGAGCCTGTCGGCGCCGGCCACCGGAACGCCAGCGTGCTTCAGCGCCTGGATCACGGCATCGAAGGCATTGCCGCGGCGGCGCACCAGGATCAGCATGTCGCCATAGCGCAGCGGTCGGCGCTCGCCTTCGTGCCCGGTCAGCGTGCCACTCTCGACCAGCCGCTTGATCTCGGCCTGGATGCGGCGCGCCAGCTTGACTTCTGGGCTGGTGACAGCGACGCCGTCGAACGGCGCGCGCCAGCCTTCGATCTCCTGGCGGTCGTCGGCGACAGCCAGATCCCACAGCTCGATCACGCTCGGACCGGCATCGGCGAGCGCGTTGTGCAGGGGATGGCCGATCTCGACCGAATGGATGCTCTTGTAGATCTCCTGCTCGCGGAAGACGTGGTCGACCGAGTGCAGGATCGCGGCGCCCGAGCGGAACGAATAGGTGAAGGCCACGGGGTCGAACTTCAGCCCGGCGGCGGTGAACTTGCGGTGCAGCTCTCGCCGGCGCGCATCGAATTCGTGCGGGGCCGCGCCCTGGAACGAGAAGATCGACTGCTTCTCGTCGCCGACCGCGAACACCGTGCGGTTCAGCCCCTCGCGCGCGCCTTCGCCGGCGGTGAATTCGGAGATGATGTGCGCGACGATGTCCCATTGCCGCGGGCTAGTGTCCTGGGCTTCGTCGATCAGCACGTGATCGACGCCGCGGTCGAGCTTGTAGTGCACCCAGCCCGAGGAGACGCGGTCCAGCATCGCGAGCGTCTTGTCGATGAGATCGTCGTAGTCGAGCAGGCCGCGCTCCTGCTTCTCGCGGCGGTAGTTCGCGGCCGCGGCGGTTGCGATATGCAACAGCGCCGCAGTGCGGTCGCGCATGGTCACTGCGCGCCGCCTCTCGATCAGCGGTTCGAGTCGTTGCGCCTCGTTATCGAACAGATGAGCGACAGATGGATGATCCTTGCAAAATTGCTTGGTCAACAACGTCTTGCGCGGTTGCTTCTTTTCATCGGTCAGGAAAACGCCCAGATAGGCATCAACTTGCGCGCTTCCCGAGAACGCATTTGCTGACCGCAAGCAATCGGCTTGATCCTTCTCGGTCTTGTTCCCATCATCAAGCGCAAAGGCGATGTCGTCCCAGCGCGATCGCGGCAGATAGGGTCCATCGAGAATCTCGGTCTCGGCGTCCTCGATGCGGTCGCTCGCATCGACGCCCAGCGCCGACGCCATCTGCGTCGCCGCGGCTTCGGCGTTGCCGGCCTCATCCGTCCAGGCCATGAAGTGATCGCGGCTCAGGCACGCCTCGCGCACGACCTCCTTGAAGGTGACGTCGGCGGCGCTGGCCATTGCGGTCAGCAATGCGCGGCCGGTGACGCTCTCGGGATCGCGCGCGGCCTCCAGCAGCACCTTGAGATTGGCGCGTTCCATCATGTCGGTCTGGTCGCGCTCGTCGATAACGGCAAAGCGCGCGGGAACGTTGGCCTCGAACGGAAACTGCTGGAGCAGGCGCGTGCACAGCGCGTGAATGGTCTGCACCTTCAGCCCGCCCGGCGTCTCCAGCGCGCAGGCGAACAGTTTTCGCGCGTCGCGCCGAATTTTCGCGCTGGGATGCGGGATGCCGACAGCGCGGATCGCTGCGTCGAGCCCGGTATCATCCAGCGTCACCCAGTGACCGAGCGTGGTGAACACGCGCTCGGCCATGTTGGCGGCGGCGGCTTTGGTAAAGGTGATGCAGAGGATCTTTTCCGGGGGCACGCCCGACAGCAGCAGGCGGATCACCCGCTGCACCAGCACATGGGTCTTGCCCGAGCCGGCATTGGCCGACACGAACGCCGATGCAGTCGGATCGGACGCGCGTGCCTGCCGCGCGCGCACCTCGTCGGGAATGGGGCGAGGCAGCTTCACCATTCCTCGATCCCCAAACCGCCGGCCGCAGACCATTCCTTGATCCGGGCGAGATCGTCATAGGTGCCGTAGCGGTTGGACCACATCGGCAGGTTCAGCGAGGTGTAGGGCTGGTTCTCGTCCTCGAAGGCGCGGATCAGGGCTTCAAGCTTGGCCCGCGCTTCGGCGGCTGCGGTGTCCGGCGGGATTGGCTCGTCACTCTTGTTCACTTTGAGCTGGATGATGCGCTCCTCGCCCGCCGGATTGTTGCCGCTGAGCCGGACATAAATGAGCTGGCTCACCGAAGCGCCCGCGTCGATGTCGGAAAAGCCGCCCTCGCGCAGGATCGCGGCCTCCAATGTGAGCTGCGGTGACAGGCCCAAGCGCACCTGCTTGTCGCTAGGCGGCTGCCCGGTCTTGTAGTCGAGGATGGCGTATCCGCCGCCCTGGCGACGCTCGATGCGGTCGGCGCGCGCGGAGAGACGGAAGCTGCGCTCATTGTCGAGCCTGATCGTGATCTCGCCGCGCGTCTCCGCGACGATGGCCTCGATCGCGTCGCGCCGCGCCGTCTCCCATTCGCCGAACCAGCGGGCGATGCGCTGGAAGCGCGGCCACCACAGCGCCCGCGCCTCGGGTCGCTCCATCAGGGGCGCGAAATATTTCTCACCAATCGTGCGCAACACGCGCGCGGGATCGTCGGGCAGACGCGCGGCATAGCTTTCGGTGAACTCGCCGATCGCATCGTGGATCGCCGAGCCGCGGTCGGCGGCCGACAGCGGCATGTCAACGGGATCGAGCGCATCGAGCCGCAAAATGTGTTTTGCGTAGATCGTGTAGGGATCGCGCAGCCAGTCTTCGATCGCGGTCACCGACATCCTGAGCGGTCGCGTCGCCCGCGGAGGCCGCGGCTCGGGCTGCTTGATCGGCCTGACCTCGTCCGGCTGGTCCAGCGCGCCCGCGAACTGCACATATTTTTCGCCGGCGCGAACGGCCGCCTTCCAATGATCATCGCCCGCAACCGCCTCCAGCCGATGAAGGAAGCGCGAAGCCACCGCAGGTGCGCCGCCGGCCTTGGCGGAATGGGTGAGGATCACCTCGTCGCCGCCGAGCAGCTGAGCAAAATCGTGGGCGGAGAGGCCGATGCGGCGCTCCGGCAGATCGAGACCGAGCTCGTGCCGCATCGGCCGGCTGAGCCAGGGGTCGATGCGCGGAGCCGGTGGCCAGACGCCTTCGATCAGGCCGCCGACGATGATGCGGTCAGCCTGCATCAGGCGCGATTCCAGCGGGCCGTAGATCTGCAGCCGCGCGCCCGGCTTGTCTCGCCGCCTCACGGCGCGATCGCTGAAAGCGGTCTGGAAGACGTCGGCATAATCAGGCAGCGTCACCATCAGTCCGCTGATCGTGCCGCCGCGCAGGAGATCGTCGAAGGCGCCGGCGAGCGCGAGGCCTTCGCGCTCCTCGAAGGCCAGCGGGATGCCCTGCTCGTCGCGCGACAGCTCGATCATGATCTCGCGATGCCGGTGCGCGAGTTCGGCAAAGTCATATGGCTTGGCCGACACCAGATTCTCGATCGGCGCCAGCGCCTTCTGCAAGGTGTCGATCAGCGTCTGGATGCGGTCGATATTTTCGGCCTTGAGACGCGCACGGGGCTCGGCCTTGTGAAGCGCGGAGACCTCGCTGCGCCACAGCTTTGTCAGCTCGTCGCGAAAGCGGTTGAATTCGCGCAGCAGGCCGCCGGTGCCCGCAGGCGGGCGCGTGCCGCGCAGGACTGCAAGCTCGAGATCTTCGATCGCCGCCTTCCATGCGCCAGGCAGCCGGCCGAGCCGGCACAGCGGATGCTTCAGCATCGCCAGCAGCGTCGGTGGCTCCAGTCCCTTGGTCGCCGCTTCCGCGGTGAGACGTGCAAAGACGCCGGCGGACGTTTCCATCAGCACGTCGCCGCCGGAATCATCGAAGGCGAGATCCCATCGGGTCAGCGCGGCCATCACCCGCCGCGCCAGCGCGCGGTCCGGCGTGACCAGCGCTGCCGATTTGTCGAGATGCCGCGCCTCGCGCATCGCGATGGCAATGGCGAGCGCTTCCATCTCAGGGTTGGGTGCTTCGACGACAGCGAGATTCTTCATGCCACCGGCGATCTTCGCCGCGACGTCCGGCTGCTTCAGCCGATCGTGCCAGACTTCCGTCTTGGCCGACGGCCGCATCGATTCCGATGCGAGCAGATCGCGGCCGCCGTCCGCCGGCGGCTGGAGGATCTCGACGTCGCTGCGCTTGATGCCAAAGCGATCCAGCAGTGCGTTCATCGCGTATTGCGGATGGTTCGACGCCGGATGCTCCGCGAACTTGCCGAGCGAGTCGCGCACGCCGCCGATGCTGCGCCAGGCGTCGTCGTCGAGATCGGTGTCGAGGCCCGGCAGCACCACTGCGCCATGCGGCAACGAGGCGACTGCGTGCAGGAATTTCGCGGTGGCCGGCATCGAGCCGGTCGAGCCCGCTGCGATCACGGGCCCATGGGGATGTGCGGTCAGGCGCTTGGCTTCCGCCGCGATCAGGAGATCGCGCCGGGCTGCGGGTTCAATCCGGTTGATCTCGGTGAGATGACCGGGCCAGGCGATGCGTGCGATCCGCAAAAATTCGAGCGAGTGCTGCCAGTAGCGGTCGAGGTTGTCGGGTACGAGACCGTCGAGCGCGCTCCAGTCGACGCCGCGCGTCACCATGTCGTCGATCAGACGCGCGAGGTCGCCGGCGAGCGCCAGCGTCGAAGCGGGCCCGCCGACCACCAGCGGCGACAGCACCGGGCCCTTGGCCCAGGCCGCGACCAGTTGCGCCAGCGTCAGCCGTCGTTCGAGCTCGCCGAGCCGCGGCGGAATGTCGAGCGGCGTCGCGCCGGAGAACTGCTCGCCCTCGTCGGCGAAGGCGAGCTCATCCTCGTCGATGTCGCCGAGCGCGACGATGCGCGGCAGCACCACGGCGTCCGCCTTCATCTCGTCGAGGAAGATCTCGCGCACCACGCGCATCGCGCGCCGTGTCGGGAGGTATAGCGTCGCATCCGCCAGACGCGCCGGTTCCTTGCGCGCCTCGAATCCCTCGACCAGTCGTCCCTCGAGCAGGCTCGCGACGATCGTGCGCAGGAATGGAACTGAGAGGGGGACGCTGAAGACGCGCATGAGCTGCCTGATTCGAAGGATCAGGCAATATAGGGAGGCGGGGTCAAATGGTCATGGGGCGGGGCGAAATCGTCCCCGTTGTTCGTCGGGACTAGAACAGGTGCCGTAGGGTGGGCAAAGGCGCGACAGCGCCGTGCCCACGCGTCTCTCACCGACTTTCATCGCTTGAATCCGTGGGCACGCTTCCGCCTTCGCTCTTCGAGCTACGGCGGACAAGTCGCTTTGCCCACCCTACGGCACCGCGTTCGGGACCGGCCCTACGCCACGCTCTCCAGAAACGCCTCTTCCGCGGCGTGCACGGCGTCGGGCGTGCCGACATGCATCCAGACGCCGTCGAGGCGGAGGCCGAACAGCCGCTCCTGCTCGTTGGCGCGGTCGAACATTTTTGTCAGCGAGAACTCGCCCTGCGGCGCGCCTTCGAAGATCGACGGCGACAGGATCGCAGCGCCGGCATAGACGAACGGAACGACCTCCTTTTCCTTGCGCTTGCGCAGGGCGCCGTCGGGCAGCATGCCGTAGTCGCCGCGACCGCCGTAGCCGATGCTGGTTGCGGTCGGCGCCATCAGCAGCAGGATGTCCATGCGCGCGGGGTCGAAATTTTCGGCAAGCCGCGTCAAATTGGAGCGCACGCCGTCGATCCAGAGCGTGTCGGAATTGACGTGGAAGAACGGCGCGTCGCCGAGCAGCGGCAGCGCCTTGACCACGCCACCGCCGGTGCCGAGCACCTGGTCGCGCTCGTCAGAAATTGTCACGCGCGGAAGCTGGCGCGATGCGACGTGATCGATGATCTGGTCCGGCAGGTAATGCACGTTGACCACGGCCTCGGTCACGCCCGCCTGGCCGAGCTTGTCGAGCACGTGGTCGAGCAGCGGCTGGCCGGCCACCGGCACCATCGGCTTCGGCATCCTGTCCGTCAGGGGACGCATGCGCAGGCCAAACCCTGCAGCGAGCACCATGGCTTTGGTCGGTTTGACGGACATCCTTCGCTTTCTCAGACCTTTTCGCGTTCGCAGCAATCCTAACACGAGGTTCGATCAGCCGCACCGCATCTCAACCGCCTTAGCCACCCGCCGTGACGGTTGTACGACGGGTGTTGCCATCATGCCCCGACGGCTGTGGAACGCGCCTTTTTCTTCTTGTCGCCGAGCTTGAGGAAATTGACCCCGATTTGGTCGCCATTGACCCAGGCCAGCTCGCAACGCCGGTACGCAAGTCCGGTGGACGACAGCAGCAGAAAGAACTCCTTCAGATGGAGGCCCTCGACCGAGCCGTCGATGGTCAGCTTGGCGCCGGTCTCGGAGACGTCCTCCATGGTGCAGTCGCGCCGCCAGGTGCCGTCGATCCCCATCATCTGGGCCGAGATCCCGCGCTCGAAAACGACCCGGCTGTTGCCGCGCTGGTCCGTCTTTACCGCCATCTGCCCGCTCCAGCCCGTAATGATCCGGCTGCCTGGCCGCCAGAATACCGGCGTCTTGGCTAACAGCTGGTAAATCGGGCCCCGAATCAAGCCTTTGGCGGCCTTTGGGGCGACGGGACGTTGGCGAGATACCAGTCGCGCAAAGAGCTCAGCGCGGGATGCGCCAGCGAGCGCTGGAGATAGGTCCAGATCCGCGGCTGGTGACGCAAATAATGCGGCTTGCCATCGCGGCGGTTGAGGCGGGCGAAGGTGCCGAGCAGCCGCGTGTTTCGCTGTGCCGACATGATCGCGTAGAGCTCGGCGAAACCGGCCGGATCGAAGCCGGCATCGCCAGCGCGCCGCGCCTTGATGTAGCGCGACAGCAGCGTCAGCTCGAGGCTTTCGGGCACGTCGATGCGGGCGTCCTGGAGCAGCGACACCACGTCGTAGGATTGCGGACCGAGCACGGTGTCCTGGAAATCGATCACGCCGACGCGCGCGATGCCGGTGCGATCGCCAAGCCAGATCAGATTGGGCGAGTGATAGTCGCGGATGATCCACGTCTTCGGCGCGGCCAGCGGCTTCTTCAGCAGCTCTCGCCACATCGCGAAAAATTCGGCGCGCTTCTCTTCGCTCAGCGGCGCGTTGCGATCGGGCAGGTACCATTCCGGCATCAACCCGATCTCGATCAGCAGCGCCTCGGTATCGAAGAGGGGAATGGCGTAGCTCTGATCCGCCAGCGGCAATGTTTCCGGCAGCGTCTTGCCGTGCAGCACGGCCAGCACGTCGGTCGCAGCTTCGTAACGTTCGGCGATCGGGCGTGGCGGGTCGCCCTCGATTACGCCTTCGCTGCCGAAATCCTCGGAGATCAGGAGGCCGTGGTCGAGATCGTAATGGTGGATCGCGGGCGCCGAGACGCCGACTACGCGCAAGCCTTCGTCCATGGCAACGAAAGGCCTGATGTTCTCCGCAAGATGCACCGCGGCGCTGTAGGACTTCCCGTTGTACATAGCCGCGCCATCTGGCCGCTGCGGAGAGTTCATGAGGATGACGCTCTCGCCGTCGCGCAGCAGCCGCGCATAGGAGCGCGTCGAGGCATCGCCCGCCATGCGCTTGCGCGTCGCATCCAAGTAGCCCGCTGCGTCCAGGAATTCACGCAATGCCTGCAGCCGCGCGACCGTGGCCGCGCTCTTGCCGTGACCGGTGATGTCGGCGGCGCGCGCGTTCGAGCCCAATGCGGGGCGATGCGTCAGCGCGATGTCGATGCGATCCTGTGGCATCGCCGACGGCGCGCGCTCCGGCCATTCGATCAGGACGAGTGTGGCATCGGGCAGGGGCGACAGCCCGATCTCCTCGAGCTCGCTCTCGTCCTCGACGCGGTAGAGATCGGCGTGCATCACCGGGAACGGCGGCAGCTCATAGCCCTGCACCAGGGTGAAGGTCGGGCTCGGCACCTCCAGCTCCTCGTCGCCGGCGAGGTAGCGGATCAGCGCGCGGGCGGCAGCTGTCTTGCCGGCGCCGAGATCGCCGGTCAGCGTAATGACATCGCCGGGGCCGACCAGCAGCGCGAGATCGGCCATCAATTGCGCGGTGGCCGTCTCGTTGTGAAGCGCGACGGAGAATGCGGTTGGTTCTGTCATTCGGCGGCGTCGCGATGCGCCGCCTGGTCGGTCGGGAAGTCGCAGATCACGACCGTGCCCCGGCCGACGATCGAATCCACCCGCACCTTGCCGCCATGCAGCTCGACGAAGGAGCGCACCAGCGACAGGCCGAGCCCGGCGCCGCGGTGACGCGAGCCCTGCGAGCGGCTTTCAAACCAGTTGAACACCTTGTCCTTCATGTCGGCAGGTATTCCAGGCCCGGAATCTGTCACAGTGAAGACCACGCTGCGTTCGGTGCGGCGCGCGCTGATGCCGACGGTGGAATCCTGTGGAGAAAACCCGACGGCGTTGGCGAGGAGGTTATAGAGCACCTGCACCACGCGCTTCTCGTCGCCGACGAAGCTTCCGACATCGGGCGCGATCTCGACCTTGAGGCGGATGCGGTCGGTGGCGAGCCGGTCCTGGATGCCTTCGGCCGCGAGCTCGATGGTCTTGCTGACGTCGACCGGGCCGAGTTCCAGCTTCATCGCGCCGGCGTCGATGGTGGCGAGATCGAGGATGTTGTTGGTCAGCGCCAGCAGCGCGTTGGTCGATTTGGTGACGTAGTCGAGATATTCGGCCTGTTTCGGCGTCAGCGGCCCGGTCGAGGGATCGCTGAGGAAATGCGCGAAGCCGATGATGGTGGTGAGCGGCGAGCGCAGCTCGTAGGAAACGTGGTGGACGAAATCCACCTTCATCTGGTCGGCAGCCTCCAGCGCCTCGTTGCGCTCGCGTAGTGCGCGCTCGACGTTCTCGGTGTCGGTGATGTCCTGGAACGTCAGCATGGTGGCGCCGTCATGCAGCGGGCGGATCATGCCGTCGAGCACGCTGCCGTCCTTGCGCTCCAGCTTCAGCGGCACGTCGGCGCGGCTCTCGATCGAGGTGACGGCCTCGCGGATCTGACGCCAGACCGTGGGGTCGTCGAACAGCTGATGGCACCAGCCTTCCACCGTCTGGATGTGCGGCTCGTCGCGCATGGCATCGCTCGACAGCTTCCACATCCGGACGAAGGCCGGGTTGAACAGTTGCGCCTTGCCGTTGCTGCCGAACACCGCGACGCCCTCGGCGAGGCTGTCCAGCGTCTCGCGCTGGACCCGGATCATGCCGTCGAAGCGGCGGGCGAGCTCGAGGCTCTCGGTGACATCGTCGAACAGATAGGTGACGCCGCCTTCCGGGTTCGGCGTGGTCACGACCGAGAGCGCGCGGCCGTCGGGCAGGTACCAGGTGTCCTTGGTGGTCTCGACCGCGCGATAGGCCTCGTGCAGCTTGGATTTCCAGGCACGGAAGTCCGGCTGCTCCGGCAGCTTGCGCGCGGCGCGAAGCTGGTCGAGCACGCTGGAATCATCGGGATTGGCGTCGAGGAAGGTGCGGTCGAGGTCCCACAGCCGGCGGTAGGAATCGTTGTAGAAGGCCAGCCGACGCTGACCGTCGAACACGGCAACGCCGGAGGAGAGCTGGTCGAGCGTGCGGCGATGCGCCTCCGCCATCCGCACCAGCGCCGAGCTGAGCGCATCCGCCTCGCTGGCGTCGATGGCGACGCCGACGCTGCCGCTGCCGACATTGACCGCGCGCACGTCGTAGATGCGGCGCTCGCCGCTGATCACGATCGGCAGCCGCGCGTTGAAATTGGCGGTGTCCTTCAGTCCCCGTTCCATCGCGGTGCGATCGGCGCTGTCGAGCAGCTCGAGCTTGCGCTCCTGCGCGTCGGTGACGTTGTTCGCCTCGGTCGCGCGGACATAGGCGGGGTTGGCGTAGGTCAGCGCGCCGTTCTCGCCCTTGGCCCAGATCGGCCAGGGGGCGTTGGCGGCAAAGCCGCGCAGCATCTCGGTCTCGTCGGAGAGCGCGTTGTAGCGCAGATTGGTCTCGGCCAGATCGCGGCGGAGCCCCGAGAGCTCGCGAATCCGGACAATGGCCTGGCCGCCGATGGCGCGGCCGATGGCCTCGAGCGTGTGGCCATGCGCGGTGGTCAGTGTCAGCTGGAACCCGTCGCCGCGGTCACGCAGCGCATCGACGGCATGATCCATCTGGAGCGCGGGTTCCGGCGGCAGCCAGGTTCCGAAGGCGAGCACGCGTTGCGGCGAGGAGTCGCGCGGCAACACCATGGAGATGTCGCCGGAGATCTGCGCGCGATTATCGCCGGCCGGCCAGGAAATCAGGATCTGCGGCTCGGCGAACAGCAGCGCGCCGAAGCGGTCGGCCTGGAGCTGGAGTTCTCCGATTCGGGCACGCAGCCGCGCCTCGTTCTTCGCCGTACGCACGCGCGTGCGCATCAAGAGAATCGCAGCCACCACCGAGAAGCCGAGCAAGGCCAGCGCGGTGGCGAGCACCGCGAGTTCCTGCCGGTTGAAATCCAGCATGATGGAGAGGGTGTCGATGAGGTCGGCCGCCTCGGCCGGCGCAGCCGGCAGCAGCGCTGCAAGAGCGCCTCCCAACAAGCCGTTGCGCACGAGCGATGTGCACGACAGCAGCGTCCGACGCATCGACACGATCACGCCTGACATAGTTGCCCCAAGATCGCACAGATTTGCGCGCGGCGACCCCCGTCGCGCGCGAATCAAACGACAATACCCTCACCGCGACTCCGGCGGTAAGAGTCCAGATCGTGAACGCAAAGGCGGCCCCAAAAAAATGCCGGGTGAAGAGTTCCAACACACGTAAATCTTCGGATGATTCGGCTGGAACTGCCGTGCGTTAGCGGATGAGATGCGGGGGCCGTTTCCACGAAGCAGGTGCGCTCCCTCCCCCGCTTGCGGGGGAGGGTTGGGGAGAGGGTATCTCCGCAACGGGACGCTCCCCAGAGGAGAGAGCCCTCACCCGCCGCGCTCTGCGCGTCGACCTCTCCCGCAAGCGGGA
This sequence comes from Bradyrhizobium sp. ERR14, assembly GCF_014198235.1. Lineage (NCBI taxonomy): Bacteria > Pseudomonadati > Pseudomonadota > Alphaproteobacteria > Hyphomicrobiales > Nitrobacteraceae > Bradyrhizobium > Bradyrhizobium sp. ERR14. The sequence goes on along the minus strand of NZ_JACIHD010000003.1, from coordinate 345,256 downwards.
GAGGTAAGAACTAGCGGCCCGTCGAGCCGAAGCCGCCGGCGCCGCGATCGGTGGCCGACAATGTGGCCACCGGAACCAGCGCGGCCTGCACCACGGGCGCGATCACCATCTGGGCGATGCGCTCGCCGCGCTTGATCACGAACGGCGCTGTGCCGTGATTGATCAGGATCACCTTGATCTCGCCGCGATAGTCCGCGTCGATCGTGCCCGGCGAGTTCAGCACGGTGACGCCGTGCTTGGCGGCAAGCCCCGAGCGCGGTCGCACCTGCGCCTCGTGCCCGGCCGGCAATGCGATCGCAAGGCCCGTCGGCACCAGCGCATATTGGCCGGGGGCGAGCGTCATCGGCTCGCTGTCCGGCACCGCCGCCATCAGATCGAGGCCGGCAGCCTCGGTAGTCTGATAGGCCGGCATTGGCAGGCCTTCCGCATGGGCCAGGCGTTGCAGTTCGACAGTGACCTTCGTGCTCAAGATGCCGGCTCCAGGGATTTGTCGGTCACGCTTCGTGCGACATGCGCGACCAGTTCGATGGCGACCTGTTCCTTGGTCATCACCGGCCAGGAATCAACTGCAATCTCGCCGTCCTTCTCACCATTCTTGCGACTGATCAGATGCACGGTGTTGCGGTCGCCGCCCATCACGCCGGTGGCGGGCGAGACGTCGTTGGCGACGATCCAGTCGCAGCCCTTGCGGGCCAGTTTTGACTTGGCGTTGTCGATGAGGTGCTCGGTCTCGGCGGCAAAGCCGATCACCAGCGGCGGGCGCTTGTCGGTCAGCTTCGAGATCGTGGCGAGGATATCGGGGTTCTCGATCAGCTGAAGCGGCGGCATGCCGGCCGATGTCTTCTTCAGCTTCTGCTCGCCTTCATTGGCAACGCGCCAGTCGGCGACCGCGGCGGCAAAGATCGCGATGTCGGCGGGAAGCGAGGCCTGCACCTGTTCCAGCATCTGCCGCGCCGATTCGACGTGCTTGACGGTGACGCCTTGGGGATCGCTGAGGTCGACCGGACCGCTGACCAAAATCACCTCGGCGCCGGCGGCCTGCGCGGCCGCGGCAATGGCAAAGCCCTGCTTGCCGGAGGAGCGGTTGGCGATGTAGCGCACCGGATCGATCGGCTCGTGGGTGGGACCTGCGGTGATCAGCACGCGCTTGCCGGCAAGTGGCTTTGGCGCCGGCGGTCGCAGCAGGCGCTCGGCAGCCGCGGCGATCTCGATCGCTTCCGACATGCGGCCGACACCGGCTTCGCCTGCTTCGGCCATCTCGCCGGAATTGGGTCCGATCAGCACCACGCCGTCGCGCTGCAGCTGCGTGAGGTTGCGGCGCGTCGCCGCATTGGTCCACATCAGCGGGTTCATTGCCGGTGCCAGCAGCACCTTGCGGTTGGTCGCGAGCAGGATGGCGCTGGCGAGATCGTCGGCATGGCCGTTCGCCATCTTGGCCATCAGGTCGGCGGTCGCCGGCGCCACCACGATCAGGTCGCAGTCGCGCGCAAGCCTGATATGGCCGGCGTCGAACTCGCTCTGCGGGTCGAACAGGTCGGTATAGACGCGCTCATGGGAGAGGGCGCTGACCGCCAGCGGCGTGACGAATTGCTGGGCCGCCTTGGTCAGGACGCAGCGGACCTCGACGCGGCGCTCCTTCAGCCTTCGGATCAGGTCGAGCGATTTGTAGGCCGCGATGCCACCGCCGATGATCAGGGTGACGCTGGCCTCGGGGACGGCGCCGGTGCGCTGGAGTGCGGGGGTGGAGGATGCCGCGGGCGGTACCGCAAACGGCGTCAGCGGCTCCTCGCGGCCCTCGATCAGCTCCCGCAGGATGACCCGGACCTCTTCCTCGACCGACCTGCGGTTCTTGGCCGAGCGCAGCCGCAAATAGGTTTTGACGGCGTCGTCGAGCTTGCGGATGGTCAGGCTTGCCATGACGCCCCTCCAGCACGAAATGATAGCGATGCTATCACTCGCGTGATTGCAATGCAATCAGGCTTTTGGCAATCACAGATTCCGGACGGCGATCAGGATCCCGATGAAGGTCGCGGCGATGATCCAGAGCGCGACAGTGCGCCAGCGATTCTTGCGGCCCTCGCTGCGGCCCATCGCGGCGATGCTCTCGGGCGACAGCCTGATGCCCTCCCGTGTCATGGTCTCGAGCTGCTCGAGCACCTTCACGGACCGCTCGGCGATTTCCGGCATGCGCATCAGCACGCGCGCGATGTCTCCGGTCCCGGCGAGCGCGCCTTGCACCCGGCCGATCGGACCGAGATTGCGCTCGATCCATTCGCGTACCACGGGGTCGGCGACCTTCCAGATGTCGAGTCTGGGATCGAAGCCGCGCGCCACGCCTTCGACCACGACCATGGTCTTCTGGAGCAGGATCAGCTCGGGGCGCGTGGTCATGTCGAACAGGCCGGTGACCTCGAGCAGCAGCGTCAAGAGCCGCGCCATCGAGATCTCTTCCGCCGTGCGGTTGTGGATCGGCTCGCCGATGGCGCGAATCGCTTGCGCGAAGTTCTCGACCGAGTGATGTGCGGGCACGTAGCCCGCCTCGAAATGCACCTCGGCGACGCGGCGATAATCGCGGGTGATGAAGCCGAGCAGGATTTCCGCGAGGAAGCGCCGCTCCTTCATGCCGAGCCGGCCCATGATGCCGAAATCGACCGCGACGAGTCGCCCCGCGTCATCCAGGAACAGATTGCCCGGATGCATATCGGCATGGAAGAAGCCGTCGCGCAGCGCGTGCCGCAGGAAGCTCTGGATCACCTTGCGGCCGAGATCGGGCAGGTCGACCTGCGATTCGGCCAGACGCTTGTGATCGTTCAGCGCGATGCCGTCGATCCACTCCATCGTCAGCACGTTGTGCGTGGTGCGGTCCCAGTCCACGGCCGGCACGCGGAAATCAGGATCGCCCTGCGTGTTCTCTGCCATCTCCGACAGCGCCGCAGCTTCCAGCCGCAGATCCATCTCCATCGCGACCGAGCGCGACATGGTGTTGATGACCTCGATGAGGCGCAGGCGCCGCGCTTCGGCCGAATAAGCCTCGGCCTTGTGCGCGACGAAGAAGAAATCGGAGAGGTCGCGGCGGAAGCGCGTAGCGACGTTGGGCCGAAGCACCTTGACCGCGACCGACTTGCGGATGCCGGCTTGCAAGACCTCGCCGCGATGCACCTGCGCGATCGAGGCGGCCGCCACGGGAGGGCCGAAGCTCACAAACACGTCCTTCAGCGGCCGCTCCAGCGAGGTCGCGATCGCGGCTTCGGCTTCGTCCTGCGGAAACGGCGGCAGGCGGTCCTGGAGACTTTCGAGGTCGCGCGCCATGATGACGCCGACGACGTCGGGGCGTGTGGCCAGGAATTGTCCGAGCTTGAGATAGGCGGGGCCCATCCGCGTCAGCGCGCGCGATATCCGCGGGCCGTGCTTGACGCCACGCCGTTCGACCAGGCGCGCCAGCTTCAGAGCGAGCTGTCCCGGCGGCGGCACCAGGCTCGGATCGACCGAGCCGAACACGCCCTCGCGCGCAAACACGAACGCGGCGCGGATCAGGCGCGCAATGTGGGTGAAGGCAGAGATCACAAACGCCAGCCCGAATGCAGTGCGACGATGCCGCCGGACAGGGTCTGCCAGCTGACGCGGGCGAAGCCGGCGTCGCGGATCATGTCGGCGAAGGCGTTGGGTTTCGGAAACTTGCGGATGGACTCGACGAGATATTGGTAGGACTCGGCGTCGCCCGTGATCATCCGGCCGAGCGGCGGGATCACCTTGAACGAGAACAGGTCGTAGATCCGGTCGAGCCCGGGCATCTCGACGGTGGAGAATTCCAGGCACAGGAAGCGGCTGCCGGGCCTCAGCACGCGATGGGCCTCGCGCAGCGCCAGATCGATCCGGGGCACGTTGCGAATACCGAAGGCGATCGTATATGCGTCGAAGCTGCGGTCGGCGAAGGCGAGCGCTTCGGCATTGCCTTCGACGAAATCGACCCGGGTGTCGAGATGGCGCTTCGCGGCGCGCTCGCGGCCCACCGCCAGCATGTCGGTGTTGATGTCGCAGACGGTGGCATGGAAGCCGGTGCCCGCCGCTTTGGCGGCGCGGAACGAGATGTCGCCGGTGCCGCCGGCGACGTCGAGCAGCGCGAACGGCCGGTCGCTCCTCGGCGGGTCGAGCGCGGTGATCATGATGTCCTTCCAGACCCGGTGCAGGCCACCGGACATCAAATCGTTCATCAAATCATAGCGCGACGCCACGCTGTGAAACACATCGTTCACCAGCGTCTGCTTGTCCCCGAGGGGGACGTCCCTGAAGCCAAAATGCGTGGTTTCGCCCGGCCGATCCATTACTCTACTCCACTGGGCGAACCATAGCGCGCCCGCCGCAATGGCGCTATCACACCGCCCTCATAAGGTGAATGCCTGACCATGCCTGAATTGCCCGAAGTCGAGACCGTCCGCCGCGGCCTTCAGCCTGTGATGGAGGGTGCGAAAATCCTGGTGGCGGAGGCCCGCCGGCCGGACCTGCGCTTTCCGTTCCAGCCGGATTTCGTGGCCCGGCTCCAGGGGCAGGTCGTCACGGGGCTCGGCCGGCGTGCAAAATATCTCATGGCCGATCTCGCCTCCGGCGATGTGCTCTTGATGCATCTGGGCATGTCGGGCTCGTTCCGCGTCATCAAGCCGGACAACGAGGCAGCTCCCGGCGAGTTTCACTATCCGAGGGGTAAGGACTCCACGCACGACCACGTGCTCTTTCGGATGTCTTCCGGCGCCGACATCGTCTTCAACGACCCGCGCCGCTTCGGTTACATGAAAGTGATCGCACGTAACGCACTCGAGGAGGAGCCGCTGCTGCGCGACCTCGGCCCCGAGCCGCTCGGCAACGAATTCGACGCCGCGATGCTGGCGCGGTCCTGCGAAGGCAAGACCACCAGCCTGAAGGCCGCACTGCTCGACCAGCGCGTGGTGGCGGGGCTCGGCAACATCTATGTCTGCGAAGCCCTGCATCGCTCGCATCTGTCGCCGCGCCGGATCGCGGCGACGCTCGCGACCAAGGGCCGCAAGGGCGTTGGCGGCGGCGAGCCGACCGATCATGCGAAGCGATTGGTAAGTGCGATCCACACGGTGCTGAACGACGCCATCAAGGCCGGCGGCTCGTCCTTGCGCGACCATCGTCAGACCTCGGGCGAGCTCGGCTATTTCCAGCATTCGTTCAAGGTCTACGACCGCGAAGGCGAGAAATGCACGACGCCGGGCTGCGGTGGCACCGTCAAGCGGTTCACGCAGAACGGACGCTCGACCTTCTGGTGTCAGAAGTGTCAGAAGTGACGTAGCCGGTAGCCCGGATGGAGCGCAGCGAAATCCCGGGTCCAGCGTGACCGCGGAGAGACTTCCCGGATTTGCGCTGCGCTCCATCCGGGCTACGACGCGAAAATCGAGTGTCTACAAAAACCGCGAAGCGAAGCAATCCGGCCGGGCTGGTGGCCGGATCGCTTCGTCGCTGGGGCCCCTGCCGGATGGTGAAGGGCCGACTGCCGTCAGAGCGATTGCCCCGCTCAGGACGCCAGTGTCGTGGTCTCCTCTGCCGAAAGATCGGCAGCGACATGCAGCATGCCGTCGGTAGCCGACATCACCTGGTCGATCAGGACATTGGTCGTGGCGCTGAGCTCGAGCCGGGTTTCGATCCAGCGCCACAGGCCGCGGATCTCGTCCGCCGACTTGCCGTTCGGCGCGAATTCGCTCACGGCAAGGCCGCTCGCGAGCGAGTCCTGATGATCGTTGCGCATCACGATCAGCGGGCGCGCGAGAACTTCAGTGAGATCGAGCGCGGCTTCCTCGGCGAGGGTGTTGGCGGCGTTGTCGATGCGCTGGCCGCGGATCGGCGTCTGGTTGAGCACGAAGCTGTAGGGCCGCTTCCAGGCGCGTGCGACGCTGAGCGTCGAGACGGTCGCCTCGATGTCGGCGACGCTCGGGCGGGCCGGGATCAGGCAGAGATCGGAATGGCGGATCGCAGCGGTGGTCGCGGCGCTGAGGCCGGCGGCGGTGTCGACGATCGCCAGCTGCAGGCCGCTGTCAGCCAGCATCTTCAGGCGCGGCTCGATGTCGGCGGCATGATAGATCGGCTCGACGACGAGATCATCGGCGGTGCGGCGGCGCTGCCAGTTCGACAGAGTGCCCTGCGGGTCGGTCTCGATCAGGCGGACGGTGAAGCCGGCCTGCTTGGCCGCGAGCGCGAGGCCGATGGCGAGCGTGCTCTTGCCGCTGCCACCCTTTTGGGTGGCCAGTACGATCGTGTGCATTTGAAGATCAATCCTTTGGAATGCTTGGGTCAGGAATACGCCACGCGAACGTGCATCGATCTCGATGCTGAGCCTTCTCGCTCAGGACGTGCCGGCCCGATCCAAAGGGGGATCGCGGAGGTCCGAATCAACAGTAACGATGATGGCGGAATGGGGATGGCCAGCTAATCCGTACCATTACTGGACCAGTAGTCGTACGTGTGATGATGCTCGCGGCTCAGTTGAACTCGTGTCCACTACGCGCCGCACCGCGTCCGGGACACGAGAGTTGGCGTTAAACCTACTTCCGCACGCAGATCACGCGCACGACGGCGGCCTTTGCGTCCGTCGACGTACCGTTCACCGTGACCTGTTTCGCCTTCAGGAAATCGCGCACGGCGTCCGCGGACACCATCACGGCCTGCGAGGCCGGCACCGATGTCGCGGGTCCTGCCACCATGGTCGGCTTCAACAACGCAATGCCGGCGAACTTGCCGTCGCCATCGATCGCCGGACCACCGGAAAATCCCACCGCCGGGGGAGGCGACAGTGCGGACTCGCTGCTCGTGACCGGTGCGAGTGCGCCCTTGACGGTCGAGACACTCGCCGCGCCGCCCTGGCTCTGCGGATCGGCGATGCCGACGACATCCACGTTCGTCTTGGCCGCGCCGCCAGCGAGGCTGAATGGCTTCAGGCCGCGCGCGCCGTAGATATGCAGGAGTGCAAGACCGCGCTCCTTGTCCTCGGCGAGGCGATCGGCGCTGCCATAGCCGGCGATCGTGATGGCGAGGCAGCCGTCGGTGACGAGCCGGTCGGTGACGATCGCGCCGTCATCGCTGATGACGAGGCCGGTGCCGTATTCGACGGTCTTGCGCGGCGGCGGCCCGGCTTGCGGTCCGGACGGAAACGCGTTGAACGCGCTCGACATCGCGATCACGACCGGCTCGACCGTGTTCTCGGTCGCCTGGTCGTAGAGGATCGTCATGGTGCGGACCTCGTCACCTCTAAAGGTGCCGCGGACGTAAAACTTCTTCAGGCCCTGCAATCCCGAGAGCACGAAGAAATCGGGCTTCACCACGGTGTAATCGACCTTGCGCCCGGACGGCTCCTTCTCCAGCTCCGCGAGTTTTGCCGCGGTCGGGTTCGCCTCCTTGCGGCGGCTGAGCAGCACCTGCACGGTTCCGGTCGGCGAGGTCCATTTCGAGCCGTTGGCGTCGCTCGCCTGCTGCGGCACCAGTTTCGAGGGGATGCCGAGCCGGGCGCCGCTGGTCGGCTCCGTCACGATCTTCCAGCCGACGCCGTCCTGCTTCTTTCGCGCCGTCTCGGCCAGCGCGGCGCGCTCCTGCGGATTGAGCACGCCGGTCGGCTTGCCGCCCTTGGCCTTCTGGTATTCCTTGATGGCGTTGACCAGGCGCGCGCTGACGTCGCCGGTGATGGCGCCGTTGTACTGGCCGACCCAGGCGAGGTCGGATTGCAGCGACAGCCGCTCCGCTTGCGCCATCGCATCCGCCGTCGCCGATGGCGTCTGCGTTGCCGGAGGCCGGATCGGCACGGTCTGGACCAGCTTCGGCTTGGTACCGGGGATCTGCGGCGTCGTCATCTGGGCGTGCGCGCCTGTGGCAGCCGCAAACATCAAGGTTGCCGCAAGCATCGATCTCATGACAAATCCAACCAGCCCATTGAACGCAATGCCATTGAAGCACATCTCGTTGGTCGCGAACAATGTTGGGGTGGTTCAGGCCTAAGGTCGAGCCGCGTACACAGGTCCTCATCCTGAGGAGCGGCCTCAAGGCCGCGTCTCGAAGGATAGCCGCGGCGAGATCGGGGCCTGCATGGTTCGAGACGGCGCTTTGCGCTTCCTCCCCATGAGGAGTGAGAGCGACGGCTTGGTAGGAGAGGCGTACGACGATGCTGAGCCCGGACGAACTGGAACGCTATGCCCGCCATATCGTGCTGCGCGACGTCGGCGGACCGGGCCAGGCGGCGCTGAAGCGCGCCTCTGCGCTGGTGATCGGCGCCGGCGGGCTCGGCGCGCCGGCGCTGATGTATCTGGCCGCCGCCGGCATCGGCACGCTCGGCGTGGTCGATGACGACGTGGTGTCGCTGTCCAATCTGCAGCGCCAGGTGATCCACACCACGCCCGATATCGGCCGGCACAAGGTCGAGAGCGCCGCCGAGCGGATTGCGGCGCTCAACCCGCATGTTCGCTTCGTCGGCCACGCCACCTGGCTGAATGCGGACAATGCGCTCAGCCTGATCGGCGACTACGACCTCGTGCTCGACGGCTCCGATAATTTCTCGACACGCTATCTGGTCTCGGACGCCTGCTTCTTCGCGAAGCGGCCGTTGATCACGGCCGCGCTCGGCACCTTCGACGGCTCGCTCACCACCATCCGCGCGCACGAGACCAACGAGCAGGGCGAATTCAATCCGACCTATCGCTGCCTGTTTCCGGAGGCGCCGCCGCCGGGTACCGTTCCTGCCTGCGCGGAAGCCGGCGTCATGGGTGCGCTGGCGGGCGTGCTGGGATCAATGATGGCGATGGAGGCGATCCGCGAGATCGTCGGTTTCGGCGACGGCCTGGTCGGCCGCCTCCTGATGATCGATGCGCGCGCGATGCGCTTCGAGACGCTGCGCTATTCGCGCGATCCGGCCAATCCGCTCAACGGCGACGGGCCTGTGATCACCGACCTCAGCGCCCATCGCACGTGATGGGCTGCGTTACGCCGTGGCCGGCTTCTCGCTATCGAGATGGGCCATCTGCTCGGCGGTGTAACGCGTGCCCGAGGCGACATCCGGCGGAAACGCCTTGGCCAGCGCCGCAAGATGCGCCGATGTCAGCGTGACCCTGGTCGCGCCAAGCGCTTCGACGAGACGGGTGCGGGTCTTGGCGCCGACCAGCGGCACGATCTCTTTTCCCTGCGCCGCGACCCAGGCGATTGCGACCTGCGCCGGCGTTGCGCCGATTTCGCCGGCGATGGCACGCAGGGACTCCACCAGCGCGAGATTGGCGTCGAGATTTGCGCCCTGGAAGCGCGGCGTCATCAGCCGGTAGTCCTTGCCGGCCGTGCCCGAATCCTTCGACCAATGGCCGCTGATCAGGCCGCGCGCCAGGACGCCATAGGCGGTGATGCCAATGCCGAGCTCGCGGCAGGTCTTGAGAATGTCGCGCTCGATGCCGCGCTCGATCAGCGAATATTCGATCTGGAGATCGACGATCGGATGCACGGCATGCGCGCGGCGGATGGTGTCGGAGCCGACCTCGGACAGGCCGATATGCCTGATGTAGCCAGCCTTCACGAGATCGGCGAGGCCGCCGATGGTCTCTTCAATGGGGACGTTGGGGTCGAGCCGTGCCGGGCGGTGGATATCGATATAGTCGGTGCCGAGCCGCTGCAGCGAATAGGCGAGGAAATTCCGGATCGCGGCCGGGCGGCAATCCATGCCAGTGAATTCACCGGCAGGGCCGCGTAGCGCGCCGAACTTGACGCTGATCTGCACCCTGTCGCGCGCCACTTCCTTCAGCGCATCGCGGATCAGCATTTCATTGTGACCCATGGCGTAGAAATCGCCGGTGTCGAGCAGCGTGATACCGGCGTCGAGCGCCGCGTGGATCGTGGCGATGCTCTCGCCGCGATCGGCCGGGCCATAGGCGTCCGACATGGCCATGCAGCCGAGACCAAGGGCAGAGACGCGGGGGCCGGTTGAACCGAGTTTGTGCTGTTCCATGATGGCTCTCCTCGAAAGGCGGCAGGCTGATTGCGCCGCATGACGGGCTGGATATGCACCTGGTCCATTGCGCCGATAAGCTGGACAATACCGAATGGCTTGTTCATTCTAACGAACAATGACTGAGCCTGATCTGCGCGATCTCGACGTCTTCGTGGCGGTCGCCCGCACCCGCAATTTCCGGCGGGCGGCGATCGAGATTCGCGTGTCGGTGTCGAGCCTTAGCCAGCGCCTACGCGACCTCGAGGAGCGCCTTGGCGTCCGCCTGATGAACCGCACCACCCGCAGTGTCGCGCTGACCGAGGCGGGCGAGCTGCTGCTGTCGCGGGTGGCACCTGCGCTACGCGACGTCGGCGATGCCCTGGCGGAGGTGCGGGGCCTGCGCGAGGTGGCTTCCGGCCGCCTGCGCATCAACGCGCCGCCCCCGGCGGTCGATCTCGTGCTGGCGCCGATGGTCGGCCCGTTCCTCGCAGCGCATCCGCAGGTCGATCTCGACGTCGTGTCCGAAAGCGGTTTCGTCGATATCGTGAGCGGGGGCTACGATGCCGGCGTGCGTTATGGTGAGCATCTCGCGCAGGACATGGTGGCGATCCCGCTGAGCGGTCCGCAGCACTATGTCGTCGTCGCCTCGCCCGATTATGTCGCGCGCCGCGGCGAGCCGAAGCATCCGAAGGATTTGCTCGAGCATGATTGCATCCGCGCCCGGTATTCGAGCGGCGTCATGCACGATTGGGAGTTCGAGAAGGCCGGCCAGATCGTGAAGGTCGATCCGCCGGCAAAGCTGATCTCCACGAACATGACCCTTGCCCTGCGAGCCGCGCTCGATGGTGTGGGCGTCTGGGCAACGATCGACGGTTATGTCGGCGATGCCGTGAAGTCCGGCGCGCTGGTCAGCCTGATGGAAGATTGGTGCGAGCCGTTTCCCGGCCCGTTCCTGTATTACCCGAGCCGGCGCCAGACGCCGCCCGCGCTGCGCGCCTTCATCGATTTCGTCGCCGACTGGCGCAAGCGCGAGACGCGCGGGAAATAAACCTCAGAGCATGCTCGGCAGCACGCGATCCGGCGGCTTGTGGGCGTCGAGGAAGGTGCGGATGTTGATGATCACCTTCTCGCCCATCTCGACGCGGCCTTCGATCGTGGCCGAGCCCATATGCGGCAGCAACGTCACCTTGCCGGCCTTGGCAAGCCGCACCAGCTTGGGGTTGACTGCAGGCTCGTGCTCGTAGACGTCGAGCCCGGCGCCGCCGATCTCGCCGCCTTCGATCAGCTTGATCAGCGTGTCCTCGTCGGTCACCTCGCCGCGCGCGGTGTTGACGATATAGGCGTCCTTGCGGATCAGCTTCAGCCGCCGCGCCGAGAGCAAATGATAGGTCGCCGGCGTGTGCGGACAGTTCACCGAGATGATGTCCATCCGCGCCAGCATCTGGTCGAGGCTTTCCCAATAGGTCGCGCCAAGCTCTTCGGCGATCTTCGGCGCCACGGGACGGCGGTTGTGATAGTGGATCTGCAGCCCGAAGGCGCGGGCGCGGCGCGCCACCGCTTGGCCGATGCGACCCATGCCGATGATGCCGAGCCGCTTGCCGCCGATACGGTGGCCGAGCATCCAGGTCGGCGACCAGCCCGGCCAGGGTTTTCCTTCGGTCAGGATCGAGGCGCCTTCGATCATCCGCCTGGGCACGGCGAGGATCAGCGCCATGGTCATGTCGGCGGTGTCCTCGGTCAGGACCTTGGGCGTGTTGGTGACGGTGATGCCGCGGGCATGCGCGGCCTCGACGTCGATATTATCGACGCCGTTGCCGAAATTGGCGATCAGCCGCAGCTTGCAGTCGGGCTGGTTGATGATGTCGGCGCTGATATGGTCGGTGACGGTCGGAACCAGCACGTCGGCGGTGCGTGCGGCTTCCGCGATCTGGTCGGCGGACATCGGCGTGTCCTCGAGATTGATCCGCGCGTCGAACAATTCGCGCATCCGCGTCTCGATCGAATCCGGCAGCTTGCGCGTCACCACGACGAGGGGCTTTTTCTTCACCGACATGTCCTGCTCTCATGAGGCGTCGCAAGCCGCCTCTGTCGCCAAAGGCCGGTCGTTGAGGTCTCATTAACCCGGTTGTTCGACACTGCCCTTGCCGTGTCCGTCCCCGGCGTTTCCAAGCTCTCCCGATATTTCCGGCCGGAAAATCGGGGCAAACTGGTTGTTCAAGTGCCCGTCCTCTCTAGCAGAAGGCCGGGCCAAGACAAGAACCACGGGTCAAGGCTTCAAGGAGCCCGGTTTGGGGAACACCCGCGTGGGGCGGGTCAGGGGGTTGCGCGGCAGGTTTTGGAATTTGGGGTGAGGACCGGGCTCGGGCCGGGTCTTCGACAGGAGACGGGTTGATGGCGTTGGGGCGTTTTTGTTCGGTAATGGCGCTCGTTTGCACCTGGTTGAGCGCTTCGGTCGGCCCCTCGCATTCGGCCAAGGACACCACGCCCCAGACCGCCAGCGGCCTGCCGGTGCCGCGCTATGTCAGCCTCAAATCGGATCACGTGAACGTCCGTGCCGGCCCGACCAAGGACAATGACGTGGCCTGGGTCTACACCCGTTCGGGCCTGCCGGTGGAAATTACCGCCGAGTTCGAGAATTGGCGCCGGGTGCGCGATTCCGAAGGCGCCGAGGGCTGGGTCTATCACTCGCTGCTGTCGGGCCGCCGCACCGCGGTCGTCACCATGAAGCACAAGGACGACCTCGCCCCGATCTACGATCGCGCCGATCTCGACAGCGCGGTTGCAGCAAGACTCCAGGCCGGCGTCGTCACGCAGGTAAAGAAGTGCGCTGCAAACTGGTGCCGCGTCACCGGCAACGGTTTTGACGGCTGGATCCAGCAGGAGCGCCTCTGGGGCGTGTATTCGGACGAGCAGGTGAACTGACGCTGCTGTCGTCCCGGCGAACGCCGGGACACATAACCACAGGGTTCAATTGTTTTGGGAGGCGTCAACCGGCGTGCCTCATTGAGGAATCACGCGGTGGGTCCCGGCGTTCGCCGGGACGACAATAGAGTTGTGAGGTTCAGCGCTTCTTGCGCAGGCGCACGACCATGTCGATGCGCGCGATCTCGTAACCCTCCGGCACTTCCGGCATCTTGGACAGCGCCAGATGCGGATCCTCGATGTCGACCAGCTCATGGCTGTTCTCGAGGTAGTAGTGATGGTGGGTGGTGACGTTGGTGTCGAAATAGGTCTTGGTGCCGTCGACGCTGACCTGGCGGAGCAGGCCGGCATCGGTGAGCTGGTTCAGCGTGTTGTAGACAGTCGCCAGCGACACCGGAACCTTGGCCAGTGTGGCTTCCTCGTAGAGCATTTCAGCCGTGAGGTGGCGAGCACCTTTGCCGAACAACAGCCAGCCCAGTGCCATGCGCTGACGCGTCGGACGGAGCCCGGCGGACTGGAGCATTTCGTTGACGTCGTGCCAGGGGCAGCCGGTGAGAGCCGGCTGGCGGCCGGACAGCAGGGCCGCGGAGTGGACGTCGTCGTCGTGATGGGGCGCAGTATTCTCGCTCATTTCCAGATTTCGGGCACGCGTGAACAATATCTCTCAGCAATATAAGAACAGAAAGATGCAGATGCAAGTTTCTCGCAACTAGAGAGGTTCTAATAAGGCTTGGAACCGGCCCGGTATCGCGTCATTTTACCTTCATGGATGCACTTTGCTACCCGAAATGGCCTGTGTTAGAGAGCGCGCGGTTCCGCTTAGCCGATTTTGGCGCAGCCGGGCACGAGGCCCGGTCCGCAGTCCATCCGGGGCATGCGGACGCAGCGCCTGACAGTGGCAATTGGCGTTGCTCTCCGACCGAAACGGGGCCCATTTTCGCCAAAAAGCGCCGCTCAATCGGAATTCAAACAGAGGCTCTGCATGCTGAACAGGCGCAACGGTTACGAATACGAAGATCTGCTGGCCTGTGGCCGCGGCGAGATGTTCGGCCCGGGCAATGCCCAGCTGCCGTTGCCGCCGATGCTGATGTTCGACCGCATTACTGACATCAACGACAATGGCGGCGAGTTCGGCAAGGGGCTGGTGCGCGCCGAGCTCGACGTGAAGCCCGACCTCTGGTTCTTCGGCTGCCACTTCAAGAACGATCCGGTGATGCCCGGCTGCCTAGGCCTCGACGCGCTTTGGCAAATGGTCGGCTTTTACCTGGGCTGGACCGGAGGCGAAGGTCGTGGTCGCGCGCTTGGCCTGAACGAGCTGAAGTTCAGCGGCCAGGTGCTGCCCGAGGCCCGCAAGGTTGTGTACAACGTCGATATCAAACGCGTGATGCGTTCAAAGCTGGTGCTCGGTATCGCCGACGGGTGGCTTTCGGTCGATGACCAGATTATTTATCGCGCCAAGGACTTGAAGGTCGGCCTGTTCAAGCAGGGCACGAGCCTGGGCTGAGCGCATCACCAAGACAACAACGATTGAGGCGAGGCTGTCATGAGGCGGGTTGTGGTCACCGGGATGGGCATCGTCTCGTCGATCGGAAACAACACCCAGGAAGTGCTTGCGAGCCTTCACGAGGCGAAGTCGGGCATTTCGCGGGCTGAGAAATATGCCGAGCTCGGCTTCCGTTCGCAGGTAGCGGGCGCGCCGTCGCTCGATCCCGCGACGGTGGTCGACCGCCGCGCGATGCGTTTCCTCGGTCAGGGCGCGGCATGGAATCACGTCGCAATGGAACAGGCGATCCAGGACTCCGGTCTTTCGCCTGACGAAGTCTCCAACATCCGCACCGGCATCATCATGGGCTCCGGCGGCCCCTCCGCCCGCACCATCGTCGAATCCGCCGACATCACCCGCACCAAGGGACCGAAGCGCGTCGGACCTTTCGCAGTGCCGAAGGCGATGTCGTCCACGGCCTCCGCGACGCTTGCGACCTGGTTCAAGATCAAGGGCGTGAACTATTCGATCTCGTCGGCCTGCGCGACGTCGAACCATTGCGTCGGCAACGCCTATGAGACGATCCAGATCGGCAAGCAGGACGTCATCTTCGCCGGCGGCTGCGAGGAGCTGGACTGGTCGCTCTCCGTGCTGTTCGACGCCATGGGCGCGATGTCCTCGAAATACAACGACACGCCCGCCACCGCCTCGCGGCCCTACGACGTCAACCGCGACGGCTTCGTCATCGCCGGCGGTGCCGGCGTGCTGGTGCTGGAAGAGCTCGAACATGCCAAGGCGCGCGGCGCCCGCATCTACGGCGAGATCGTCGGCTACGGCGCGACCTCGGACGGCTACGACATGGTCGCGCCCTCGGGCGAAGGCGCCGAGCGCTGCATGCGCATGGCGATGTCGACGGTGAAGACCAAGGTCGACTACATCAACCCGCACGCGACCTCGACGCCGGCCGGCGATCCGCCGGAGATCGATGCGCTCCGCCGCGTGTTCGGAAGTGGCGAGAAGTGCCCGCCGATCTCGGCGACCAAGGCGCTGACCGGCCACTCGCTGGGCGCCACCGGCGTGCAGGAGGCGATCTACTCGCTGCTGATGATGAATAACGGCTTCATCTGCGAGAGCGCACATATCCAGGAGCTCGATCCCGTGTTCGCCGACATGCCGATCGTGCGCAAGCGCATCGACAACGCCAAGATCGGCACCGTGCTGTCGAACTCCTTCGGCTTCGGCGGCACCAACGCCACGCTGGTGTTCAGCCGGCTGGATGTGTGATCACCGACCCTGTCATGCCCCGCGAAAGCGGGGCATCCAGTACGCCGCGGCTTCTCGATCGATCATGACCGTCACTGGAATACTGGATCGCCCGCCCCAGTGCGCAGCGCGCACAAGGCGGGCGATGACCTCAGGATAATGGGAACGACAATGGAAGGTCTGATGAAAGGCAAGCGCGGTCTGATCATGGGCATCGCCAATGATCATTCGATCGCCTGGGGCATGGCGAAGACGCTGCGCGCGCACGGCGCCGAGCTTGCCTTCACCTTTCAGGGCGAAGCCTTGGGCAAGCGCGTCAAGCCGCTGGCGGAGCAGCTTGGTGTCGACCTCGTGCTGCCGTGCGACGTCGAGGACATCGCCAGCGTCGATGCGACCTTCGATGCGCTCCGTGAAAAATGGGGCAAGCTCGATTTCGTCATCCACGCGATCGGCTTTGCCGACAAGAACGAGCTGAAGGGCCGCTACGCCGACACCAGCCGCGAGAACTTTTCACGCACCATGGTGATCTCCTGCTTCTCGTTCACGGAGGTCGCAAAGCGCGCCGCCGAGCTGATGACCGAGGGCGGCAGCATGATCACGCTGACCTTCGGCGCCTCCGAGCGCGCGATGCCGAACTACAATGTGATGGGCGTGGCCAAGGCGGCGTTGGAAGCCTCCGTGCGCTATCTCGCCTCCGATTTCGGACCGCGCGGCATCCGCGTCAACGCGATCTCCGCGGGCCCCATCCGCACGCTCGCGGGCTCCGGCATCGGCGAGGCGCGCGCGATGTTCGCCTTCATGCAGAAGCATTCGCCGCTCCGCCGCGGCGTCACGCTCGACGAGCTCGGCGGCTCGGCGCTGTACCTGCTGTCGGATCTCTCCGGCGGCGTGACCGGCGAGATCCACTATGTCGATTCCGGCTACAACATCGTGCTGATGCCGCGGCCTGACGATTTGAAGGCGGAATAGACGAAGCTGCCGTAGGGTGGGCAAAGGAGCGCAAGCGACGTGCCCACGATCTCTCAGCGGTCGCCATAGATAGAAGACGTGGGCACGCTACGCTTTGCCCACCCTACGAGAGTTCGGCTAACCCGCCGCGATCTTCTCCGCGCGCTGGAACGCGGGACGTGCCATGCAGCGCGCGATATAGGCATCGAAGGCGGGCCGCGACGGCACCATCTTGAACAGGCGCACCGCGTAATTCAGGCCCGAGCCGATCGTGATGTCGGCGGCCGAAAACTCCTCGCCGAGAATCCACGGCCCCTTGGCAAGCGCAGCCTCCAGCACGTCGAACACCTGCGTCGCGCTGCCCCAGGCTGCGGTCGAGGTCGGGATCTCGATCTTGGTGAAGATCTGGATGATGGCGGGCTCGATGCAGCCCGGCGAGAAGAACAGCCATTGCAGATAGCGCGCGCGGCGCGGATCGGTTACGGCAGGCGCCAGCTTGGTCTCGGGATAGCGGTCGGCAATGTAGGCGCAGATCGCGGCGGCCTCGCCGAGTGCGGCGTCGCCGTCGCTGAGCGCGGGCACCTTGCCCATCGGATTGATCTTCAGATAGTCCGGCGCCTTCTGCGCGCCGGTCGAGATGTCGGTCAGCACGCGTTCATAGGCAAGGCCGCTCTCTTCCATCAGCCAGAGCGTCGTGAACGAGCGCGAGCGGGGCGACCAATAGAGCTTGATCATGGCGCGGAACCTTCCATCGGCGTGAGGCGGGCGAGGCTATTCATCGCGTGTCTGCTTCGAAATCGCAACGCACTACGGTTGGTCCGATGCAGCGTTCGGTCGTCAACATCTTGGTCGACGCGAATGAGTGCGTGTCAGTCTTGCTTCAGATAACCGGGAAGCCCCCGATCGAGCCTGTCGGTGATGAGCGCCCGCGTTCTCTCGCGCAGGATCGCGCTGCTCGAAGCGGTCGCGGGCGGGTTGGGGAACTGGTCATTGTCGAGCTTGTTAAGCGGGTCTTCGGTCAGTCGCATACTTGCGGCGAAGTTCGCGCCGAAATTTACAAAGGGGCGCTTGATCTCCTCGTAGCTCCGGCCGTCGATCAGGTTGATCGAGATGTTCGCGAACAAATGCGAATGCCGGATCAGATTTCCGAGCCCTTGGTTGAATGTGCCGATTCCGTTCAACATCATGCGGCTGCCCGGCAATTCTCCCTTGTACGTCGTCGCAACCAGATAGCGATCGCAGCTCACGTTCGGCGTGATGCCACGCACGATCGCTGGCAGGCGTTCGTTGGGATCGGGAATGAATCGCGATTTCGGATGATAGAACGGTTCGAAGGCACCCTTGGGGTAGGCGATCCTGCGAACACCGGGATCGCCGCCTGTTGCCGCTTTCACGCGCGCAAACACGAGATCGTCGAGACCCCAGTCGATAGGAACTTCGGCCTCCTCGTTCTCGAAGATGGTCAGCCCGAACTTCTGGACGGAGTAGCGCTCCCCGATCACGGAGATTACGCCGAGCTTGCAGGGGCCGACGTCCACCGCTTGCGGTTTGTTCGCTGCCGGCTGCTTAGCCTTCGGCGCAGCCTTTTTCGCAACAGGCTTGGCTGTTGCCGGGGGTGTGGCAGTTGGTGGAGCGGAGGGAGACTGGGCCCATCCGGTCGATGCACAAAGCGACGCGAACAGGGCGGCGACGGCGAGATTGCGTAACATCACTCGGGAGCGGAAGTTGCTGAGATGTAATCCGCAAACTAGAGCGTGCGGGGCGCCTCCGCAAGCAGAACCTATGACGTCTTCTGCCACCGGTAATATTTCATCATGAACCCGTTCGACGGCTCGATCTCCTCTTTCTCGAACACAAAGCCTTCGCGCTCGTACCAGCGCCAGGCTTTTTCGTTCTCGCGCACGCAGCGCAGATACATCTCATCCGGCATCTGCGTGCGGGTGAAGGCGAGCAGCTTTCGCCCGAGCGACTGCCCCTGATAGGCGGGTCCAACGAAAAGCATATCCAGATAGAGTTTTGGCACATGCAGCGCCAGCATGGCGGCGATTGTGCCGCGATCATCGGCGACGAACAGGCTCCAGCCGTTCTCGATCTCGCGTCGGATGCGGGCGCGGAGATTGGCGAGCAGAAAGTCGCTGGCCTCGCCGAACCCGGTCGAGACCCAGCTCTCCATCCAGACGCGGCCGACCTCGTCATATTCGTCGGCGCGGGCGAGGCGGATGATCGGTTGCGGCATTGGAGCCTCAGGCCCGCTGGTTGCGTACAGGTGGGCGTGCGCGCACTTTGCCGGCCGACAGGCAGACCACTTCGGAGATTTGCAGCAGCTGCCGCGCCAGCGGGCTGGTCTTGCGCCAGACCATGCCGATGGTGCGCGATGGCTGCGGGTCGCGGAAGCGCGCGAGCGAGACCGAGGCCGATCGCGTTTCCACCGGCACCGCCATCTCCGGGATCAATGTGACCCCGATGCCGGCGCTGACCATCTGGACCAGCGTCGACAGCGAATTGGCATCCAGCATTTCGCGCGGCGGCGCCGACTGCATGTTGCAAAACGACAGCGCCTGATCGCGGAAGCAGTGTCCCTCTTCGAGCAGCAACAGCCGCATCTCGCGCATCATCTCGCGCGACGGCGCCGGGGTCCCTTCATCCGCGCTCGGCCGGACCAGCAGGAATTTCTCCTCGAACAGGGCGACCTCGGTGAGCGAAGGCTCGGACACCGGCAGCGCCACGATGGCGGTGTCGAGCCGGCCTTCCACCAACTCCTGGATCAATCGCGGCGTCATGGTCTCGCGCACACGGATGTCGAGCTCCGGATGCATGCGCGTGAGATTCTTGGTGATCGTGGGCAGCAGATAGGGCGCGATCGTCGGGATCATGCCGATGCGCAGGCGGCCGGCGAAGCGGTCCTGCGAGGCGCGGGCGAAATCGCCGAGTTCATCGACCGAGCGCAAAATGTCGCGGACGCGTTGCGCGAGCTCCTCGCCAAACCGCGTCAGCGCCACCTGCCGGGCGCTGCGCTCCAGCAGCAGGCCGCCGAGCGTCTCCTCCAACTCCTTGATCTGCATCGACAAGGCCGGTTGCGAGATGGAGCAGGACTCGGCCGCGCGGCCGAAATGCCCGTGGCGCGCCAAGGCGTCGAAATACCGGAGCTGGCGCAGCGTCAGGTTTATCATCAGAAAATCCTATCGCAGCGATCATTAAAGTCAACTTTACCTGATAGGACGCGACGCTTAGAGTGGTTCTACCTGGTCAAAGGCGCGAGTTCGACGCCACCAGAGGAGGTATTCATGGACGACACTTCGAAGTGCCCGTTTTCGGGTGGAAAACGCGTGCCAGCGAACCGCGATTGGTGGCCAACTCAGCTCAGCATCGAGATGCTGCACAAGAATTCCGGCCTATCCGATCCGATGGGCGACGAATTCGACTATGCCAAGGAATTCAAGACGCTCGACCTTAAGGCGGTGGTCAAGGACCTGACCGCGCTGATGACGGACTCGCAGGAGTGGTGGCCAGCCGATTTCGGTCACTATGGCGGTCTCATGATCCGCATGGCTTGGCACAGCGCGGGCACCTACCGCATCACCGACGGCCGTGGCGGCGCCGGTGCCGGCCAGCAGCGTTTCGCGCCACTCAACAGCTGGCCCGACAACGCCAACCTCGACAAGGCGCGCCGGCTGCTGTGGCCGATCAAGCAGAAATACGGCCGCAAGCTCTCTTGGGCCGACCTGATGGTTCTCGCCGGCAACGTCGCGCTGGAATCGATGGGCTTCAAGACCTTCGGCTTTGCCGGCGGCCGCGCCGACGTCTGGGAGCCGGAAGAGCTCTATTGGGGTCCCGAGGGCACGTGGCTTGGTGATGAGCGCTACAGCGGCGAGCGCCAGCTCGCCGAGCCGCTCGGCGCGGTGCAGATGGGCCTCATCTACGTCAATCCGGAAGGCCCGAACGGCAAGCCGGATCCGGTCGCTGCGGCCAAGGACATCCGCGAGACGTTCGCCCGCATGGCGATGAACGACGAAGAGACCGTCGCGCTGATCGCCGGCGGCCACTCCTTCGGCAAGACACACGGCGCCGGCGATCCTTCGCTGGTCGGTCCGGAGCCGGAAGCGGGCGCGCTCGAGGATCAAGGCCTCGGCTGGAAGAGCAAGCACGCTTCGGGCCTCGCGGGTGATTCCATCACCAGCGGTCTCGAAGTGACCTGGACGGCGACGCCGACCAAGTGGAGCAACAACTTCTTCGAGAACCTCTTCAACTTCGAATGGGAGCTGACGAAGAGCCCGGGCGGTGCGAACCAGTGGACGGCCAAGGGCGCCGACGCGATCATTCCCGACGCCTTCGACAAGTCGAAGAAGCATCGGCCGACGATGCTGACCACCGACCTCTCGCTGCGCTTCGATCCGGCCTACGAGAAGATCTCGCGTCGCTTCCTGGAGAACCCGGATCAGTTCGCGGACGCCTTTGCCCGCGCCTGGTTCAAGCTCACCCATCGCGACATGGGGCCGATCCAGCGCTATCTCGGCCCGCTGGTGCCGAAGGAGACGCTGATCTGGCAGGATCCGATTCCGGCCGTGAATCACGAGCTGGCCAGCGAGCAGGACATCGCTGCGCTGAAGACCAAGATCCTGGCGTCGGGTCTGTCGGTCTCCGAGCTGGTCTCGACCGCCTGGGCGTCGGCCTCGACGTTCCGCGGCTCGGACAAGCGCGGCGGTGCCAACGGTGCACGCATCCGTCTTGCCCCGCAGAAGGATTGGGAGGTGAACCAGCCGGCTCAGCTCTCCAAGGTTCTCGGCAAGCTCGAAGCGATCCAGAAGGACTTCAACGCGTCTTCAGGCGCGAAGAAGGTCTCGCTCGCGGACCTCATCGTGCTCGGCGGTACCGCCGCGGTCGAGAAGGCCGCCAAGGATGCCGGCGTCGACGTGAAGGTCGGCTTCACGCCGGGCCGCATGGATGCTTCGCAGGAGCAGACCGATGCTGAGTCCTTCGCGCCGCTCGAGCCGCGGGCCGATGGCTTCCGCAACTACGTCGGCAAGAAGCATCAGTTCCTGCAGCAGGAAGAAGCCCTCGTCGATCGCGCCCAGCTGCTCAGGCTCACCGGTCCGGAAATGACGGTCCTGCTCGGTGGTCTGCGCGTGCTCGGCGCCAATGCGAACGGTTCGAAGCATGGCGTTCTCACTTCGAAGGTGGGCACGCTCAGCAACGACTTCTTCGTCAATCTGCTCGACATGAGTGCGCAGTGGACGCCGGTGGCCGACGGCAGCTACGAGGCCCGCGACCGCAAGACCAACGCGGTGAAGTGGACTGGCACGCGCGTCGATCTGATCTTCGGTGCGCACTCCCAGCTCCGCGCCTTCGCCGAGGTCTATGCCACCTCGGACTCCAAGGAGAAGTTCGTAAAGGACTTCGCCAAGGCCTGGACCAAGGTGATGAACCTCGACCGCTACGACATCGCGGGCTGAGGTCGACTGATCTCACCTCGGGCTCGGTGCAACCTCTCCCGCTTTGCGGGGGAGGTCGCGCCGAAGGCGCGGGTGGGGGCTCTCTCGTCGTTGGGAGTCTCTTTGCGGAAGCACTGCCACCCAACCCTCCCCCGCAAGCGGGAGAGGGGGCGCATCTCGCCCGGAGCGGCACAAACAAAAAGGGCGGCCTTTCGGCCGCCCTTTCGTTTTCTGCAGTGTAGCGAGGCTTACTCGCCGGCTGCTTCGCGCGGGGCCTTCTCGCCCTCGCCGCCCTTGTCCTTGCCCTCGAGGTCTTCGCCGGTGGTCTGATCGACCACCTTCATCGACAGGCGGGTCTTGCCGCGATCGTCGAAGCCGAGCAGCTTGACCTTGACCTTGTCGCCTTCCTTGACGACGTCGGAGGTCTTCTGCACGCGCGCCGACGCCAGCTGGCTGATGTGGACGAGACCGTCCTTGGAGCCGAAGAAGTTCACGAAAGCGCCGAACTCCATCACCTTGACGACGGTGCCGTCATAGATCTGGCCGACTTCCGGATCGGAGGCGATCGACTTGATCCACTTGATCGCGGCCTTCATCGCCTCGCCATCGCTGGAGGCGACCTTCACGGTGCCGTCGTCCTCGATGTTGACCTTGGCGCCGGTCTTCTCGACGATCTCGCGGATCACCTTGCCGCCGGTGCCGATCACTTCGCGGATCTTGTCGGTGGCGATCTTGAAGGTCTCGATGCGCGGCGCGTATTCGCCGAGCTCGGCACGGGCGTTGGTGAGCGCCTTGGCCATCTCGCCGAGGATGTGGATACGTCCATCCTTGGCCTGGGCGAGCGCGACCTTCATGATCTCTTCGGTGATGCCCTCGATCTTGATGTCCATCTGGAGCGAGGTGATGCCTTGCTCGGTACCGGCGACCTTGAAGTCCATGTCGCCGAGATGGTCCTCGTCACCGAGGATGTCCGAGAGAACCGCGAAGCGCTTGTCTTCGAGGATCAGGCCCATCGCGATGCCCGCGGTCGGCCGCTTCAACGGCACGCCGGCATCCATCAGCGCGAGCGAAGCGCCGCAGACCGAAGCCATCGAGGACGAGCCGTTCGACTCGGTGATCTCCGACACCACGCGCGTGGTGTAGGGGAATTCGTGATGCGGCGGCAGCACCGGGTGGATCGCGCGCCAGGCCAGCTTGCCGTGGCCGATCTCGCGACGCTTGGTGCCGCCGAGGCGACCGGTCTCACCGACCGAGTAGGGAGGGAAGTTGTAGTGCAGCAGGAACGTCTCTTTGTACGTTCCCGACAGCGCGTCGATGTACTGCTCGTCCTCGCCGGTGCCGAGCGTGGTCACGACCATCGCCTGGGTCTCGCCGCGGGTGAACAGCGCCGAACCGTGGGCGCGGGGCAGCACGCCGACTTCGGCGACGATATTGCGCACGGTCTTGCTGTCGCGACCGTCGATGCGCTTGCCGGTATCGAGGATGTTCCAGCGAACGATCTTGGCTTCGAGCTCCTTGAACACGCCGGCGATGCGCAGCTTGTCGTATTTCGGCTCCTGCCCTTCCGGGAAGTAGTGGGCGATCACCTTTTCCTTGACCTTGCCGACCGCAGCGTAGCGATCCTGCTTGACCGGAATGGCGTAGGCGGCGCGCAGCTCCTGCTCGACCAGGCCGAGCATTTCCTTCTCGAGCGCCGAATTGTCGATGACGGTGACTTCGCGCGGCTCCTTGGCCGCCTTCTCGGCGAGCTCGATGATCGCGTTGATCACCGGCTGGAAGTGGCGGTGACCGAACATCACGGCGCCGAGCATGATGTCTTCGTTCAGTTCCTTGGCTTCCGATTCCACCATCAGCACGGCGTCGGCGGTGCCGGCGACGACGAGGTCGAGCTGGGTGTCGACCATCTCGTCGAGCGTCGGGTTGAGGATGAACTCGTCATTGGCGAAGCCGACGCGGGCGGCGCCGATCGGGCCCTTGAAGGGCGCGCCGGACAGCGTCAGCGCAGCGGACGAAGCCACCAGCGCGACGATGTCAGGGTCGTTTTCCATGTCGTGCGACAGCACGGTGGCGATCACCTGGGTCTCGTTGCGCCAGCCGTCGACGAACAGCGGACGGATCGGACGGTCGATCAGGCGGGAG
Organism: Bradyrhizobium sp. ERR14; assembly: GCF_014198235.1. Lineage (NCBI taxonomy): Bacteria > Pseudomonadati > Pseudomonadota > Alphaproteobacteria > Hyphomicrobiales > Nitrobacteraceae > Bradyrhizobium > Bradyrhizobium sp. ERR14. Next base: position 321,108 of record NZ_JACIHD010000003.1, on the reverse strand, counting down.
ACCAGCGTCTCCTTCTCGGTCGGACGTCCCTCGCGCTTGAAATAGCCGCCGGGAATGCGGCCCGCAGCGTAGGTCTTCTCCTGGTAGTCGACGGTCAGAGGCAGGAAGTCGACGCCTTCGCGGGGCGCCTTCGCCGCGACGACGGTGGCGAGCACCACGGTCTCGCCATAGGTGGCGACGACGGCGCCGTCGGCCTGACGGGCGATCTTGCCGGTTTCCAGCTTGAGAGTGCGTCCACCCCAGTCGATCTCGACCGAATGCTTATTGAACATAGATGTCTTCTTTCATGGGTTCTCGAAAGAAGGACGGCTCGAAAAACAAAAACCATGCGCAAGATTGCGGGGCGCTGATCGAAGCGGGTGATCAGCGTCCTGCGATCCTGCCATGGTTTTTGGATTTCGGATGGCGTCCATCCTTTCGGGTCATACGGGCGCCTTGCCCGTTGTGCCCAGCCGCCGGATTGCTGCTGGACTGTCAGTCGGCACGAATGCGAACACCGAACCGCGGTCTTCGCTGATCGTGCCCCGGATGCGAATCATCAACGATCCGTCTCCGACGTGCGCGCAACCTCGATCAAAAAGCTTAAAATAAGCGCTTTCGTTCGAAACCACGTGCGAAAACGCGCGCCGTTGGCGCGCGCAAGAACTCTTAACGGCGAATGTTGTGCTTCTCGAGCAGCGCCTTGTAACGCGCCTCGTCTCGCTTCTTGAGGTAGTCGAGCAGCGAGCGGCGGGTCGAAACCAGCTTCAAGAGGCCGCGACGCGAATGGTTGTCCTTCACGTGGGTCTTGAAATGGTTGGTGAGGTTGTTGATGCGTTCCGACAGGATCGCGACCTGAACCTCGGGCGAGCCGGTGTCGCCGGCCTTGTTGGCATTCGTCTTGATGACTTCCGCTTTGCGTTCTGCGGCAATCGACATCGTCAATTTCTCTCGTTGCGACCGGGGCTGGCAGTAAGGCCGGTCAGGTTGAACACACGCTTGGGGATGATTTCGCCATTGCCGACTTCAGCAAGCGCGAGAAGACGGCCTGCCACCGTGACATAGACTGTGCCGCTACAAGTGGGCGCATCCCGTCCGCGCAACAAAACGGCCTGGCCCCGATGGAGCCTTGCCGCATCAGCCCGAGTGACGGCCAGTGCCGGGATGTCGTCCAGCGCGGTCTCAACGGGCATAAGCGCGTCCGCGAGGCTACCCTCGCCGGACGCGGCTCTATCGCACAAAGCCTCCAGCTGATCCAGCGGAATCATGTCGTTTTCGCCAAATGGGCCGACCAGGGTCCGCCTGAGCGCGCAGATATGGCCGAAAGTGCCGAGAATCCGGCCCATATCGCGGGCCAGTGCCCGGACATAGGTGCCCTTGCCGCATTCGGCCTCGAATACGGCCCGATCTCTATCCGGTTGATCCACAAGGGTTAATTGGTGAATCTCGACCGGGCGGGGGGCCAGCTCCACGACCTCGCCGTCGCGGGCGAGGTCGTAGGCGCGCTCGCCCTGGACCTTGATCGCGGAATAACGCGGCGGGATCTGCTCGATCACCCCGGTGAAGCGGGGCAACAGGGCCAGGATGGCCTCGCGGGTCGGACGCTGGTCCGAGGTCGCGGTCACCCGGCCCTCGATGTCGTCGGTGTCGCGCTCCTCGCCCCAGCACACCGTGAACTGGTAGCGCTTGCGGCCGTCCATGACGAAGGGAACGGTCTTGGTGGCTTCCCCGAGCGCAATCGGCAGCCCGCCCGAGGCGAGCGGATCGAGCGTGCCGGCGTGTCCGGCGCGCTTGGCGTTGAACAGGCGCTTCAGCACCGCGACCGCCTGCGTCGAGGTCATGCCGATCGGCTTGTCGAGCACGACCCAGCCATGGACGTCACGCCGGTCGCGGCGAACCTGGTTGCCCTTCTGCTTGGCATTGGCGCGCGGATCGTTGTTGACGCGGCGCGGCTCCTGATGCGGCCGGGAATTGCCGCCCAGGTCCGCAAAATTGTCGTCCGCAAAATTATTTTTCTGCACGTCGCGCTGATCGGCCTGTTCGCCGCTGATCGTGTCGTGAGCCGGGTCCATGGTCATCGTTCTTCTTCCCGATCCGTCTCCGGATCCTGTTCCAAATCCTGTTCGAGGTCCTTCTGAACCGCAGGTGTTCGCAAAAGCTTCTCGATCCGTTCCGCTTCGTCGAATCGTTCGTCGACGCGGAAACGAAGATCAGGTGCAAATTTCAGGTTAACGCGCCGCGCGACCTCGCCGCGCAGAAACTTCTTGTTGCGTTCGAGCGCAGCAATGACGACCGCTGTGTCGTGGCCACCGAGCGGCATCACATAGACTGTCGCGAGCTTCAGGTCGGGCGACATCCGCACCTCCGGCACGGTGATGATGTGGCCTTCGAGATCCGCATCATGCACATTGCCTTGCGCCAGAATATCGGCCATCGCGTGGCGAACCTGCTCGCCGACGCGCAACTGACGTTGCGAGCCTCCGCCGGGTGCGGAATTTTTTTTCTGATGATGGCGTGGCATTCTCGAAAATCACCTCGTCATGCCCGCGTTTGGGACACGAGCATTGTCATTTGTCCTGTTGAAACGAATGCGGTGCGATGGCCGGAATAAATCCGGCCATCGCACTCCCGCAATTTCAGCTCAAAAAGATCCAGTCGCTTCGGTAAGATTTGGACTTACAGGGAGCGCTGGATCGTCTCCACGCGATAACACTCGATGACATCGCCTGCGCGCATGTCGTGGTAGTTCTCGAAGGCCATGCCGCATTCCTGACCGGACTGGACTTCCTTCACTTCGTCCTTGAAGCGCTTCAGCGTCGACAGCTTGCCTTCGTGCACGACGACGTTGTCGCGGATCAGGCGCACATTGGCGCCGCGTTCCACGGTGCCGTCGGTGACGCGGCAGCCGGCGACCTTGCCGACCTTGGAGATGTTGAAGATCTCCAGGATGGAGGCATTGCCGAGCATGGTTTCGCGCAAGGTCGGCGCGAGCAGGCCGCTCATCGCCTTCTTCACGTCGTCCACAAGGTCGTAGATGATGTTGTAGTAGCGGATCTCGATGCCGTTGCGCTTGGCCGCCGCAGCGGCCTCCTTGTTGGCACGAACCGAGAAGCCGATGATCGCGGCGTTGAAGCCTTCGGCCAGCGTCACGTCGGATTCCGAGATGCCGCCGACGCCGGCATGCAGGATGCGGGCTGCGACTTCGTCGGTGCCGAGCTTCTCCAGCGAGCCGAGGATCGCTTCCAGCGAGCCCTGCACGTCGGCCTTGATGATCAGCGGGAATTCCTTGCGGCCCGCGGTCTTCAATTGCGACATCATCTGCTCGAGCGAGCCGCGCATGCCGGAGATCGAGGCAGCCGCGTTCTCGCGCTTCTGGTGCGCACGGTAGCTGGTGACCTGGCGGGCGCGGGCTTCGTTCTCGACCACGGCGAGACGATCGCCGGCTTCCGGCGGACCGTTGAAGCCGAGCACTTCGACCGGCACCGAGGGACCTGCTTCCTGCACGGTCTCGCCCTGATCCGAGATCAGCGCGCGGACGCGGCCCATCTCGGCGCCTGCGACGATGATGTCGCCGACCCGGAGCGTGCCGCGCTGGACCAGCACGGTCGCGACCGGACCGCGGCCGCGATCGAGCTTGGCCTCGATCACGGTGCCCTCGGCCGGCCGTTCCGAATTGGTCTTGAGGTCGAGGATGTCGGCCTGGAGCGCGATCATCTCGAGCAGCTTGTCGAGATTGGTCTTGTTCTTGGCGGACACTTCGACGTCGACGACTTCGCCGCCGAAGGATTCCACCTGCACCTCGTGCTGGAGCAGCTCGGTGCGCACGCGCTCGGGCTTGGCATCGGGCTTGTCGATCTTGTTGATGGCAACGATGATCGGCACCCGCGCCGCCTTGGCGTGGTTGATGGCTTCGATCGTCTGCGGCATGACGCCGTCATCGGCCGCAACCACCAGCACGACGATGTCGGTCACCTTGGCGCCGCGGGCGCGCATCGCGGTGAACGCGGCGTGGCCGGGCGTGTCGATGAAGGTGATCTTCTTGCCGCTTTCGGGCGACAGCACCTGATAGGCGCCGATATGCTGGGTGATGCCGCCGGCTTCGCCGGAGACGACGTTGGCATGACGGAGCGCGTCGAGCAGCGAAGTCTTGCCGTGGTCGACGTGACCCATGACGGTCACCACGGGCGAACGCGTCTCGGTATCGGTCGAATCGTCGGTGGCGTCGAACAGACCCTCTTCAACGTCGGACGCAGCAACGCGCTTGACGGTGTGGCCGAGCTCTTCGGCAATGAGCTGCGCGGTGTCGGCGTCGATCACGTCGGTGATCTTGTGCATCGCGCCCTGCTTCATCAGCATGCGGATCACGTCGACCGCGCGCTCGGCCATGCGGTTGGCGAGCTCCTGGATCGTGATCGCTTCCGGAATGACCACCTCGCGGATGAGCTTTTCCTTCGGCTCGTTCGAGGCGTGGCCCTTCAGGCGCTGGGTACGGCGGCGGAACGAGGCGATCGAACGCTCGCGGACTTCGTCGGCATTGAGAGCGGTGACGACGGTCAGGCGGCCGCGCTCCTTCTGCGGGCCGGGCTTGTGGGTGGGCTTGGGGGCTACCACGGGACGCGCGGCGCCGCCGGGACCGCGGCGGATCTGGCGAGGACCATCGTCCTCGTCCGGGCCGGCAGCAACCGCGGGAGCGCGGCCCAACGGGCCACCTGCCGGTCTCGCTGTGGTCGTTCCCGGGCGCGCGGTCGATGTTCCCGGGCGTGCCGTGGTGGTACCAGGGCGCGCTGCGGCGGCGCCGGGGCGCGGCGCCGGAGCGGCCGGGGCGGCGGCTGCGGGGCGCGGCGCGGATGCCGGCTGCTCGCCTTCGCCAAAACGCTTCTTGGCCTCGGTCTCTGCCTTGCGCTTGGCTTCGTCCTCGTGACGGTGACGCTCTTCCTCGGCCTTGCGGCGGGATTCGGCAGCTTCGCGCTCGACGCGTTCAGCGGCTTCGCGAACAGCGCGGCGCTGGGCCTCTTCCTCGGCCTGGCGGCGCTCTTCGACTTCGCGCACCTTGGCATCGGCCAGCGCGCTGGCGCGGGCGGAACGTTCGTCCTCGGTCAGCGTGCGCAGCACCACGCCGGATCCGGCGTTGCGCGGCGGCGCAGGGCGCGACGGAGCGGGCGTCGGAGTTGGCGCGGCCGGCGCCGGCTTCGCGACGACCGTGGGAGCCTGCGGTTCGGCACTGCCGTCGATGCGGCGCTTGCCGCGCTTCTCGACCACGACCTGCTTGCTGCGGCCATGGCTGAAGCTCTGGCGGACAGTGCCCGTTTCGACGCGCGGCTTGAGCGATAGCGTCTTGCTCGGAACGCTCAGCTTCTTGTCGTCAGGGGTCTTGGTATCAACCATTCAGCAGTCCTAATCCTGATTTATCAGTGTTGTGCGTTGCCGCACCGTCCTATTGGGTCGTCGTATCTCTCAGAAATCCTGGCCGGGCTTTTCGGCAGTCTTGTCAGCGTCCGCCATCCGGTATCGGACCAGCATCTGGCTACGTGACAGGAATGACTTGCTCGCCGGGCCCGCGAGCAGGGCAGCATGTATCACATTTGACCGGGTCAGTGCCAAATCCAATTCTAACGATTTCAACGCGGTGACGACGGGAATCTGCGGCTTGGCGCCGCGATTTCCGGCATTTTGACGCGCCAGCATGTCCAATTTGCGGATTCCGTCCGCGGCCCCGTCGCTGGCGTGGATCAGGACCCCGGCCGTGCCTTCCCGAAGGGCGCTTTCGACCTTGCCGAAGCCGGCCACGACCTGACCCGCTTTGGCGGCGATCCCAAGGGCTTCCGTCACGCTCCGAACCAGGAGCGCCTCGATATCGGCAGGAAGCGTCTGAGGGATGCGCAGCTCGCGCTTGAAGGCCTTGCTAAATTGGTGACGCCGGACGGCTTCCGCAACCACCCCGCGTGAGGCGGTGAGCCACATGCCGCGTCCGGGCAGCTTGCGCTTGAGATCTGGAACTACGTCGCCTTGCGGCGAAATGACGAAGCGGATCAGCTCGTCGATCGGCCGGACCTGCCGACTGACCGCGCACATCCGCATGGTCGCGGACCTTTCGGTCCGCGGGCCATGGTCGAGTTCGGGGTCAGTATCGGTGAGCATCCGGGCGACATTCTCCTTTGCCCTTAAGCCGGCTGATCTTCGGTGGCTTCAGCCTCCTCGGCGGGCTTGGCCAGATCGGCCTCGGTGATCCAGCCGGCCTTGACGCGGGCCTGCATGATCATCGCCTCGGCATCGTCACGGGAGATGTCGATACCGTCGAGCGCGCCGGGGAACTTGGTCTGCTCGCCGCCTTCCTTGCGTTCGGTCCAGCCGACCAGATCGTCGGTGGCGCAGCCGGCGAGGTCGTCGACCGTCTTGATGTCGTTCTCGCCGAACTTCACCAGCATCTTCGAGGTGACGCCGGGCACGTCCTTGACCGCGTCCTCGACACCGAGCTCTTTGCGCCTGGCCTCGATCTCAGCTTCCTGCTGCTCGAGATATTCGCGGGCACGGCTCTGCAGTTCCTGCGCGGTCTCCTCGTCAAAACCTTCGATGCCGGCGAGTTCCTTGAGATCCACCATGGCGAGTTCTTCGACCGAGGTGAAGCCTTCGGACGCCAGCAGCTGGCCGACCACTTCGTCGACGTTGAGCGATTCCATGAAGACGCGGGTGGAGTTCTCGAAGTCGGCCTGGCGGCGCTCCGATTCCTCCTGCTCGGTCAGGATGTCGATGTCCCAGCCGGTGAGCTGCGAGGCCAGACGCACGTTCTGGCCGCGGCGGCCGATCGCCAGCGAGAGCTGGTTGTTGGTGTCGGGCACGACGACCTCGATGCGCTCGCGGTCTTCGTCGATCACGACCTTGGAGACTTCGGCCGGTGCCAGCGCGTTGACCACGAAGGTCGCGATGTCGGGCGACCACGGAATGATGTCGATCTTCTCGCCCTGCAATTCGTTCACCACGGCCTGCACGCGCGAGCCGCGCATGCCGACGCAGGCGCCGACCGGATCGACCGAGGAATCGCGGGAAATCACGCCGATTTTTGCGCGCGAGCCCGGATCGCGGGCAACCGCCTTGATCTCGACGATGCCGTCATAGATTTCCGGCACTTCCTGCGCGAACAGCTTCGCCATGAACTGCGGATGGGTGCGGGAGAGGAAGATCTGCGGACCTCTCGTCTCGCGGCGGACGTCGAAGATGTAGGCACGGACGCGGTCGCCGTTGCGGAAGACTTCGCGCGGCAGCATCTCGTCGCGGCGGATGATGGCTTCGCCGCGGCCGAGGTCGACGATCACGCTGCCATATTCGACGCGCTTGACGACGCCGTTGACGATGTCGCCGATGCGATCCTTGAATTCCTGATATTGCCGGTCGCGCTCGGCCTCGCGCACCTTCTGCACGATGACCTGCTTGGCCGATTGCGCGGCGATGCGGCCATATTCCAGCGGCGGCAGGGTGTCGGCGATGGTGTCGCCGACCTGGGCACCGGGATTGGCGCGTTGCGCGTCCACCAGCGAGATCTGGTTGGAATGGTTTTCGACCTTCTCGACCACCAGCATGTGGCGCGACAGCCGCAGCTCGCCCTTCTTCGGGTCGATCTCGGCGTGAACGTCAGTTTCGCTGCCGTAACGGGCGCGCGCCGCCTTGGCGATGGCGTCCTCCATCGCCGCGATGACGATGCCGCGGTCGATCGATTTCTCGCGCGCAACGGCATCGGCGATCTGGAGCAACTCAAGTCGATTGGCGCTGACTGCCATGGCTAGTCTCCTTCGTCAGGCTCGATCTCGCCCCGTCGCGCGCGTTCGGCGGCCAGGCGATGCTTCTTCGTATTGGTCGGGGCCGGCTTCTTCTTCGGCCTGGTGTTCTTGGTGGTCTTTTCGCTGATTTTGGCGTGCGGCGCCTGCGGCGGCTCCAGGCCGAGATCGCGGCGCATCTGGCGCTCCTCGGCCTTGCCGCGGCGCATCGATTCGGCGATCAGCTCGTCGGTCAGCACCAAGCGGGCCTCGCCGATATCCTCCATCGTCAGGAGCACGTCGGGATCATCGCCCGCCTTGACGTCGTCGCGACGCAGATGCACGCGGTCGCCTTCGACGGGACCGATCATGCCGCGGAACCGCTTGCGCCCCTCATGGGCAACCGCCATCTCGATCTTCACCAGATGGCCGGAATAGCGCTCGAAATCGGAACGGCGGACCAGCGGCCGGTCGATTCCCGGCGAGGAGATTTCCAGCCGGTAGGCGCGATCGATGGGGTCGGCAACATCGAGCACGGGCGACAGCGCCCGCGAGATCGCCTCGCAATCCTCGAGCTGCATCGAGCCGTCCGGCCGCTCGGCCATGATCTGCACGGTGCAGCCGGCTTCCCCGGAAATGCGGATCCGCACCAGACGGTAGCCCATGCCCTCGAGCACCGGTGCTGCGACCGCGGACACACGTGCTGCCACGCCCGGCTCGACCACGAGCCTCGGCTCGGCCAGCAACTCGGCATCCGTGGAACCAGTGTTCGGTTCGGTCATATCAGGGGTCAAGGCGCTCGATGGTTAAGGCTTGGTTACGATTTTCAAAGCCCGCTTCGGAACTTCCCGACAGCGCGTCGGGCAGCATCTTCCGCCAAGCCGCGTTCGGGTAATAAAAAAGAGCGGGTCCTTTCGGGCCCACTCTCACTACGCGGATCGTATGAGAAGATGAATTGGCGCTGATATAGCGCTTTCTGTCCCCCCGGACAAGGCCCATCGCGGGCCAGACGAGGCTTTTTGCGCCCGATTCGCGGCGCTCCGGGCCTAACGCTTCCTTCACCTCGGGGGGCTAAATTCCCTGATTGTGGGGCGGCTTGGACCAAGGGCGCACCCGCGGCGTGCCCTGTTCGAGTAGCGTTTTCATGACCGTTGCCACGTCGCTCATTCCCGGACTGGACGATATCGTCAAACGCGGCGATCCGCGGCGACGCGGCGAAATCGCGCGGGCCATCTCCGAATTGTTCTTCCAGGATTCCGCCAATCTTCGGCCCGAGCTCATCGATCTCTTCGACAACCTCCTGATCGATCTCGTCCCGCATGCGGAGCTTGCCTCGCGCGTCGACCTCGCCGAGCGCTTCTCGCACCTGAACAACGCGCCGCCGCATCTGGTCAATCAACTCGCGCGCGAGAACGAGATCATGGTGGCCGGCCCCGTGCTGCGCCGCTCGCCCGTGCTCGATGACGCCGCACTGGTCGAGATCGCGCGGCTGAAGGGCCAGGGGCATTTGCTTGCGATGACGGAGCGCCCCGCTTTGTCTCCCGTCATCACCGACGTGCTGGTGGAGCGCGGCGATCGCGACGTGGTGCGCCGCGCCGCGGGCAATGCCGGTGCGGTGTTCTCGCCTGGCAGCTATTCCGAGCTGATCAAGCGCGCCGCACAGGACGGCGTGCTGACGCTCAAGATCGGCCAGCGCGGTGATCTCTCCGGCGAGAACCTGAAACAGCTTCTCGACGGTACGCTCGACGTTATCCGCCGCCGGCTCTCCAGCGTGGTCAATCCCGCGCGCCAGGTCGAGATCAAGCGCGCGATGCTGGCCATCGAGGAGGCGGCGCTGCCGCCGGGGCCACGGCGCGATTTCTCCGCGGCCCAGCGCACGGTGCTCACCCTGCATCGCGAGGGCCATCTCGGCGAGAGCGCGCTGCTCGGCTTCGCCAAGGCGAACAAATACGAGGAATCGATCGCCTCGCTTTCGGCGATGTCCGGCGTTCGCCTCTCTGTGCTCGACCGCCTGATCGCAGGCGACCGCTACGACCCGATCCTCATTCTCGGCCGCGTGCTGAATCTCGGCTGGCCCACGGTGCGCGCGCTCATCCTGCTCTGGTACGGTCCGCATCGCACGCCGGCCGATGCCGATATCGAGGCCGCGCGCGTGAACTTCACGCGCCTGATGCCGACGACCGCCGAGCGCGTCGTCAATTTCTGGCGCAACCGGCAGACGATCTAGAGTCGTCTGAACCGCAGATACGCAGCCTTCCGTCCTTCGCGCGCGGCCTTCCGGCCGTAGCGCGTCATGGTGTAGCCCGCCCATGGCTGCCTGAAATCGTCGGCGCGTTCGGCCAGCCAGACGAAATCCTGCGAACGCGCAAGATGCGACAGCGTCCAGGCGCAGTAATCGTCGATGTCGCAGACGAAGCGGAATTCGCCGTTCGGCTTCAGCACGCGCGCCATCGCGGCGATCGTCCTGTCCTGGACGAAGCGCCGTTTCCAGTGCCGCCGCTTCGGCCAGGGATCGGGATGGATCAGGTCGATCCGCGACAGCGATGCCTTGGGCAGCCAGGCCAGCAGCTCGGCGGCATCGCCCGCAAACAGACGAATGTTGCCGATGTTGGCGGCCTCGATCTGCGCGAGGATCTTGGCCATGCCGTTGACATAGGGCTCGCAGCCGATGAAGCCTGTCGTGGCGAAGCTCTGGGCCTCGGCCGCGAGATGCTCGCCGCCGCCGAAGCCGATCTCGAGCCTGACATCGTCGGCGGCGGGATCGAAGATCTCGCTTGCATCCGCCGGCGCCTCGCCGTCGATGTCGAGCGCCAGATGCGGCAGCAGTTGACCGATCAGCTCGGCCTGATGCTGCCTGAGCTTGTGCCCCTTGCGGCGTCCGAAGAACGCGCGCTCGCTGTCATCGCGACCGGGCTCTGATTTGCGCTCGCTCATCGCAGCGTCTGGTACAGGCGGTGGAGCAGCCGCGCGCGCGGCGCGAGCGACGAGATATAGAGCTGCTCATAATGAGTGTGCGCGCCCTTGCCGTCGACGCCGAGGCCGTCGAGCGTTGCGGTATGGGCCGCGGTGAAATTGCCGTCCGAGCCGCCGCCGGTGTGGGTGTCGACCAGATCGAAGCCGATCTCGCCGGCGAGTGTCTTCGCGTGCTCGTACAGCGAGGCGCCTGCGTTGCTCTTTTCATAGGGCGGACGGTTGAGCTCGCCGGTGACGGTAACGGTGACGCCGTCGGTCTTCGACGTCAGCCCAAGGATCTTGCCGACGAACTCCTCTGCGTCCTTGAGGCTCAGCACGCGCAGATCGACCTCGGCATAGGCCGCTTCCGGCGTGACGTTGGGGCGCGTGCCGCCACGCACCACGCCGACATTGACGCTCACGCCGCGAGTCAGGTCGTTCATCCCTTCCAGGGCGAGGATGACGTTGCCAAGCTCGCGCACGGCGCTGCGGCCGTCTTCCGGCCGCGAGCCGGCATGCGCGGGCACGCCCTTGATGAACACCTTGAAGCGTCCGACGCCCTTGCGCCCGGTGACGATCTTGCCGCCGTCGCGCGCCGGCTCCGTCACCAGCACGTATTTGGCCTTGCGCCCTTCCGTCTCGATGAGTGCGCGCGAGGTGGGACTTCCGATCTCCTCGTCGGAGGTGAACAAATGCGTGATGCCGAGCGGCGAGCGATCGGCTGTGGCACACAGCGCGGCAAACGCGTGATGGGCGATGTAGGCGCCGCCCTTCATGTCGTAGATGCCGGGACCGTACGCGACGTCGCCTTCGACCTTGAACGGCAGACGTTCGATGAATCCCATGGGATGGACGGTATCGAGGTGGCTCAGCACCAGGATGCCCGGCCGGTCCTGCCCCCAATTCGAGCGCGCCATGAGATGATCGCCGCAACCATCGACGCCGGCGACGCGTTCGAGCGTGACAGGCAGATCGCGGTACCGCTCCGCGACCATTGAGATCAGCCTGTTGACCTGTTCGGGCGCTTCCGTCGGCGTCTCGACCTCCACCCAGCGGCGGATGCCATCGAGAATAGTTTGGGAATCGAACCAATTGGAGCTGGCCATGGACGCATCTGTGCCTTTGAATCGCATCATCGAAGCGGACGCGCATCAAAGCGCGGCCACAAATGACGACATAGGCCAGATTTGACGCGGTCTCAAATCGCCATTGAGCTGGCGATCAGCGCTTGTCGGGACCTTCGCGAGCCGCAATCTGCTCGACGAGATCGACGATCGAGCGGCGCATCTTCGAATCGGTAATTCGCGTGAACGCCTTGGTCAGTGCAAGTCCTTCGGACGTCGCGAGAAAGTCCGACACATAGGAAGGCGAGGCGCCTTCGCTGAAGCCATCCGGACCCGGCACGCCGCTCGGGCCGCCCTCGAACAGGAACGACACCGGCACCTGGAGAATTTCGGCGATCTGCTGGATGCGGCTCGCACCGACCCGGTTCGTGCCCTTCTCGTATTTCTGGATCTGCTGGAAAGTCAGGCCCAAAGCTTCACCGAGCTTTTCCTGGCTCATGCCCAACATGATGCGGCGCATACGCACGCGACTGCCGACATATTTGTCAACAGGGTTGGGCGCTTTCGACATTTCCTCAGCCCTCCAAACACCACCTTCAGCGCAATCAACTGGAGTGCCTCAGGTGCAAGCATCGTCAAATCAGACCCTCTTATTGGGAAACATTGCGGAGAAATTTAGCAATGCCCACTGTCTTTTGCAGCCGGTGCAGAATGGGGAGCCCATGTGCAGTCTGTCAACCGTGGGACTACGGTTGTCAAAAGTTTCCGGCCGCCTCCGCGGCGACGGCGCGATCAGGCCTTCCGCTTGGTGACATGTCGGCGGACCGCCAGAATCACGGCCAGCGCGACGAGCATGGCGGCCGGCACATCGCCAACCCGCGCATAGACGGTCGGTGATATCGCGGCAGGCAGGCTTGCATCCAAAATGCCTTCGATGCCGAGACCGAGGCTGGCGACGGTGCGGCCCATTGGATCGATCACCGCAGAGATACCGGTATTGGCAGAGCGGACCAGCGGCAATCCCAGCTCGATCGCGCGCATGCGCGACTGCTCCAGATGCTGATAGGGGCCGGTCGAGATGCCGAACCAACCGTCATTGGTGAGGTTCACGATCCAGCCCGGACGTTCGTTGCGTCCAGCCACCTCGCCGGGAAAGATTGCCTCGTAACAGATCAGCGGTAGCGCGGGCGGCGCGCCGGGCACCTGCAGCGCATGCCGCACCGTGCCGGGAATGAAGCCGCCGCGCACCCGCGTCAGTTGCTCGAAACCGAGCTTCTCCATCAGTGCCTGGTAGGGAAGAAATTCTCCGAACGGCACCAAATGCAACTTGTCGTACACTGCGAGCACGCTGCCGTCGTGATCGATGACGTAGATCGAATTATAGGCACGCGTGATCGGCGTGCCGCGCGGCAGGTCGGGCGCGCGGACCGACCCCGTGATCAGCACCGTGCCCTTGGGCAGAAGATCGGCGATCTGTGCCATCGCGTCGGCTTCCCGGGTCAGGAAGAACGGAAATGCGGATTCCGGCCAGATCAGGATAGTGGCATCGCGCACGCCGGTCGATTGCGGGCCGGAGGCGCGGTCCGACAGCGCCAAATATTTTTTCATCACCTCCGACTTGGCGGCGTAATTGAATTTGGCGTCCTGCTGCAGGTTCGGCTGCATCAGGCGCAGCTTGGCGCCTGAGACCATCGTGGTCGGATGCAGCGACAGGCGGATCGCGCCGAAGATGCTCATGACAAGCAGGAGCGCGATTGCAGCCGCCGGCGCCCGCCACGCCAAGCGGCGATCGGGCGTGCGGTCGATCAGCGTCGCGGGGCTCGCGAAGATCGCAACCGTCAAGAACGTCATGCCCCACAGGCCGACCAGCGAGGCCGTCTGCGCCAGCGGCAGCGGCTCGGACAGCGCATAGCCGAACGCGTTCCAGGGAAAGCCGGTCAGCAGGTGGCCGCGCAGCCATTCGCTGATTGTGAGGCTTGCCGCAAGTGCAAGCACGCGCGTGGCGTTCTTGGTCCAGAGCAGGCGCGCCAGCGCAAAACCGATCGCCGTGAAGATGGACAGATAGGCCGGCAGGCCGAGCACGGCGAACGGCGTCAGCCAGGCGAACACGTCGGCCTCGACGAAGAAGGCGTAGCCGATCCAGTAGAGGCCGGGGACGAAATAGCCGAGTCCGAACCAGTAGCCGGTCAGCGCCGCGGCGGGGACGCCGCGATAGCGTCCGGCGCCGGCACCGTCAATCAGCCAGACCAGCACCGGGAAGGTGATGAACAGCACCGGGAAGAGGTTGAACGGCGCCAGCGCCAGCACCGACAGCGCTCCGCACCCCATGGCGATGACGGCGCGTTTCCATCCCCAGGCAAGGATGATGGCAAGCGCAATCTGCCGAAGTCGCTGGAACGGGCTCACTGTTGGCCGGTCCCGTCGCTTGGCGACGGGCTGGGCGTGTCATTGGCCGGCGATGGACCGCTGTCCGGCGCAGCCTCGCGGCGCCGGCTCTCGCGCTGGGTGCGCGGCGCGGGACGCTCCTTCCGCGTCGAGATGCGCAGCCGCTTGACGCGGCGCGGATCGGCATCGAGCACCTCGATCTCGTAATTGCCGGGACCCGAGATCACCTCGCCGCGCACCGGCAGGCGCCCGACGAAGCTGACGAGATAGCCGCCCAGCGTCTCCACTTCCTCGCCGGCCTCGCCGGTGACGAAATCCTCGCCGATCACCGAGCGGACGTCGTCGAGGCTGGCACGGGCGTCGGCGATGAAGGCATTGTCGGGCAGCCGCACGATCGACGGCGGCTCGTCGCTGTCGTGCTCGTCGTCGATCTCGCCGACGATCTGCTCGACGATGTCCTCGAGCGAAACCAGCCCGTCGCTGCCGCCATATTCGTCGACCACCAGCGCGAGGTGAATGCGCGTGGCCTGCATCTGCGCGAGCAGGTCGATCGCCCGCATCGACGGCGGCACGTAGAGCAGCTTGCGGATGATGCGCGCTTCCTCGAGCGGCAGCGCGAGATCGACGGCGCGGAGGTCGAGCCCGGCCGGCAGCGGCTTCTTGCGCTTGGTCTTGGTGGCTTCCGGCACGCGCGCACGCGCGGTCATGAAGGCGAGCAAGTCACGGATGTGGACGATGCCGACGGGATCGTCGAGCGTCTCGTTGTAGACCACGAGGCGCGAATGGCCGGCGCTCTCGAAGCGGTCCATCAACTCGCCGAGCGGGATGTCGCGCTTCACCGCGACGACGTCGGCACGATGGACCATGACGTCGGCGATGCGGCGCTCGTGCAGACCGAGGATGTTGCGCAGCATGGTGCGCTCGACCGCCGAGAAGCCGGTGTCGTCGGGCGTGGTCGCATCGAGCACGACCTGGAGGTCGTCGCGCACCGATCCCGCCTTCCAGCCGAACAGCGTGCGGATGGCGCGCAGGAGCCAGCCATCGGCGGTCGGGCGCATCACCTCGCCCTGGGTCACCACGGCCGGCAGATTGACCGTGTGGCGTGGGTTGTCGTGAATCGGGTCGGAGTCCGGCATCTCAGTGCGTCCCTGCGCGGTCTGCATAGGGATCGGGAATTCCAAGGTGAGCCAGGATCTGCGTCTCCAGGGCTTCCATCTCCTCGGCGTCGCCGTCGTTCTCGTGATCGTAGCCGATCAGGTGCAGGAAGCCGTGCACGGCGAGATGGCTCAAATGGTGGTCGAACGGCTTGTGTTCCTCGTCCGCCTCGCGCCGCATGGTCTCGTAGGCGATCGCGATATCGCCGAGCATGCGCGGCGCATCGCCCGGCTTCCACTCGCCCTCCGGCTGGAGTGCGGGAAACGACAGCACGTTGGTCGGCTTGTCGATGCCGCGCCAGTTGCTGTTGAGGGTGCGGATGCCGGCATCATCGGTCAGCATCACCGCCACTTCCGCGTCGGCGACGTCTTCGTCGACATTCTCGGCGGCGGCCGCAACCGCGCGCTGGATCACGGCTTCGGAATCGGGCTCGCGCTGCCAGCAATCGGCGACGACGAGGACCTCGGTCATGGGAAGGTTCGGATGTGACATTGTCTTTGTTCGGAACGATGAGGCGCCTTCATCCGCGTCCTCTGGGTCCGGCTGTTGCCTCGTCAGGATTTGCCGGCGGCCGGCCGCTGCGGCGAGCCTTCGTAAGCGGCGACGATTCGCGCCACGAGTTCGTGGCGGATCACGTCCTCGGCTTTGAAATGAACCTGGGCAATGCCCTCGACGCCGCCCAGGAGGCGGGTCGCCTCGGCCAGGCCCGAGGTCTGGCCGTTCGGCAGGTCGATCTGCGAGGGATCGCCGGTCACGATCATGCGGCTGTTCTCGCCGAGGCGCGTCAAAAACATCTTCATCTGCATCGACGTGGTGTTCTGCGCCTCGTCCAGGATGATGGCGGCGTTGGTGAGGGTGCGGCCGCGCATGAAGGCGAGTGGCGCGATCTCGATCTCGCCGGTCTGGAGCGCGCGCTCGACGATGCGCGCATCCATGAGGTCGTAGAGCGCGTCGTAGATCGGGCGGAGATAAGGATCGACCTTCTCGCGGAGATCACCGGGCAGGAAGCCGAGCCGCTCGCCGGCTTCCACCGCCGGCCGCGACAGGATGATCTTGTCGACCTCCTTGCGCTCGAACAGCTGCGCGGCATGTGCGACCGCGAGCCAGGTCTTGCCGGTGCCGGCCGGGCCGATGCCGAACACGAGCTCGTGGCGCTTCAGCGCGCGGATATAGGAGTCCTGGGCGGCGGTGCGCGCGCGCACCGGACGCTTGCGCAGATTGATGCTGTCGAAGGTCGCCCCTTTGGCCGATTTGGCGTCGAACTCGAACAGCGAGCCTTGCGCGATGACCGCGCGGATCGCGCCCTCGACCTCGCCCTGGTCCAGATCCTGCCCCTTCACGGCCTGCGCGTAGAGCATCTCCAGCACGCGGCGTGCGGCGTCGCAGCCGTCGCGCGTGCCGCCGATCGTGATGTGGTTGCCCTTGGAATCGACGACGACGCCGAGCCGCCGCTCGATCTGCGCCAGATGCTGGCCGTAGGGGCCGACCAGCGCGGAAGCGGCGCGGTTGTCGTCGAAGTCGATGACGACCTGGGTCTCGGGCGGAACTTGCATGTCGCGGTCAAATTTGCGGCTGGGAGCGAGAGAAGACGAATCCGATGCGCTTTTTGGCAAGGGTTCAGGCTCCGATGGCTGGCGATAAAGCGGGCTCGTGCGCCCCACGCGGCGTCACGAGCTCACCGAGAAAGCTGTAGCGTTCGAGGCTGTCGATCCTGACAGGCAGGATGTGTCCGATGATGTCGGGCGAGGCCATCACATGGGCGGGCTGCAGGAATGCGGTGCGGCCGACGATCTGGCCGTCCTTGCGGGCCGGACGCTCGAACAGCACATCGACCGTTGAGCCAATCGCGGCCTTGTTGAAGGCCGATTGCTGGCTGTCGATCAGTTCCTGGATCCGCTCCAATCGCTGGTCCATCTCGGCGGGGGACACCGTCTCCTGCATGTCCGCGGCCGGCGTTCCCGGCCGGGCGGAGTATTTGAACGAATAAGCCGCAGCGTAGCCGATTTGCGTGACAAGCGCGAGGGTGGCGAGAAAATCTTGCTCGTCCTCGCCGGGGAAACCCACGATAAAATCTGATGAAAAAGCAATGTCTTGCCGCGCGGCGCGGAAACGGTCGATGACCCGCCGATAATCATCGGCGGTATGTTTCCGGTTCATGGCCGCCAGAATGCGGTCCGAACCCGATTGCACCGGCAGGTGCACGAACGGCATCAGGGCACCGAGATCGCGATGGGCGGCAATCAGGCTGTCGTCGACGTCGCGGGGGTGGCTGGTCGAATAGCGCAGCCGCGCGATGCCGGGAATTGTCGCCAGATGCTCGAGCAGCCTGCCGAGCGGCCAGGTTTTCCCGTCTGGTCCCTCGCCATGATAGGCGTTGACGTTCTGCCCGATCAGCGTCAGCTCGCGCACGCCGTTGTCGGCGAGCCGCTTCACATCGTCGACGATCTTGGCGACAGGGCGCGAGACTTCCGAGCCGCGCGTGTAGGGCACGACGCAGAAGGTGCAGAACTTGTCGCAACCTTCCTGCACCGTGACGAAAGCGGAAATGCCGCGCGCCCGGATCGCGTCGGGCTTGGGTTGAGCCAGGAAGCCGAACTTGTCCTGGGCCGGAAACTCGGTCTCGATCGCGCGGCCTTCGTTGCCGGCGCGCTTCAGCAGCTCCGGCAGGTGATGATAGCTCTGCGGTCCGACCACGACATCCACGACAGGCGCGCGGCGCACGATCTCCTCGCCCTCGGCCTGCGCGACGCAGCCGGCAACCGCGATCTGCATCGCTCGCCCGCCGCGCGCAGCCTCGTCCTTGGCGACGCGCAATCGGCCCAGCTCCGAATAGACCTTTTCGGACGCCTTCTCGCGGATGTGGCAGGTGTTGAGGATGACGAGGTCGGCGTCTTCAGCGCTGGCCGTCTCAACGAATCCTTCCGGAGCCAGCGTGTCCACCATGCGCTGGGCATCGTAGACGTTCATCTGGCAGCCATATGATTTGATGTGCAGCTTGCGCGGCGGCGTCATGGAACCTGGAATGGAGGTGGAGGACGGCCTTCAAATATAGGTTGGAGGGACGAAAATCCAGCGAATGGAGCCTCTTGAGCCGTTATTCCGGGGCGCGACGCAGTCGCGAACCCGGGATCCGGTAGGTTTTGGGCGAGATTCCGGGTTCACGCCTCCGCGCGTGCTCCGGAATGACCGGGAAGAAGCCCCTCAGCCCGCCAGGACATCCGCGCCGACCCGCCGGACCAACTCCGGCAATTGATGCATGTCGGCAAAGGTCAAGTCAGCGCCGGCCTGACGCAGGGTCTCGGCATGGCCCTCCCCGCAGTGGCTGCCCCCGTAAAAGCCGAACACCGTCATGCCGGCGGCCCGGGCGCCGGCAATTCCGGCCAGGCTGTCCTCGATCACGACACAGCGCTCGGGCGGCAGGCCCATTTCGTTCGCCGCGAACAGGAACAGGTCCGGCGCCGGCTTGCCGTTCCTCACCTGCGAGGCCGAGAAGATATTTGGCGCGAGACGTTCGTAGAGGCCGGTGCTTCCCAGGCTCACGCGCATGCGCTGATGCGAGCCGCTAGAGGCGACGCAGACGGCTTGCGTGACGACATCAAGCACATCGCGAATGCCGCGGATCGCCTCGAGGTCGGCCTCGAACGAGCGGAACAGCTCGTCCTGCAGATCGCCGTGATAGGCCTCGGGCAGCTTGCGGCCAAGCTCGGTCTCGATCTCCAGATTGGCCTGCCGCGTTGAGCGGCCGAGGAAACGTTCGAACACCTGCTCCGAGGTGATCGGATAGCCGTGCCGCGTCAGCACATCGGCATGGGCGCGACAGGAGATCACCTCGCTGTCCACGAGTACACCGTCGCAATCGAAGATGATGAGGTCTATCGGCACTAAGGCATGATCCGGAAAAGTGTGTAGCGGTTTTCCCGCGCAACAAACGCGAAACGCGTTTGCGCGGAGATCATGCCACTCAAGACGTCGGCTTGTCGTCGTCGAGCGGGACGCAATAGAGCTCGAGCCGGTGATCGACCAGCCGGTAGCCGAGCTTGCGGGCGATTTCCGCCTGCAGCTTCTCGATCTCCTCGGAGGTGAACTCGATCACCTTGCCGTCGCGCAGATTGATGAGGTGATCGTGATGGCTGTCGCGCATCTGCTCGTAGCGCGCGCGGCCCTCGCGGAAATCATGGCGCTCGATGATGCCGGCATCCTCGAACAGCTTGACGGTGCGATACACGGTCGAAATCGAGATCTTGTCGTCGACGGCAACGCAGCGACGGTACAGTTCCTCGACATCGGGATGATCGATCGCCTCCGCGAGCACGCGGGCGATGACACGGCGCTGCTCGGTCATGCGCATGCCGGTGGCGGCACAGCGCGCCTCGATGCCGGACGCCTTGGACGCGGAAGAAGGTTTCAGTGCGGTCATAGTTTGTCTGCCTGGCGGGGGCGCTTTCTGCCACCAATGTTACGACAAGTCACGTCGCATCAGAAGGGCGTTCAATTGTTCCCCGTTCGCCTGCTTATAGTAGCGTTCGCGGCGCCCGACCACCACGAATCCGGCCCTCTCGTAGAGTCGCCGCGCCGGCTGGTTATTTTCCTCAACTTCGAGAAATATTGTGCGCACGCCGCGCCCCGCGAGGTGGCCGAGATGGGTCATCAGCAGCGTGCGGGAGAGACCGCGGCCGCGATAGGCCTCGTCCACCGCGATCGAGAGGATTTCCGCTTCATCCGCCCCGATCCGCGACACCGCGAATCCGACGGTCCTGCGGCCGAGGCGCAACCGGTGCACCAGCGTGTTGCGCTCACTGAGCATGCTCTCGAATTCGCCCTCGCCCCAGCCGCGCGCGAAGGAGGCGCCATGAAGCTGCGCTAGCTGAGCGGCGTCACGCACGGATGCGGGCTCGACGGCGGCGGTGCCGCCGCGCCACCATTCCGACAGCCATCTCATCATGGGGTCGCGGCTTGTGCTGCAAATGGCGGCTGTGCCGCCGGCTTGGCATCGGGCGCCTTCAGATAGAACGGCCGCGCCGGATTCGTCGTGGGATCGGCGGCAGCGCCGAGCCATGCGACCCAGCCGATATCGGGCGCGGGCTGCGCGTCGACCGCGACCGGCTGCGGGACATCCTTCGGCCAGCGGTCGGCGAGGATGTTTGCTGCATTGCCGACCAGATGCGGCGGGCCGAATTGCGAGGCCGCGATCGCCTCGTCGATGGGAGCGACGCTCGGCCGCACCAGCTGGCTGCCGTCGCCGGCGACGATCTGGAAATAGACGTGGTCGTGCCGCGCGTCGATTGCAGAGATCACGGGTGCCGATTTGCTCTGGCCGACGATGGCGGCGGCATAGGCCGACAAGGTGGTCAGGCCGATCGCCGGCCGCTCGGCCGCAAGCGCAAGGCCGCGCGCCGCCGAAATGCCGACGCGCAGGCCGGTGAAGCTTCCGGGGCCGATAGTGACCGCGATGCGGTCGAGCGAGGTGAAGGCGAGATTGGCCGATTGCATGACGCGCGCAATCATCGGCATCAGCGCCTCGGCGTGGCCGCGCTTCATCAGAAGCTGCTCCTGCGCAACGAGCTCGGCCGTTTCGGTGTCGAGTACGGCGACGGAGCAGGCGTCGAGCGCGGTATCGATGGCGAGGATCAGCATGGACAAGCGAATGGCGAGTGGTGAATGGCGAACAGTCTAGCGAACCAGTCGCCGATACGCCATTCGTCACGCACGATTTGCAGGCCTCCGATATGACTTACTTCGTAGGGTGGGCAAAGGCGCACTTGCGCCGTGCCCACCACCTTTACCTTATGGCGGAAATGGTGGGCACGCTTCGCTTTGCCCACCCTACGGCACCTACGATGCCGCGCTTACATCGGCCGGACTTCGACCACGTCGGGCACGAAGTGCTTCAGCAGGTTCTGGATGCCGTGCTGGAGGGTCGCGGTCGATGACGGGCAGCCGGAGCAGGCGCCCTTCATGTTAAGATAGACGATGCCGTCCTTGAAGCCGCGGAAGGTGATGTCGCCGCCGTCATTGGCCACCGCCGGCCGCACGCGGGTCTCGATCAGGTCCTTGATCATGTCGACCGTTTCGGCATCGGCCTCGTCGAAGAACTCGTCCTCGTCGTCGAGATCGGCATCGCTGTGCGCTTCGCCTCCGGCGAGCAGCGGCGCGCCGGACATGTAATGCTCCATGATGGCGCCGAGGATCGCGGGCTTGAGCTGCTGCCATTCACCGTTCGCCTTGGTCACGGTGATGAAGTCCGATCCGTAGAACACGCCGGTGACGCCGGGCACCTCGAACAGCTTTTCGGCCAGCGGCGAGCGGGCGGCGGCTTCGCGGCTCGCAAATTCCATCGGGCTGCCGTCGACCACGACGCGGCCCGGAATGAACTTCAGCGTGGCGGGATTGGGGGTGGCTTCGGTTTGAATGAACATGGTTTTCTCCAGACGTCGCCGGTTCAAGGCCGGCGCGTGCTTTATCCACTAGCAGATGGCGACGGAGAACGCACGATCAAGGGGATGTGAGATATTAGTCTATGAATTTCAGAGGGTTGGCTTCGCTTTACCCTCCCCTGGAGGGGGAGGGTCGATCGCGCGCAGCGCGAGCGGGGTGGGGTGATCTCTCAACACGGGCAGTGTGCGAGGTGGACAGACCGTCACCCCACCCCGCTACGCATTCCGCTTCGCTGCATGCGTAGCGACCCTCCCCCTCCAGGGGATGGTAAGAAGAGCAGCAGCCTACGATAGCGAATCCACGCTTTGGTCGCTGAGCGCGCCGGAAATGATGGTCACGGGAATCGGGAAGGTTCCGACCGCGTGGGCCAGCAGCGCGACCAGGGGGCCAGGCCCTTCCGCGCCCGGATTGGCGGCGAGCACCAGCATGGCGATATCAGGGTCCTCGTCGATCACCGCCAGCAGTTGCTCCATCGGCACACCCTCGCGGATCACCCGCTCCGGGGTGATTGCGGCGATGCCGTTGGCGCGGCCGGCGGCACGGTCGAGCGCGGCCTCCGCCGCTTCCTGCGCTTCGGCGCGCATGATGTCGGCGACCCCCAGCCATTCCTGGCTCTGCTGTTCGGGTTCGATGATGCGCAGCATCACTACGCCGCCGCCGGCGCGGATCGCCCAACGGCTGGCATAGTAGACCGCGCGATCCCATTCGGCGGTGTCGTCGACGACGACGAGGCATTTGGGCTTGTGACCCGGCTCGAAGCAAAGGCGCTTGCTGGTCATGCATCTCCCGGCATGTGCACGGCCGGCATGCTGCCACACTCCCGCAGGGTTGGGGAGAGGAGATGCGGCCGGCGCACTGCGCCGACCGTCTCTATCGCCGGCGGATGAAGCCGACGATGTCCTTGGAGAGCTTCATCGTCTCGTCGGCGATGGCGCGGGCCCGGTCGGAACCTTCATTCAGGATCGAATCGATATGGCCGGGGTCGGCGACGAGGCGCTTCATCTCGCCGGCGATCGGCGCCAGCTTGGTGACGCACAGCTCCGCCAGCGCGTTCTTGAAGCTGGAGAACTGGCCGCCGCCGAATTCGCGCAGCACGTCCGCCTTGGGGCGGCCGGAGAGCGCGGCGAAGATGCCGACGAGGTTGTCGGCCTCGGGACGGGCTTCCAGGCCCTTCTCCTCTGACGGCAACGGCTCCGGATCGGTCTTCGCCTTGCGGATCTTCTGCGCGATGGTGTCGGCATCGTCGGTCAGATTGATGCGCGAATTGTCCGACGCATCGGACTTCGACATCTTCTTGGTGCCGTCGCGCAGGCTCATCACCCGCGTCGCGGGGCCCGTGATCAGGGGCTCCGGCAGCGGGAAGAACAGCCCGTCATTGGCCCCGAGGTTGCGGATCGAGTCGCCAAAGTCGTTGTTGAACTTCTGCGCGATGTCGCGCGAGAGCTCGAGATGCTGCTTCTGGTCCTCGCCGACCGGCACATGGGTGGCGCGATAGAGCAGGATGTCGGCCGCCATCAGCACGGGATAGTCGAACAGGCCGACGGAGGCGTTCTCGCGGTCCTTGCCGGCCTTCTCCTTGAACTGGGTCATGCGGCCGAGCCAGCCCATGCGCGCGACGCAGTTGAAGATCCAGGCGAGCTCGGCATGGCCGGAGACCTGGCTCTGGTTGAACACGATGTGCTTCTTGGGATCGATGCCGCTCGCGATGAACGCTGCGGTCACCTCGCGGGTGTTGCGCGCGAGCTCGGCCGGCCCGCCCCAGACGTCCACCCCTTGCGTGATCGCGTGCATGTCGACGACGCAATAGATGCAGTTGTGGGTTTCCTGCATCTTCACGAAGTTGACGATGGCGCCGAGGTAATTGCCGAGATGCAGATTGCCCGTCGGCTGGACGCCCGAAAAGACCCGTTCAACGAATGGCATGGTAAGCCTTCCCATAGGTATTCGGCCGTCGTTTCCAACAGCGGCGCTGCCCCGTCAAGGGCAATTCGCAAGCGCAGCCCGTTCAGACGGGCCGCTTCAAGGCGGCAGCCGCCTCGCGCCACGAGGCCGCGCCCAGGATCTGCAGCAGCAGGCCATAGACCGCGATGCCGGCCCCGATCTGCAGGCCCAGCGCTACGAAGCGGACGAGGCCATGCGCGTCTGAAGGCACAAGGCCCGTGGTCAGCCAGAGCAGGGCGCCCATGACGGCTGCGGCGAGCACGATCCGCGGCAGCCGGTTGCGGGCAGCAGTGTCGACCGAGAAGCCGAACTCCCTGGTGCCCTTCCGAAGCAGCGAGAGCGCGCCACTCCAGGCGCCGGCCGCGATGCTCGCCGCGATCCCGCTGGCGCCAAAGAAATGGCCGAGCAGCACGGCAAGCACGACCGCGACCGCAATGCCTATGGCGGTGGCCCTGAGCGGCGTCATCGTGTCGCTGCGGGCATAGAAGGCCGGCGACAGCGCCTTGATCAGCACATGGGCCGGCAGACCCAGTGCCAGCCACATCAGCGCGTGCGCGGTCGCCATGCTGTCCCCGGCGCCGAAAGCGCCATGCTCGAACAACAGCCGCACGATCGGCTCGGCCAGCACGATCAGGCCGAGCATGGCGGGGAGTGCCAGCCCGGTCGCAAGCTCCAGCGCGCGCGATTGTGCATGCGCCACCGTATCACGGTCGCCGCCACTCACCGCGCGCGTCAGCTCCGGCACCAGCACGGTGCCCATGGCGACGCCGACGATGCCGAGCGGCAGCTCGATCAGGCGGTTGGCGAAATAGAGCCAGGACACCGCGGACGGCGTCGCCGATGCGATGATCGCGCCCGCGACCATCAGCCATTGCGGTCCCGAGCTTGCGATCATGCCGGGGATCGCCTTGGCGAAGAAGCTGCGCATCTCCTTGTCGAAACTGACGCGCAGAGGCGTGGCAAGGCGCGCACTGCGCTGCGACAGCAGCATCAGGAGTTGCAGCAAGCCGGCGATGCCAACGGTGGCCGCCAGCAGCCACGCGGCGAAGCCGGCGTCGGCGTGCCAGACCAGGAGCAAAGCGATCGCGGCGATCAGCGCGATGTTGAACAGCAGCGGCGAGAACGCGGTGAGCGCAAATCGCCCTTGCGCATTCAGCAGGCCCATCAGCACGGTGACGGGACCGGCGAAGGCGAGATAAGGCAGCATCAGCCGCGCGTTCTGGACCGCGAGATCGAGCGTGCCGGTACCGAGAAAGCCGGGCGCGATGACCGTCATGATCAGCGGCATCAGCACGGCAATGCCGAGCGAGATCGCAATCAGCGCCGCACTGACCGTGCCGAGCACGCGTCCGGCGAACGCCGCCGCAGCCGCCGGGCCGTCGCGGTCACGGATGCGCAGCCAGGCCGGGACCAACGCCGCGTTCAGCGCGCCTTCGCTGAGCAGGCGGCGCACCACATTGACCAGCTGGAAGGCAGCCAGGAATGCATCCGCCACGGCGCCGGTGCCGAGCAGCGCCGCGATCAGGGAATCGCGGGCAAAGCCCAGCAGCCGCGAGGCCAGTGTTCCCGTCGAGACGGTCAGGAAGGAGCGGATCATCGGCTCTTTATCATACCGTTGCTTGCTCGCGCAGGCCCGGTCGTGATAGGCCGCGAGCCAGATTTCGGGATGACAGGAAGCGGATTTCCGCAGGGATCGCAATCCGCCAAACAGGATCAAGGTGAATGGCTGACGTGAAATATGACGTTCTCGGGATCGGCAACGCGCTGTTCGACGTGCTGGTCAGGACCGACGAGGCCTTTTTGGCCAAGCACGGCATGACCAAGGGCAGCATGTCCCTGATCGACGAGGCTCGCGCCGCCGCCATTTACAAGGACATGGGTCCGGCGACGGAGGTCTCGGGCGGCTCGGCGGCCAACACCATCGTCGGCATCGGCAGCCTGGGGGCGCGCGCCGCCTATGTCGGCAAGGTCAAGGATGACCAGATCGGCAAGCTCTATGTCCATGACATCCGCGCTGCCGGCGTCGCCTTCAACACGCCCGCCGCGCAGGACGGCCCCGCCACCGGCTGTTCCTACATCCTGGTCACCGGTGACGGCGAGCGCACCATGAACACCTATCTCGGCGCCGCGCAGGATCTTTCGCCCGCCGACATCGATCCGGCCGAGATCGCCGGCGCCGGCATCGTCTATCTCGAGGGTTATCTCTGGGACCCCAAGAACGCCAAGGACGCCTTCGTCAAGGCGGCCAAGATCGCCCATGATGCCAAGCGCAAGGTGGCGCTGACGCTGTCGGATTCCTTCTGCGTCGACCGCTATCGCGACGAGTTTCTCGCGCTGATGCGCAACGGCACCGTCGACATCGTCTTTGCCAACGAATCCGAGCTGCATTCGCTCTACATGACCTCGGATTTCGACACCGCCCTGAAGCAGCTGCGCAACGACGTCAATCTCGGCGTGGTCACCCGCAGCGAGAAGGGCTGCGTCGTGGTGACACCGACCGACGCCGTCGCAGCCCCGGCCTCGCCGGTCACGAAACTGGTGGACACGACCGGCGCCGGCGATCTCTTCGCAGCGGGCTTCCTCTACGGCCTTTCACGTAACCTCGCGCACAAGCAGTGCGGCGAGCTCGGCGCGCTCGCGGCCGCCGAAGTGATCCAGCACATCGGTGCGCGTCCGCTTGTGTCGCTGAGGGAGCTGGCCCAGCAGCGCGGGCTGACGGTTTAGGGAAGTCGCGCACCAGCCTCGCTGTCATCGCCCGGCTCGACCGGGCGATCCAGTATTCCAGAGGCGGTTGTGATTGAATCGAGAAGCCGCAGTGTACTGGATTCCCCGCTTGCGCGGGGAATGACAGCCGTCGTGCGGAAAGGGTACTCAGTCCCTCACGCTGTCTTCGCCGCTTTCAGTCCCAGCCGCTCCTCAACGGCATCGCGCATCACGAATTTCTGGATCTTGCCCGTGACCGTCATCGGGAATTCATCGACGAACTCGACGTAGCGCGGGATCTTGTTGTGGGCGATCTGGCCGTCGCAGAAGGCGCGGACCTCCTCAGCCGTCAGCGTCTCGCCCGGCCTGACGCGGATCCAGGCGCAGAGCTCCTCGCCGTAGCGGGTGTCGGCGACGCCAAAGATCTGCACGTCCTGGATCTTGGGGTGACGGTATAAAAACTCCTCGATCTCGCGCGGGTAAAGGTTCTCGCCACCGCGGATCACCATGTCCTTGATGCGGCCGACGATGTTGCAATAGCCGGCGGCATCGATGGTGGCGAGGTCGCCGGTGTGCATCCAGCCATTGGCGTCGAGCACGTCGGACGTTTTTTCCTTCTCCTCCCAATAGCCGAGCATGACGCTATAGCCGCGGGTGCAGAGCTCGCCGCGTTCGCCCCGCTTCACGATCCTGCCTTCGAGATCGACGACCTTGACCTCGACGTGCGGGTGAATGCGGCCGACCGTGGAGACGCGCCGTTCGAGCGGATCGTCAGTCGCGCTCTGGAAGCTCACCGGGCTGGTCTCGGTCATGCCATAGGCGATGGTGACCTCGCGCATGTTCATCTCGGTGTTGACGCGCTTCATCACCTCGATCGGGCAGGGCGCGCCGGCCATGATGCCGGTGCGCAGTGATTTCAAATTGAAATTCTTGAATTCGGGGTGATCGAGCTCCGCGATGAACATGGTCGGCACGCCATACAGCGCGGTGCATTTCTCCTGCTCGACCGCACGCAGCGTCGCGAGCGGATCAAAGCCCTCGCCCGGGTAGACCATGGTTGTGCCGAGCGTGACCGAGGCAAGGTTGCCCATCACCATGCCGAAGCAATGATAGAGCGGCACCGGAATGCAGATGCGATCCTGCTCCGTCAGCCGCATCGCGCGTCCCGTGAAATAGCCGTTGTTGAGGATATTGTGGTGGGTCAGCGTGACGCCCTTTGGCGATCCCGTGGTGCCGCTGGTGAACTGGATGTTGACGGGGTCGTCGAACTGGAGCGCAGCACCGAGCGCGGCAAGTTTTTCGCGATGCTCCGCTCGGCCCATGCGCGCGACCTCCTCGAACGCGACAGTGCCTGAGGCCGCCGGGCCGCCGATCTGGATCACCATCCGCAAGGCCGGCAGTCGCGCCGCTTGCAACTGTCCGGGCTTTGCGCCCGCCAGCTCCGGCAACAGCGTGTTGAGCATGTCCATGTAGTTGCTGGTCTTGAACGCGGTTGCCGTGACGATTGCAGCGCAGCCGACCTTCTTCAGGGCGAATTCGAGCTCGCTGAGGCGGTAGGCCGGATTGATCGTCACCAGGATCAGGCCAGCTTTGGCGGCGGCGAATTGGGTCAGCGTCCATTCCGGCCGGTTCAGCGACCAGATGCCGATCCGCTCCCCGCGTTCGAGCCCGAGCGCGAGAAAGCCGGCGGCGAGCGCGTCGACCCGCTCGGCGAATTCCCGCCAGTTCCATCTGACGCCGTGGCTGGGCGAGACCAATGCCTCGCGATCGCCCCAGCGCCGCACGGCGCGGTCGAGGCTGCGGCCAATGGTGTCGCCGAGCAGCGGCGTGTCCGAGATGCCGCAAACGTAGCTGTCGGCTTTATCTGCCAGATCGTCCGCCAAGTTCGTCTCCTCAAAGCTGGTGCCTCGTGCCCGAAGCTGAGCTTTCGAGCACGAGGTTATCCGTTGCCGCGAAGGCGCGCGACGCTGCGCGCCTCATACTAAGGGGTTAGGCCGCCTTCTTCCCGCTGCCCGCGTCGAGCCCGGCATAGATGCCACGCTCGAAGCCCGCGAAAGCCTGCAGGCACTTGGCGTCGACGAACGGCAACACCTGCATCAGGATGACGCCGGAAACATCGCGTGCCGGGTCGATCCAGAAATAGGTGTTGGCAAGACCGGCCCAGGCGAGGCTGCCGGCGCTGCGGCCTTCTGGCGTCTTGGCGGTGTTGATCAGGAAGGAGAGCCCCCACTTCTTCACGATGTCGGGGAAGAGATCGACGTCGTTGGTGTACATGGGCGCCACTGTCGTCATCTTGCCAATCGTGAGATCACCGATGTGGTTCTGGCCCATCAGCGCGACCGTCTCGGGCTTCAGCACCTGGTTGCCGTTGCCGCGGCCCTTGTTGAGGATCATCTGGGTGAACTTGATGTAGTCGCCGGCCGTGCCGTAGAGGCCGCCGCCGCCCATGTGGAATTCCGGATTCTGTTCGATCTCGAACGGAATCGGCGCCAGCGATCCATCCTCGCCGCGTGCGTGCGTGGCGACCAGGCGCTGGCGCATGTCGTCGGTGATCTTGAAGGCGGTGTCGTTCATGCCGAGCGGTGTGAACACGTGATCGCGCAAGTAAGCATCGAGACGTTTGCCGCTCACGGCTTCCACCGCCTTGCCGACGAAGTCGATGTTGATGCCATATTCCCAGCGCGTGCCGGGATCGGACATGATCGGCGTCTTCAGCGCAACATTTTGGCAGGAGAAGATGTTCGGCGTTCCGGTCTTCTCCAGATATTGCGCGCAATCGCCGTTCCACACGTTGTAGGCAAACCCGGCAGTGTGGGTCATGAGATGGCGCAGCGTGATTGCGCCCTTCGCCGGCCGCAGTTTTGGTTCGCCCTCGGCATCAAAACCTTCGAGCACTTGCGGATTGGCGAGATCGGGCAGCACCTCGCCGATCGGCGCATCCAGCGACAGCTTGCCCTGCTCGACCAGCTGCATCGCGCCCGCCGACGTCACCGCCTTGGTCATCGAGGCGATCCAGAACACGCTGTCCGCTGTCATCGCATCCGGCTTGGACAGGTCGCGCTTGCCGAACGCGCCCTGATACAGCACGTCGTTACCGCTGGCGGCGATGGCGACGACGCCGGGGATCTCCTTGGCGTCGCTCTTCTGACGGAGAATCTCGTCGATCTCGGTTTTGCTTTGCATGCGCGTTTCCTCCGGTTTGATTATTGTTGGAAGTGATTGATTGTCCTCCCACACGCTCCGCGCGGCAAGCGCGTCGAGATGCCCGCGGCGGTCGCGATGTCGTGACTTGACGGTCCGTGCCCCACGCAGGACGACAAGCAGGCCGACCGGCAACACTCCGTCACAATCTGCGGTGGATGACCGCATCTCGCCGTGACCGTGAATGGGTGCTGGCGATATGATTCCTGTGTTTGAAGCACTTGAAACATTTTGTGCGTTGCGGCGTTCAGCACTCGGCCAATCGACGGCCGACGTTAAGACTTGATGCAAATTTGGCGGTCGCCGAGCGGCCGCGAGGGGGGACCTCAGATGATTTCGACCTGGAGCGAATGGAAGCGCTATCCCCGTCCCGGACGGGGCGAGAACCTGGAGGCGCCGATCTCGCCAGGGATCTACGAGGTGCGGATCGCCGGGACCGGCGCGCTCTATTCCTTCGGTGCAGTCGACAATCTGGCGCAGGCGCTGGCGCTGCTGCCGGTGGGCTCCAAGAACTGGTTCGGCCGCCGCAACCCGTCCGACGTTCCCGATCTCGAATACCGTACCTGCGCAACCTCGTCGAAGGCCGACGCCAAGGCCGCGGCCGAACGCATGATCGGTCGCCGCGAGACCTATATGAGCGGCGCGGCCTAAGGCCGCTGCCGGTTTAGCTCCCATCAGATGTGCGTTGTGGGACGGTGCATTGCGCGCTGCTTGTCCCTATATTCCGGCCGATCCGATCGCCCCGAAATGATCGTTCGAGGAGTAACGCCATGACCCCGCCCGCTGCCGCACGCGCCACGCAAGCCACCGCCACCCTGCGCGACCGGTTGAAAGACCCCTCGCTCCTGAAGGAGGCCTGCTACATCGACGGCAACTGGGTCGGCACGCCGGTCTTCGCGGTGAACAATCCCGCGACCGGCGTCGAGCTTGCAAAAGTGCCGCAGCTCGGTGCCGACGATACCACCAAGGCGGTCGAGGCCGCTCAGCGTGCCTTTCCGGCCTGGGCCAAGCACACCGCCAAGCAGCGCTCCAACATCCTGCGCAAATGGTTCGAGCTGATCATCGCCAACCGCGAGGATCTCGCGCTGATCCTGACCTCCGAGCAGGGCAAGCCGCTCTCGGAAGCGCTCGGCGAGGTCGATATCGGTGCGGCCTATATCGAGTTCTTCGCCGAGGAAGCGAGGCGCGTCTACGGCGAGACCATTCCGACGCAGCGGCCCGACGCGCGGCTGCTCGCGATCAAGCAGCCGATCGGCGTCTGCGGCGCGATCACGCCATGGAATTTCCCGAACTCGATGATCACCCGCAAGGTCTCCCCGGCGCTCGCCGCCGGTTGCACCGTGGTGCTCAAGCCTGCCAACGAGACGCCGCTGTCGGCGCTGGCGCTGGCCGTGCTTGCCGAGAAGGCCGGAATCCCCAAGGGCGTGCTCAACATCATCACCGGGGACGCCCCGCCGATCGGCAAGGTGCTGTGCGAGCATCCGGCAGTGCGCTTCGTCGGCTTCACCGGCTCGACCGCGGTCGGCAAGATCCTCTACCAGCAGGCCTCCGTCGGCGTGAAGCGGCTTGGCCTCGAGCTCGGCGGCAATGCGCCCTTCGTGGTGTTCGACGACGCCGATATCGACGCTGCGGTCGAAGGCGCGATCGTCTCGAAATATCGCAACATGGGTCAGACCTGCGTCTGCGCCAACCGCCTCTACGCCCAGGACAAGATCTACGACGAGTTCGTGCAGAAGCTCTCGAAGAAGGTCGCCGCGATGAAGATCGGCGACGGCACCGAGAGCGGCGTCACGCAGGGCCCGCTGATCAACATGAAGGCGGTCGACAAGGTCGAGCGCCACATTGCTGATGCGGTGAAGCGCGGCGCCAAGGTCGTGACCGGCGGCAAGCGCAGCGAGCTCGGCCGCTCGTTCTTCGAGCCCACCGTGCTGGCCGACGTCAAGTCGGACTCGCTGGTGTCGCAGGAGGAAACCTTCGGCCCGCTGGCGCCGGTGATCCGCTTCAAGGACGAAGCCGATGTGGTCGCGATGTGCAACGCCTCGCCGTTCGGCCTGGCCTCGTATTTCTACTCCCGCGATCTCGGCCGCGTCTGGCGCGTCGCCGAAGCGCTGGAGTGCGGCATGGTCGGCGTCAACACCGGTCTGATCACCACGGAAGTCGCGCCCTTCGGCGGCGTCAAGGAAAGCGGCCTGGGGCGCGAGGGCTCACGTCACGGCATGGAAGAATATGTCGAGATCAAATACGTGATGATGGCTGGGATCTGACCGGCAATCGAGGGTCCCGCGCCGGCGATTGGAATCGCCGGCGCGAAGGCATCAGCGGCACACGTAGGCGCCGTTCACATAGACGCGGACGCATGCTGCGCCGGCAGCTGCCGCACCCACAGCCGCGCCACCGACGACCGCGCGCCGCGTGGTTCGGCGTGCAACGCCGGCAACGCTCGCGGGAGTTGCCGGCCGACCGACCCTGGCTTCGGCGCTTGAAACGCCGAACACAGTGCCGGCGTCGTTCGACCATTCGGTTAAGCCGAAAATTCCGCAGCCCAGAAAGGCTGCAAAAAGTAGCGTTCGCTTGATGCCGACCAGCCTCATGGCAATCTCCCTCGTTGTTGTATCAAGCCGAGGTGATCAGCTTCCTGTTATCGTTGGCTCCCGGTTTGATCTGGATCAATGGAGTCGAGATCGCAGCCCAGATGGGGCCAAAGCGCCGCCCTAAGGACGAGCTCCACTTAAATCCGAATTCTCTGCTCGTCGGACGGTTCCCGATCTGCGCTACGCTTGTCCGGGACGACAGCGAAGTGTGAATGACGGTCGACGTACGAGGCGGGGCGTGCGGCAGTATCGCGCC
This sequence comes from Bradyrhizobium sp. ERR14, assembly GCF_014198235.1. Taxonomy (NCBI): domain Bacteria; kingdom Pseudomonadati; phylum Pseudomonadota; class Alphaproteobacteria; order Hyphomicrobiales; family Nitrobacteraceae; genus Bradyrhizobium; species Bradyrhizobium sp. ERR14. The sequence continues at coordinate 288,698 of NZ_JACIHD010000003.1, read as the reverse complement.
TAGATCTTCAGCTCCGTGCCCGTCACCCGCCGATACGCCTCCAGATAGCGCTTGCTGGTCGCGTCCACCACGCTTGCCGGCAATGGCGGCGGCGGGGCGTCGCCGTTCCAGCGGCCGGCACGGCGCTCGACGTCGAGATGGTTGCGCAAGGGTTGCTTGTCGAAACTCGCCTGCGGCTGGCCGGGCTTGTAGGCATCGACCGCCCAGAAGCGCGAGGAATCCGGCGTCATGACTTCGTCGATCAGGATGATGCGGCCGTCCTTGTCCTGGCCGAATTCGAACTTGGTGTCGGCGATGATGATGCCCTGCTCGCGCGCCAGCTCCTCGCCGAGCGTGTAGATCGCGCGGGTCATGCTCTCCAGCGTGTAGGCGACCTCGTCGCCGACGACCTCGCGCATTTTCGCAATCGTGATGTTCTCGTCATGGCCGGTCTCGGCCTTGGTCGCCGGGCTGAAGATCGAAGGCTCGAGCTTCTCGCTCTCGACGAGGCCGGCCTTCAGCTTCTCGCCCGCGAGCGTGCCGCTGGCGGCGTACTCCTTCCAGGCCGAGCCCGAGATATAGCCGCGGATCACGCACTCGATCGGGAACACGGTGGTGCGCTTGCACAGCATGGCGCGGCCAAGGATCTCGGCGCGGTGCGGTTTCAGCGCCGGCACGGCCGCGATGATCTCGTCGGTATCGGCGCTGATCATATGATGCGGCACCACGCCTTCCAGCTTGCCGAACCAGAACGCGCTGATCTGCGTCAGCACCGCGCCCTTCATCGGGATGGTCTCGCCCATCACCACGTCAAAGGCGCTGATGCGGTCGGTGGTGACGAGCAGCAGGCGCTCGTCATCGACGGCGTAGATATCGCGCACCTTGCCGCGTCCGATCTTGGTCAGGGGCAGGTCGCTGGAGAGCATGGTGGTCATCGGCAAAGCTTTCGCGGACTTGGCTTTCAGGCGGGATATCCGGCCGCACTGGACAGCACGGCCGGCAACCGGGTTAGCCTATTCCGGCAGCGGAATGAACTCATGTTCCTGCGGAACTGCCGCGAAACGGCCGGTTTTCCAGTCCTGCTTGGCCTGCTCGATCCGCTCCTTGCTGGAGGACACGAAATTCCACCAGACGTGGCGCGGCCCCTCCAGCGCATCGCCGCCGAGAAACATCATCCGGGTCGCTTTCAGCGCCTTCACGGTGATGCGGTCGCCCGGGCGGAAGATCAGCAGTCGCGGCGCCTCGTAACGCTCGTTTGCGATCTCGACCTCGCCGTCGACGATATAGATCGCGCGCTCCTCATGATCGGGATCGAGCGGCACGCTCGCGCCGGCGGCGGCCGTGACCTCGGTGTAGAACCAGGGCGACACCATCGCCACAGGCGACGTGATGCCGAACGACGTGCCTGCGATCACCCGCGCGGTGAAATCGCGCTCGGAGATCATCGGCAAATCGCCGGCGCCGTAATGCTGGAACGACGGCGCGATCTCTTCCGATCCCGCCGGCAGCGCGATCCAGCTTTGCAGGCCCAGCATTTTCTGGCCCGAGGCGCGCTGCGCTTCGGGCGTGCGCTCGGAATGCGCGATGCCGCGCCCGGCCGTCATCAGGTTCATCGCACCGGGCGCGATCTCCTGGACGTTGCCCTCGCTGTCGCGATGCATGATCGCGCCATCGAACAGATAGGTGACGGTGGCAAGTCCGATATGCGGATGCGGCCGCACGTCCATGCCCTTGCCGGAGACGAACTGCACCGGACCGAAATGATCGAAGAAGATGAAGGGCCCGACCATCTGCCGCTTGCCATGCGGCAGCGCACGCCGCACCGCGAATCCGTCGCCGAGATCGCGCGTGCGCGGCACGATGACGAGATCGAGCGCATCGCAGGACATGGGATCGCCGAGCACGGGATCGTTCGAGGGTTGCCAGCTCATGGTGGATTCCTTCCGTATTAAGCGAGCGCGATCGTAGCAGGATTTGACGTCGCCGTCGCGACAAAGGCCGGGGGCCGTCGCCGGGGGCAATCGCTCCACATACTCCGCTGTCATGCTCCGCGAAAGCGGTGCATCGAGCCGTAGGGTGGGCAAAGGCGCGCTAGCGCCGGTGCCCACCATCTTTCTCTGATCGAGAAGAAGCGGTGGGCACGCTTCGCTTTGCCCACCCTACGATCTGTGAAACCGGGCGCTGACAGTTGTGAGTAAGGATGGTCCTTGAAAAAATAACGCCAACGAACGATGTTCGGCTGGTTCCAACCACTCCCGTTCGCCCCAGCCGATGACCCTTGCCGCAACCGAGCTCGCCTTCCGCGCTGCCAGCGTTGCGCTGCTACTGATGCTGGCGGCGTCGCTGTTGCACGACTTTCGCAACGTGCTGGCAGCCCGCCTCGGCGCCGCCTTCGCGCTCAGCTCGGCCGCGCATGCGGTGAGCTATTCGGTGGATGTCACCTCGCCGATCGCGCTCTGGCATGCACCGCTGATCGCGTTGTCGACTGGCACCATCGTAGTGTTCTGGCTGTTCACACGCTCCCTGTTCGACGACGAGTTTCGCCTCCGCTGGTGGCACGGATGGGTCTGGGCGCTGGTGACGGCCTTCAGCTTCGCGGGCTGCGTCTGGATTGCACCCAGCGGCCATGTGCGCTTCTCGGTGACGGTGGTCAATCTGATCGTGCTCGGTTTCATCGCCCTTGCGGTCGGGCAGATGATCGCCTCCTGGCCGGCTGACCTGGTCGAGCGCCGCCGCAGCGCTCGTGTCTTCGTCGTCTGTGCAATCGCGCTCTATGGCGGGCTGAACGCGGTGCTCCAGATCGCCGTCGTCGGCCACCACGTCGGCGATGTCGCCGAAACCATCAATGCCGGCGTGCTCGCCTGCACCGTGGCGGCGATCGTCTATGCCATGATGCGCATCGATGGAGCGGATCTGTTTCCGGCCGCGGTGGCGCCCGCCCCGCCGGTTGTTTTCAGTCAGCCTGCGGCCGATGAATCCGCCGATCAAAAACTCATCGACGCCCTGATGCGGCTGATGGCGGACGAGCGGATCTATCGTCAGGAGAACATCACCATCGGCGTGCTGGCGGGTCGGCTGAAAATTCCGGAATACCGGCTGCGCCGGCTGATCAACCAGCGGCTCGGTTATCGCAACTTCAATGTGTTCCTGAACAATCACCGGATCGAGGAGGCCAAGGCGGCGCTCGCCGATCCCGCCCAGGCCGAGGTCCCCGTCATCACAATCGCGATGGATGCCGGCTTCCAGTCGCTCGGCCCGTTCAATCGCGCTTTCAAGGCGGTGACTGGGGTGACGCCGACGGAATATCGGCGGCTGAAGGTGAATGCGGCCTAGATTTTTAGACCTTTGAAATCACGTAAGAATTCCGAAATCGACTAGCCTCGATCAGTTTCGACGAGGTCGTTTTCCAAATCCGGCGAGCGCGTATCGCCCGCCTCCGGCCTGCTCTCCCGCACTCGCCCCAAAGCCGGAGAAAGCCCGTGACCCGCCGCCGCAAGATCATTCTGCTCACCACCACCATCGCCTGTGCCGGCCTCGCGCTCGGCGCCGCACGCGCCCGCGACGCGCCGAAGGTTGCGGCCGGCTTCATCGCCCACACGCTCTGCTCGGAGATATTCGTCTCCGGCCTCGATCTCATGCGCGACCTCGCCGAGACCACCGACGCGATGCCGGGCGCGGGTCTGCTCACCTGGGCGATGGATCTTCGTGTCGATCGCACGCGCAAGGATGTCACGGTGTCCCTGTTCGGAATCGGCCGCAGCCATGCCGTCTATCGCGAGGGACTTGGTTGCACGCTCGAGCACGGGCAGGGGATCGCCGATGTCGCGTTGCCGCCTGACGACAGGCAGCCCGCGCTGCTCCCCGAGATCGCCGGCCCGGGGGTCGTGCCGCCGCAGAGTGACGGCCTGGCAGCCGCGCTCGACCGCGCCTTCGCCGAGCCCGCGCAGCCGCCCTATCGTCGCACCCGCGCGATCGTCGTGATGAAGGCCGGCCGCATCATTGCCGAGCGCTATGCCGACGGCATCGGGCCGGAGACGCAACTGCTCGGTTTCTCCATGACGAAGTCGGTGATGTCAGCGCTGACAGGCATTCTGGTGCGCCAGGGCAAGTTGAAGCTCGACGGTCCCGCGCCCGTCGCTGTCTGGCAAGATCCGGATGATCCGCGTCATCCCATCACCGTCGATCAATTGCTGCGTCACACCGCAGGCATTGCGCTCGGAAGCTCGCTGGAGGCCTCGCTCGGCTCCGCGCTGGAACCGGTCAACACCATGAAATACGCCGAAGACGATATGGCCAGCTTTGCCGAACGCGCGCCGCTTGCAACCGCGCCGGGCACGGCGTGGAATTATCACGACGGCAACTTCCTCGTCCTCGCGCATCTGCTGCGTGATGCCGCCGGCGGCAAGCCTGCCGATGCGCTCCGCTTCGCACGCCGCGAATTGTTCGCGCCACTCGGCATGGTCAACGTCACGCTTCAGCTCGACGCTTCAGGCATGATCGAGGGCTCCGGCGAAATGCTGGCCTCTGCGCGTGACTGGGCGCGCTTCGGCCAGCTCTATCTCAACGACGGCATAGCCGGCGGCAAGCGTATCCTGCCCGAGGGCTGGGTGAATTATTCCGCGTCGGCCACGCCGCATGCCTGGGTCGGCATCGGCGCCGGCTTCTGGACCAACCAGGGCGACAGCATTGGTGCAAAGTTTCGCATCGCGCACGGCTGGCCGCGCGATGCCTTCTTCGCCAAGGGCACGATCGGGCAGTACGCGATCATGATCCCGTCGGAGAAGTTGGTGATCGTGAGGCTCGGTCGCTCACCGAACGGGCCGCTGGGGGCCGATGGCGTGTTCGATCTGGTGCGGGATGTGGTGGCCGCGACGCGCGAGAAGGGGAAGCTGGCGGAGGTGAATTGAAAGTAGAGCTTGGCGCTACTTCCCCCCTCTCCTTGTGGGAGAGGGTGGCTCGCCGCGTAGCGGCGAGACGGGTGAGGGGTCTCTCTCCGCACGCCTCTCATGCAGTTGATTGCGCGGAGACGTACCCCTCATCCGGCGCTTCGCGCCACCTTCTCCCACAACAAGGGGAGAAGGGAAGGAAAGAGCCGTCGCTTCTACCGCCCCAGCTCCGTCGCCTTGGCCACGCGGTCGAATCGCTCCAGCGTCATGATCGCATCCGCGAATTTCTCCGCGCGCGCGTTCAGCACGGGGCGCGCCAGCGTCAGGAATTTCTGCTGCATGGCCTGCGCGTCCGGGAACGAATTCGGCTCGCCGGACGGGTCCGCATAGAGCCGCTCATGCACACCATCGTCCGTCGTGATGCTGACGCGGGCGCCGAACGGATGGGTGCGGCCGATCTCGAGCCGGTCGTCCTGCACCACGTCGAACTTGTCGGCGAGCGCGTCGATGGCGGCATCGCCGAGGCGGTTATAGTCGTCCCAGCCGAACGAACCCTGGTCGAGCGCGAGCGCGCCGGTGAAGAACATCGAGAACTGGCCGCCGACGATCGAGGTCGGATGACGCTTGGTGGCGGCATCGCCGGTCAAGGTGATGCCGTTCCGATGCAAACCGATCTCGACGCGCTTGACCTGGTCGGGCGTCAGATTGTGCTCGCGACGCATCGCGATCAGCGCATCGATCGCGGCATGGGTATAGCGGCAGCTCGGATATGGCTTCACGCCGATCTTCATGGTCTCGTAGGTCTTGCCGAGTTCGGCGACCGCCTTGTCCGGATGTGCATCGTCGGTGTAGCCGGCGAGCAGGCCGTGCTTGCCCTCAACTGATTCCGTCGCGCCGACGAAATCGTTGCGCGCCAGCGTCGCGGCGATCACGCCGTTCATCGCGGCGGCGCCGACCTGGTAGCGCTTGTTCCAGGCGCCGTTGACCAAAAATTGCAGCGAGCCGGCGGCCTGGCTGCCGGAGACACCGAAGGCGGCGATGAGCTGCTGCTCGGACAGCCCGAACAGTTTGCCAGCGGCGGCCGCCGCGCCATAGGTGCCGGCGGTCGCGGTCGGGTGGAAGCCGCGCGCATAATGCGAGGTCGGGTCGAGTGCGTTGCCGAGCCGGCAGCAGACCTCATAGCCCGCGACGATCGCGGTCAGCACGTCGCGGCCCGATGCGCCGACCATCTCGCCGACGGCGAAGGCAGCCGGAACGACCGGCGCGCTCGGATGCAGCGAGGAATCCGCGTGGGTGTCGTCGAAGTCGAGGGAATGGCCGAGTGCGCCATTGAGCAGTGCCGCGACCGCGGGCGTCCAGGTCTTGGAGTCGCCGAACACGGTGGATTCGCCCTTGGTGTCGAGCGCCAGCGCCTCCAGCATTTTCAGCATCGACGGGGTCGACTCCGCCTCGCGCCTGGCCCGGATCGCGCTGCCGAGGAAGTCCAGCGTCAGCACCTTGGCGCGGTCCAGCACCTCGGCCGGAATATCCTGGTATTTCAGGTTGAAGACATAGGCGGCGAGCGTTGCGGTTTCGTGGGCCATCGTGTTTCCTCGTTTTGGCGCGCAAGTTAGGCGGGCTGATTTGGCCTTTCAAGCGGCCTTGGGGCCGCGGGCATCAGCCATGCTTTTGCTTGGCCCGAGAAGATTGGGACGTCTGACGATGGCATTCGCAAGACAGGTGTGGGAGCGGATCAGGTCGCGGCGGACGCAGCTCGGGCTGGCGATTCGGGTCACGGTGGCCGCGACCGCGGCCTATGCGCTGGCCACCGCGCTGCATCTGCTATTGCCGCTTTGGGCGGTGCTGACCTCGCTGATCGTGACCCAGATGAGCGTCGGCCGCTCGTTGAAGGCGACGCGCGACTACATGCTCGGCACCATCGGCGGCGCCATCTATGGCGGCGCCATCGCGATCCTGATTCCTTATTCCAGCGAGGCAGGCCTGCTCGGCCTGCTGGTGCTCTCGGTCGCGCCGCTCGCCTTCATCGCCGCGATCAATCCGAGCCTCAGCGCCGCCACCGTGACCGCCGTGATCGTGCTCCTGGTTCCGACCATGCATCACTCCGATCCCATGACCTCGGCGATCGATCGCGTCAGCGAGGTCGCGGTCGGCGCCATTACGGGATTGCTGGTCTCGTTCCTGGTGCTGCCCTCGCGCGCGGTGCGGCAGATCCGTGCCAGCGCCGCGATCCTGCTTGAGCTGATCGCGGACGCGTTCACCGAGCTGCTCGCGGGCCTCACCCGCGGCCGCGACAACGACGCGCTGCACCGGATCCAGGACGGGATCGGCATCGCGATGGTTGGTCTCACTGCGATCGGCGCTGAAGCCGAGCGCGAGCGCGCCGCACGGCTGTCGAGCGGTCCGGACACCGGGCCGCTGTTGCGCACCGTCCTGCGCCTGCGCCATGACGTCGTGATGATCGGCCGCGCCACCGTGGTGCCGTTGCCGATCGAGGTGCAGATGCGGCTCGCAGCTCCGCTGACGGAAGTCTCGGCCGTGATAGCACGCTTCTTGCGGTCGGCCGCGGCGGCCTTGCGCGAAGGCGCCGGCGCGCCGCCGATCCATCCCGTCCATGTCGCGCTTCAGCACTACGCCGAAGCGGTCGCCGCCGTCCGCCACGACGGCCTGATCCGCGGTCAGCCCGGCGACACTGCCGAACGCTTCTTCGCACTCGGCTTCTCGCTGGAGCAGATGCACCAGAATCTCTGCGACCTCGATCGCGTCGTCGGCGAATGGTCGGAGGCCTCGGCCGACAAATCCGCGCGCGTTGCGGAGTGAGTTCGGCGCGTTCTCGTAAACGTCGGCTTTCGACAGCAATGCGCATGTCGTGCGGCTTGCTCTGATCGACTGCCTGCGACTTGAGACGCTGCACGCGCTGGGTTCCATCGGGTCATGCTGCTGACGCAATCTCTGTCTTAGTCGGTGTGAAGCTAAAACACGACGTGAGAACCACCCCGGTTCCCACGACGGTTCCGTAGCCAGGGGTTGGCTCGAATCCGCAAAACGATTGGCGCAAGTTCATGAACGTTTCTGCGTTCGCTTGACCACGTTTGCGGTTCTGGAACCGGACAATCCAAAAAATCACAGGACTTATGATGCTATTCCGCTCGAGCGCCGCAATTTGCGGCGCCCTGGTTGCGCTCGCCTTCTCTGTTGCCGTTGCTCGAAGTGAAACACGCGGGGATCACTCAAGTGACGTCGTCGATGCCGCCTCCGGCGATGCGATCGTTGGCGCGGCGTCCACATACAATCCGTTCAAGCCCGGCAAGGAGGAGGGCGGTCCGAAGACAGCCACCGGCGAGCGTTATGATCCCTCTGCCTGGACGGCTGCGATCAAGACGAGCTTGCGTCGCAAATTCGGTGGGGTTCAATTTGGCGCGAGGCCGAAATATGCACTCGTCGAAGCCGTGGGCAAGAAGGTCATCGTCAAGATAAATGACGTGGGGCCACTAAGACCTGGCCGCATCATTGACCTCAATGAGCGGACGATGCGCCATTTCGATCCAAGCATGGACCTCGGGGTCATTCCCGATGTGAGAGTGAGTCCGCTTGCAGGGGACAATTGGACCCCGGGGCCGGTGGGCTGAACACGGGCGGTGTTCGTCAATGTCGGTCCGGCGCTTCGTCAGCCCCTTGCCCTGCATGCGCCAGAGCAACAGATCGATGCGGTCCTGGCCGAAGAACGGCTCGTTCTCGAATACGAAGGTCGGCACCCCCCAATGGCCGGAGGCGACGTGATCCTTCTCGTTTCCGGCGATCACCTGCTCGTAGCGATCCGCGTCGGCGCTGATCGCTTCATCCATCGCGGCGAGGTCGAAGCCGGCGCTCTCGGCGGCGCGCGCGAGATGATCGCCTTCGTTCCAGCCCGCCACCGAGCCGTCCCACAGCACGCGCGCGATCGCGGAGGTGAATGCGAGCGAGCGTCCCTCGAGCTGCGCCATGGCGCCGAGGCGGGTCAGGCGGTGGATGTAGGGTTGCTCGGCCGCGACATCGAACGTCGTCTTGTCCTGCACGATCGGATCGGGCCGGGGAAAGCGAAACGGAATGCCCTCGTGCTGCGCCACGCGCGTACTGTCGAGCACCACATAGCGAATGAAGTTCGGGCTGGCATTTTTGAAGAAGCCGGGCACGCGGACCGCGAGCGGGTAAACCGGCCGCAGGTTCACGGCGAGATCGTAGTCTTCGACGAGCTTCAGCGTCTTCGGCAGCGCCAGATAGCTGAAAGGGCTGCGGAAGGAGAAGAACAGATCGACGGACAGCGTCATCGCGCCGGCTCCACGATGCGCCCCATCATGGCGCGGACGACGAGCTTGTGGAAGGGTGTGATGAGGGCGAGGTAGGTTCGGCCCAGAAGATTATGCGTCCGCACCAGCGTGGTCGAGGTCACCTGCCGGCTTGTGGCACCTCCTGCAACATCGACCACGATGCGGAAGTCGAGGTGGTAATCATCGAAACCCGCGACCAGACGCTCGGGCGTTTCGTCGACCACCGGAAACAGGCCGATCAATCCGTGCGGAGCCGGTGCGCCTTCGCCCGATGTCTTCAGCCCGAACGGCGTCACCAGAATGTTGCGCAGGCGCAGCAGCACGTCGATCCAGCGCGGTCCATGCAGCACCATCCGGGTGCAGGCCTCGCGGGCATTCACCGTCGCTGCGCCGATCTCGACGCGAAACGCGTCGACGAATTGCGCGCCTGCCAGCAGCGTGATGGCATCGACCTCGGGCGTGACTTGGCGGACGGTCCCGTTCATCCCGCCAGTCTGCGCGTCAGCATCCGGAAGCGCAAGATCAAGAGCCCGGCATAAACGAACGTCCCGAGCGAAAACCCGACCCAGACACCGACCGCGCCGAGCCCGACGTTGAAGGCCAGTACCCAGGCGATGGGAAAGGCGATGCCCCAGTAGCCGATTGCCGCGAACAGCAGCGTCATTCTCGTATCGTTGATGCCGCGCAGCGCGCCGCCCATGATGGTCTGCAGGCCGTCGGCGATGAAGAAGGTGGCGCCGACCAGCAGCAGCGTTGCGGTCAGCTCGATGGTGGCCGCACTCGCCTCGCCGCTGCCGAAGAACAGCCGGCCCAGCTGGTAGCGGCCGAGGATGATGGCGATCGTCAGGGCGGAGACGAGCGCCATGCCGAGCACGGCGGCGACGAGCCCGGCGCGCTTCACCGCCGCCGGCTCGCCGCGGCCGAAGGCGTGGCCGACCCGCACGGTGGCCGCCATGCCGATGCCGAGCGGCACCATGAACAGCACGGCGGTGATCTGCAGCGCGATCTGATGCGCGGCAATCGCGGCGGTCGAGATCAACCCCATCAGCAGTGCTGCCGAGGAGAACAGGCCATATTCCAGCAGCAGCGAAAACGAGATCGGCGCGCCGATCGCAATCAGCTGGCGCATCAGGGGCCAATCGATCCGCCATAGGCGGGCGAGCGGGCGGTAGTCCGAAAACGGCTTGCACAGCCCTGCGATGGCGAGCACGGCGATGAACGTGCCGAGATTGACGATCGTGGTCGCAAGTCCGGCGCCGAACAGGCCGAGCTCCGGCAGGCCGAACAGGCCGTGGATCAGGGCATAGACCAGCGCGGCATTGACCGGAATCGCCGCGAGCGTGATCCACAGCGGCGGCTGCGGCCGGTTCACTGCGCTCATCATGCTGCGCAGCGCGATGAAGCCGAGCGCCGGCGCGATGCCCCAGGCCAGGCCGTTGAGGTAGCGCTGCGCCAGCGCGGCCGATTGCGGCGCCTGTCCGAGCGCGAGCAGGATCCGCTCACCATAGAGCGGCGAGGCCATCATCGGCAGCGAGATCAGCAGCGCGACCCACAGGCCGACGCGCAAGGAGCGGCGGATCAGCCTGACATCGCCGGCGCCGAATGCCTGCGCGGCCAGCGGCGACACCGCAGCCATCAATCCGAGCCCGAAGGTGAAGCTGACGAAATAGACCGTGTGCGCCAGCGCCGCCGCGGCCACCGCATCCTCGCCAAGCCGTCCGATCAGCGCGAGATCGGTCGTGATCATCGCGATCTGCCCGAGCTGCGTCAGCATCATCGGCACGGCCAGCCGCAGCGTCTCGACGAATTCTTCGGCGAGATGGTTTTGCGGCACGCCGGCTTGCGGCTGCGATCGATGTTGCACGGTGTCGAGCATGGCGGCTCATTAGCACGGCCGCGCGACGAAAACATGGCCCGTGAGAACGAGAGGTGAGGTGCTCTATCCGCTAGCTCGGTCTCGTAGGGTGGGCAAAGGCGCGTTTGCGTCGTGCCCACCACCTCGTCAATATTGCAACAGAAGCGTGGGCACGCTTCGCTTTGCCCACCCTACGATACTGTGGTTGGGATGAGGGCGAACCTCAGCCCTTCCGCTCCGGCACGCGCGTGATCTTCGCCCCCAGCGCGTTCAGCCGTTCCTCGATGCGCTCATAGCCGCGCTCGATCTGGTCAGCGTTGTTGATGGTGGAGGTGCCCTGGGCGCACACCGCGGCCAGCAGCATCGCCATGCCGGCGCGGATGTCGGGCGAGGTCATCGTCGCGCCGTGCAGGCGGCTGGGCCCTGCGATGATGGCGCGGTGCGGGTCGCACAGCACGATGCGCGCGCCCATTGCGATCAGCTTGTCGACGAAGAACATCCTGGATTCGAACATCTTCTCGAACATCAGGATCACGCCCTCGCATTGCGTGGCGGTGACGATCGCGATCGACATCAGATCGGCCGGGAAGGCCGGCCAGGGCTGGTCTTCCAGCTTCGGCACGTGGCCGCCGAAATCGTCCTGGATCTTCAGCGTCTGGTTCGCCGGCACGATCAGATCGTCGCCCTCGACGCGGCAGACGATGCCGAGCCGCTCGAAACCCATGCGGATCGAGCGCAGATGCTCGACGCCGGCGCGCGTGATGCGAAGCGGCGAGCGCGTCACGGCGGCAAGCCCGATCAACGAGCCGACCTCGATATGGTCGGGCTGGATCCGATAGGTCGCTTCTCCCAGCGTTGCCGGCCCATGAATGATCATGGTGTTGGTGCCGATGCCCTCGATCTTCGCACCGAGCGCGACCAGGAAGTTGGCGAGATCCTGCACATGCGGCTCGGAGGCCGCGTTGCGCAAATGGGTGACGCCGTCGGCGGCGACGGCCGCCACCAGCGCGTTCTCCGTCGCGGTGACGCTCGGCTCGTCCAGGAACACGTCCGCGCCGGCAAGCTTGGGCGCGCGGAATTCGAGCCGGTCGGTCGCGGTGACCCTGGCGCCGAGCTGCTCCAGCGCCAGCACATGGGTGTCCAGGCGGCGGCGGCCGATGACGTCGCCGCCGGGCGGCGGCAGCATCACCTCGCCGCAGCGCGCCAGCAGGGGGCCCGCGAGCAGGATCGAGGCGCGGATGCGCACGCACAGCTCAGGGTCGAGATCGGCGGCGCGGATGCTCTTGGCATGGATGTGAAGCGTGTTGCGCCCGGTCCATTCCGCCGCCGCGCCGACCGAGCGGATCAGCTCGACCAGCGTCTCGGTGTCGCGGATGCGCGGCACATTCTCCAGCGTCACCGGATGCTCGGTGAGCAGCGCCGCGGCGATGATCGGCAGCGCCGAATTCTTGTTGCCGGACGGCTCGATCGAGCCCGAGAGCCGGTGACCGCCCTCGACGATGTATTGGATGGGCGCCACGGGGTTCTCGCTGTCTTGTTGGGTGGGCGGGCCTGTTTCGGGCGGAAACTACAAAGAATTGAGCAGGGGAGCAATTCCGCACTTGTTGCGGCGGAAGGCCACTCGGCGGCCGAGGAAACCCGTCGGACCCGCGTTTAGAACAGACCGATAACATTCGCCACCACATAAAGGATGACGATCAGCATCAGCACGCCCATGGCCAGGAAGGAGATTTCGACGGCAATGGCGCCGGCCCCAAGCGCGGCCGCGACGCCGGCCAGCAGCCGCTCTTCGCGAAACACCAGCGCGAGGACCGAGAGCAGGATGGCAAGCAGGCCGAGCGAGATCGCAGCGATCGAGGACGCCTCCCTCAATTGGCTCCCCGTCGACTTCTCCCGCGGCGGGGCCTGGTACTCGACGCCCTTGACGCGTGCGATCAGGCGATCCTTCAGTCGATGGCCGGTGTCGACGATCACTTTGTCCGCCGGCGGTGGCGGGTAGATCGCAGGTATGACCCAATGCGGCAACACGGCCGCGATCAGCGCCAGCACGCCGACGATGCTACCGATCACGCCGAGACGGCGGGATGGCGCGGCGGAACTGGTCGTTGCAGAGGCGGTCATGGCGTGACACTTCCCGGCCGGAATTGGCCTTGTGGGTCGGTTCAGGGAGCTGCGGTGGACAAGCGAGAGAGGTCCGCCGCGCTTCAATTGCGGAACAAGTTGATGACGCCGCCCTCGCCTTTGACTTCGAAATACATCAGATCGATGTAGATCGCAGCGGCAAGAACCAGCGCTCGCTCATCTTCCGTCAGGCCGGGGTCTAGATATTCCACGAGAAAACTATCGCGGTCCGTAAACAGTTCGGAGGCAAGGCCGGACCATTTTTTCGCGACGCGCGCGTGCTCGTTCGCTCCACGCATGAACGGGAACGTCCACACGCGCCAAAATGGCGAACTGACCTCGAGCACCACTCTCCCCTGCGCATCGATCACATGGAATGTCTTGGTGAGAATCGAAAACTGACGCTCGATCGTTCCGATGAGCCGGCCGTCGCGCGAATGCAGTTCCAGACACTGAAAGAACCAGCGGAAGGGATGAACCCCGCGCATGACCGTCTGTCGGGTGTTGTCGAAAAAATGGATCTCGAAAGAGCGCCAATGTCCAAATACTTGGCGCCCCAAGAAGCCGAGAAGTCCCTTTTGCTGTTCAGCCGCATAGAGCAGATCGCGACCATTTTGATCGCAGATGCGGTACTTATTGCGGGTTTCCAAACCGAAGAGCTCGGCCAATTCGAAGGCCTGCTGCACGAACATTTGGCGCTGGCCAGCTAAAGTCGACAACATTCGTTCGGACCTCTTCCAGTGCCGGCTACGTCATTTTGTCGCGATGGCAGGTGGGGAGGTTCAGGTGGTGGTGTTGCGGTGAAGGTGGTGCGCTCCCTCTCCCGCTTGCGGGGGAGGGCTGGGGTGGGGGTGCTTCCGCAGCGGGATCGTCGAATTTACCGAGAATATCTCCGCGAGGAGAAAGCCCTCACCCGCCGCGCTCTGCGAGCGCGTCGGCCTCTCCCGCAAGCGGGAGTGGCGAAGCAAACCTCAAATATCGATCGTCGCGCTGAGCGAATGTTCCTGGATGAAGTCGCGGCGCGGTTCGACCACGTCGCCCATCAGCTTGGTGAAGATGTCGTCGGCCTCGTCGACCTCCTTGACCTTCACCTGCAGCAGCGAGCGCACGTCGGTGTCCAGCGTCGTCTCCCAGAGCTGCTCCGGGTTCATCTCGCCGAGACCTTTGTAGCGCTGCAGCGAGATGCCCTTGCGGCCGGCCTCGGTCACCGCCTCGAACAGGTCGACCGGGCCATGGACCATGTGCTCGGTATCCTTGCGCCGCAGCTTGCCGGAGCGGGCGTAGACGTCCTGCAGCTTCGTCGTGTACTCGTCGAGCTTGCGGGCTTCGGCCGAGCCCAGGAAGGCATCGTCGATCACAGCGGCTTCCTTGACGCCGCGCACGGTGCGCTCGAACAGGAAGCCCTGGCCTTCCACGTATTGCCCGATCCAGCCGCGCTCGACCTCTTCGGCCTGATTGTCCAGCCGGCTCGCGATGTATTGGGCGGCGGCCGCGGCGTTCTCGGGATTGCCGTAGATCGATTTGTTCAGCACGCCGGTGATGGCGGCCTGCTCGATCACCTTGCGGTTATAGCGGCTGTGCAGGTTGCGCAGGATGCTGCGGACCACGCGGGCGTCCTCGACCAGCGAGCGCAAATCGCGGCCGGTGCGGTCGCCGCCGGTACCGGGAATGTAGACGCAGTCATCCAAGCCGGCGTCGATCAGATAGTCTTCCAGCGCCCGCTCGTCCTTCAGATACTGCTCGGACTTGCCGCGGGAAACCTTATAGAGCGGCGGCTGGGCGATGTAGAGATAGCCGCCGTCGATGATGTCGCGCATCTGCCGGTAGAAGAAGGTCAGCAGCAGCGTGCGGATGTGGGCGCCGTCGACGTCGGCGTCCGTCATCACGATGATCTTGTGATAGCGCAGCTTCTCGACCGAGAATTCGTCGCTGATGCCGGTGCCGAGCGCGGTGATCAGCGTGCCGATCTGCTCCGACGACAGCATCTTGTCGGGGCGGACGCGTTCGACGTTGAGGATCTTGCCGCGCAGCGGCAGCACCGCCTGGAATTCGCGGTTGCGGCCCTGCTTGGCGCTGCCTCCTGCCGAGTCACCCTCGACGATGAAAAGCTCGGATTTGGCCGGATCCTTCTCCTGGCAGTCGGCGAGCTTGCCGGGCAGCGAGGAGACCGAGAGCGGGCTCTTGCGCGTCAGCTCGCGGGCTTTTCGCGCGGCCTCACGCGCGGCGGCGGCCTGGATCACCTTGCCGACGATCATCTTGGCTTCGCTCGGGTGCTCCTCGAACCAGGCCTGGAGCGCCTCGTTGAGGACGTTCTCGACCACGGGACGCACTTCCGAGGACACCAGCTTGTCCTTGGTCTGCGACGAGAACTTTGGATCGGGCACCTTCACCGACAGCACGGCGGTCAGGCCTTCGCGGCAATCGTCGCCGGTCAGCGCGATCTTTTCCTTTTTCGCATTGGCCTCGGCATAGCCGTTGACCTGGCGCGTCAGCGCGCCGCGGAAACCGGCAAGATGGGTGCCGCCGTCGCGCTGCGGGATGTTGTTGGTGAAGCACAGCACATTCTCGTGGTAGCTGTCGTTCCACCACAACGCCGCCTCGACGCCGATGCCGTTGGCTTCCGCGCGCACCATGATCGGCGCCGGCACGATCGCCTTCTTGTTGCGGTCGAGATATTTGACGAATTCCTCGACGCCGCCGGAATAGTGCATCTCCTCGCGCTTCTCGACCGCGTGACGCATGTCGGAGAGGGCGATGTTGACGCCGGAATTGAGAAAGGCGAGCTCGCGCAGCCGATGCTCGAGCGTGGCGAAATCATATTCGATGTTCTTGAAGGTCTCGGTCGAGGCGAGGAACGTCACCTCGGTGCCGCGCTTGCCCGGCGCGTCGCCGACCACCACCAGCGGTGCGACGGCATCGCCATGGGCGAACTCGATGTAGTGCTCCTTGTTGTCGCGCCAGATGCGCAAGCCGAGCTTGCTCGACAGCGCGTTGACGACGGAGACGCCGACGCCGTGCAGGCCGCCGGAGACCTTGTAGGAGTTCTGGTCGAACTTTCCGCCGGCGTGCAGCTGGGTCATGATGACCTCGGCCGCCGAGATGCCTTCGCCCTTGTGGATGTCGACGGGGATGCCGCGGCCGTCGTCGCGCACGGTGACGGAATTGTCGGCATTGAGCACGACGTCGACGCGCGTGGCGTGGCCCGCCAGCGCCTCGTCGATCGCGTTGTCGACGACTTCGTAGACCATGTGGTGCAGGCCCGAGCCGTCGTCGGTGTCGCCGATATACATGCCCGGGCGCTTGCGGACGGCATCGAGACCCTTGAGCACGCGGATCGATTCCGCGCCGTAATCGCTCGCGGTGGAGGGCTCGTTTTCGGCAGCGGGCTGCCGAGCAGGTTCTGTCATGAGAGGCCTTCGAGATGTCGCCCGAATCAGCGGCGCAAAAGGCGCTGATTTGCGAGCTATTTGTGCCACGAAAGAGGGCCTGCGCCTAGCGCAAAGTATCTTCCGTCAACCCTTTGACTAAATGGGGTTTTTAGGCCGGTTTTCAAGGCGTTCGAAGGCCGATTCCGAGGCTGGCCAAAAGCCCAATTCGAGGCCTCTTTTGGGCCCGCTGAGGCGCGGTTTTTGCGGGCGCGCGCAGGGCCTGTTCCGAGGCGGCGCCGTGGTGTTCCGGAAGAAGCCTGGGTTCAGTAGATCTGGTCCGACTTGCTGTCGTCACTCAACCTGAGGGACCAAGCCTCGCCTGCGGCCAAAGTGATGGTGTCGGTGTGCACCATGTGACCCGACACGCGTAGCGCGTAGGAGTACGTGCCGGGCGGCAGATCCAGCACTTGTGGATGGTTGACGCCGCCCGCGATCTCGATGGTCTGGTCGTTGATCGTGAGCGAGGCCACGTCAGGTACGAGATAGCCGAAGATCAGCCGCGCGTGTCCTGCTATCGGCAGGAAATTTGCCTTGGCCACGACCTCCGTATTTCGCTGCACGAGGTCGACCGTGGTCTCGCCCTTGGCGCGGTCGAGCGTCAGCATGCCCGGCCCTTTCGGCGAGGCGAAGACGAGCAGCGCGTGATCGGCGGCGACCATCGCGCCATCAGGCTTCTCCTGCCAGCCGCGCTTTCCGAGTTCCGCGCGATAGAAGGCCAGTACGTCGCTGAGTTCTGCGGGCACATGGGCTTTGAGCTCGAGCCGGAACGGGATTTCGATGCCGGACGCGTGCGCGGTGCTGAAGCTTGCGTGACTGGCTCGCGTCGGCACGGGCATGTCGGCGTGGGAAGCTGCTGCGGTAAGCGGCTCCTGCGAACAAGCTGCAAGAAGAGGGAGGCCGCACATCAATAGCCACCACCGTGCCGGGACCTTCGTCCCGCGCCTTACCGTCGTCATGCCTGCTCTCCAGGAATGCCGCGATCTTCGCGCGATACAGCGGCTGCGACACCGTCGCCGCCGCCTCTCGACGACTAGTCGGCCCACGAACCGGACAGGTTCAACCTGGTCGTTACAGGCGCAAGCGGGGTCAATACATCTGCAACGGCAGTACGTCGCCGCTCGGCCCCACCAGCAGGCCCCAGGCGTCACCGGCAGCGACGGTGAGGGTCTCGGTGTGGGCCGGGCGCCCGGGCATGCGCAGGGCGTACTGGTAGGTGCCCGGCGGCAGGTCGAGCATCGGGCCTTTCGGCGATTGCGGACCGCCGGCGCCGGCCGCGATCTTCACCGTCTGCTTGTTGATGGTCAGCGAGGCTTCCTTCGCCCCGATATTGCCCAGCATTAGCCTGGCCTGGCCAGGCTTCGGCATGATGTCGGCCTTCACAGCGGCATCCGGATTCTTCTGCGCCAGGCTGACCGTGGTCTCGCCCTTGGCGCGGCCGAGCTTGAGCACGGCCGGGCCTTGCGGCGAGGTGAAGTCGATCTGTGCGCGTTCGGCGGACACAGTGGCGCCGTCGGCCTTTTCCTGCCAGCCGAGCTTGGAAAGCTCGGCCCGGTAGAAGGCCAGGACATCGCCGAGCGGGGCCGGGATGCTGGCTGCCAGCTCGCGGCGGAACGGCATCTCGCTACCCGGCATTTTTGTGGTGGCGAGCGAGGTCGAGGACCGCTGTGTCGGCACGGGGAGCTGGGATTCAGGGTCGGGCTTGAGCGGCTCGGAGGATTTGGCCTGCACGTCCGCGGTGGCCGCCGGTTTCGCGGCGGCCATCACCAGCCCCGATCCGTCGGCGCGGACATTTACCTTCGGGCCCATCTGCATCACGGTCATCGAGATCGACTTGCCGCCCTTGGCGAATTCCATCACCGCCATGTTGGGCCGGTTGATGACGGAGGGCTGCTCCTTCCAGCCGGCGGGCTTGAGCGATGCGCGATAGAACGCGGTGAGCGCCTTGACGCTCGAGGCGGAAGAGAATTCGAGATGGCCGTCGTCGCCCTCGAATTTCACGCCTTCGGCGTTTTCGGGCAGTGGCACCGGCGTGTTGCTGCCCGCGAGCGCAGTGAGCGGCGCATCCGACAGGGAGGCGGCCTGTGTCTTGCGCCTGGCCTCGTCGGCGGCAATGAGCTGCTGAGCCGCCCCCAAGGCATCGCCGAGAAATCTCTCGTCGGCCTCCTTCTTCGCCTTGGCCCGGGCCGCAAGTGCGGAGTCCTTCACCTGCGCGGTCAGGCTGATCATGGTGAAATCATATTTGCGGCCGAGCCGCAGCACGCCTGTCTCTTCCGCCGATGAGATCCTCATCGCGATCTCGTCGCCGGGCGTGAGCGGCGCGTTTCCATCTTCCCGCCAGCCACGCGCGGTGAGCTCGCGATGATAGAAGGCGAGCACGGCGGGCAGCTCGGCCATCGCGGCGGCCGAGATCTCGCGCTTGTTGGAGCTCGCGCCGCCGAGGCCTCTCGCCGATTTGGTCGGCTTCGGCCGCGGCAAGCCCGCCATGTCATCGTCGGCCTCGAGCTCTTGGGGCAGCGCGAACGGCGCCACCCGGATGTCGACATTGGTGCGGCCGTCGTCGCGTCGTGTCAGGGTCAGCATCACCGGCTTCTGATAGATGTGCGTCGCGTCGCGATCGGGGTGGTCGTAAAAGACGCGCACGCCGTTCGGGACGGTCCCGTCAAGATCGGCGTTCGGCCAGCGCGAGGACGTTTCAGGCGTGAGCTTGCGCCATCCCATGGCCGCCATGTCCTTGGCAAAGAACTCGGAGGTCGCCTCGAACGCACCGGGCGCGATGCAGCCGAGATAGGGTCGGGTCTCGTCGAACACGAGATCGGTTGCGCCGTCCGGGAACGGCACGTTCGCATAGATCCGGTTCGGCGTGTAGAACACGGCGGATTGGTCGGAGCGCCCGCGCGCCTGTGTGAAGGAGACGCGCAGCCCCTGCTGTCCTTTCTTGAAGGTCAGCGCGGCACTCTTCTCGTCCAGCGGATACACATAGGGCACCCAGCCGTCGGCGCTCAGCAGCTTCTTCGTGGCGTCGGACGTGGCGGCAAGGGCGGTCGGGACGGTGTAGATGACGCGATAGGTGTCGGGGCGCGAAGTATCCTCCACCGCGCCGTCCAGCCGCGGCAGCGTATGGACGTCGACGAAGCTGTCGTCTGCCGCGTCCGCGGGATACGACGTGCTCGCCATCGCGAGAATGCCGCAGGCAAGCAGCAGCCATCTTGCCGGGACTTGCGCCCCAAGCGGGATCATCCGCATCGTCAAACTCCTGGGTGTTGCGCGGGCCGTCGCCCAGCGCATGGGCAGGCTGCGACACCTCGGCGCGCGGCCTCAGACGAGAAGTCGCGACGGGAACCGGAGAGGTTCAACGGACGGCGTACGAGCGGCGTCATGGGCCTGATCAGGCAGGCATGGCTCAATACAGCTGGAGCGGCGGCCAGGCGTCTCCGTCGCGCCCGATCGTGAGCTCCCAGGCATCGCCGGCGGCAAGGGTGAGGACGTTCGTGGTGGCTGAATGGTCCGGCCCGCTCAGCTCGTAGGAATACTTGCCGGGCGCCAGGTCCAGCGATACCGCATTGGCGCCGGCGGCGCGCTTGACGGTTCGTGCGTTGATCGTGAGCGCCGCGTCCCTCCCGCTGATGTTGCTGAACACCAGTTTCGCCTGGCCGGGTTCGGGCATGATATTGGCCCGGGTCGCCGCATCGGCGTTCTTCTGCACGAGATGGATCGAGGTGCTGCTGTCCTTACGGGCGAGCTGCAGCGCGGCCGGCCCCAGCGGGGAGGCGAAGGCGAGCTGGGCGTGATCGGTTGCGATCACCGCGCCATCGGTCTGTTCCTGCCAGCCAAGCTTTCCAAGCTCCGTGCGATAGAAGCTGAGGACGTCGCCGAGCTCTGCGGGCACGGTGGTCTCGAGCCTGGTGCGGAGCGGGGCTTCGACGCCGGGCATCACGGTGGTGTGGGTGCCTCGATAGAGGTAGCGGGTCGGCGCGGGCAGCCGCGCATCGGGATCCGGCGTGAGCGCCACTGAGAACAGTGGCGACAAATTCGATACCCAGGCGCCGGCGCTTGCCGCGAGCAGGCAGCTCGCGAACAGAGCGAGGCCGCACGCAAGAAGTTGCCATCGCGCTGGAGCTGTCGCCCCATGCCTTACCGTCGTCATGCCTATGCTCCAAGCATCGCGCGTGTGTGAAATACTGCGCGATTGCACAACGGCGACACCGTCGGCGCCGCTTCAGACAGCTAGTCGCTGATGGAACAGGGCGGGTTCAACCCGGAAGCCTAGCGTCGAGACGAGACCTGTCCGCTCTCGACGTCGAAGACTTCGCCTCCAGCGCCGATCTCGGTGAAGGCCGCCGGGTCCGCGCCGGTCAGCCACACTTGCGCGCCGAGCTTGCGCAGCTCGTCGAACAGCGCGGCGCGCCTGCTAGGATCGAGATGGGCGACGACCTCGTCGAGCAGCAGCAGCGGCACGATGCCGGTCATCTCGGCGACCAGGCTCGCATGCGCCAGCACGAGACCGATCAGCAGCGCCTTCTGCTCGCCTGTGGACGCATCACGCGCGGGCATGCTCTTCGGCGCATAGATCACCTGGAGATCGGTGAGATGCGGACCGTCGGTGGTGCGGCCGGCGATGGCATCGCGCGGCCGGTTGTCGCGCAGGATCTGGCGGTAGCGATCCTCGACCGACGTCGCCGTCTCAGTCAGCAGCGCGTTCTCCATCCAGCCGTCGAGCGCGATCTGCGCCGAGGGAAAGGCGGAGGCCTGCGCGCGCGCATTGAGCATGCCGGTGAGCCTTGCTGCGGTCTGGCCGCGCGTCGCTGCGACCGCGACGGCAAGCTCCGCGGTCTCGCGCTCGATGGCGTCGCACCAATGGTCGTCGTAATTGCGGGTTTCGAGCAGGCGGTTGCGCGAGCGCAGCGAGCGCTCCAGCGCGTTGATGCGGCTCGAATGCTCATTGTCGATCGCCAGCACCAGGCGGTCGAAGAAACGCCGCCGCTCCGAGCCCGCGCCCATGAACAGCCCGTCCATCGCCGGCGTCAGCCACACCATGCGGATATGGTCGCCGAAGGCCGTCGCGGACCCCACCGGCTCGCGGTCGATGCGGCAGCGCCGGCTCACCGCGCTGTCAGGCCGCGGCGCATCGATGCCGGTGCCGAGCGTGGCCAGCCCCAGCGCGCCCTCGACTTGCGCCGAGACGGCCCAGGACCCGTCGCCCTGGTTGTCGGCGACGTCTTCCAGCGTCGCCCGCCGCAAGCCGCGTCCGGGCGACAGAAACGAGATCGCCTCGATGCAATTGGTCTTGCCCGCCCCGTTCGGCCCGACCAGCGCCACCATGTCAGCCGTCGTCTCGAGCCCCGCCGCCCGATAATTGCGAAAATGCGTCAGCGTCAGGCGATGAATGCGGGAGGGGGTCATCAGTTATTCGATCTGGCGCGATTCTTCCCCTCTCCCCTTGTGGGAGAGGGTGGCGCCTCACGCAGTGAGGCGACGGGTGAGGGGTATCTTACCGCCCGGCAAGCTTTGCAAGGATATCCTCTAATACAGAAGCGGGCTGCTGTAGCACGTCGTTGTTCCAGTAGCGCAATGTCCAAACCCTTCGGCAGCAAGCGTCGCCTCTCGCGTCGCGTCACGTTGTGATTCTACGTGCTGGCTACCGTCGATCTCGATCACAAGGCGCTTTTCGAAACAGACAAAATCGAGAATGTAGTTTTTGAATGGTACCTGTCGGCGAAACTTGAAAGTGGAGACCCGACGATCCCTCAGCAAGCGCCACATTGCGGTTTCAGCATCGGTTGGTTCGTGCCGCATGTTCTTCGCGAATTGGCGGAGACGCTTGGCGACTGGCCGATGGGATGGCTCCTGCGGCACGAACCCCTCACCCGACTGAGTGTGTATCCGCCACCGGAGCTGCCCTCTCCCACAAGGGGAGAGGGCACAACAACGTGCGTCGCGCTTGTGGCGACAGGATAGGCTGTAGCTTCACCCTCTTCCCTCGTGGGAGAGGGTGGCTTCGCGCACCGAAGCCGGGTGAGGGGTTGTCTCCGCGTACAAGGTATCGCGAGAGGGGGAGCACGTCCCTCACACCCGCATCGGCATCAGCACATACAGCGCGCTCTTGTCGTCGCGGTCTTGGACCAGGGTCGGGGAGCCGGGATCGGCGAGCCTGAGTGTTGCGACGTCGCCTTCGATCTGGGCAGCGATGTCGAGCAAATAGCGCGAGTTGAAGCCGATATCGAGGGCGTCGGAGGCGTATTCGACTTCGAGCTCTTCGGTGGCGCTGCCGGAATCCGGATTGGTCACCGACAGCACCAGCTTGCCCGGTGACAGCGACAACTTCACCGCCCGGCCGCGCTCGCTCGAGATCGTCGAGACGCGGTCAACCGCGTTCTCGAAATCCTTCTTGTCGACGACGAGCTCCTTGTCGTTGCCCTGCGGGATGACGCGGCCGTAGTCGGGGAAGGTGCCGTCGATCAGTTTCGAGGTCAGCACGACATTCCCGATCGTAAAGCGGATTTTTGCCTGCGATAGCTCGATCGTCATCTCGGCGTCGGTGTCCTCGATCAGGCGCTGCACCTCGCCGACTGTCTTGCGCGGCACGATCACGCCGGGCATGCCCTCGGCGCCCTTGGGCTGCACCAAATCGAGCTGGGCGAGGCGGTGACCGTCGGTGGCGACGCCGCGTAAGGTCGCGGCCTTGGGCGTGCCGGCGGCGTGCAGGTAGATGCCGTTGAGATAATACCGGGTCTCCTCGGTGGAGATCGCGAACTGGGTGCGGTCGATCAGCCGCTTGACGTCCTTGGCGGCGAGCGAGAACGAGTGCGACATGTCGCCGGCGGCCAGATCCGGGAAATCATTCTCCGGCAGGGTCTGCAGCGTGAAGCGCGAGCGACCGGCGCGGATCGCCAGCACGGCGCGGTCGCCGTCGGCCTCCAGCACGATCTGCGAGCCGTCCGGCAGCTTGCGCACGATGTCGTAGAACATGTGCGCCGGCACGGTGGTGGAGCCCGCGGTCGCGGTTTCCGCCGGCAGCGTCTCCGTCACCTCGAGGTCGAGGTCGGTCGCCTTCAGCGACAATTTGGCGTTCTCGGCCCGGACCAGCACGTTGCCGAGGATCGGAATCGTGTTGCGGCGCTCGACCACGCGGTGGACGTGGCCCAGTGACTTCAGGAGTTGCGCGCGTTCGACCGTAACCTTCATTGCACTACTCGCCCGATCCCCAAATGAAGAAGCCGGGCGGTCGAAAAGCCCCGCCGCGGCACCGATGACCCCGGCAGGTCAGGGCCATCCAACCGATATGACCAAAGCCGCCAGGGTCGCGCAAGGTGGCTCGGATGGCCCCCGGATTCAAGGGATCGGGGGCCAGTTCCGCACGATTCCCACGATTTACCGCCCAAACGAAAGCCGCCGCCCAGGCATGGCCGGGGCGGCGGGAGAATGGCAGGAGGGCCTTAGGCGTTTATTCCTGAAGCTGGCGCTTCAGCGACTCCACTTCCTCTGACAGTGCTGTGTCCTTGGAGACCAGGGACTCGATCTTGCGCACGGCGTGCAGCACCGTGGTGTGGTCGCGCCCGCCGAAGCGGCGGCCGATCTCGGGGAGCGAGCGCAGGGTCAGCGTCTTGGCGAGATACATCGCCACCTGGCGCGGGCGCACCACATTGGCGGTGCGGCGGGAGGAGAGCAGGTCGGAGCGGCTGACATTATACTGCCGCGCCACCACGCGCTGGATGTCCTCGATCTTGATCCGCTTCGGCTCCTGCGGCCGGACCAGGTCGCGCACCTCGTGCTCGGCCATCTCCAGCGTCACCGGCCGGTTGTTGAGCTTCGAGTGCGCCAGCAGGCGGTTGATCGCGCCTTCGAGGTCGCGGCCGTTGTGGGTGATGGTGCGCGCCAGATAATGCAGCACCTCCTCCGGCACCTCGAAGGTCGCATGATGGGCGCGGGCCGCGGCGACGCGCGACTTGAGGATGCCGTGGCGCAGCTCTTCGCCGAGCGAGCCCATCTCGACCACGAGGCCGCCGGCGAGCCGCGAGCGGACGCGGTCGTCGAGGCTTTCAAGATCGGACGGCGGCCGGTCGGCCGCGATCACGACCTGGCGGCCGGCGTCGATCAGCGCGTTCAGCGTGTGACAGAACTCGGCCTGGGTCGACTTGCCCTGCAGGAACTGCAGATCGTCGATCACCAGCACGTCGATGCCGCGCAGCGCTTCCTTGAAGGCCAGCGCCGTCTGCGTCTTCAACGCGGCGACGAAGCCGTACATGAATTTCTCTGCGGTGAGATACAGCACCTTGCGCTCGTTGCCGGAATTGCCGGCCCAGGTCACCGCCTGGAGCAGGTGCGTCTTGCCGAGGCCGACGCCGGCATGGATGTAGAGCGGGTTGAACATCACGGGGTCGCCGCGGCGACCTTCGGCGACCTGGCGCGCGGCCGCATGCGCCAGCGTGTTGGAGCGGCCGACGACGAAGCTCGCGAAGGTCAGGCGCGGATCGAGCGGCGAGCCGCCGAGCGCATCATGATTGGCCGACACCGGCGCGGTCGCGGTCGAGCGCAGCTCCGGCGTGGGCGTGCGTCGCGTCTCGACCGGGGCGGGGGCTTCCTTCGGCTGTATCACCGGGCGCACGGCCGAACGCACCGTGAGGTCGATGCGATGCACTTCCGGCATCTCGGCCTGCCAGCACGACAGCACGCGCTCGGCATAATGAGCCTGAATCCAGCTCTTCAGGAACCGGGTCGGCACCGAGAGCCGCACGCTCTCCTCCTGCACGCCTTCCAGATCCATGCGCGCAAACCAACTCGTGTAAACGTCTTCGCCAACGCTCGAGCGCAGCCGACCCTTCACGCGTGACCAGCGATCCTGTTCCATTGTCATCGTCAGAAAACTTCTCTTGAGAGATAAGGTTGCGTGGTGAGCGCCAAGCAGGGTTTCCTGTCATGGCACGACCTCAAGCGAGTCCATCGTCAGGCATAGCTCGACCGTTCGGCGCAAACGCCGCAGGTCAGATCAGCGATGTCGGAGATGGAGAGTTCGCGAGGTCAGCGCGTACTCGACGCGCTCTCGCATGTGGGAGGCTGAACGCAGGACGGATCGGAGACGGCATCGTTGAACGATGGAACTTGAGTCAATACCGCGTTGAATCCGTAGGACATGATACCTCCCCGTCCTGCCGTGATCGCTCACGACAAGGTCCTGCTTCTGAAGACACCCGCGACGAAAATCGCTGATGACCTGCCCGTCTGCACTGCTCGTCCGCTCGGCTTCGCCTTCGCTCGTGTCGGGGTAACTTTGCGATGTCCGTGCGCCTCGCGA
Organism: Bradyrhizobium sp. ERR14; assembly: GCF_014198235.1. Classification (NCBI taxonomy): domain Bacteria; kingdom Pseudomonadati; phylum Pseudomonadota; class Alphaproteobacteria; order Hyphomicrobiales; family Nitrobacteraceae; genus Bradyrhizobium; species Bradyrhizobium sp. ERR14. The sequence goes on along the minus strand of NZ_JACIHD010000003.1, from coordinate 262,836 downwards.
GATCGGGATACGCAAGATCCCGCTTGGAGACATTCAGACAAAGAGATACCATTCCCATATTGCTATGGGTTTTTGATCCGACATTCGCTTTTTGAAGCGTCGCCTACGTGCCCACCGCCGCCGATTTGCACGCTCGCCCCGTTTCCTAAACCGCGCTGGTCTGAAGATCGTGGGCGCCGCTGACGACTTAAGGAATACACTATGCGGAAAGACTCGCAACGAAATTGATTCACACTTGAGGCGTCAAAAAACTTGACCTCGGTTAACGCCGCGCGGGAGTTGTTCACAGGCTCGGAAGCAAGTTTTTGGATTCGTGCACAGAATCGAGAATGCCGGGCATCATGTGACAATTCTCCGTCACTGCTAAAAAAATTTTTACAAATTCGTCACGCGCCGGACGTGTCGGCGAATTTTCCAAATGCTTGCGGTCGCTATGTCGATAAGTGATTAGCGAGACATCGCTTTTTGAGTCTCGTTTCACAGGGTAACTCCAAGCCGTGCGCGTTCCGGTGAATCTACGGTGTGCAGAACTTCTTGCGTGCGCGAATTCATCTTAGCCCCGCAGCACAGGGGTTTTTGCAACGCGGTGAAAGTTTCCACTGTTGCAAGTTACCGGCAGGTAGAACTACGGAACGAAGAATAGCACAGGCGGTGCAAACCTTCCGATCGAAGATCGACTGTAGCGTGACCGGTTGCGTGAATATGACGGGCAACAAAAAAGCCCGGCGCGATGCCGGGCTGTTTGACGCATGCGATGTTCGATCGGATCGGCCGACCGATTGGTTCGCCGTTACCTGGCTCGTTACTTGGCGAGCTTGGCGATCTGCGCGGTGAGGCGCGAGACTTTGCGGCTGGCGTTGTTCTTGTGAATGATGTTGCGCTGGGCGGCGCGCATCAAGGCGGGCTCGGCATTCGCCAGCGCCTTCACGGCAGCGGCGCGGTCGCCGGTCGCGATGGCTTCTTCGACGTTACGCACGGCACCGCGCATCTGGGTGCGGCGCGACTTGTTGACGGCGGTGCGGCGGGCGATCTTGCGCGTCGCTTTCTTGGCGGAAGTGGTATTGGCCATGGTCTCAATATCCTTTGCGGGTACCGGTCGCGTCTTGGTCGGGTAGCGCCGGCTTGCTTGACCGCGGAATCGACGCTCGGATTTAGGGTGTTCGGTTGCTGGGCTGTCCCCGGAACATGAGGCCGCAAAGAGCTCTAAGCTCAAGGAGCCTGCAACTGCTCAAAGAACAGCGGCGGCAGGATTGCGCCCGCCGCCAGTTGGCGCCCTTATAGAGAGGGTCTTCGGCACCGTCAACGCTTTCCAGGCTGGAAAAGCGGCCTCCGGGGCCGTCCAGGGGCGTCGTAACGCCCTGAAGAGGTTGAATTTCTGCCGTCTCCCGGCTATTGGCTGGCGGCGTTTTGTCGGCTCCTCCGATCGGACGACCATATAAGGTGAGGCATGATCCGCGGTTTTTTCCGACTGATTGGGCTGTTGCTGCTCGCTGGCGGGTTCATCTTCATGGTCTATGACGGCGCCCGCTGGGTGGCCGACCAGACCCTCAGATTCACCCGGTTCGGCCAGTTCTGGAACGACATCAATCAGGCCAGCCAAGCGGCATTCCGCACCTGGGTCGAGGCCAAGGCGCCCTGGCTTTGGACCTCGGTGATCCGCCTGCTGCTGGATCAGCCGGTGTTCGCCGTCCTCGGCATTCTCGGCATCCTGCTGATGATCCTGTTCCGGCCGCGGAAACCGCTGATCGGTTATTCCCGGGATTGATCTTCAATCCCCCGGGATTGATCCTCAATTCCCGCCGGGATTGAGCGCTCGCCAGCCGCGCGGCGTAACAAGGCTGCCCACGCCAGCGTAGATCCCTATATTCCCACCTGATCGCGAGCACGCCGCCTGAACATCTGGCTCGGGCGACGGACGGCTCGTCTGCGGAGATCCAATCATGCTGTTCATGCGCAAGACCACCGCGTTGCCGAGCGCAGCCGAGGCGCTGCCCGGCCGTGCGCAAGCCATTCCGACCGCGACCTTCCATTTCGTCAACGGCAGCAAGCTCAAGCCGCCTTATCCCGCCGACCTCGAGCAGGCCGTGTTCGGGCTCGGCTGCTTCTGGGGCGCCGAGCGCAAGTTCTGGCAGCTCGGCGATGGCATCTACACCACCGCCGTCGGCTATGCCGGCGGCCACACGCCGAACCCGACATATGAAGAGACCTGCTCGGGACGCACCGGTCACACCGAAGTGGTGCTGGTCGTGTTCGATCCGAACAGGATTTCTTACGAGACGCTGCTGAAGACGTTCTGGGAGAGCCACAACCCGACGCAGGGCATGCGTCAGGGCAACGATGTCGGCACGCAATATCGTAGCGCGATCTATACCTATTCCGATGCGCAGAAGAAGGCGGCCGATGAGTCGAAGGCGCTCTATCAGAAGGCGCTCGCCGCCAAGGGCCTCGGTGCCATCACCACCGAGATCGCGCCATCAGGCGAATTCTATTTCGCCGAGGACTATCATCAGCAATATCTGGCGAAGAATCCCGCCGGCTATTGCGGCTTAGGGGGCACCGGCGTGTCCTGCCCGATCGGCGTCGGTGTGAGCGCGTAAGCGAGACGGCGTATCTTGCTTACCCTCCCCTGGAGGGGGAGGGTCGCTACGCATGCAGCGCAGCGGAATGCGTAGCGGGATGGGGTGACAGTCTCTCCACATACAACAGCGCGCCAGTGGAGAGATCACCCCACCCCGCTCGCGCTGCGCGCGATCGACCCTCCCCCTCCAGGGGAGGGTGAGACAGCCGCCCGCTCAACGCTTTATTAACCATAACCGGTGCATCACTTAAGCCGTCTCGTTTCGAGGGATTGGTCCGGTGCCGGTTGCACGCGCGTTTCGATGGTCGATCTTGGCAGCGTCCCTGGCAGCGTCCGCCGCGCTGACCCTTGGCGGCTGCATGCAGACCGCCGGCCCCGTCGCGGTGATGCAGCCCCGCGCCGATCTCGATTCCATGGCCTATGGCCAGCCCTACAATGCGCCGCAACCGGTTGTCGTCGCCGACGGCGGCGGCGCCATCGGCGCGCTGCGCAATTCCTTTGCCTCTTCGCCCGCAGCCATGCCGGTCGGTTACGCCGCGCCGATGGCGCCGGTGCGCTACGACGCCTCCTACCATCTCGACGCCGGCGACAAGCTCCGCGTCGTGGTCTACGGCCAGGAAGGTCTCACCAACAGCTACGCCATCGATGCGGGCGGCTCCATCACCATGCCGCTGATCGGCGCGGTGCCGGCCCGCGGCCGCACCACGGCGGGCCTTGCCGGCGAGATCGCCGCGCGCTTGCGCAATGGTTACATCCGCGAGCCCTCGGTCGCGGTCGAGATCGAGGCCTATCGCCCGTTCTTCATTCTCGGCGAAGTCACCGCGCCCGGCCAATATCCGTACGTGCCGAACATGACGGTCGAGAGCGCGGTCGCGATCGCCGGCGGCTTCTCGCCCCGCGCCAAACGCGACGTGGTCACCATCACGCACACCGAGAACGGCGGCTCCATGCGCGCCGTGGTGCCGCTCGGCACCCCCTTGAATCCCGGCGACACCGTGTTCGTCGGCGAGCGCTGGTTCTAGCTCACCGCCTGAAATCCAGCCGCCCCTCCGGAAAGCACCCGTCGATCCTGTTAGCGTCGACCACGCGCCCGACCCATGGCCGTGTGATCGCCGGCGTGGTCAGGTTGATATATTTTCCGACCAGCCGATCCGCGCCCTCGCGCGCGGCCTCGATCAGACCGTGCCGGCGGCCATTGTCCCAGTCGAAGCGCAGATAGATCCGGCTGCCCGTGATGCGCACTTCCGCGCGCCCTTGTTTCCACTTCTCCGCGGTGTCGCCGGCGATGGTCGGATCGGCGCCGCCATTCCAACGGCTCGCCCAGCTGCCTTCGAGCGGATCGGATGGCGCCGCGATCGCTGTCCAGGCCGCCGCATTGCCGTCCGCGGCGTCGCCAGCCAGCCTGGCCGTCGCGGCATAATCCATCACCTCGGAATCATCGGGTGAGGGGACATCCATGGTTCCGACCGGATTGCGGATGACGAGGTGCGTGATGGCTTGCTGCATGGCGATCTCCCGGCGTGAGCTGGCTTGATTGGCCAGCTCTATCGCCGGTCGGCAGGATGCGGCCACCCGATTTCCGCGAGGGGACGCCGCGTGGTTGTCTCTCCTTGTGGGGAGAGTTCGTCCCTATTTCAAATGCTTCGCGAAAAAGTCCATGCTGCGCGGCCAGGCGATGTCGGCGCTGGCCTTGTCGTAGCTCGCGCGCTCGTCGCAATGGAAGCCGTGCTGGGCGCCCGGATAGACGAACACCTCCACGTCCGGCCGCTTCGACTTGATGGTCTCGACGTCGGTCAAGGGGATGCCCGCATCCTTCTCGCCGAAATGCAGTTGCGTCGGCACCTTCGGCGTCTCGTCGGCGAAGCGCACGACCGCGCCGCCGTAATAGCCGATCGCAGCCTTCAGTCCCGACAGCCGCGTCGCCGCGACAAAGGCGATGCTGCCGCCCAAGCAAAAGCCGATGATGCCCACCGGGCCCACGCTCTTCACCGCATCGATCGCGGCCTGGGTGTCGCGCAGCATCGCGGCCCAATCGGGGCTGGCGACGAACTTGCGCGCTTCGGCGACCTCATCGGGCGAATAGCCCGACTGGAAGCCCGGCGCGGTCCGGTCGAAGATCGAGGGCGCGATCGCGACATAGCCTTCCCCGGCGAGGCGGTCGCAGACCGAGCGGATGTGGTGATTGACGCCAAAGATCTCCTGGATCACCACCACCGCGCCCTTCGGCGTGCCACCGGGATCGGCGCGATAGGCGCCAAACTGGAAATTGTCGGAGGCCGTCAGCTTGATGTCTTGTCCCACGCGGGTTGTCCTTCTTGGTTGTCACGGAATTCACTCTCTTCCCTCATCCTGAGGAGCGCGCTCTTCGCGCGCGTCTCGAAGGATGCAAGACCGGGATGCAGCGGCGGGGGGCTTTTCATCCTTCGAGACGCTTGCTGCGCAAGCTCCTCAGGATGAGAGGCCGCACCTATTCCCACATCCAGTTCTCGCCGTAATCCTCCTTCCATCCTGCCAGCCGTCCATGACGGAATTGCAGGAACAGGCGGTGGCGATAGGGGATCAAGCCGCTGCCGCCGATGTTGCGAAGCGCGAGATAGATCTCGTTGCCGGGACGCCCGCGCACATATTGCAGCGGCTGCCCAAGGGCGCGCGCGGTCTGCTCGGCATCCATGCCGAAGGCGAGCGGCGTATTGTTCGACAAGGTCGTGACGAAGGGCTGGCGCGGCGGCACTGTGCCGAACGGTTCGGCCTGCGCTGCCGACAACAGCGCCGCCATTGCGCCCGCCGCGAAGATCGCTCGCATCATGGTCGACGTCCTCATTGCCTAGCCTAGGCCGTCAAGTTCTTCAGGAAAGGCACGACCGCGTCAACAAAAGCCTTGGGCTGATCGATGTTGACGGCGTGGCCGGCTGCGGGGATCACGACCTTTTGTGCGCCCGGGATTTTTGCGGCCATGTAATCGGACGCGGCCAGGAACGGCGTGTCGTCGGCGCCGACCACGATCAGGCAGGGCACCTTGATGTCGGGCAGCAGCTCGATCACGCGCGCATCCCGCTGGGTCAGCATGCCGCGTGCGGCGAGCGCCAACCCCCTGGCGTTGCGATGGCTGGCGGTGGCGCGCTCGCGCGTCGCCGACTTCAGCATGTCGAGACCTTCGCGATCGAGCTTGTCGGCGGTGCCAAGCGCCCGCGCATTCCAGGCCTCGCGGGCGTCGTCCTTCCTAAAGCCGGGCCCGGTATCGATGATCAGCAGCGCACGGGCGGCTTGCGGAAAGGTGCGATAGAACGCGAGCGACATGTAGCCGCCGAGCGAGAGGCCGCCGATGATGGCACGCTCAGCGCCGACCGCGTCGAGGATCGCCGCCATGTCGCCGACGGTCAGAGTTTCGCTGTAGGCGTTGGGATCATCGGGATAATCGGACTGGCCGTGGCCGCGCATGTCCCACAGGATCAGCGTGTGATCCTTCGCGAGCGCATCGACCTGTCCATGCCACATCGCCGACGTCGAGGAATAGCCGTGGGTGAGCAGCAATGGCGGACCGTTGCCGTGGACCTCGTAATAGATGTTGACGCCGTCCCGATTGATCTTTGGCATTGCTTCCGCCCCATTCTTTTTGTTCTAGCCGCGATCTCAGTGTTCACCTTCCCCTTCAGGGGAGGGTAAGGTTCGCGGTTGGCTGCATTCTACGTCGCCAAGTTACCTGGAAGAAACTGCCTGAACGCGATGGCACGCATGTCTGACGCACGCGCTATTGTGTCCAGTCGCTGCGTCGACGTCGTTGGCGCGGCGCACAACGAGCAAGTGTAGAAGCGGTTTTTTCGACTCGTTCCAAATTGCATTTGCCACGGCACCCGAACCCGATCATGCTCGCGGCCAAGGCTGACGCCAGCCCGGTGGGCGTCCGCCATTCAAGTTGCCGCCGTAAGCGGCTTCATGCACCGGCAGGGGAAGACGCCTATGCCAACTCTCACCATCAACGGGCGGAGTCTGTCCGTGGATGCGGCGAACGACACGCCGCTCCTCTGGGCAATCCGCGAGCAATTGCAGATGACCGGCACCAAGTTCGGCTGCGGTGCCGGGTTGTGCGGGGCCTGCACCGTGCACGTCAACGGCGAAGCCGTGCGCTCGTGCCAGACCATGCTCAGTGATGTCGCCGGCAAGAAGATCACTACCATCGAAGGCCTCTCCGCCAAGGGCGATCATCCCTTGCAGAAGGCGTGGGTTGCCGAGCAGGTGCCGCAATGCGGCTACTGCCAGTCCGGGCAGATCATGCAGGCGGCCTCGCTGCTGTCGAAGAATCCCAATCCGACCAAGGAAGAGGTCGTCGCGCATATGGACGGCAATCTCTGCCGCTGCATGACCTATTCGCGGATCCAGAAGGCGATCATGCGCGCCGCATCCGAGATGCGCACCGCATCCGCCACCTCCACCGAACGGAGGCCCACATGAATCGGCACGTCAAGAACGTCACCCCCGCGACGACCGATCTCAGCCGCCGCTCCTTCCTCGTCGGCACCGCCGCAAGCGGCCTCGTGCTCGGCTATGCCGGCGTGCCCGGCATCGATTCCGCCTCGGCCGCGGCTCCCGCGAATTTCGAGCCGAGCGTCTGGTACGCGATCGCGCCGGATGGTCTCGTCACCGTGACCTGCGGCAAGGCCGACATGGGCCAGCACATCGCCTCCACCATGGCCCAGATCGTCTGCGAGGAGTTGGGCGCGAAATGGAGCGACATGCGCGTGCAGCTCGCCTCCAACGATCCGAAGTTCAACGATCCCGTGCTCGGCGCGCAGATCACCGGCGGCAGCTGGTCGACCATGATGAACTTCGAGGCGATGAGCCGGGCGGGTGCGGCCGGCCGCATCGCGTTGACGGAGGCCGCCGCCGCCGCCATGGGACTGCCGCCCTACTTCAAGGACCAGCTCGTGGTCCGCGACTCCGTGATCTCGCATCCGAAGTCGAAGAAGCAGATGACCTTTGCCGAGATCGTCAAGAGCGGCAAGGCGACGAAAACCTTCACGCCGGACGAATTGAAGGCGATCAAGCTGAAGACGCCGGACCAATACACCATGATTGGCGTGTCGGTGCCGCAGCTCGACATCCCCTCCAAGACCAACGGCACGGCCAAGTACGGCATCGACGTGATGTTGCCGGGCATGGCCTACGGCAAGGTGGTGACCCCGCCGGTACGCTTCGGCGCCACCGTGAAGTCGGTCGACGACAGCGACGCCAAGAAGGTGCCCGGCTTCATGAAGGCCGTCATCCTCGACGACAAGACCGGAACCACCTCCGGCTGGGTCGTCGCGGTCGCCAGCACCTACGCCAACGCGCGCAAGGCGGCGGATGCGCTGAAGATCGCCTATGACGGCGGTCCGAACGCAAAACTGTCGAGCCAGTCGCTGCTGGACGAGGCCAAGCGGCTTCAGGGCCTGGAGGATTCCGGCCAGTTCTTCGTCAAGGACGGCGATCCGAACGCGGCCTTCGGTTCGGCGGCCAAGGTGGTGGAAGCCGAGTACACCACCAGCATCAACATCCACGCGCCGCTGGAGCCGATGAACGCCACCGCGGAGTTCAAGGGCGACATCCTGCACATCTATTCCGGCAACCAGTTCGCGACGCGCTCCGGCGCGATCGCTGCGGGTGCGGCCGGGATCGATCCGAAGTTCGTCGTCATGCATCAGCATTGGCTCGGCGGCGGCTTTGGCCGCCGGCTCGATGCCGACATGATGATTCCCGCGGTGCAGGCGGCGAAGGCGGTCGGCAAGCCGGTCAAGGTGATCTACTCGCGCGAGAACGACATGACGATGGATTTCTCGCGTCCGCTCACCTACCAAAAGGTCAAGGCCGGTGTGGACGGCGACGGCAAGCTCGTCGCGCTCAGCCACGACGTGGTCTCGGCCTGGCCGACCGCGCGCTGGGGAATCCCCGATTTCCTGACGCCCTCGGTCGACAAGAAGGGTCCGCTCGACAGCTTCACGGTGAACGGGGCCGACTTCTTCTACACCGTGCCCAACCATTATGTGCGCGCGATCAAGAACGAGCTCGCGCACAATGCCACGCCGTCCGGCCAGCTCCGCTCGGTGGCGCCGGGCTGGACCTTCTGGGCGGTCGAAAGCATGATCGACGAGATCGCGGCTGCCACGGGCAAGGATCCCGCACAGTTCCGCATCTCGCTGCTCGACGGCGCCGGCAAGAACGACGGCGGCGCGCAGCGGCTGCGCAACACACTGCTCGCCGCGATGGGACTGTCGGGCTACGGCACCAGGCCATTGCCGAAAGGCGAGGGCATGGGGGTTGCCTGCGTCTCGTCGCAGGAGCGCGCGACCGCAAGCTGGACGGCGTGCGTCGCCCATGTCGCGGTGGCGCCGTCGGGCGCGGTCACCGTGAAGAAGCTCACGGTCGCAACCGACGTCGGCACGCAGGTGCATCCCGACAACATCCGCGCTCAGGTCGAGGGCGCGGCGCTGTGGGGCATGTCGCTGGCGATGTACGAGAAGGCGACGCTGAAGGACGGTGGCATCGAGCAGACCAATTTCGATAGCTACACGCCCTTGCGCATGAGCCAGATGCCCGAGGTCGCGGTTACCGTGATCGCCAATGGCGAGAAGGCCACCGGCGTCGGCGAGCCCGCGGTCACCGTGGTCGCCCCCGCCATCGGCAACGCCATCTTCAACGCCTCAGGCGCCCGCGTGCGGGCACTGCCGATCACGGCGGAGGCCGTGAAGGCGAGCATGAAGGCGTAAGCCGAGCGCGATTGCAGAATGAGACGATCCGCCGGAGGGCAACCTCCGGCGGATTTGTTTTGGTGGCTGTCTCCCCAATCTCGATGTCATGCCCGCGAAGGCGGGGCATCCCGTACGTCGCGGCTTCTCGGTTCCGGCCGCACCGCCTCGGCGTACTGGGTCGCCCGGTCCCGGCTCCGCCGAGGCTCACACGAGTGCTCGGCGCGCCGAAGCTTCAGCGAAGGCGGCAAGCCGGGCGACGACAGCGGGGGGGAGCGCACTCAAAATTCCCCTTATCTTTCAATGCCCCTTCTACTGTGCATGGGGTTGTTTTCGCGATTTTTGCCGTTCCCCTTCCGGAACCGGAAATCCGTAAAATTGCACCCAATTCCAGAAGGTTCCATTGAGCACGCCTCTTAAGGGCCGGAGAACCTGATCCGGCTTAGGCTGACGCCAAATCCAATCCCGTGCTTTGGGGAAGTCATGAACGCCTCAGCCAAAACCGCCGCCAAACGCCGGCTTCTGCTCGCCTCCGATCGGAGCGACGAGAGCACCGAGCTCGCCAGCATCCTGAAGGCGGTCGGCGATGTCTCGACGGTGACGACGCAGGGCATTCCCGAGCAGCCCTCACGCGATCTCTCCGGCCTCGTGGTCGATATCAACCTGCGCTCGCCCGAGAGCGTGCAGCGGGTGCGCAACAAGCTGCGCGGCGACGCCTATCGTTCGATGCCGCGGCTGTTCGTGCTCGCCGATGCGCTGCATCACGGCACCATGCAGGCCTGGGCGCTGGGCGCCACCGACACCATCTCGCGGCCGCTCCAGGCGGACGCCATCCTTCAGCGCATCCGCGCTGCCTTCCCGGACACCGCCGCCTATGACGCGACCGACCGCGGCAAGACGCTCAACCGCGGCGTCGAGGCGGCGCACGCGGTGCTGGCGAAGATGTTCGAGAAGCTGCCGCTCGGCGTGCCCCTGACCTTCGACGACGTGATCGCCGCCGAGAGCAAGATCCTGAAGGCGATCAAGCACTCCTCGCTGCGCGAATGGCTCACCACGGTGGGCTGTCACCATGTCGGCAGCTACCGGCACTGCCTGTTCGTCACCGGCTTCGCCGTCTCCTTCGCGCAGCACCTAGGTATGCGCGAGGACGACCAGCGCCGGCTGACCCGCGCTGCGCTGCTGCACGATGTCGGCAAGGCCTTCGTTCCCTCCACGCTGCTCGACAAGCCCGGCAAGCTCTCCGACGAGGAGATGGCCGAGGTCCGCCAGCATCCGCGCCGCGGCTATGACGCGCTCGCAGCGCAAGGCGGCTTCCCGCCGGAGATGCTCGACGTCGTGCTGCATCACCACGAATTCCTCGACGGCTCAGGCTATCCGAACGGCCTCTCGTCGAACCAGATCAGCGACATCGTTCGTCTGACGACGATCGTCGACATCTACGCCGCGCTGGTCGAGAAACGCGCTTACCGCATGCCCTTCACGCATTCCCGTGCGTTCGGGATGATGGAAGGCATGGGCGGCAAGCTCGATCAGCAGCTTCTGCAGGCGTTCAGGCCTGTGGCGCTGGGGTCGTTCTAACGCGACGTTCTCCGCTGCCGTAGGGTGGGCAAAGCGAAGCGTGCCCACCACTCTAGGAACGTGGGCACGACGCTGACGCGCCTTTGCCCACCCTACGGCAGTGTGCCGTTTGGCGACATCTCACCCCACCATCTTCCGCAGTTCCGCCTTCGCCACCTTCTCCAGCGTCGAGCGCGGCATGTCGTCGACGAGCCTGATCTCGCGCGGCACCTTGAAGTCGGCAAGGCCCTTGCGGCAGGCTTCCATGACGCGCTGGTGCAGATCTGGCGCAGCACCGGCGACGCCGCCTTGCGGGATGATGAAGACGACCGGCACCTCGTCCAGCATGGGATGCGGCTTCGCCACCACGGCGGCCTCGCGCACGCCCGGTACCAGCGCGATCACCTGCTCGATCTCGGAGGCCGCGACGTTCTCGCCGCCGACCTTCAGCATATCCTTGGCGCGGTCGCCGAACTTGATGGTGCCGTTCGCAAGTCGCTCGACGCGGTCGCCGGTGAGGAAGAAGCCGTGCGCGTCAAAGCTCTCGCGCGTCGCTTTCTCGTTGTGCAGATATTCGGCGAACAGCGACAGGCCGGGGATGCCCTTGATCGCGAGATTGCCGGTGTCGCCGACCTCGGTCGGCCGTCCCTCATCGTCGGTGATGCGGATTTCATATTCCGGCGCCGCGCGGCCGATCGACATCGGTATGTTGGGCTGGTCGACCTCGCCGACGATGCCGTGGGTGATGGTCTCGGTCATGCCCCACCAGCCGATCATCTTGATCCCGAAGGCGGCAAAGGCCGGCGGCTCGTTGATCGCGGTGCCCCACAGGCGGAATTTGTGATCTCTCGGGATCTCCTGCTCGAGCAGCGCCTTCATGCAGAACGGAATCGTCGAGGTCCAGGTCGCGCCGTGCTCGCGCGCGACACCCCAGAATCGGCTCGCGGAGAAGCGCGGCTGGATCACGCAGGTGGCGCCGACCCACAGCGTCGCCAGCATGGAGTAGGCGAGGGCATTGGTGTGAAACAGCGGCAGATAGGTCTGGTGCACGTCGCTGGCGTGCAGGTCCTCGTGCGCGGCGTTGATCTTGGCGCCCCACAGTGCGTTGGCATGGGTCCATAGCACGGCCTTGGGGCGCGAGGTCGTGCCCGAAGTGTACTGCACGCTGCACGGCGCCAGCGGATCGGCCACGCGCCTGGGGCGGTCGGCACTGTCGGCGAACAGGGATTCAAAACTGTCGCCGCGCGAGACGCCGTGCGCGGGCGCTGCGCCGGCATCATGCGAGGTCACCGCCATCCAGCTTATGTTGCGGCAGTTCTGCGCGACGATCTCCGCATAGGCTGGCTGCGTGATCGCGGCGACCGCGCCGCAATGATCGGCAAAATACGCGATCTCGGCCGGCGCCGAGCGGGTGTTGGTGGTGACCGCAATGGCTCCTAACTCGACACAGGCAAACCAGGCCACCAGCGCCTCGATGCAATTGTCCAGATGAATGAGCACATATTCGCCCGGCTTGACGCCGCGCCGTGCCAGCCCTGCCGCGAGCGCGCCGACCCGCTCGTGAAATTCGCCATAGCTCCAGCGCTGCGCCGGCGCATCGAACGGCGCCCAGATCAGGAACGGATGGTCACGCCGGACCTCGGCGCGCATCCTCAAGAGCCAGGGCACGTCGAGCCCGTCGAATGGGCCGACGATCCCGGCTGCGGTCTGTTGAAGTGGCATGGATCCTCCCCGTGCAGCCTGCATCTTGATGGCGGCTGTCTTCTGATGATTGCGTCTTCCTGCCATCGGACGGCGCCGGGCGCAAATCGGGGGGGCGTGTGAGGCTGCCCTCTCTCCTCGTCATTGCGAGGAGCCCTTGCGACGAAGCAATCCAGACTGCGTCTGCGGAGACAGTCTGGGTTGCTTCGCTTCGCTCGCAATGACGATGGGGCAGGCGGCGATGGCCCTACCGGCCTCAATCCCCGTACGACGAGATCTCGATCAGGCTGCCGTCCGGATCCCGGCAATAGACCGAGCGCAGCGTGCCGCGCGCACCCTGCTTGGGAACCGGGCCTTCCTCGATCGCGATGCCGTGTGCCTGCAAATGCGCCACCACCTCGTCGGGCGCGGCGGAGGTGAGGAAGCAGAGGTCCTCGCTGCCGGCGGTCGCCTGGTCGGCGGTAAACCACTCCACCTTGTCGGCGTCGCGCGGCCGGACGTTGATCTTCTGGTTACCAAAGTGAAGCGAAGTCCGCGGCGCTTTGCCGCCGCCGGGATCGAACACCTTGACTTCCATGCCGAGAATTCTGCGGTACCACTCCGCGCTGGCCGCGACATCGGCGACGTTGATCACGAGATGATCGAGGGCTTCGACTTTAACAGGCATGTCTTATCCTTTCGTCGTGATGCGCCCCGTGCACTTTCCGCGCTCCGCAAGCTTTGTTACAACCCCACCGACGCCGGGTTCAAGCAATCTGGCTTCAAGAACAACACGTTGGGAGAACCCTTGAGATGATCACTCGCCGTACCGCGCTGGGCCTGCTCGCCGCCAGTCCGCTTGCAGCCACCCCGCTGTCGAAGGCCTTTGCCGCCGATTATCCGGCCCGCCCGGTGAAATGGGTGGTCGGCTATCCGCCGGGCGGGGCCACCGACATCCTGGCGCGGCTGATCGGCCAGCGCCTGTCGGAAAAGCTCGGCCAGCAATTCGTGATCGAGAACAAGCCGGGTGCCGGCAACAACATCGCCACCGAATCGGTCATCAATGCCGAGCCCGACGGCTACACGCTGCAGCTGGTCAATCCGGCCAACTACATCAACGCCTCGCTCTACACCAATCTGAAGTTCAACTTCGTGCGCGACATGGCGCCGGTCGCCTCGTTCCAACGCGTACCGAACGTGATGACCGTCAACAAGGACGTGCCGGCCAAGAACGTCGCCGAGTTCATCGAATACGTGAAGGCCAATCCGGGCAAGGTCAACATGGCCTCGTCCGGCAACGGCACCTCGGTGCATCTGTCCGGCGAGATGTTCATGGCCATGACCGGCTGCAAGATGCAGCACGTGCCTTATCGCGGCGCCGCGCCCGCGATCACCGACATGCTCGCCGGCCAGGTGCAGGTGATCTTCGACAACATGCCTTCGATCATCCAGCACATCCGCTCCGGCTCGCTTCGCGCCATCGGCGTCACCACCACGGAACGCTCGGCGCAGCTGCCTGACGTGCAGCCGATCGCCGACACCGTCAAGGGCTATGAGGCCAGCGCACTGTTCGGCATGGGCGCGCCGAAGAACACGCCGAAGGAGATCATCGCCAAGCTCAACGCCGAGGTCAACGCGGTGATCAAGGAGCCCGACATGGCCAAGCGTCTGGTCGAGCTCGGCGGCGAGCCGCGGGTGCAGACTCCCGAGGCGTTTGGCGAGGAGATCAAGGCCGAGACCGAGAAGTGGAAGAAGGTCGTCGAGTTCGCCGGCCTGAAGGTCGAGTAGCGGCCTTGTGATCGTGAGGATAGGAGCCCTGCCGTTTGGCAGGGCTTTTTTCTTGCGTGCCTTGTTTCGTTGATCTGGAATAAAACCGCGTTGCGAAACCTGATAATAGATGGCGCCGTATCTCGGGCCAGCTAGAGAGGAGTTGGATCATGCGCAAGAAGCAATTGATGCTGCTGACGTTCAGCGCGGCGGTCCTCGCGGGTTTCGCCACCGTCACGCCCGCGGCTGCGCGCGACTATCCATGGTGCGCCCAGGGCGGTGACTATGATTATCCCGGCGAATGCGCCTACGCTACCTACGAACAATGCCAGGCCAGCGTGTCCGGCCGGCTCTTGTACTGCGATCGCAATCCGCGCTTCGCCTACGGCCAGGTGCTGCCGGCGCAACCGCGGCCGCCGCGGCGCGTGCGGCCCGTCGCTCCGTACTGAAGGCGGAGCGGTTTACCGCTTCGCGTCCGCCTGCTCCGTGCCGGTACACGAGATCAGCATCGTGTAGGCGCGGGCGTTGGCGGCGATGTCGGCTGTCTTCAGTTCGCCCTTGGGCTCTGCGGTCTGGTAGGGCACCACGGAGTTGTCGAGGAAGTCGCGCAACGCGCCGGTCTTGATGGCAAAGTTGATATTCTCCGTCAGTTGCCCGGTCTCCTTGATCATCCTGAGCGCGTTGAGCTTGGCAACGACGATGCCGGCGACCTGGCCGGACAAGTCGAACAAGGGGCCCCCACTGTTGCCCGCTTGAACAGCCGCGCTGATCTGCAAACGTCCGGTGTGATTGCGGAAGCCGCTGAGTGAGCTGACGATTCCCGTCGTCACGGTCAGGTCGGAGGAGAGATAGCCGTGCAGCGGGAAGCCGATGGCCACCACTGAATCGCCGGAGTGCATCGAGCGGTCCCGGATCTTCGCAAAATCCTTGAACACTGCTGTCGCCGGCGCCTGCAGCAGCGCGAGATCGTTTGTCGCGTCGCTGGAGACAACTCGCAGAACCATTGCGGCCTCACCGGCGAGATTGCCCTTGATATCTCCGGTGCAGCTATCGATCACGTGACTGTTGGTGACGACATGCCCGTTGGGACTGACTACAAAACCAGTGCCGGTGAAGGTTCCGGTTCGTCCCGGCTTGGCGGGAGGCGCACCTTGCTTGTCGCCGGCCACTGGGGGCTTCGCCGCAACCTTGGTGAAGTCGCCGGCCTTGTCGAGCCCGTCGGCTTTCACCTTGCTCACGCAATTGGCCAATGCCGCGATCACCGGGCCGGTCGATGTCAGGTCGAAATTCAGCACGGTGCGGCCGCTGGTTGCGACCATCAGGCTTGCCTTCTGAAACGTACGCACCACGTTGGCGGGCATGACCGCCGTGAGCATGTTCGGCTGATTGGCCGTGGCGAACAGTCTCGCCTGCTCCTGTCCGTCGAAGATGACGTCGATCGCGGCGTTCTCACCTTGCTTGAAGCGGTAGCTCGGGCTCGCAAAGGCCAGCGACCAGGTGCCGACAGCGTTGTAGCCGACAACCAGGATAACGCCGTTGAGGTAAGGCGTCGTCGCGGCGCAATGGGAGAAGGCACCGGTCTGGTCGTTGCTGAAGGCGCCGCCGATCCAGTTGCCGACATTGACGCTGCCGAACGGTCCCGCCGCATTCGCGGCTCCGGCGATACCTATTTGCAATAGAGATGCGAGAATAAATGATTTAAGCCACATACCAGCCCCCGGACGCTTTTGGACCGCATCTTATCTACGGGAGCCGGGCGTGCGCAACCGGCAGTTGTCTGTGCCGGCGGAATCCTCTCGCGGCGACTTTCAGGCTTGCGTTTGCTTTGCAATGCCATATACTTTGCATTACAAAGTAACGGGACGAGCAATCCCGGAAACACGGGCGGAGCGAGGTTCTGGCGTTGCGCGATCTCGACAAGGCACTGGCCGACATCGTGGCGATCCGCAGCCAGATTGCGGCCGGCACGGCATTCCGCGGCTATGGCCCCGCGACGATGGCCGCGACCGGCGCTGTCGCGCTGCTCACCGCGATCCTGCAATTCTGGCTGCTGGGCGATCCCAACAGCGAGCCGCTCGGCTTCTTCTTCGGATGGTTCGTTGCCGCCGCGCTGTCCGGCCTGATCATCGGGATCGAGATGCGCGCGCGTTCGCGCCGCCATCATTCGGGTCTGGCCGACGCCATGATCCACCAGGCGGTCGAGCAGTTTCTGCCGGCGGGCGTTGCCGGTGTGCTGCTCGCGGTGGTGATGTGGAAGTTCGCGGGCGAGACGCTGTGGCTGCTCCCGGGCCTGTGGCAGATCCTGGTGTCGCTCGGCATCTTCGCTTCCGTTCGCTCGCTGCCGCGCACCGTCGCGCTCGCCGGCGCGTGGTATTTCGTGTCCGGCTTCGCCGTGGTGGTGCTCGCGAGCCAGACGCACACGCTGTCGCCATGGACCATGGGCCTGCCCTTCGTGATCGGGCAGTCGGTGATGGCGGGCATTCTCTATGTCGCATCTGGAGACCATGATGTTGAAGGCTGATAGCGCGCCTTTCTCCTATGAAGGGCTCGACCGCGTGATCCACGAGAAGGCGAGGCTTGGGCTTCTGACCTCGTTGATGGCGCATCCCAAGGGGTTGGCATTCGCCGACCTCAAGCAGCTGTGCGGCCTCACCGACGGCAATCTCAGCCGGCATCTCGGCGTGCTGCAGGAGGCCGGCCTCGTCGAGGTGACCAAGGGCTACGAGGGCAACCGCCCGCACACCACCTGCCGCCTCACCAAGGCCGGGCGCCGCCGTTTCCTCGACTATCTCGCCGTGCTCGAACGCCTGGTGCGCGACGCTGCGAAAGCCGCCGGCCGCGAGGCGCCGCCGCTCGGCCGCCTCGGTATCGTCTCGACCTGATCCTCCCCCTTTTTGACCGGAGACTTTGCAATGCAAAGTGACCTTGCGTCCCGCAACGAAAAGCTTCATGTCGGCATCATCATGGACGGCAACGGACGATGGGCGACGCGGCGGGGCCTGTCGCGCGTGCGCGGCCACGAGGCCGGCGTCGAAACCATCCGCCGCATCGTCGAGGCCGCGCCAAAACAGGGCATCGGCACGCTGACGCTCTACGCCTTCTCGACCGACAATTGGCGGAGACCGAAGCCCGAGGTCGCGGCGCTGATGACCCTGCTGCGCTTCTATCTCGCCAACGAGGTGCAGAGCCTAGTCAAGAACGGCGTGCGCCTCACCGTGATCGGCCGCCGCGACCGCTTGCCTGACGGTATCGCCAATGCGATCACACGAGCCGAAGACGCGACAGTTGAAGGCTCAACGCTGCACCTGCGTATCGCCGTCGACTATTCCGCGCGTGATGCCATCCTCAATGCTGCGGCGAAGGCGGCCGCGCTGACGAGCCTCACCCGCGAAGCCTTCTCGCAGCTCGTCACCGGCGAAGCCGGCCTGCGCGACGTCGATCTCATCATCCGCACCTCGGGCGAGAAGCGACTGTCAGACTTCCTGCTCTGGGAAGGCGCTTATGCCGAGCTGCACTTCACCGAGCGGATGTGGCCTGAATTCGACGCCAGTGATCTCGCCGCCGCCCTGGCCTCCTTCCACGGCCGCGAGCGCCGCTTCGGCGGCCTTCAGGCGATCGTGCCCGAGGAGGTGCCTTCGCTCTCCCGTGTGTGACGCGCGGCACATGAAAACGAGCTGTTCGTTTTCATCCGCATGATTGGCAGCTCCGTCCAAGCGGACGGTGAGCGGCCTCGGCTAGGTCTGCAAGTCCCAGCAACCTGCCGAAAGCATCACGCATGTCACAGCTGTTTCCGGGAGCCGTCGTCGAGCCGGTCGAACTGGCCGACGCAAACGGCATGGTCTGCATCAGGACCGCGAGCGCATCCGACGTGGAGAATCTGTCGGTCTATTTCACCGGCCTTTCCACGACATCGCGCAACAAGCGCTTCAGTGGTGCGCGTTCCGACCTCGGCGTGGTCGCGGCCGAATGCATCGCCAAGAGCGGCGATCTCGACAACTTCACCTTGCTCGCCGAGTTCAGGGAGGAGGGACGGGGCAGGATCATCGGCGAAGCGCTATACGCGTACGATGCGACGGCCCGGCACGGCGAATTTGCGATCTCGGTTGCCGATGCCTTCCAGCGCATGGGGCTCGGCCTTCAGATGATGACGGCGATGGAAACGCGCGCGATTGATCTCGGGCATGAGATGATCGCCGCCGAGACCGCGCGGGCGAATGCTGAGATGCGCGGCCTCGCCAGGAAAGCGGGATTCAACGACACCGGGCTCGGAGACTGGCAGTCGGTTCATCTCGCCAAGCGCCTGTCGCGCTAGCGGGGGTCTTGCCGGAAATTTGAGCAAGCAGGCGATGCCGATCGTGCTCTACTGTCTCCCGTGATCGGAGCTTTCAGCGATGCGCGCAGTCTTGGACTATTGCCGCGGCGGAACGGAACGGCAGGTGGCGGCCGGCACGTTGATCGTCACGGAGGGTGGCACCAGCGGCCATCTCTACGTGCTGATGAAGGGCAGGCTCGAGGTGCTTAAGGGCGAGATGGTGGTCGCCACCGTCGCCGAGCCAGGCGCGGTGCTGGGTGAAATGTCCGTGCTGCTCGAGCAGCCGCATACCGCGACGGTGCGGGCCTGCACCGACGCGGTCATCTACGAATTCGAGGATGCAGCATCGGTTCTCAGGCAGGAGCCGGGGGTCGCGCTGTTGATCGCGCGGATGCTGGCACAGCGGCTCAACGTCGCCAACACCTATCTCGCCGATCTCAAGCGGCAATATGCCGGTCACGGCACGCATCTGGCCATGGTTGGCGAAGTGCTCCAGAGCATGATCAACTTGCCGCCGCTTGAGGTCTCGCCAGGGTCGGATCGGCAATCCGATCCAAGAATGTGAGCCAGTCGGGCGGCGCCTCGATAGGGGCAGCGGGCCGCTTCAGCGGCGCGCTGAGGTCGATCCATTGGGCTTCGCCAGCCGCGAGCCAGAACGCCTGGTCTGCGTCGAGGTCCAGCACGATGCATGTCGGTGGCCGGCCCGGCTGCAGTCCGGCGTTGAACACCCAGGTCTCGCCCAGCCGGTCGAACCACGAGCCGTCCTTGATGAAAGGCGACTGATGCACATGACCCGAGATCACCATCGAAGGCTGGTACTGCGTGATCCATTGCGCCAGCTCGACATCGCCGAAGAAGCGCTTGCCGCCCCAGCTGATCGGTGAATCGGCCGGTGGCGCGTGATGTGCCCAGATCCAGCGCCGCGGCCGGAGGGCCGCAGCGTCTCCGAGCTGCGTGGCGATGAGCTGCTTAATTTGTGGTCCGTCCCACCACGGGCAAACCGTCAACAGCGTGTCGCCGATGGTGAAGCTGTCGCCGTCACAGGCAATGCCCAGCTCCCGTACGTCCGAGATCCAGCGCGAGATCTTCTCGCCTTCTGCACTGCGCTCGTCGAGGTCGTGATTGCCCGAGCAGAGGATCACGCGCGTCTTCGCGGCAAGCAGCGCGAGGTACCTCTTCACGACCACGATCTGCGCGCGAAAATCCACCGTTGAGCCGATGTCGAGCGCATCGCCGGCGAAGATCACGAGGTCGAATTGCGGCGCCGCACTGACCAGCCAGTCGAACTGGGGGAGCGAATAGTGCAGGTCGGCGACGACCAGGCAGCGCATCGAAATCCGTTCGGAGCAGGTTGAAATGTCTGGAAATTGCAAAAATCACGAAGCAAGAAGCAGGCCAGCTCGGCCGGTCCTTCCGGCCAGGCAACAGGCGAAGGCATGCGCCGGCCGGCGCGTCGCCGAGACCCGGCGCCGCAGGGCTGGACCGGATCGCCGAATTCTGATGTCGTGGCGTGCCCTCAATTGCCCGTGTCAGATGCCCCCCTTCAAAACCATTCGCGCCCGCGCCGAGAAACGCAAGGGCGGACTCAAGGCCCTGGAAAAGCTGATGCCGGCGAAGCCCGACCTGAAGCGTCTGGCGAAGCTCGGCGACGATCGCATCCTGGCGGAGATGACGAAGCGTGTGTTCTGCGCCGGCTTTGCCTGGAGCGTGATCGAGACGAAATGGGACGGATTTGAAGACGCTTTCCTGCGTTTCCAGCCGGCCAAGCTCAGCTTCCAGCCCGAGGATTATTGGGAAGGCCTGCTGCGCGATGCGCGCATCGTGCGCAATGGTGCCAAGATCATGTCGGTGCGCGACAACGCTGCCTTCGTGCAGGAGATCGCGAAGGAGCACGGCAGCTTCGGCAAGTTTCTGGCGAAGTGGCCGTCGTCCGACGAGATCGGCCTGCTCGATCTCATGACCAAGCGCGGCAGCCGGCTCGGCGGCAATACCGGGCAGATGCTGCTGCGCTTCGTCGGGTGGGACGGTTTTGTGACCTCCGCAGACGTGGTGGCTTGCCTGCGCGATGCCGGTCTCGACATTGCCGAAGAGGTCAAGTCGAAGCGGGATCTCGCCAAGGTGCAGGCGCAGTTCAATGCCTGGGCCGAGGAGACCGGCCTGCCCTACACATATCTGTCACGCATCTGCGCGCTCTCGGTCGGTGAAAGCCGCAGCGCGTAGCAGGTCCCCCGATAAATCGTGTGCATCCTGTGGCGATCTCGTGCCGCGAGCGCGGCAGATGCAGCGCCCGATCACGAAATACATTTCTCGGGAACATTTGAGCGCAGCACCTGTTCGGAGTCGAGCCAGGCGGACAAAGGCGCAGGGAACGCGTGCTCCCGCCCTGGCCAACGAAACCGGACACAGAAACGGAGCAGCTCATGAAGCTCACATCCGAACAGGTGAAGCAGACCGTCAACCAACTCGGCGCTCAGGTGCTGCCCGACGAACACCCGGCCATGCCGCAACTCAACAGCATGTTCGGCGAGCATACCTTCTTCGTCGACGAAATGGGCCTCAAGGTCCTCGAGCCCACACCATCGCTCGGTGCCGACCGCCAGAGCGGCGAAGTCGTCAGCCTCGCCGATTGGGGCGATTCCGACCTGACGCGCCTGATGGCGCACGAGCCCGAGCCGACCGGCGTGATCGTGGTGTTCGAGCACGTGAGGCATTGATTGCCCCGAGCGGGTCGAATTCCATCGGTGACGGGGCCTGAAAATCCCGTCACCATCGGCCGCGTGCCGCCTTGTGAGGCGGCTCCAGGAGCCGCAGCATCATGCTTCGATCGGAATCTCGATCGCGATCTGAGTCCCTGGCCCCGCCCTGCTCTCAAGTCGCAGGCGCCCGTTCAGCGACGAGGCCACCAAATTGAATGCGATGTGCAGCCCGAGGCCGGCATGTCCGCTCTCACGACCGGTCGTGACGAACGGATCGAAGATCTGCGCCTGTAATTCCTCGGGTATCCCAACTCCGTCGTCGGCGCAGACCAGCCGGACCCGTTTCGCGTCCGGCTGGCTGACGGTGATTGCGAATCTGCCGCCTCTTTTGTCCGGGTACGCATGCCCTGCGGTATTGAGGGCGAGATTGCTGATCACCTGGGCGAGCGCTCCGGGGTAGCTGTTGAGCTTGATGCCCGCCGGGCATTGGACGTCGACCGCCAGAGCATGGTGCGATAGC
This sequence comes from Bradyrhizobium sp. ERR14, assembly GCF_014198235.1. Classification (NCBI taxonomy): domain Bacteria; kingdom Pseudomonadati; phylum Pseudomonadota; class Alphaproteobacteria; order Hyphomicrobiales; family Nitrobacteraceae; genus Bradyrhizobium; species Bradyrhizobium sp. ERR14. The sequence continues at coordinate 241,007 of NZ_JACIHD010000003.1, read as the reverse complement.
AGCGGCCCAAGCTTGGACATCAGCTCAGCCAGCCAATCCTTAAGCTCGAACGTGCGCCGGTCTTCATCGGCCTGGTGGACTGCGACCTGCCTGAAGCTGTGCACCATCTCGGATGCGCGATGCAGATTGTCGAAGGTCAGGTCGAGCCCTTGCTTGAGCCTGTCAATTCCCTTGGTCAGATCGGATCGCCGGACCGACGCTCCGCCCAATGCGTCGGCCATTGTCTGCAGATCGGTCTGCATGGTGGTCGAGGTCGTCAGGGCGAGGCCGAGCGGGGTGCTGACCTCGTGCGCCACACCGGCCACCAATCGACCGAGCGAGGCGAGTTTTTCTGCCTGCACCAGATGTTCCTGGGTCGCGCGCAGATCGCGCAGCGATTTCTCCGAGCGTTCCTTTTCCCGCTGCAGCGCCTCCGACGTTCGGAATTGCTTTCGCGCCCGGTATTCGCGCGCGGCCACGGCGTAGAGCGACAATGCGTAGGCGTTGCCGACGAGGGAATGATTGATGAAGCGCAGGCCGATCGGCATCGTCGGTGCGAACGTCTCGGCGACCAGCAGCGCCAGCCACGACAACAGGCAGAAAATCGCCAGCGAGCCGATCCGCAATGGCAGCATGGTCGAGACGAACAGAATGATCATCATCATGCCGGGGGCGGCAAAGGTGAAGCCCGACGGCAGGACGAGATAGATGCTCGGCAGGATGCAGCCGGGAATGACGCAGTAGACGAGGAAAATCGTCTCCGCCCATGGCTTCATCAAGCGCCGTGACAGTAACGCGGTCAGCGGGAGCAGCACGAACAGGGCGGTGCCGCCACGGATGGCCAGCGTGGTTGGAACGACTTCGGGATAGAGCACCCAATCCCAGAGGGTGTAGCCGGCATAGGTGGCGGCGCCGAGCAGCATCGCGATCTGCGTCCACCCGAGACTGCCTCGGACGTATTGGTCGACAAACCGGCGCTCCTCGATGCGGTCTTCGAAGCGCAAACCGAGGCGTATCAATAGAGCAAGCATTCCAGCATCAATCGCGAAAAATCGTGTTTTGGTGTCTCTACGACAGGTTTTGAGCCGCGTCGCGGATAAAGATGTCGCGTTCGCCGAGGGCCTGCCGGCCCCGTTCAAATGCCCAATGTCAGCTGCGGCTCCGCCTCGTCCCCGATCTGGAGCGCGGACAGCGAGACACCCAGCAGCCTGACGCGCTTGGGCAGTGGCATCTCGACTTCGAGCAGGCCGCACGCCAGCCGCTCCAGATCGTCCCCGCCCGCGACGGCCGCTGCGACAGACCTGCTGCGTGTGATGATCTCGAAGTCGGCGAACTTGATCTTCAGCGTGACGGTGCGGCCGCGATTGCCGGTCGCCTCGCAGTGCCGCCAGACCTTGTCGACGAGAGGCCTGAGCTCGGCCGCCAGCGCGTCATATTCGGCGAGGTCGGTCGAGAACGTGGTCTCCGCGCCGATGGACTTGCGGATCCGGTTGGCCCGGACCGGCCGATCGTCGACGCCGCGTGAGATCCAGTAATAGTACGCACCTGACTTGCCGAAATTCGCATTCATGAACTCCAGCGTCTGGTTGCGGATGTCGAGACCGGTGAACAGGCCGAGCGCGTTCATCTTCGCAGCCGTCGCCGGGCCGATGCCGTGGAACCTGCCGACCGGCAGCGTCTCGACGAAAACCGGTCCCATCTCCGGCGAGATCACGAACTGGCCGTTGGGCTTGCGATGATCGGAGGCGAGCTTGGCCAGAAACTTGTTGTAGGAGATGCCCGCCGACGCGTTGAGGTCAGTCTCGGCCTTGATCTTCCCGCGGATCTTCAGCGCGATGTCGCGCGCCAGCGGGATTCCTTGCAGGTTCTCTGTCACATCGAGATAGGCCTCGTCGAGCGACAAGGGTTCGATGATGGGCGTGTGCTCGGCAAAGATGTCGCGGATCTGCCTGGAGATCGCCTTGTAGACCTCGAAGCGCGGCCTGACGAAGATCAGATCGGGACACTGCCGCTTCGCGGTGACCGACGGCATCGCGGAGCGAACGCCGAACTGGCGCGCTTCATAACTGGCGGCCGCGACGACGCCGCGTTCCGCGGAGCCTCCGACCGCGACCGGCTTGCCGCGCAGCTCCGGATTGTCGCGCTGCTCCACCGACGCATAGAAGGCATCCATGTCGATATGGATGATCTTGCGGACGGGCGAGGCTTCGCCGGTCACCGTGTCGGATTCGCTCATGAACAGATGATACAATTGCGCGATGAAATGCGCGAGGTGATGGATGCTGCAGCTGTTGTTGTTCGTGGTGGGCGTGGTCGGCACGGGCTGGCTGATCGGCGCAACCAATCTCCCCGGAGACTGGTATGCCGGCCTCGCCAAACCGGCGTTCGTGCCACCGAACTGGGCGTTCCCGGTGGCCTGGACCCTGCTCTACATCATGATCGCCATCGCGGGCTGGCGGACCTTTCGCCGTGAAGCCGGGGGCAAAGCGATGATGGCCTGGGCTGCGCAACTGGCGCTCAACTTCGCCTGGTCGCCGGTGATGTTCACGATGCACCAGATCGGCGCTGCGCTCGTCATTCTCATCGGCCTGTTGGTCGCGATCGCGACCTATATCGGTCTCGAGGCATCACGAGACAGGCTGGCCGCCGCATTGTTCGTGCCCTACGCAGCCTGGGTCGCGTTTGCCGGCGTGCTCAATGCGGCCATCTGGCGTTTGAATTGAGACATTCAGTCTCGACCAGTTCAAAGAACAATCTCAGGCTTGTGAGTGGCAAGCATGGTCACGCGACCTAATATGAGCGCACGGAGGACAGCCAATGCAATACAGCTCCGAGCTCATTCACACGATGCGTCAAGCGCTGGAGACCGTGATGGCGAGCGTACCGGCCCATCAATCGGTGTTCGGCTTGAAAGCGGCCGTGGCCGAATGCATCCTGAACGCCGCCGCACACGGCCAGACGTCATATGACGGGCTGGTCTCGTCCGCTTCGGACCAGCTCCAGACGATTGTCGCGATGCTGACGTGAGCGTTGGCCTGAAACGGCCGTAGGACTGGCGCGCCACGGCCGATGAAGATGGGCACTATTGCTTCGCCGTAGCGCTATGACGCGGCGGCCGGCGACGCGATCACGCCCGATAACCAGCGACGGACTGCGATCTTGCGCTACGCCTCATAGGCTGTTGTCCTCCCGATTTCGCGGTTGCGGCCATTTCGATCAATCTCGGGAACAGCGCGGTGGGCCAAGAAGAGGCATCGCTATCTTCCCCGCTCGTCAAGAATGTTTAGGGCACGGACCTGTTTCCGAGTTACGGTCGCTTAGTTTGAAAAGCCGCACGGCACAGTCCGTTAACTCGGCACGATTTTCGCCAAGCCTTTAGAGACCGTTAAGAAGACATTCTCCTAAAAGTTGTAAGGCGCCCAAACAGGCAACCAGATGTTAGGAAACGCTGTCCAGTGTTGGCCAGAACGGATCTAATTTTTCGCCGATGACCACTAAGGGTGAATGCCGTGCCGGCAAGTCTCAGGATTCCAGGCCGCTACTATTTTGCAATTTTTGTCTTGGCCTGCGCTACTCTTTCTTTCCAGATCCTGATCACGCGCTTTTTTAGCGTGATGCTATACTACCACTTCGCGTTCGCGGCCATTTCGCTTGCGATGCTCGGACTGACGCGCGGCGCGATGGAGGTCTACAACAACGCCGAGCGTTACGGGCCCGAGGCAGTGGGCCCCGAGTTCGCACGCCACGCCTCGTGGTTCGCAGTCTCGGGTGTTGGCGCGATGGTCGCCTTCCTCTGCGTGCCTCTCGTGATTCCTGCAGTCCTCGCGCAGGGCGCTCTCGCGCTTGCGGCCCTGGCATTCGTGATCCCCTTCAGCGAAAGCGGCATCTGCATCACGCTGCTGCTCACGCGTCTTCCGTATGCCGGTGGCTGGCTCTATGCCGCGGATCTGACCGGGGCCGCGTTCGGATGCCTCGGCATCATCTTCGCTTTGCTCGTCGTCGATCCCGTCAGCGCCACGTTGTGGCTCGGTGCCTTTGCCGCAGGTGCGGGCTGGATGGTGGTCCGCAGCGGCGGCAATGTCGGCAGCCGGCGACTGAGCGGTGTGGTCGCGCTGACGCTGGCGACTACGGCCGCCCTGCACACTGGTCTTCATGTTGCTGGCAAAAGTCACCTTGGAGTGTTCTGGGCCAAGGGGCGGGAGGAGACCGGGACACTGTTCGAGCGCTGGAACACATATTCCCGTGTACGAGTGAGGCCGCTCGGAGAGACAGCTCCGTTTGGCTGGGGCTTTGCCCGCGATCCCAAGGTAAAGATCGACCAGAACTATCTGGATATCGACTCCGACGCGGCTACCGTCATCACCCGGCACGACGGCGATCTCGACAAGCTGTCCTATCTGAAAGACGACGTTATCAATGCGGCCTACCTAGTTCAGCCGCCAACAGATGTGGCTGTCATCGGCGTCGGCGGCGGGCGCGACATCCTTTCTGCACTTTTGTTTGGCGCGAAGCGCATCCGCGGAATCGAGATCAACCCCGCCATTTTCGAGGTCCTGACCGACAAATTCGCCGAATTCTCCGGCCATCTTGATCGTCAGCCGGGTGTGAAGCTGGTGAACGCCGAAGCACGCAGCTACATCAATCATTCTTCCGATCGGTATGATCTCGTCCAGATTTCGCTGATCGACACCTGGGCCGCCACGGCCGCCGGCGGGCTGACGCTGACGGAAAATCGCCTCTATACCGTGGAGGCCTGGGGCGACTTCTACCGTGCCTTGAAGCCCGGCGGGCTGCTGTCGATCTCGCGTTGGTACGATCCCACGGATCATAGCGGAGAATTTTACCGGCTTGTGGCGATCGCCGCCGACGCACTACAGCGGCACGGTGTACCCGTGGGCGAACTCGCGCGGCATGTGATCGCCGTCAACGCTGGTCCTGTCGTGACCGTCATCACCCGACCCGACGCTTTCACGGACGCCGAATGGCAAAGCGCGCGGGTAAGACTTGCTGCACAGGGCTTCAAGATTATCCTGGCACCCGACGTCGCTTTCGACGCCATCACTTCTAAATTGCTCTCCGGCAACGCAGGCCCTGCTTTCTTGGCGTCATTGCCGGAGAATATCACCGCTTCGACCGACGATAGTCCGTTCTTCTTCTTCACGCAGCGCTTTACGAATTTCATCACCAAACCGTCGTCCACCGTCACGAACAACAATGTGGCTACCAGCATGATCTTGCTGGTGCTCGGTGTCGCGCTCGGCGCTTGCGCATATTATATCGTCGTTCCGTTTGTGCGTCTGGCACGACAGATGCCGCTATCGAGACTGACGCCGCCGGTGGTCTATTTCAGCGCGATCGGCCTCGGATTTATGCTGATCGAAGTGTCGCAGATGCAGCGGTTAATGGTCTTTCTCGGACATCCCGTTTACGGATTGAGCGTCGTTCTCTTCACCATTCTCATCTTCAGCGGTATCGGCAGTGCGACGGTTGGTGCGCTAACCCCTCATCGCGGCGTAGTGCTCGGCCGGGTGGCTGCTCTCCTCGTCACGCTCACCGTGGCGGGCTTCCTTACACCGCTGGTGAGCACCTGGGCGCGGTCGGAAGCGACCGACATCCGGATACTGATCTCCGTCTCCTTGTTAGCGCCGCCGGCGTTCTGCATGGGCATGATGTTCCCGCTCGGCTTAAGCATCTGGCGCCGCCACTCGGAAATACTTCCGTTCCTTTGGAGCGCCAACGGCATTACCTCGATGCTAGCCTCGGTGCTGGGCGTGACCCTTTCCATCCTGTTCGGCATCGCCTCGACATATGCGTTGGGCGTCGCCCTCTACGTTGTCTCCGCCGCCCTGCTCGCCCTCAGGCGTAAGGAAAGTCATCCCGTTCCGCCTGTGGTCGAGCTGATCCAGGGACCAGGACTGGTACCGGACGACGTTGCCTCTCCGATCGGTTCGCCCATTCCGTCGCCGCAGGCCGCCGCGAGGACGTGAAGGAGCTGATCGCGCTCGCAAAGGCGAAGTCCGGCGCGATCAATGTCGGGGCGTCGGGGAACGGTACGACCAATCATCTCGCCGGCGAGGGCGCAGCGCTCGCGAAAACGCCCGCGCGCGTCCTTAACATCACCAGTTTTGTACCGGCGTGGCGCACCCGACACGATTCGAACGTGTGACCTTTGCCTTCGGAGGGCAACGCTCTATCCAGCTGAGCTACGGGTGCAGTGCTCGCTCATTTAGCCGATTGGCGCGGGGCGGGCAACCGGTTCTCGCCACATTACGCTTTAAGCGGTTTTGCGCCGGAAAGGGGCCGGAACCGCTGCGGCTTCCCGGCCGAGGCTTGCGAATTCGGCGAGCACCCTTTCGGCGCAGATGACGCGGTTGCGGCCGAGGCGTTTGGCCACATAGAGCGCCTCGTCGGCCGCGCCCAGCAGCCGGTCGGGCCCGCCATCGGCGTCGCCGGGAATGTGGCTGGCGACCCCGACGCTGAGGGTGACGTGGTCGCCGGCGCCGATGGCGCCATGGGCGATCCGCAAGGCGATGACGGCGCAGCGGATCTCGTCGGCGATGACGCAGGCGGTATCGCAATCCATGTCCGGCAGGATCAGCGCGAACTCCTCGCCGCCATAGCGGCTGGCGAGATCGAGCGGGCGCACGGCATGCCGACTGACCACCGAAGCGACCGCGCGCAGGCATTCGTCGCCGATCTGGTGGCCGTGGTGGTCGTTGAACAGCTTGAAATGATCGACGTCGACGAACAGCAGCGCCAGCGGCTTCTGCGTGCGCTGGGCGCGGGCCCATTCGGTCATCAGCATCTGGTCGAACGAGCGGCGGTTCGACAGGCCGGTCAACCCGTCCTTGGTGGCGAGCTCCTTCAGCGCCATCTCGGCGCGCTTCTGGTCGGTGAGGTCGCGCAGCGTCTCCACCACGGCGATCAGATGGCCGGCCTCGTCGTGGATCGGGCCGGCGTCGATGGCGAGATAAAGCTGGCTGCCGAGCTTCGGCATCGTGCACCAGTTTTCCGCGGAAAAGCCGAGCCCGTTATGGCCGCGCGCGGCGTATTCCGAATAGAACTCCGGAAGCCGCTCGGGCCGGTCGAGCGCGACGAGATCGGCAAGGCAGGGGCGTCTCGTCTCGTAGAAGGCCTGCCAGTGCTTGTTGGTGCCGATCACCTCGGATGCGGCGAGGCCGGTCAACCGCTCGCAGGCCCTGTTCCAGATCACGACGCGGCGCTTGGGATCGATCACGAAGGTCGGCACCACCAGATGCTGCATCAGCCGCACGGCATAGGAATCCGCGACGTCGACCGTCTTGGCCGAAATCTTCGCCGAAGGCTTGCGCGAAGACTTGCGCGAAGACTTGGCCGACGTCTTGCTCGGCGACTTCATAGATTTCGTCATCAGGCCACCGCCGCCACCGGCAAGGCTCCGGGCAAGCCATTGCCCGAGCCGAACAGTTTCCGCACCTCGCTGGCCGGCTTCGGCGGGCTGAACAGATAGCCCTGCATCTGCGTGCAGCCGAGCGCGCGCAGCATCTCGCGCTGCGCCTCGGTCTCGACGCCCTCGGCGACCGTGGTCATGCTGCTGGCGGCCGCGATGTTCACCACCGCCTGCACGATCACGGGTGCACCGCTCGTCTCCGCGATGTCGGCGACGAAGCAGCGATCGATCTTGATCTTGTCGAACGGGAAGCGCTTGAGATAGCTGAGCGAGGAGTAGCCGGTGCCGAAATCGTCGAGCGCGATGCGTACGCCGATCGAGCGGAGCTGGTGCAGGATCGAGAGCGCAGCTTCGTCGTCGCGGATCAGCACGGCCTCGGTGATCTCGAGCTCGAGCCGGCGCGGGTCGAGCCCGGAGGCGGCGAGTGCGCCCGCGATCCGCAGCGCCAGCGTGTCGCATTTGAGCTGCACCGGCGACACGTTGACCGCGACGCGGATATGCGTCGGCCAGGTCGCGGCCTCGTTGCAGGCCATGCGCAGCACCCAGTCGCCGAGCTCGTTGATCAGGCCGGTGTCCTCGGCGACGGGAATGAATTCGGCCGGCGAGACCATGCCGCGTTCGGGATGGCGCCAGCGTAGCAATGCCTCGCAGCCCGCCACGTCGTTGGTGCGCAGGTCGACCAGCGGCTGATAGTGAATCTCGAAGCCGCCGTTCACCAGGGCCTGCCGCAGATCCTGCTCCATGCTCAGGCGCGCCTTGGCGCAGGCATCCATCTCCGGCTCGAAGAAGCGGTGGGTGCGGCGCCCCTCGGCCTTGGCGCCGTACATCGCGAGATCGGCGTTCTTGATGAGCTGGTCGAGATCGGTGCCGTCCTGCGGCGCCAGCGCGATTCCGATGCTCGCGTCGGTGGAGAGCTGATGGCCGAGGCAGTGATAGGGCTGTCGGATCGCCTCGTAGATCCGCGTCACGAAGGCCAGCACGTCGGCAGGGGACTGGATGCCGGTCTGGATCACGGCGAACTCGTCGCCGCCGAGCCGCGCGATCAAATCGTCCTGCTTGAGGCAGCCGCGGAGGCGGCCTGCGATCGCCTTCAACAGCTCGTCGCCAACGTGGTGGCCGAGCGAATCGTTGATGCCCTTGAATTCGTCGACGTCGATGTAGAGCAGCGCGAACTGCGCGCCATCGGCGCCCTTCGCCAGCTCGCGTTCGATCTGCTCGCGGAACAGCGTGCGGTTCGGCAGGTCGGTCAGCGCATCGTAATGCGCCATATGCGCGATCTTTTCGTGGGCGCGCCGCCGCTCGGTGACGTCCTCGACGACATTGATGATGTAGCGCGGCTCGCCGGACTTGTCGCGGATGCCGATCCGGGTCGAGGTGATATAGCGCCGGCCGGTGGCCGGGGTATTCCAGATGTGCTCATCCAGGAACAGGCCGTTCGGCGATTGCAGCAGCTTGTCGTCGTCCCGGGTGATGATCTCGGCGTCTTCCGTCGGGTAAAGGTCGAACGCGCTCTTGCCGACGATCGTCTCCGGCGTTTCGCCGAGCTGTTGCTCGGCCACCTGGTTGGCCAGGAGGTAGCGCCGCGTTCGGGCATCCTTCACGGTGATCCGCGAAGGAATATGGTCGATGATCTCGCGCAGGAAGGTGTGGTTGCGATCGCGCTCCTGTTCCAGATGGCGGCGATCGGTGATGTCTTCGATCGTCGCGACCCAGCCGCCCTGGGCGAGCGGGGTGTTGATGACCTGGAAGGCGCGGCCATTGGCCAGTTGATGAATTCGCGTGGAGACCGTGCCTTCGGCGACGACCCTCATGACGTCAGCGCAAAATTCCTCGACGTCGCCGTCAAACGCGCCGCGCTCCTGACGATGATACATCGCCTCGCGGATGTGACAGCCGGGCTTGATGACGTCGTGGGAGAGGCCGAACATGTCGGCGTAGCGTCGGTTGCAGGTGACGATGGTGCCGCTCGCGTCGTAGAGGATCAGCCCCTGCGTCATGTTGTTCAAGGCGGTGTCGAGCCGCAGCCGCTCCGCTTCCAGCCGTTCCTGCGCTTCGCGGTTCTGCCGGTTGATCAGGCGGATGATCAGATAGAGGATCAGCGCGATCACGGCAGCCGAAAGCGCGGCGGTCGTGACCATGAAGCCGGTCTGCTGCCGCCAGTCCGCGAGGGCCGCGACTGTCGTGTTGGTGGCGACGATGACCAGCGGAAAATGCGTCAGCGACGCCGCTGAGCCGAGCCGCTCCTCGCCGTCGAGCGGGCTCTTGACGCGGAGCGTCTGCTGACCGCCCTTGGTCAGCACCTTCCGCATCAGCGGTGCATCCTTGAAGCTCCGTCCGATCAGCTCCTCATGATGCGGATAACGCGCCAGCATCTTGCCTTCGCGATCGAACAGCGAGATGGCCGTGCCCTCGGCAAGCGCGACCGATGCGAAATAATGCTGGTAGCTGTCCGGATCGATCCGGCGGACCATCGCGCCGAGGAAGGTGCCGTCCGCGCCGTTCAAGCGGCGCGCCACGATCGTGGTCCATTTGTTGATGATGAAGCTGCGGACTGATTCCAGCAGCACCGGTTCGGACTGCGGATTGGTCTTGAATGTCTGAAAGTAGGCCCGCGACGAAACGTTGATCTTGGGCAGGGGCTGGGCCCGCGACCAGTTGATCAACTCGCCGTCGGCATCGTAGATCGCGATATCGCCGAGGTAAGACACGGAGCTGATCTTGCTGCGCAGCATCTGGTTCGCCGCAGCTCCGGACATGCGCTCGCGGAACATCGTCGGCGAGGTGATCTCCGTCAGGCTCATCTGACCGATCAGATCGGCGGCGACGACGTCGGAGTCCTCGAATTGCTGATCAAAATGCCGGGCGATCAGCTGGACCGTGTTTTCCAGCTCGCGCTCGCGGTTGGCCAGGGTGCGCTCGCGAAATTCACCGACGGCCACGGCCGTCACACCGAAGATGCCCGCGACCAGCAACACGCCGCACAGGGTCAGCCACAGGACAGGACCACGTCGCGCCAAGGCCTCCCAGCCGTTCCTTGCGGCTAGAGACATTCCGGCTGCCACCGTGGAAAAGACCTGGCGCATTCCCCCTCCCTGGAGGAACACGAATACACCGCACAAATGGCCTAAACCTTAGGAAAGCCAGTTACCTAAGCATTAATCCAGTTGCGCAGTCGCGTCCGTATCCAGCAGAGCGGGAATCGCGTCGTGGTTGTGCGGCGGGTACAGCAACCGCCGCACTGCATCATTAATCGCGCCTTAATGCGAACTGCCAGCGCTCTTGTCGCCAGCGGGATTACGCAGCCGTCCGACCACGCCGGTCGGGAAGAAGTAGACGCTGGCGATGAACAGCAGGCCGAGCCACAGCAGCCAGCGGTCGGGATGCAGCAGCCCCGGCAGCAGCGGCAAGCCGGCCTCCGACGCCGCCGTGGAGGCGACGCCCATCAGCGACTGCAAATAGTTCTGGGCGAGGATGAAGATGGTGGCGCCGATGATCGCGCCGTAGATCGTGCCCATGCCGCCGATCACGACCATCAGCAGGATGTCCAGCATGATCGAGAAGCTGAGCGAGGTATCGGGACCGGCATAGCGCAGCCACAGCGCATTCAGGATGCCGGCACTGGCGGCGACCAGCGCGGCGATGCAGTTGGCATAGGTCAGGTGAAACACCGTGCGGAAGCCGAGTGCCTCGGCGCGAAAGCGATTCTCGCGGATTGCCTGCAGCACGCGCCCGAACGGCGAGTTCACGACGCGCAGCAGTGCGAGGATCATCAGGGCCGAGATGGCGAACACCAGGTAGTAGGTCAGGATCCGGCCGTTGACCTCGAAGCCGACCAGGCTCTTTGGGATCAGCACCGTACCGGGGCGGAGCAGCTCGGGCAGCTGGAAGCTGCGCCCGTCCTCGCCGCCGGTCAGCCAGGACAGCTGCGAAGCCAGCACCTGGAAGGCGGAGGCGACCGCGAGCGTGATCATGGCAAAGAAGATCGCGGCGACCCGCAGCGAAAACAGCCCTATGGCGAGCGCGAGCAGGGCCGCGAGCGGTAGGCCGACGACGATGCCGGTGGCGACCGCCGCCCAATTCGGGCCCATCCCGTACAGCGCGATGGCGATCGCGTAGCTGCCGATGCCGTAGAACATGGTGTGGGCGAACGACACCGAGCCGGTATAGCCGAGCAGGAGGTCGTAGGAGGCGACCAGCGCGGCGAAGACGCAGATCTTGGCGGCGACGTTCAATGCCTTGGCACCCGGAAACAGGAACGGCGTCGCCGCCAGCGCCAGGATGATGACGACCAGAACGAGGGTGAGGATCCGGCTACGCGGCGGATCGCCTGACAGGATCATCATCGGCTGGTCACCGCATAGAGGCCGCGCGGCCGCCACATCAGAATGGCGACCATCAGCAGGATGTTGGAGACGAGGGCGAGTTTCGGCACCAGGAAGCCGCCGTAATTGGCGACCATGGCCACGAGGATCGCACCGATGAAGCAGCCGCCGATCGACCCCAGGCCGCCGATAATGACCACGATGAAGATCAAGACGGTGAGGTCGTCGCTCATGGAGGCATGGACCTGCTCGCGATAGAGCGCCCACATCACGCCGCCGAGGCCGGCCAGCGCCGATCCCGTCATGAACACGCCGAGGAACAGCCGGCGGATGCGATAGCCGAGCGCTTCCACCATCTCGCGGTTCTCGACGCCGGCGCGGATCAGGAGCCCGAGCTTGGTGCGGTTGAGCACGAGCTGGATCGCGATGAAGACGGCAAGGCCGATCAGCATCGCCAGCACGCGGTATTTGGCGATCGCGACGTCGCCGAGGATGAAGGAGCCGCGCAGCGACGCCGGTAGCGGCATCGGGATGATCTGCGGCCCCCACAGCGCATAGAGCGTCTGCTCGGCCACGATCAGGCCGCCGGTGGTCATCAGGATCTGCTTCAGGTGCTGGCCGTAGACCGGCAGGATCAGCACGCGCTCGACGACGAGGCCAAGGGCGCCCGACACCGCCATCGAGAGCAGGGCGGCCGGCGCCAGCACGGCGAGGTTCATCCAGAGCGAATCCGCCTGAATGGAGGCTGCGAACGGCGCCAGCACCAGGGTCGCGACATAGGCACCGACGGCGATGAAGGCGCCGTGGCCGAAATTGAGCACGTCCATCAGGCCGAACACCAGCGTCAGGCCCGAGGCCATGATGAAGATCATCATGCCCATGGCAAGGCTCGCGGCGGTCAGCGTCAGCCAGGTGCTGGGCGAGCCGATCAGGGGAATCGTCACGAGGGCGAGCGCGACCGGCAGCAGGATCGGCGCGATGTCGCGCTTCGGCTTCGGCAGCGGATCGGTTGCGGCAAGGTCAGTCACTGATGCGCCTCCAGGCTCAAGCCGAGCAGCCGCTCCTGCAGCGGCACGTCGGCGGCGAGCGCCGCCATCTCGCCGCGATGGACGATGGTGCCGTTGTCCATCACGAGCACGTTGTCGCCGAGCTCGCTGGCGGCAAAGAAATTCTGCTCGACCAGGAGAATGGTTGCGCCCTTGCGCTTGATCTCCTTCAGGCACTCGATCAACGCCATCACGATCGCCGGCGCCAGCCCCTTGGTCGGCTCGTCGATCAGCAAGAGCTTGCGCGGCTCGATGATGGCGCGCGCGATCGAGAGCATCTGTTTCTGCCCGCCCGAGAGGCTCCCCGCCCGCGACAGCCAGAACCGGCGCAGCGCCGGGAAGAAACCAAAAATCCAGTCGAGCTGCTTGTCGTCCAGCGGCCCGTCGCGCGCCGCCAGCACCAGGTTTTCCTTCACGGTGAGATCGGAGAACACCGCCATGCTCTCCGGAACGTATCCGACACCGAGCCTTGCGATGTCGGGCGTGGCACGGCTCTCGATACGATCGCCGGAGAGGCTGATCTCGCCCGATGAAGCTTGCCACAGCCCCATGATGGTGCGCAGCGTCGTGGTCTTGCCGGCGCCGTTGCGGCCGAGCAGCATCGTGGTCTGCCCCTGCGGGACGGCGAGGTCGATGCCCTGGAGGATGTGGTAGCGGCCGATATGGGTGTGGACGCCGGAGAGCCTTAAAAGATCGGTCATGCCGCGCTCCCTGCAGCTGTCTTGGGCGCGACACCGAGATAGGCTTCCTGCACGATCGGCGAGGCGATCACTTCGGCAGGCGGGCCGTCGGCGACGAGTTGCCCGTTATGCAGCACGATGATGCGGTCGGCGAGCGAGCGCACCACGTCCATCTTGTGCTCGACGAGAAGGATGATCTTGCTCCTGTCCTGCTTGAGCTGCGCGATCAGGTTGAGGACGACCGGGACCTCGTCGATGCTCATGCCGGCGGTCGGCTCGTCGAACATGAAGACTTTTGGCTCCAGCGCGATCATCAGCGCGACCTCGAGCTTGCGCTGGTCGCCATGCGACAGCGCGGTCGCGGCGACGCCGCGGCGGCTGCCGAGCGCGACCTGGTCGAGGATGGCGTCGGCGCGGGCGATCAGGTCGCGGCGCACCATCCAGGGCCGCAGCATGTCGTAATGGGTGCCGTTCGCCGCCTGCACTGCGAGGCGGACGTTCTCTTCCACGGTGAGGTTTGGAAAGAGGTTGGTGAGCTGGAAGGCGCGCCCGAGGCCGGCGCGGGTCCGCATCGGCGCGGAGTGCTGGGTGATGTCGGTGCCGTCGAACAGGATGCTGCCGTTCGAGGCGCGTAGCTGGCCCGAGATCAGATTGAAATAGGTGGTCTTGCCGGCGCCGTTCGGCCCGACGATCGCGGTGAGCTCGCCCGGACGGAACGTGCAGGTCACGTTGTTGACCGCAACATGGCCGCCGAAGCGGATGGTGAGGTCGCGAGTTTCGAGGGTGAGCGTCATTGTTTGGCAAATGATGAGATGAGGAAGTATCCGCGATCACAGTGGGCTCCCTCCCCCGCTTGCGGGGGAGGGGTGGGGAGAGGGTATTTCCGCACGCGAGAACCCCAAGGGGAGAGAGCCCTCTCCCCAACCCTCCCCCGCAAGCGGGGGAGGTGAAGTAAGAAACGTCAGCGCTTGTTCTTGACCGGAACGTCCATGTCCTCGATCTTCAGCTCGCGCACCGGCTCGAGCACGGCCCAGGCGACGTTCGGATCGACCTTGACCTTGAAGGCGTACATGCTCTGCAGCGCCTGATGGTCTTCCTTCCGGAACACCATCTTGCCCTTCGGCGTGTCGAACTCCAGGCCTTCCATCGCCGTGATCAGCTTCTCGCTGTCAGTCGACTTCGCCTTGGTGACGGCGGCGACGACGGACATCGCGGCGGCAAAGCCGCCCGCGGTGAAGAAGTCCGGCGGCGCGTTGAAGCGCTTCTGGTGCTCGGCGACGAGCCAGTCGTTCACAGGGTTCTTCGGGATCTCGTAGAAATAATAGGTCGCGCCTTCCATGCCGGGCAGGCCCTTATAGGCGGCGAGGGCCGGGAGGATGTTGCCGCCGGTGGAGAGCTCGATGCCGTAGCGCTTCGGGTCCATGTCCTGCAGCTTGGCCAGCGGATTGCCGGCGCCGGCCCAGATCACCCAGATGACCTTGCGGCCCGGCTTGTCCTTCAGCGCGTCGAACAGGCGCTGGCCGACCGCGGTGAAGTCGGTGGTCGAGGTCGGGGCATATTCTTCGGCAGCGAGCGTCGCGCCGGTCTTGGCGAGTGCCTCCTTGAAGGCGGCGACGCCATCGCGGCCGAACGCATAGTCCTGCGCCAGCGTTGCGACGGTGACGCCCTGCTTGCCGATCGCGACCGCATTGGAGATCGCGTCCTGCGAGGAGTTGCGCGCAGTGCGGAAGATGTAGCGATTCCACTTCTCGCCGGTAATCTGGTCCGCGACGGCGGGCTCGACGATCAGGATCTTCTTGTTCTCCTCGGCGACCGGGAGAATGGCGAGCGCCGCAGCCGACGAGGTCGTGCCGATCGCGATGTCGGCCTTGTCGTCCTGATAGGCTTCGGCGAGCGCGGCCTTCGAGAGATCCGGCTTGCCCTGGTCGTCCTTGGTGATGATGACGATCTTGCGGCCATCGAGGGTCATCGTGCCCTTGGTGGCGTATTCGAAGCCCATCTTCAGGCCGGTCTCGGTCTGCTTGGCGTAGGCCTCGAGCGGACCGGTCTTGCCGTAGATCAGCGCGACTTTGAGATCGTCGGCCTGCACGGAGGTGCCCGCAGCGAGTCCGAGAATGGTTGTTGTTATGATGAGTGATCGACGCACGATGGTCCCTCCTGATTTAACGTTTCTCGGCAACAGCGATTTGCATAACACTACGAACATTGCAATTGAACCTTCCGGCCGAGCGCGTCGGCCTTTCGAGCATGCATCATTTTTGGGCTGGCCGCGCATCGCCGGCTCCCTCGGCCTGACGCCGATCCGACTGCGCCTCATCAGCGCTTTCGAAAATGTGCGGCGCGACGCCGCGCTTCTCCAGGGCTTCGCCGAGCTTGATGCGCAGGAAGCCCGACGTGGTGTAGCGCGACACGCCGGAATAGAAGCGATCGACGAGGCTGCGCACCATCGCCGAATAATCGTCCATCAACTCCGGCAGGATGGAAAAATTGTCATAATTGACGATGGCGTAGACCCGGCGGCCAAGCGGAGCGAGCCTGGCTTCGACGATACCAGCGATGGTGTCGATCTCGGCCTTGCTGCGTAGCGGATAGCGCTCGAGATTGACGAAGAACAGGTTCTGCTGCTCGTCCAGCGTGAAGCGCTGGTCGAGTGGGATGGTGAGCAGGCGCTCGCGCAAATCCATCAGACCTTCGCGGAAGATGCGATCGTCCATCAGCGCCGGGTCGCGCGGGATCAGCGGCTTGAAGTCCATCAGGCGCAGAATGTCGCGCTCGATGTCGATGCCGGGCGCGACTTCGGTAAGCTCGAGCCCGTCGGGCCTGAGCTCGAACACGCAGCGCTCGGTGACATACAGCGTGCGCTGCTTGCGCGCGGCGGCGAACGGGCCGCTGAAGGTGACGTGCTCGACGCTCTCCACGAATTTGCGCGACTTGGCCTCGTCGAGAATGACGAGCTTGCCGTCCTTCACCGCGATGCGCTGCTTGCCCGCGCCGAAGGTGCCGACGAAAATGACCTCCTTGGCGTTCTGGCTGATGTTGATGAAGCCGCCGGCACCCGCAAGCTTCGGCCCGAACTTGCTGACATTGAGGTTGCCGGCGCGATCGACCTGGGCGAGCCCGAGGAAGGCGGCGTCCAAGCCGCCGCCGTCGTAGAAGTCGAACTGATAAGGCTGGTCGATCACCGCCTGGGTGTTGATCGCCGCGCCGAAATCGATACCACTCGCGGGGATGCCGCCGATCACGCCCGGTTCGGCCGTCAGCGTGATGAGGTCGATGATCCGCTCCTCGTTGGCGACGGAGGCAATCCCCTCGGGCATGCCGATGCCGAGATTGACGACGCTGTTGGCCTTCAGCTCCAGGGCGGCGCGACGGGCGATGATCTTGCGCTCGCTGACCGGCATCACCGGCAGCGAGGCGGCGCGGACGCGGATCTCGCTGGAGAAGGCCGGATTGTATTGCGTGCCGAAGGTCTGCCAGTGATTCTCGGGCCTCGCCACCACGACGCAGTCGACGAGGATGCCGGGAATCTTGACCTGGCGTGGATTGAGGCTGCCGGCCTCGGCAACGCGTTCGACCTGGGCAATGACGATGCCGCCGGAATTATGCGCCGCCATCGCGATGGCGAGCGCTTCCAGCGTCAGCGCCTCCTTCTCCATGGTGAGGTTGCCGTCGGGATCGCCCGTGGTGGCGCGGATGATCCCGACGTTGATCGGGAACGTCTTGTAGAGCAGGCATTCCTCGCCGCCGATCTTGATCAGTTCCACAAGCTCTTCGGTGGTGCGCGCATTCAGCTTGCCGCCGCCCTGCCGCGGATCGACGAAGGTGCCCATGCCGACGCGGGTGATGTGGCCGGGCCGGTGCGCCGCGATGTCGCGAAACAGATGCGTGATCACGCCCTGCGGCAGATTATAGGCCTCGATCTGGCTCGCGATCGCAAGCTGCTGCAATTTCGGCGCAAGGCCCCAATGTCCGCCGATCACGCGGCGGACCAGGCCTTCATGCGCGAAATGGTTGAGGCCGCGATTCTTGCCGTCGCCCTGGCCCGCCGCGTAGACCAGCGTCAGATTGCGCGGCTTGCCCTGCGTATAGGGGGCATCGCCCTCGTGGGAGAGATAGAGCTCCTCCAGCGCGACCGCGATCTCCTCGGCAAAGCCGATGCCGACGAAGCCGCCGGTCGCGACCGTGTCGCCGTCACGGATCAGCATGACGGCTTCCGCCGCGGTGACGACCTTGCCCTTCTCGGAATTGCGCAAATAGGGCAAGGCAGGATGCTGGCTCATGGCATTCCCTCCCATGTCTGTTGCGGACCGCATGCCGGCTCTTCTCGTTTGCCTCTATTCGTATCGCGTGGAGCGGCTGGCGACCAGCCGCTCCGGCGTCGCGGGGGCCGCACTCAGCCCGTTCAGGGCTGGGCGACCTTGCGTGTTTCGGTGGCGAAATAGACCGAGACGATGGTGATCAGCGCCAGCGCGATCATGTAGAGCGAGATCGGCCAGGTCGCCGGCGCGTAGGCCGTCATCAGTCCCGTCGCGATCAGCGGCGACAGCGCGCCGGCGAAGATCGAGGCGAGGTTGTAGCCGAGCGAGACGCCGCTGTAGCGCACCTTGGTACCGAACAGCTCCGACAGGAAGCTCGCCTGCGGGCCGTACATCGCGGCATGACCGATGGCGAGGCCGAGCACGATCGCGATCCAGGCATATTGCGGGTTCCTGGTCGCCAGCAGCGTGAACAGCGGGAACGACATCAGCGCCGAGAACAGCGCGCCGAAAATGTAGATCGGTCGCCGCCCGAGCCGGTCGGAGAGCGCACCGAAGGCCGGGATGGTGAAGGTCTCGATCGCCGCGCCGATCAGCACGCCATTGAGCATGTCCTGCTTGTTCATGCCGAGCGATTGCGTGGCATAGGCGAGCACGAAGGTCGCGTAGATGTAGAAGAAGCCGTTTTCGGCGAAGCGCGCGCCCATCGCGAGCAGGATGTTCTTGGGATACATCCTGATCGCCTCCAGGATCGGCATCTTCACTTCCTGCTTGGTATCCTTGACCTTCTGGAACTCCGGGGATTCGGCGATGGTGAAGCGGATCCACAGGCCGACCAGCACCAGCGCGATCGAGAACAGGAACGGGATGCGCCAGCCCCAGGCCAGCAGCTGCGCATCGGTCAGCATCGCCGATACCACCGAGAAGACCAGCGTGCCGAGCACGAGGCCGAGCGGTGCGCCGAGCTGCGGCCAGCTGCCGTAAAAGCCCTTCTTGTCCGCGGGCGCATGCTCGACCGCCATCAGCACCGCACCGCCCCATTCGCCGCCAAGGCCAAAGCCCTGGATCAGGCGGCAGGTGACGAGCAGGACCGCGGCCCAGATGCCCGCGGTCTCGTAGGTCGGCAGGAATCCGATCGCCGCGGTCGCCACGCCCATGATCAGCAGCGTCAGATACAGCATGGTCTTGCGGCCGATCTTGTCGCCGTAATGCCCGAACACGACGCCGCCGAGCGGGCGTGCGACGAAGCCGAGCGCGTAGGTCGCGAACGCCAGCAGTGTTCCCATCATGGGGTCGAAGGTCGGAAAGAACAGCTTGTTGAAGATCAGCGCCGCGGCGGTGCCGTAGAGGAAGAAGTCGTACCACTCGATGGCGGTGCCGATCAGGCTCGCCGTGGCGACTGTGACATGCGAGGGCTGCTTCGCCTGAAGCTGATGGACCGAGATCGCTTCACTCATCCTTGCGTCCTCCCTGATTTGCGAATGCGCATGTGCAGCATGCGTCATTGTGCAAAGCGAAGAGCAAGGTCCGCGCCAGATGCTGTTGGCTCGCGCAAACCGGTTTAAATTCCGGCAATTTCCGCATTGGCGCCCGGACAGAGCCGCTCGGTGCCTTGTCCGGAATCCGAGACTCCGGACAGTCCATTGTCTCGAAACTCAGACGGAGGCCGGCCCTGCGGCGAGGCCGAACTTGGCGAGCTTCTTGTAGAAGGTCGCGCGCGAGATCCGCAGCATCCTGGCGGCCTCGGAGATCTGGCCGTTGCTGGCGGCGAGCGCCTGCTCGAGCGTGTGCTTCTCGAACTCCGCCTCGGCTTCGGCATAGGGCACCACGGGTCCGGCCGGGCGCTCGGATGCTGCGGGCCTGGCGTCGGAGCCGACGGGAAGAATGCGGGCGACATCCTCGCCGGTCAGCCGGCCGGAATCGCTCAGGATCAGCGCCCGCTCCAGGATGTTGCGGAGCTCGCGGACGTTGCCCGGCCAGTCATAGCGTGCCAGCGCGGAAAGCGCGCTCGGCGTGATCTTCGCCTTGATGTAATCGCCGGAGGCGCTGATGTCCTCGAGCAGCCGGGCGCAGATGTCGGGGAGATCATCCAGGCACTGCCGCAGCGGCGGCAAATCGATCGAGAGCACGTTCAGCCGGTAATAGAGATCGGGCCGGAACGCGCCGTCGCTGACGCGCTTGCGCAAATCCACATTGGTCGCCGCGACCACGCGCACGTCGACTTTCGAGATCTTGTCCGAGCCGAGCGGCTCGATCTCGCGCTCCTGCAGCACGCGCAGCAGCTTGGCCTGCAATTGCAGCGGCATCTCGCCGATCTCGTCGAGGAACAGCGTGCCGCCGTCGGCGATTCGGAATTTTCCTTCGCGTCCCCTGCGGTCGGCGCCGGTATAGGCGCCGGGCGCGGTGCCGAAGAACTCCGATTCGATCAGCGTGTCGGGAATCGCGGCGACATTGACGCTGACGAACGGCTTCTCCGCACGCGAGGAGGCATTGTGAATCGCCTGCGCCAGCATCTCCTTGCCCGTTCCGGTTTCGCCGGTGAGCAGCACCGTGACGCTCTGCCGGGCGGCGCGGCTTGCAAGCTGTTTGGCCTGCGCGATACCAGGCGTGGTGCCGACGTAGTCGGCGAAGGTGAAGCGCGCCGCCCGGGCGTTGGACAATTGCCGCCGCGCCAGCCGCAGATCGCTCTCGAGCTGGGCGACGCGGGCGAGCAGGGGTTTGAGGCTTTCGAGGTGGTCATAGAGCACGAAGCCGATCGCGCCGATCACCGTGCCGTTCTCGTCCTCGATCGGCATGCGCGTGACCACGAGCTGCTCGCCGCCGAGCTCCATGATGTCGAGCAGGATCGGCTCGCCGGTCTCGGCCACCTTGCGCATCAGGCTGTTGGGGATGACCTCCTCGATCGGCCGGCCGATTGCCTCACTGGTCCGCTTGAGGCCGAGCGCCGCGAGATATTTTTCATTGACGTAGACGACGCGTCCGCCGCGGTCGATCGCGATCGCGCCCTCGCAGAGCTTCTCCAGCCGCTCGAACAGCGTCTCCATCGCGCGCGCACGAAGGTAAGCGGGATCGCTGATCGAGGCGGAAGAGGCGGACATGACATATCCCGTGGGAAGTCTGTCTGTGTATTAGCAAAAGGGCGTCGATTTCAAAGGGGGAATTGGTCGGTCGCGAGGCGCCCCATACTCAGTCGTCGTCCCGGACAAGCGGAGCGTAGATCCGGGACCCATACCCACAGGGCATAGTTTGGCGAACATTCGGAGTCGGCAGCCTACTCCATAACCGCGCCTCGGGGTGATGGGTCCCGGGTTCGCTTCGCGCCCCGGGACGACAGCGGTAATGTTGTCCCGCTTGCACCCTACCTTCGATACCCGCTCGCCCGCGAATAGCCCTGGCGGTTCTGCTGGTGCGGGCGGCTTGCGACGCTGGCGCGTGACTCGCTGGACGCGGGCGTTGCGAGCTTCAGCTCCTCCAAAAAGATCGGCCGGGAGAAGTAATAGCCCTGCGCGTAGCGGATCTTGGTGGCGGCCTGGAGATAGGCGAGCTCCTCGTAGGATTCGAGGCCTTCGGCGATCACGGTCATGCCGAGCGCTTCGCTCAAGGATTCGATCGCGCGCAGGATGCCCTGGCTGCGCGGGCGCTTATGGATGTCGGTGATGAAGGAGCGGTCGATCTTGATCTCGTCCGCGGTGATGTCGGCCAGCGCCGAGAGCGAGGAATATCCGGTGCCGAAATCGTCGATCGAGATGCCGACGCCGAGCTTGCGGAACATCGGCAGGATCTCGTCCTGGAAATGATTCTTGGCGACGAAGGCGTCTTCGGTCACCTCGATCATGAAGCGCTGCGGAAAGCCGGTGTCGTCGAGCGCCCGCGCGAAGCTGCGCATGAATTCTGGGTTGCCGGCCTGCTTGGCCGCGACGTTGATGCTGATGGTCGCTTCCGCGCCGAACGTCTCGTTGATCAGGTCGATCGATTTGACGATTTCGGCGAGCACGAGATGGGTCAATTCGTCGATCAGGCCGAGCTCGCTGGCAAGATTGATGAAGGATCCCGGCGCCTGGATCACGCCTTCGTCGTCGCGCAAACGGACCAGGGCCTCGATGCCCTTCACCGCCTGGGTGCGGATGTCGACCTTGGACTGGAAGGCGCAGCAGAAACGCTTTTCCAGTATAGCGAGCCGCAGCGACTGCTCGATCTTCATCCGCGCCAGCGCCTCGCGCTCCATGCTGGAATCGAAGAAGGCTGCCGATCCCTTGCCGTCGTTCTTGATGCGGTACATCGCGATGTCGGCATTCTGGCGCAGCGTCTCGAAGCTGCGTCCGTGATCGGGATAGAGGCTGATGCCGACCGAGGTGGAGGCAAAGAGTTCCGAATGGTCGATGAAGAACGGCGCCGTCAGCCGCTCGAGCGTCGATTGCATGAATTCGGCGACTTCCTCCTGGCTCTGGATCGGGGAGAGCAGCAGCAGGAATTCATCGCCGGAGATGCGCGACAGCATGTCGGTATCGCGCAAGTCGCGCCCGAGCCGCTTCGACAGCTCGACCAGCAGCGCATCGCCGACGGCGTGGCCGTAATAGTCGTTGATGTGCTTGAAATTGTCGACGTCGAGGAAGGCCAGCGCGAAACGCTCGCCGCCGCCATTCTCCGCAAGCAGATTGTTGGCGTGATGTTCGATCACGCGCCGCGATGGCAATCCCGTCAGCTCGTCGAAATAGGCCGAGCGGAACAGCTGGTCCTCGAAATTCTTCTGCTCGGTGATGTCGGAGGACGCCGAGATCAGCAGCTCGCGGCCGGCGAGGCGAACGGGACGATGGGTCGTGAGCAGCACCTGGCGCGCGCCGTCGCCATGAAGCGCCTCCTCGGTGACGACAGCCTGCCCGGCGCTCAGCGCCTGGCGGCAGGCTTCGCGGCGCGGCGCAAGGTCGGGTGAGGGACGGCTGCCGTCCATGCCGAGCTGCGCGGCCGCGGCATCGTTAACCAGCAGAAGCTCGCCATGCGCATCCTGCACGGTCAGACCGGCCGGCAGCATTCTAACGATTTCCTTGAGAAAACCGAGCTCGGCTTCAGTCGCGCCGGAATATTGGTTGTCGTTCATAGAAGTCATGAATCTTGTTGTTTCAGCGCGCCTTTGCAATGAGCGCGATCTTGCGCGGTTCCCTCTTAAGTTTGGTTAAGGGGTCAGGAGAAATACGGGGGTGTTTTGGAGGAAACTTGCGGCGTTGCGACGCGCGCCGACGATCGTCATTAACAGAGGGTCAACAGCGCGTGCGAAACTGCGGGCGGCACGCGGGCCGGCTTTCGCTTGACGCGCGATGCTATTCGCTTCGGGGGATGCGGCACTGCATGATGCAATGCAGCCCGGTCTTCAAGTAAGAGATCTCGGTCCTGCCATCGAAGGACGATAGTGCCGATTTCAGCAGCTTGGTGCCGAAGCCGGGCTCGGACACCTCATCCACACTCGGACCCTCGGTCTCGTCCCAGGTGATGATCAGGCGGTCGTCGCTGACGGTCCATGACACCTGCAGTAGACCGCGCGGCGCGGAAAATGCGCCGTACTTGCCCGCATTGGTGGCGAGTTCGTGAAACATCAATGACAGGGTGACCGCGAGCTTCGGCGGCAGGAACAGTCGATCGCCATTGAGGGTGAAGCGAACATGGCCGTAGGGGCCGAGCTCCGAGATCAGGAGGTCGCGGATGTCACAGCCGGCCTTGTCGATCCGCGAGATCAGATCGTCGGTCGCGGCCAGCGAGCGCAGCCGCGGATCGACCCGGGCCCAGACCTGCGGGTGGTCGTGCAGCACCTGGTGCAGCACCGCGTGCACCGTCGACAGCTTGTTCTTGAGCCGGTGCTGGAGCTCGTCGACCAGCAGTTTGCGATACTCTTCTTCCTCGATCAGGCGCTTGGAGATCCGGCGCTGCTCCGCGAGCATCGTGCGATAGTGCTCGACGCCCCAGATGGTGAGCGCGCAGACCGCCCAATACAGTGCCAGCAGGGCAAACCGCGCCCGATCGGCAAAGGCATCGCCGAAATTCACGACGACGCCGAGCATGCCGCCGACCAGCGCGGTCAAGATTCCGATCCGGAAGCCTCCGAATGCGGCGGCGAAGAATACGGCGGGGAAATAGGGCGTGAAGTAGACGTCGGGCCGCACATGGGCGAGGGCCCAGCGCGTCAGCGTCGCAATCAGCAGGCAGGCCACCGCAAAGGCAATGCTCAGACCAAGCGATGGCGGCGCCGCACCCTGCCAACCCCTGCGGAATTCCTCGATCAGCTTCCCCATGCGCAGCCCAGTTGCGATATGCGTTCGAAAATCGAGCGGCCCATCAGGATGTTACGCATCCCGTCCGCGCAAGCATAGCTTGCCTTGCCGCAGACAGGCAGAGATAGTGGCCACCGCTGCGATGGCAGCGGCCGATGTTCGCCATTTGGCATCAAATCGTTCGAAAACAGGAACATTCCATGGGCAGGCTGGACGGCAAGGTTGCGGTGATTACGGGGGCGACGAGCGGGATCGGATTGCGCACTGCGGAAGTCTTCGTTGCCGAAGGTGCCAAAATTGTGATCGCGGGGCGGCGTCTACCGGAGGGCGAAGCCCTGGCCAAGCAGCTCGGCGCCAACTGCATCTTCCGCCAGACCGACGTGACGGTCGAAGCACAGATGCAGGCGCTGATCGCGCTCGCCGTGGACAAGTTCGGCCGGATCGACTGCCTGTTCAACAATGCCGGCGGCCCGGCGCAGACCGGCGGCATCGAAGGCCTCGAGGTCGAGCGCTTCGATGCGGCGATGGCGACGCTGGTGCGCAGCGTCATGCTCGGCATGAAGCACGCCGCGCCCCACATGAAGAGGCAGGGCTCAGGCAGCATCATCAACAATGGCAGCATCGCCGGCCGCCTCGCCGGCTTCTCATCCTCGATGGTCTATAGCGCGGCCAAGGCGGCGGTGATCCATCTCACCAAATGCGTGGCGATGGAGCTTGGCGAGTCCAACGTGCGCGTCAACGCGATCTCGCCGGGCGCGATCGCGACCGGAATCTTCGGCAAGGCGCTCGGGCTCTCGACCGATGCTGCGGAGAAGACGCCGGCGGTGATGCGCGAGGTCTACAAGACCGCGCAGCCGATCCCGCGCGCGGGCCTTCCCGATGACATCGCCCAGGCCGCGGTGTTCCTGGCCAGCGACGAATCCAGCTTCATCAACGGCCACGACCTCGTCGTGGATGGCGCCATGACCGGCGGCCGCAACTGGAGCCAGCAGCAGCAGGGCTATGTGGCCTTGCGCAAGGCGTTCGATCAGGGGGCGTAAGCGACGGAGACGGTGCCGTAGGGTGGGCAAAGGCGCGCTCTTCGCGCGCCGTGCCCACCAACCCGTTCCACAGCGGCAAATCGTGGGCACGGCGCTCTGCGCCTTTGCCCACCCTACGAGATCTCGTGCCCCGGACGCAGCGCAGCGCCCCCGGCGATGCGAAGCATCGTCCGGTGCGGTGCGCTGCAGAGCCGGGGCCCATCTCTCCACCTACTCGATCGCAGCATTCTGGGTCCCGGCTCGCGCTTCGCCGCGTCCGGGACACGTGAGGCTAAACCGCCCGCACTCTCACCCGCAACCCGTCGCGCGGCTTCGGGATCGGCCACATCTGCCAGTCCGGCTTGTAGCCGGGCTCCAGCGACACCTCGATGTTCTGCAAGAAGTGCCGCGCGAAGCATTTTGCCTGCATGTAGGCGAAGTGCAGCCCGAGGCACATATGCGCGCCGCCGCCGAACGGGACCCAGGCGAAGCGGTGGCGACCCCGTTGCGCCTCTTCGGTGAAGCGCAAGGGATCGAAGCGATCCGGCTCCGGCCAGATGTCCTTCATGTGATGGGTATAGAGCGGATTGACGCCGACCGCGGTGCCGGCGGGAATCGTAAAGCCCTTGAAGGTGAAGTCGCGCATGGCGCGGCGCGGCATCGAAGGCACCGGCGGCTTGATCCGCAGCGCCTCCTTGAACGCCATCTCGGACAGCGGCATCTTTTCGAGATCGTCGAAGCTGCTCGGCGCGCCCGGCGCGAGCCCGAGCGCGAGAACTTCCGCGCGTAGCCTGTCCTGCCAGTCCGGATTGGCGGCGAGCTCGCCGATGAAGGAGGTCAGCGACGAGGTCAGCGTGTCGTGCGCCGCCATCATCAGGAAGCTCATATGGTCGATGATGTCCTGCTCGGACAGCAGCGCGCCGTCCTCATGGGTGGCGCGGCAGAGCTGGGAGAACAAATCATCGCCGCCGTGATTGCCGCGGCGAAGCGGGATCTGCTCGCGGAAATAGGCGACGATGCGTTTGCGCCCCCTGACGCCGGCGGCCATCTGGGTGCCCGGAAGGGGACGGCGGATCGGCGCGACGGCAGCCGCGACCATGTCGACGAAGGCGCGGTTGATCTCGTCGACCTCCGGCCCGATATCGGCGCCGAGGAAGGACGCTGCGGCGAGGTCCAGCGTGAGCTGCTTCATCGCGGGGTAGAGCTGCATCTCGCCGGGCTTGGCTTTCCACTGGGCGACCCGCGCGGAGATGCCGCGGTCGAGATCGGCCAGGTAGGATTTCATCGGTCCGGACTTGAACGCGACCGACAGCGCCTTGCGGTGCAGCCGGTGCTCGTCGAAATCGAGCAGCATCAATCCGCGCGGAAACAACAGGCCGAGCACCTTGTTCCAGCCGTGGGTCGAGGAGAACAGCTTTTGCTGGTCAAACATCACGAGCTCGTTGGCCTCGGGCCCGAGCAGCACGACGTTGGTCTCGCCGAACACATGGGTGCGGTAGACCGGGCCGTATTTGGCGCCGTTCGCCTCGATGTGGCCCTTGGGATCGGCCAGCACCTGGAAGGTCTTGCCGATGATCGGCCATCCCTCGTCGCCGGGAATGTGCGTCAGGGCGTTGCGCTTGGGCGCGGTATAGTCGGGCGCCGGTGCGGCCACATTCTGCATCGACATGACGATTGCTCCGGTTGGCAGGCGCCGCGAACATAGCACGATCCGGCCGCGATGAGCTGCGGTCGTCTTGCGCACAAAATCGTCACACCCACGGCCGTCGTCCCGGGTTCGCGCCACGCGCCCCCCGGGACGACGAGTGGAGTGCGTCCTACCGCTTCGCCGCTTCCTTCTGCAGATCCGGCGCATTGACGGCGGGGATGGCGACGCGGCCTGGGCCGGTCATCTTCAGCGCCTCGGCGGCCTTCTCGTTCTCCATGATCTTGGCCATCACGGCCTGGCCCGCACGCTCGAAAATGGCGCGGTTCTCGATCACGAATTTTTGCGACCTGCGCAGACCGTCGATATAGCCGTTGATCTCCGGCACGACGTAGCGCGCCACCATGTCCCAGCTCCGGCGCGTCGCTTCCGGATTGGCCCAGTCGTGCACGAAACCGATGATGGCGCCGACGCCGCCGGAGACCTGCATCACGTTCTTGATGGCTTTGACGAGATCGTCGGGCGTGCCGATGGTGGAGGCCGCGCCCTCGACGAAGGCGGTCTTGTCCACGGCTTCGTCGGGCGAGGAGAACGCAGTGAGGCCCGGCCGCTGCAGCGTACCGACATTATATTCGTTGTGCCAGCGCATCAGCCCGGCGCCGGCTTCCTTGCGCGCCTGCTCGCGGGTCTCGGCGATGTGGAAGGTCAGCAGCACGCGCCAGTCGGCGCGGTCGACCTTGGTGCCGTGCTTCTTCGCGGCGTCCTCCGCAAACTGCCATTGCTGCTGCAGCGACATCAGCCCCTGCGTCGTCATCGAGCCCAACGAGATGATGCCGATGCCGTATTTGCCGGCCAGCGTCATGCCGGAGGGCGAGATCTGCGAGGCCACGACGAACGGCATCTCCTCCTGCAACGGCAGGATCTGCAGCGCGGCGTCATTCATCGTGAACCAGTCGCTCTTCGCCGTGACGCGCTCGCCGTTGAAGAGGCGGCGGATGATTCCGATGGCCTCGTCCTGGCGGTCGCGCTGTGTCATCGGGTCGATGCCGAGCGTGTGTGCGTCGGAGGCCAGCGCGCCGGGGCCGGAGCCGAAGATGGCGCGACCGCCGGTCATGTGGTCGAGCTGCACCATGCGCTGGGCGACATTGTAGGGATGATGATAGGGCAGCGACACCACGCCGGTGCCGAGCTTGATCCGCTTGGTGCGCTCGCCCGCCGCGGCCAGGAACATCTCGGGCGAGGCGATCATCTCCCACCCCGAGGAATGATGCTCGCCGCACCAGAACTCGTCATAGCCGAGCGCATCGAGCTGCTCGACCAGGTCGAGGTCGCGCCGGAACTGGAGCATCGGATGCTCCCCGATCGGGTGATGCGGGGCAAGGAAGGCTCCGAACTTCAGGCGCGCCATGGCGTTCTCTCCGGCTTTGATTTTCTGTTTGTTGAGGCGGTGAAGCTACGTGCCTGATGGCACGAACGCAATCGCGCGGTGTCCCGCGCGGCGGAATGCAGGCATGCATGCGTTGAGTCTTCCCCTTCTCCCCGTTCTTACGGGGGGAGGGTTGGGGTGAGGGGCTCCTTCAGCAATTTCGGTGGCAGTGCGCCTCGCGGAAGCTCCCCCTCACCCGGAATTCGAACTGCGTTTGAATTCCGGCCTCTCCCCGCAAGCGGGTAGAGGCGAAGCACACGAATCCTACCTCCGAGGTAATCGTGACACCGCGCGAGACCTGAAATCATCGGCACGGTAATCCAGGGTCACGCGCCGATGCATCAGATCGTCACACAACAAATCGATTCGTCCCGCCGCTGGTGGGTGCTGGCCATCGTCGTGGCCGCCCAGTTCATGTTCGGCGTCGATGCCTTCATCGTGAACGTCGCCATTCCGACCATTGCGGTCGATCTGCAGGCCACGCCGGCGCAGATCGAATCCGTGATCGCGATCTACCTGATCGCCTACGCCACGCTTGTCGTCACCGGGGGCCGGCTTGGCGACGTCCACGGCACCAAGACTATCTTCCTGGCCGGCGTGCTCGGCTTTACGGCGACCTCGCTGTGGTGCGGGCTCGCGCAGTCCGGCGTGGAGCTGATCATCGCCCGCCTGGCGCAGGGCGCGACCGCGGCGCTGATGGTGCCCCAGGTGCTGGCGACGCTGCATCTCCTGTTCACGGACGAATCGCGCAGCCGCGCCTTCGCCATCTACGGGATCGTGCTGGGGCTGGCCGGTGCCGCAGGCTTCCTGCTCGGCGGTCTGCTGGTGACGATTGACCTTGCCGGCACCGGCTGGCGTTCGGTGTTCTTCGTCAACGTTCCCTGCGGCCTCGTCATTGTGGCTGCCGCCTGGCGCATCATGCCGTCGGTGCCGCGGCGATCAGGGACGAGGCTCGACATCCAGGGCAGCATGGTCCTGTTCGCGGGGCTGCTGTGCCTGATCGGCCCGCTGCTGTTTGGTCACGATGTCGGCTGGGCTCCCTGGCTGTGGGCCGTGATGGCGATCGGCGGCGCCGTCCTCGTAGCGTTCCTGAAGCTCGAGCACGCCGTCGCGCGTGCCGGCGGCATGCCGTTGATCGACCTCACGCTGCTGGCGGATGCCGCTTTCCTGCGCGGGCTTGGCGCCGCCTTCTTTTTCTTCCTTGCCAATCTCTCCTTCTACCTCGTCATGACGCTGTTCATGCAGCGCGGCCTGAAGATCCCGCCGCTCTCAGCCGGCATGGCATTCATCCCGCTCGCGCTCGCTTTCGTCGTGGCCTCGCGCCACAGCGGCGCGCGGGCGCGTCATCGCGGCACCAAGGTGTTGATCGAAGGCTGCGCGCTGCAGATCGCAGGCCTCGCCGCGCTCGCGCTTGTTGCAGCCTGTATCAATGCGCCATCGCCGCTTCTGCTGGCGTTCGCCATGATCATTTTCGGCTACGGCCAGGGACTGGTGATGGCGCCGCTCTCCGGCGCGGTGCTCTCGACCGTCAAGCCCGTCGCCGCAGGCTCGGCCTCCGGCATCTACGGCACGACTGCGCAGATCGGAAATGCGGCCGGAGTGGCCGCAATCGGCGCGGTATTCTTCGCCGTCGATGCCTTGCAATCAGCGCGCGCAGGATTTCTGGTCTCGCTTGTGCTGTTTGTGACATTAATCATGATCTGCGCCGCATTTCTGTCGTGGATGCGTCGCGCATCTGCATGAAGTTGAGGCATTGCGGTTAATACGTGCGGATTTCGGCGGGATTTACCGTGATTTTCGTGGATGGACAGCGCACGGTCTTTTTATTTTGCAATGCAGCAACTATCTGGTTTGGCTGAACGTTGAAAGTCGCCCACCAGGAAGTTGCCGTGTCGTTAGCCAAAAATGTTGATCTGTTGAGACGTCTGCCGAGGCTGGACGGTCTGCGCTTTGCCGAACTCGGCCGCAGCGCGGATGCGTCCAGTCCATTGGAAGAGGTCACCGGCTTTGGCGAAAACCCGGGCGCCTTGCGCATGTTCGCGTTCGTGCCGGCGCAGTTGCAGAAGCCGCGCGCGCTGGTCGTCGTGCTGCATGGCTGCGGGCAGACGGCAGCCGGTTACGATCTCGGCGCGGGCTGGTCGACGCTCGCCAAGCACTATGGCTTCGCGCTGCTGATGCCCGAGCAGCAGCGGATCAACAACGGCAACACCTGCTTCAACTGGTTCAATCCGGAAGATACGGCGCGGGACAGCGGCGAGGCGCATTCGATCCGCGAGATGATCGCGCATATGGCGGAGGCGCATCGCATCGATCCCAGGCGCGTCTTCATCACCGGCCTGTCCGCCGGCGGCGGCATGACGTCGGTGATGCTCGCGACCTATCCGGAAGCCTTCGCGGCCGGCGCGGTCATTGCCGGACTGCCCTATGGCATCGCCTCGAATTTGCGCGAGGCGCTGGACGGCATGTTTCATTCCCCGGTGCGTCCCGCGCGCGAGCTCGGCGATCTCGTGCGCAATGCCTCGGATTATCGCGGCCCCTGGCCGAAGGTTTCGGTGTGGCACGGCAGCGCCGACCGCACCGTCAATCCCGGCAATGCCAACGAGATCGTCAAGCAGTGGCTCGATCTGCATGATCTGCCGGAAGCGCCGATGGCGGAGACCAATGTCGACGGCTATCCGCGCCAGGCGTGGTGGGGCAAGGACGGCGAGACGCTGGTCGAGTCCTACGCCATCACCGACATGGCGCACGGCACGCCGCTCGGGCTTGCCGACAACGACCAGCGCTACGGCGTGGAAGGCGCATTCCTGATCGAGGCCGGTATTTCCTCGTCCTATCACATCGCAAAGTTCTTCGGCCTCACCGGCTGGATTGCAGACGCTGCAAAGGCGGAGGCCAAGCCTACCGGCAAGTCTACAAGCAAGCCTGCCGCGCAGCCGGCCTTGACGCCCGCGCCGCATCTCGCCCGCTCGATCCGCGCCGCGGTCGCCGAACAGCCGGCCGAGCCGACGCGCGAGGAGGCTCGCGGCTTCGATCTCGGCCAGATCATCACGCGCGCACTGACCGCCGCGGGGCTGATGAAGTAGTTCAGGCCGTCTGACCGATCCATTCGATCGGCGTCACCGTCACCTCGCCGCCGGCGACCTTCCGCGTCATCTCCTGATAGGCTTTGAAGAAGTCGCGCGATTGCAGCGCTTTTTGCGCGGCATCGTCAGCGACGCTGGCGAGATGGAAATAGCTGCCGTCGTCGCGGTTCTTCAAGACGCGATAGCCGATCCGGCCCGTCAACTCCGGATCGCCGTCGATCGCCTTGATGAAGCGGCCGACCTCCTGGTGCCAGGCCTCCGTCGTACCGTTCCTGAATTCATATCTGATCATGAAGTGCTTCATGTGACGCTCCCTGTTCGTCGTGTGCGCCATCATCTGCGGCTTGCAAGCGATCCTGCAAGTATGGACAAAATTGATAGTATGGACTTTTTCGACGTCGCTCCTATCCTGAGGCGTGGCTAACGCGTGGAGGAGACGACATGGCGAAGGCGAACCCGGCGCGCACCTGTCCGGTCGCGGCCTTTCAGAAGATGATCAGCGGCAAGTACAAGCTGCGCATCGTCTGGGATCTCAAGGACGGCCCGCGCCGCTATGGCGAGATCCGCAGCGGCCTTTTGCGCGGCACGGAAGGCAGCGCCGAGATCACCCCGCGCGTGCTCAGCCGTGAATTGAAGGCCCTGACACAAAGCGGCCTGATCGACCGCAAGGATTTCGGCGAGGTGCCGCCGAAGGTCGAGTATCGCCTGACCCGCAAGGGCAAGAGCTTCGTGCCGGTCGTCGCGGCGATCCGCGAATGGGGCGATCGTCACCTCAGTGAGACCGCCACGCTTGTGGACGCGGCGGAATAAACCTCACATCTCGCCGGTGATGAACGGATTGGTCATCCGCTCCTGGCCGATGCTGGAGCCGGCGCCGTGGCCGCAGATGAAGCCGACGTCGTCGCCGAGCGGCAGCAGTTTTGTCAAAATCGAGTTGATCAGCGTGGCGTGACTGCCGCCGGGCAAATCGGTGCGCCCGACCGAGCCGGCGAACAGGACGTCGCCGACATGAGCGAAGCGCAGCTCCTTGTTGAAGAACACCACGCTGCCGGGCGAGTGGCCGGGGCAGTGGAAAATATCGAATTGCAAGCTGCCGATCGACACGCTGTCGCCTTCGGCGAGCCAGCGGTCCGGCGCGAAATTGCGCACGCCGGTCATGCCGAAGCGTGCGCCGCTCTCGACCACATTGTCGAGCAGGAACTTGTCCGCTTCATGCGGCCCCTCGATCGGCACCTTCAGCGCATCGCGCAGATCGGCCGCGCCGCCGACATGGTCGATATGGCCGTGGGTCAGCCAGATCTTCTCCACGGTGACGCCGGTCTGCTTGATCGCGTCCAGGATCTTCGGCACGTCCCCGCCGGGATCGATCACCACGGCCTTCTTGCTGGGCTCGTCCCAGATGATGGTGCAGTTCTGCTCGAACAGCGTCACGGGAACGATGATCGCGCCGGCCTTGGCTTGCGAAGAGTCTTGGCTGTTATTTTGCTCGGTCATGGCGCCACAATGCCGATTTTTGCCAGGCCGCCAAGCAAAAGATTCGTCACCGCGCCCGGGAACAATCGTCACACGGCCGTCCCAATTGGCCTGCCAATTTGAACCGGGGCGGTGTTGTCGCGTTCTCCCGCGCAAGACGCAGATTATGGGTGGTCTTCCCGCATGGCTCAGAGCAACGAAAACTGGTGGCGCGACGGCATCTTCTATCAGATCTACCCGCGCTCGTTTCAGGACTCGAACGGTGACGGCGTCGGCGATCTAGCCGGCATTTTGCAGCGGCTGCCTTACGTCAAATCGCTCGGCGTCGATGCGATCTGGCTGTCACCGATCTTCCCCTCACCGATGGAAGATTTCGGCTATGACATCGCCGACTATACCGGCATCGAGCCGCTGTTCGGCACGATGGAAGATTTCGATGCGCTGATCGCGGCCGCCCACGACAACGGCCTGAAGCTGATCCTCGACCTCGTGCCGAACCACACCTCGGACCAGCATCCCTGGTTCGTCGAGAGCCGCGCCTCGCGCGACAATCCCAAGCGCGACTGGTACATCTGGCGCGATCCGGCACCCGACGGCGGAGTGCCGAACAACTGGCTGTCCGAGTTCGGTGGCAGCGCGTGGCAGTTCGATGAGACCACGGGGCAATATTATTACCACGCCTTCCTCGCCCAGCAGCCGGACCTGAACTGGCGCAATCCTGACGTCCGCGCCGCGATCTACGACGTGATGCGGTTTTGGCTTGAGAAGGGCGTCGACGGCTTTCGCGTCGACGTGATCTGGCACCTGATCAAGGATGCCGAATTCCGCGACAACCCGCCCAATCCGCATTACGTCGAGGGACGGCCACCGAATGAAAGGATCATGACGCAATACTCCACCGACCAGCCGGAGGTGCATGACGTGATCTCGCAGATGCGGCGTGTCACCAATGAATTCGGAGCCCGCGTGCTGATCGGCGAGATCTATCTGCCGCTGCACCGTCTCATGGCCTATTACGGCAACGATCTCACCGGCGCGCAGATGCCGTTCAATTTCGCGCTGCTCTCGACCTTCTGGAGCGCGCGCTCGATCGAGACGATCATCGAGGATTACGAGAAGGCGCTACCGCGCGGCGCCTGGCCGAACTGGGTGCTCGGCAATCACGACCGCCCGCGGGTCGCAAGCCGCGTCGGGTCCGAGCAGGCCCGCGTCGCCGCCATGCTGCTGCTGACGCTGCGCGGCACGCCGACGCTCTATTACGGCGACGAGATCGGCATGCACCAGGTGGCGATCGCGCCGGAGGATGTCCGCGACCCCTTCGAGAAGAACGTGCCCGGCATCGGTGTCGGCCGCGACGGCTGCCGCACGCCGATGCAGTGGGATGCGACCGAATTCGCCGGCTTCTCGGCGGCGCGGCCGTGGCTGCCGCTGCCGGAGCACTATGTGCGCGACAATGTCGTCAATCTCGAAGCCGATGCGCGCTCGATCCTCAACCTCTACAAGCGCCTGATCACCCTGCGGAAGAGCAGTCCGCCGCTGGTCGCGGGCGATTATCATCCGATCGCGGCGCAAGGCGATCTCCTGATCTATCGCCGCGAAGCCGAGGGGCAGGCGGTGATCGTGGCGCTCAATCTCGGCCCCGATCCGGTCGCGGTGACGACGAGTGCGATTCGTTTCGGCAGCAGTATACTGCTGTCAACGTTCCTGGATCGCGACGGCGAGCGCATTGAAGGTGTACTGGATCTGCGTGGCAATGAGGGGGTGATTGTCGCCCCACCCTAGCTGTCGTCCCGGACAAGCGCAGCGCAGATCCGGGACCCATCACCACAGGGAGTTGTTTTGCGAAGACTCGGAGTGACCAGCGCGCCCCACACTTCTCCCTGTGATTATGGGTCCCCGCTTTCGCGGGGACGACAGCGGAGGGTATGGCTGCGGTGGAGTATAGCGATGCGTAGATACTCTTACCCCGGATGCTTCTTCCCCCGCACCGTATCCCCGTCGATATCGCTCCGCTTCAACAGATAATCCAGCCCGCCGACGCGGTACCAGCGATACCCATACGGCTCCAGCACGATTCGGTGCTGGCCGCGCTTGTCGGCGTGGCTGTGGTCCTCCGCAAGCAGATTGATCAGGTGCGCGCCGGCCTCATCCGGCAGCCCGGCTGAGAACGCGATCTCGCGCGGCTTCTCGTCGAGATTATGCACGAACAGCACCGAATTGTTGCGCCAGTCGTAGCGCATGATGAACACGGCGGGATCGCGCACCGGAATGATGGCGAAGTCGCCCCAGCCGACCTCCGGCACCTCTTTCCGCATGCGGACGATGCGCTCGGTCCAATTCAGCATCGAGTTGGGGTCGCGCCGCTGCTTGGCGACGTTGACGTGCGGGTAGCCGTAGGGCCCCTTGTCGATCACGGGGCAGGCCGGCTTGTTGCTCTTGGTGAAGCCACCATGCGGCTCGGTCGACCATTGCATCGGGGTGCGCGCGCAATTGCGTTCCGGCAGTGAGAGATCGTCGCCCATCGCGATCTCGTCGCCATAGCGGATCACGGGCGTTCCCGGCAGCGTGCACATCAGGCTGTAGGCGAGCTCGAGCCGCCGGCGGTCGCCGCCGAGCATCGGCGCGAGGCGCCGCCTGATGCCGCGGTCGTACAGCTGCATATCCTTGTCGGGACCGAAATTCCTGAACACGGTGTCGCGCTGCGCCTTGGTCAACCGTCCCAGATCGAGCTCGTCGTGATTGCGCAGGAACAGGCCCCATTGCGCGGTCGCCGGCCGCGGCTTGGTCGCCTTCAACGCCTTCGCCAGCGGCCGCGAATCTGCGGAGGCCAGCGCATAGAACAGGTGCTGGTTGACGTGGAAGTTGAACATCATATGCATGCGGTCGGCGTCGCGGCCGAAATATTCCATGTCCGTCTTCGGCAGCACATTGGCTTCAGCGAGGATGATGGCGTCGCCCTGCCGCCACTGCAGGAATTCGCGGAACGCGCGCAGCATGTCGTACTGCTCGACCGGCTTCTTCACCTTCGCGCCCTTGGTCGCGATCACGAAGGGCACGGCGTCCATGCGGAAGCCGGAGACGCCGAGCTGGATCCAGAACCCCATGATCTTCAGGATCTCGGCCTGCACATGCGGGTTCGAGGTGTTGAGGTCGGGCTGGAAATCGTAGAAGCGGTGGAAGTAATACGCGCCCGCTTCCTTATCGCGCGTCCAGGTCGTTTTCTGCACGCCGGGAAACACCATGCCCTTGTCGGCACCGGCCGGCTTCTTGTCAGCCCACACATACCAGTCGCGATACGGCGAGTTCTTGTCGCGCCGCGCCTCCTTGAACCAGTGATGCTGGTCCGAGGTGTGGTTGACGACGAGATCGATGATGATGCGGATGCCGCGCTGCTTGCAGCCATGGGCGAACTCGACGAAATCGCCGAGCGTGCCGTAACAGGCATCGACGCTGTAATAGTCGGCGATGTCGTAGCCGTCGTCGCGGCCGGGCGAGGTCTGGAACGGCATCAGCCAGATCGTGGTGATGCCGAGGCCGTGCAGATAATCGAGCCGGCGGAGCAGGCCCTTGAAGTCGCCGACGCCGTCGCCGTTGGCGTCCATATAGGAGCCGACGGAAAGGCAGTAGATTACCCCGTTCTTGTACCAGAGATCGTCGATCATCCGCGCAGCCTCGGTGGTTCCGCCGAGGTGCGGCGGCTGCGTGATAAGTTCGTGGGGGAGGGGAGGTTCCGCGTCCCATCCTCGGTGTCGTCCCCGCGAACGCGGGGATCCATACCGCGGGATCTCTCGATTGCAGTGGTCGAAGTACCGAATGACGAGTCTTCGCCAAACCTCTCCCTGGGGTTCTGGGTCCCCGCTTTCGCGGGGACGACATGGAGTGTGTGGTGACAGCTCGCCTCTATTGGATGGTGTCCGCCCCATACGGAATCGGCTACTCTCCCCCCATGGACAGCACGGCCCGCAACATCGCCCTGGTGCCGCCACCCGATCGCCGCCAGTCGGAAACGGCGCTCGCGGTCGCGCGCGGCACCGCGCGGCTCTTACGTTCGCTCGGCTTTACCTGCATCAGCGAATTGCCGCTGCCCTCGGGCCGGCGCGCCGATCTGGTGGCGCTGAACGAGCGTGGCGAGATCTGGATCGTCGAGATCAAATCGTCGGTGGAGGATCTGCGCACCGATCAGAAATGGCATGAATACCGTGCCCATTGCGACCGGCTGTTCTTCGCCTTCACGCAGGACCTGCCGTGCGAGATCTTTCCGGAAGGCACCGGCCTGATCATCGCCGACGCCTATGGCGCGCACATGCAATGCGAAGCGCCCGAGCACAAGCTGGCTGCCGCGACGAGGAAGCAGATGACGGTGCGGTTTGGAATGGCGGCAGCCTTACGCATCAACCGCCTGGTCGATCCGCAGGGGCATGCGGATTTTTGGGAGTAGCGGCGCCGCAAACATCGGTGCCGTAGGGTGGGCAAAGCGAAGCGTGCCCACGGTCTCTATCCAGCTCTTACAGATCGTGGGCACGGCGCTTTGCGCCTTTGCCCACCCTACGAGACCTGTCGTTCCGTCATCCCGCGATGTGGCCGGGCCGTCGCCCTTCGAGGGCCGCTGAAGGAGCGGCCACCTCAGGGTGACGGGGATAGGTTGCTGATTGCCGTAAATTATCGCGGCGCGCGTTTGGCCAAAATGCGCTGCAACGTCCTGCGGTGCATGTTGAGCCGCCGCGCCGTTTCCGAAACGTTGCGGTTGCACATCTCGTAGATGCGCTGGATGTGCTCCCAGCGCACGCGGTCGGCGGACATCGGGTTGGTCGGCAGCTCGGATTTCTCCGCGCTGGTCGACAGCAGCGCCGCGACGACGTCGTCGGCATCCGCTGGCTTGGAGAGATAATCGATCGCGCCCATCTTCACCGCGGTGACGGCGGTGGCGATGTTGCCGTAGCCGGTCAGCACGATCGCGCGCGCATCCGGGCGCTTCTTCTTCAGCGCCGAGACCACGTCGAGGCCGTTGCCGTCGCCGAGCCGCAAATCCACTACGGCGAATGCCGGCGCTGCCTTGCCGATCTGCGCAAGACCATCCGAGACGGTGTCGCATGACGTCACCGCAAAGCCGCGCGTTTCCATGGCGCGCGACAACCGCTCCAGGAACGGCTTGTCGTCCTCCACGATGAGCAGCGAGCGGTCGGTCTGTTCGTTCAGTTCGGCGATGGCGTTCAAGGTTTTGTCCTCTCTCCAACGCGACTACATATGGCCTCGCAATCGAGCGGTGCCAAGGCCGCCGATAGTCGATCGGCCCTGTTGTGCGACGCAAGGTCGCGGCCACAAGCGCGATGAAGGTCATCGCGCTCGCGATTCTTGTTTTCGCATGATCCTATCGGAAAACCGCTGAACACTTTTCCGGGATCATGCCCTATCCTATTGTTTCTTCGAGGCTCTCGATAGCCTCAAAACGCTGTCGCGGCCAAGTGAGCTGCACCACCGCGCCGTGTTCCGGAAAGATCCGGTTGGTAAACAAGACCTTGGCGCCGGTGCGTTCCAGCAAGGTGCGCGCGATGAACACGCCCAATCCGAGACCGCGTCGCTCACCGCCGCCGTCATCCGTGGTTCGCCGCCGCGACAGATAGGGCTCGCCGATCCGGTTCAGGATATCGGGCGGAATGCCGGGGCCGTCGTCGGAGATCAGAAGCTCGATCGTGTCCTTGTTCCACCACGCGTTCACCTCGACGGTGGTATGGGCGAAATCGACCGCGTTCTCGACGATGTTGCCGACGCCGTACAGGATTGCCGGATTGCGCGAGCCGACCGGCTCGGACACGGCGGCGACCGCGATCCGCACCTTGATCTCGACGCCGAAATCGCGGTGCGGGGCCACCACCTCCTCGATCAGCTCCGACAGCTTCATGCGGTCGAACGGCGCGCCGGTGGAGGAGAGCTGGGTGATCTTGCTCAATATGTCGCGGCAACGCTGGGTCTGCTCGCGCAACGTCTTCAGGTCGGCGGCAAAGCTGGCGTCCTTCACCGTCTTCTCCAGCTCGCGCGAGATCAGGAAGATCGTCGCCAGCGGCGTGCCGAGCTCGTGCGCGGCCGCGGCTGCGAGCCCGTCGAGCTGGGTCAGGTGTTGCTCGCGCGTCAGCACCAGCTCGGTCGCGGCCAGCGCGTCCGCAAGCTTGCGCGCCTCCTCGGTCACCTGGAACGAGTAGAGGCTGGTGACGCCGATCGCGAGCACGATCGAGAGCCAGACGCCGACGAGATAGATCGGCGGCAGCACCAGCGGATCATCGGAATCCCACGGCAGCGGCAAATGGAAGAAGAACAGCACCGAGGCGCAGGCCACCGCGAGCACGCCGAGGCCGAACGTGAAGCGCGCCGGCAGCGCCGTGGCCGAGATCAGCACCGGCGCCAAGAACAGGAACGAGAACGGGTTCTGCAGTCCGCCGGTGAAATACAGCAGGCCCGCCAGTTCCACGATGTTCAGCGCGAGCAGTCCGGCCGCCTGCATCGGCTCCAGCCGCTGCATCGGATTGGCCGCGGTCTGGAGCGCCAGATTGAGTGCTGCCGACAAGGCGATGATGCTGACGCAGGGGACGATCTCGACGTTGAATTCCAACCCCTGCGCCACGATGAAGATCGCGGCGAGCTGGCCCAGCACCGCCAGCCAGCGCAGCCGCAGGATCGTGTCCAGGCGGATATGCCGCTGCGCGTGGCGAAAGTCGGAAGCAGCAATTTCAGTCAGATCGGCCAATGGGGGTGCCTTCCAGATCACAAACGCTGGGCTCGCGGAACCACCGGATTTACAAGCCTTGCGCTATCCGCTGCAATAGCAGAAGAACGACCAGCATGACCGAGAATGACAAGGCTTCAAGTCGGCCCACTGTCGCGGAGCGCAGCTCGTCCGCGGCGATCGCGGTCGAGCACCTCGTCAAGATCTACAAGCAGACCCGCGCGGTCGACGACATCTCCTTTTCGCTGCCGCGTGGCAGCATCACCGGGCTTCTGGGCGGCAACGGCGCCGGCAAGACCACGACCATCGCGATGATCATGGGCCTGGTGCTGCCGACCTCCGGCCGCGTGCAGGTGCTCGGACATCGGATGCCGGAGGAGAGCGCTGCCGTGCTGGGGCGGATGAATTTCGAGAGCCCGTATGTCGACATGCCGATGCGACTCACGGTGCGGCAGAATCTCACCGTGTTCGGCAAGCTCTATGCGGTGAAGAACCTGTCGGAGCGCATCGCCGAGCTCGCTGACGATCTTGATCTCACCGATTTCATCGACCGCGCCAACGGCAAGCTGTCCGCCGGGCAGAAGACCCGCGTCGCGCTCGCCAAGGCGCTGATCAACCGGCCCGAGCTGCTGCTGCTGGACGAGCCGACCGCCTCGCTCGATCCGGATACCGCCGACTGGGTGCGGGCGCATCTGGAGCGTTATCGCAAGGACAACAACGCCACCATCCTTCTGGCCTCGCACAACATGCTCGAGGTCGAGCGGCTGTGCGATCGCGTCATCATCATGAAGCGCGGTCGCATCGAGGACGACGACACGCCGGAGGCGATCATGGCGCGCTACAATCGCACCACGCTGGAGGAGGTGTTTCTGGACGTTGCGCGCGGCCGGGTGAACGGCGCGAAGGAGGCAGCAAGGTGAGCGGGAGCCGTCTTCGTAGCCCGGATAAAGCGAAGCGTAATCCGGGACCCCTGTCGCATGTGGCACGATTCCCGGATTGCGCTGCGCTCCATCCGGGCAACGGGAGCGTGCCATGACCGGCCTCACCCTCCACCGCGGCATCTCCGTCCATCGCATCGGCGCGATGATCCTGCGCTACTGGTACCTCCTGCTGTCGTCCTGGCCGCGGCTGCTCGAATTGCTGTACTGGCCGGCGCTGCAGGTCATCACCTGGGGCTTCATCCAGTATTACATCGCCGAGAATTCCAATTTCTTCGCGCGCGCCGGCGGCACGCTGATCGGCGCCGTCATCCTCTGGGACATCCTGTTTCGCGGGCAGCTCGGCTTCTCCATCTCGTTCCTGGAGGAGATGTGGGCGCGCAACATCGGCAACCTCATGATGAGCCCCTTGAGGCCGATCGAGTTTCTGCTGTCGCTGATGGTCATGAGCCTGATCCGGCTTGCGATCGGGATCATTCCGATGACCTTGCTCGCGCTGTTCATGTTTCATTTCAATGTCTATGCCCTGGGCCTGCCGCTGATCGCATTCTTCTGCAATCTGATCTTCACGAGCTGGTCGGTCGGCATCTTCGTGTCGGGTCTCGTGCTGCGAAACGGCCTCGGCGCCGAGAGCATAGTCTGGACCCTGATGTTCGCGATCCTGCCGCTCGCCTGCGTCTACTATCCCGTCAGCGTGTTGCCGGTCTGGCTGCAATACGTCGCTTGGGCATTACCGCCGACCTATGCCTTCGAGGGGATGCGCGCGCTGCTGATCGAGCAGACCTTTAGGACCGATCTGATGCTGGAGGCGTTGGCCATCAACGCAGTACTCCTGGTTGCATCTTTTTGGGCATTCCTTGCCCTTTTGCGCAGCGCCAAGAAGCACGGCTCGCTGCTGTCGGGCGGCGAATAACGTCACTTTCCCGTGGATTCAGGCCGATTTACCCGTCTCCGCCACGTAGATGTACGGAACCATGCATTGACGCAATATTGCGCATTCGGCAGTATGCTGCGATGCGAAGAGGGATATAGCGATGCCTATTGGTGAGTTCGGCGGCGCACCGCCCCTGGCTGCAGAAGGCAGTCCGGTCCTGACGACGCCGATGTACTGGATGTACGAGATGGCGCACGCCTCTCTCAATCCGGCACGTGCGGTCACTGACGCGACCAAGCTGCTGTTTCAGAATCCTCTCAACCCCTGGGCGCGCACCGAGGTCGGCAAGTCGGTTGCCGCGGCCTGCGAATTGTTCGAGCGCACCACGCGCCGCTACGGCAAGCCGGAATGGGGCCTCGACGACACCGAGGTCAACGGCATCCGCGTCCCCGTCGAGGTCCGCTCAGTCTGGGAAAAGCCGTTCTGCCGGCTGCTCTACTTCGATCGCAAGTTCGCTCGTCCCCTGCGCAGTCCGCAGCCGCGCGTGCTGATCGTGGCGCCGATGTCCGGGCATTATGCGACGCTGCTGCGCGGCACGGTCGAGGCCTTCCTGCCTGCACATGAGGTCTACATCACCGATTGGGCCGATGCCCGCATGGTGCCGCTCAGCGATGGCCGCTTCGATCTCGACGATTACATCGACTACGTCATCGAGATGCTGCACGTCCTCGGCGGCAACACCCACGTCATGGCGGTGTGCCAGCCCTCCGTGCCGGTGGTCGCCGCCGTTTCGATCATGGAAGCGCGGCGCGATCCCTTCGTGCCGACCTCGATGACGCTGATGGGCGGCCCGATCGACACCCGTCGCAATCCGACGTCGGTGAACAATCTCGCCCAGGAGCGCGGTATCGACTGGTTCCGCAACCACGTCATCACCAAGGTGCCGTTCCCGCATCCCGGCATGATGCGCGACGTCTATCCGGGATTCCTGCAGCTCAACGGCTTCATCAGCATGAATCTCGACCGGCACATGGACGCCCACAAGCAGCTCTTTGCCCATCTGGTGAAGGGCGACGGCGACCTCGTCGACAAGCATCGCGAGTTCTATGACGAATATCTCGCGGTGATGGACCTCTCCGCCGAGTATTACCTGCAGACGGTCGACACCGTTTTCGTGAAACATTCGCTGCCGAAGGGCGAGATGACGCATCGCGGAACACGCGTCGACCCCTCCAAGGTCACGCGCGTGGCGTTGATGACGGTCGAAGGCGAGAACGACGACATCTCGGGTCTCGGTCAGACCGAAGCGACGCACACATTGTGCAGCTCGATCCCCGATCATCGCCGCGTCCATTACGTCCAGAAGGGCGTCGGACATTACGGCGTGTTCAACGGCTCGCGCTTCAAGTCGGAAATCGTTCCGCGAATCCATGACTTCATGGTCTCAGCTGCGAATCCGAGCTCATTGCAGGCTCTCGCGGCCGAATAACCTTCGTTTTCGGCTTTCCCGTCGAAAATTCAGGCCCTGCCGGAGGCTCCGGCCGGGCCTGGTTCTCTCCAGATTCGCGGTATTTAGGTAGCTTTATAGGAGTGAGTCTTCCCTCACCCCTTGGGGGTGCCGCATGCGTCCAGCGGGGGCGAAAAAACCCGGTTCCAACCCCAGTCTGTAGGGTCTCCCGGACGTCAGACCGCTGTATATTGGGCAAATGATTTGTTTTTGCGCCGAGCGCTTTCCCTGGCGGCGGTTATGGCAGAATCCGGGCGCCCTCCTGCCCCCCGGACTGACAGACATGGCCACTCGCGCTCTCCTCTATC
This sequence comes from Bradyrhizobium sp. ERR14, assembly GCF_014198235.1. Taxonomy (NCBI): domain Bacteria; kingdom Pseudomonadati; phylum Pseudomonadota; class Alphaproteobacteria; order Hyphomicrobiales; family Nitrobacteraceae; genus Bradyrhizobium; species Bradyrhizobium sp. ERR14. The sequence goes on along the minus strand of NZ_JACIHD010000003.1, from coordinate 198,044 downwards.
GGCGGCCCCACGAACCCAAGACCGTCCTGATCACCCATGGATCGCAATTTTTTGCCATCCGATTGCGCCGGCACCGCCGCGCGCGCCGTTACACGCTCAGAATTCATCCGAGCGATCGCGAAGCCATCCTCACCATGCCGCCGCGCGGCACGCTGGCCGAGGCGAAAGACTTCGCGCAGCGCCACGGTGCGTGGATCGCGGCGCGCCTCGGTCGCTTGCCGAAGGCTGCGCCGTTCCAGCCGGGCACGGTGATACCGCTCCGTGGCACCCCGCATCGCATCGTTCATCGCGCCGGCACGCGCGGCACGGTGTGGACCGAGATGCGCGACAGCGGGGAGCGCATTCTCTGCGTCGCCGGCGGGCTCGAGCATGTCGATCGCCGCGTCAGTGACTTCCTCAAGCGCGAGGCGCGCCGCGACCTGCAGCGATCGGCGGAGGCTTACGCCGCCGAGCTCGGCGTCAGGGTCAAGCGCCTCTCGATCCGCGATCAGTCCAGCCGCTGGGGTTCCTGCACCTCGGCCGGCTCGCTGTCGTTCTCCTGGCGCCTGATCCTGGCGCCGCCCTTCGTGCTCGACTACCTCGCCGCGCACGAGGTCGCCCATCTCGTCGAGATGAACCACTCGGCGCGGTTCTGGCGCGTGTGCGGAAAAGTCTGCCCGTCGATGGAGCGCGCCAAGAAGTGGCTCGATACCTACGGGAATGATCTGCACCGGTATGGGGTCGAGGATTAGGGACGCGCTGCAAACGTCTTGAAAGGTGTCATCGCCCGGCTTTGACCGGGCGATCCAGTAGGCCGAGACAGCACTGATTGAATCGAGAAGCCGCGGCGTACTGGATTCCCCGCTTCCGCGGGGCATGACAGCGGAGAGTGGAGCGGCTGGTGTTTTTGCTTTTGGGGAGTAGCTCACCTCGGTTGATCCTGCCGTGATTGGCGGGACTTGTCGAAGTGGTGGAGCTGACTTCGAGGCGCAGTTCAGGCGTCTGTGCGGCCCGCGCAAGCCGTTGATATCGTTAGCGCGGGCTACTGTGCATGGGGTTGTTTTCGCAGTTTTTGTCTTGAGGCCACGCGGACCTCAGGCCGCGCCTAACGGTTTCCGCCAAACAGCCGGTCCATCAGCCAGCCATCGAGCCCTGCCGCAGCCTCCGGCCGCGCATTGGCGCGCGTCGGCGGTGGGCGATAGCCGCCATTGCTCGCGGGTGCCGGCCCGGGCGCTGCCAACGTCGGCGGCGACACCTGCGAAGCCGCCTGCGCGAGGTTCGACAGGCCCCAGCCACCTTGTGTGCTCGGCAATGCCGCCACCGGCACACCCTCGTGCGCGGCGCGCATGAAGCGCGACCAGACTTCCACCGGCAGGCCGCCGCCGGTCGCCTTCTTGGTCGGCGAATTGTCGTCATTGCCGAGCCAGACGCCGGTGACGAGGCTTGCGGTGTAGCCGATGAACCAGGCGTCGCGGTAATCCTGGCTGGTGCCGGTCTTGCCGGCCGCGGGCCAGCCCGGGATCTCGGCCTTCTTGGCGGTGCCTGATATCAGCGTCTCGCGCATCATCGCGTTCATCATGCCGACATAGCGGGGGTCGATGACCTGATTGCGCTCCTCAGGCTGGCGCATGTAGAGCAGCTTGCCGCCCAGCGTCTTGATCCGCGTGACGACGTGCGGTGCCACCGCGAGACCGCCATTGGCGAAGGGCGCATAGGCGCCGACCAGCTCGACCACCGAGACTTCCGACGTGCCGAGCGCGATCGAGGCGTTCGGCTCGAGCTTGGAGGAGATTCCGAGCCGGTGCGCGGTGCGCACCACATTCTTCGGTCCGACCTCGAGGCCGAGGCGAATGGCGACGGTGTTGAGGGACATCGCCAGCGCCTGCGTCAGCGTCACCGCGCCGAAATATTCATGAGTGTAGTTCTCGGGTCGCCAGCCCTTGACCTCGATTGGCGCGTCCTGGCGCATCGTATCAGGCGTCAGGCCCTGCTCGAGCGCGGTCAGATAGACGAACGGCTTGAACGAGGAGCCCGGCTGGCGCTTTGCCGTCACAGCGCGGTTGTACTGGCTCTCGGAATAGTTCCGCCCGCCCACCATGGCGCGCACCGCACCATCCGGCGTCATCGCCACCAGCGCGCCCTGGCTGACATTGAACTTCACGCTCTTGGCCGCGAGCTCGTCGATGATGGCGGCTTCCGCCACGCTCTGCAGTTTCGGATCGATCGTGGTCTCGACCTTGATGCTCTCGTCGATCTGGCCGACCAGATCGTCCAGCACCTCGCCGATCCAGTCGGCGACGTAATTGACCGTCCCGGCGCCGACCGGTTTCACATTGTAGGAGGGATGGCCGATCGAGGCCTGCGCCTGCGCATCGGTGATGAACTTTGCATCCGCCATCGCCGCGAGCACGATTTGCGCGCGGGCTTCGGCGCCTTCGGGGTTGCGGTTCGGCGCGAGGCGCGAGGGCGATTTGACAAGACCGGCCAGCATCGCGGCCTCGGCAACCGTGACGTTCTTCGCCGACTTGCCGAAATATTTCTGCGCGGCGGCTTCGACGCCATAGGCGCCGGAGCCAAAATAGACGCGGTTGAGATAGAGTTCCAGGATCTCGTTCTTGGAATGCTTGCGCTCGAGCCAGATCGCAAGCTCCACCTCCTGCAGCTTGCGCTGCATGGTGCGCTCCTGGGTCAGGAACAGGTTCTTGGCGAGCTGCTGCGTCAGCGTCGAGCCGCCCTGCGAGACGCCGCGATGCATGACGTTGGTGACGAGGGCGCGCAGGATGCCGATCGGGTCGATGCCGAAATGCGAATAGAAGCGGCGGTCCTCGATGGCGATGAATGCCTTGGGCAGGTACGGCGGCAGGTCCTTCAGCGAGACATTGGCGCCGGCCATCTCTCCGCGTTGCGCCAGCATGCTGCCGTCGATGCCGACGATCTGGATCGTCGGCGGCCGCTTGGGGATCTCCAGCGACTGGATCGGCGGCAGATGGGCGCCGACATAGATCACGACGCCGATCACGGCGATCGCGCCCCACAGGCCGAGCACCGCGCCCCAATAGACCAGGCGGCCGATGCTGGCGCCGATGCGCGACTTGGTGCGCCGCTTGGCACCGCTGCGGCTGGCCGGCGCCTTCCGTTCGCGCGGCGGCTCGTCACCGGAATCCTCGCTCTTGCGCTTGGCGGATGATTTCGTTGATTTCTTCGGCTTGTCGTCGCCGCCGGGGATGCGGTCCGCAGGGGTCAGGCGCAGATCGGCGAGCGCCGCGGGCAAGCCGAACAGCGGCTCCTTCCGCCCACCCTTTTTCTTTCCCCACGCCATACGCAAAAACGCCCGGTCAGCCCGCCCCGCCGCACGCTAGCGGTCGCTGTTTAAGGCCCGGTTACCCCGGCGTTAACGCGTGATTAGGAGGTGCGGCATTCGCTCGCCGCAGTTCCGCTGGTTGCGTGCCGGAGCTAGGATCGCCGGCACAAAACACGAGGAAACACGCAGAGGAAGCACGCATGGGCCATATCGATCCGACCAAGGAGATTTTCGCGCAATTCCGGGAGAACGACCGTCCAGGGCCGATCCAGATGCTCAACCTGGTACGTCTGCGCAAGGAGGCGGCCTATCCGGATGGCCGCAAGGCAAGCGGCGCCGAAGCCTACGCGGCCTATGGCCGCGAGAGCGGCCCGGTGTTCGAACGCCTCGGCGGCCGCATCATCTGGCAGGGCAGATTCGAGCTGATGCTGATCGGCCCGCAGGACGAGCGCTGGGACCATTGCTTCATCGCCGAATATCCTGATGTCGGAGCCTTCGTCGAGATGATCCGCGATCCCGTCTACCGCGAGGCGGTCAAGCATCGCCAGGCCGCAGTGGAGGACTCGCGGCTGATCCGGCACGCCGTGCTGCCGATCGGGAAGAATTTTGGGGAGATACCGGAGTAGCTCGTAGGGTGGGTAAAGCCCCGGGGTGCGCGAATGCGCATCCCGGGGCGTACCCACGACTTTCGTCGCGATTGTGGAGAGATGGTGGGCACGGCGCTCGCGCGCCTTTGCCCACCCTACGAAGTTGCGTGTGCAGCTAACCCGCCGGACCCGCATCCTCCAGGATCGGGCCGAACAGCTCCCAGCGCTCGCCGTTGAACTTCATCATCTGAAGCTGCTTGTTGACGCGGTAGTCGGTCGCCGAGGTGTTGGCCTTGATGCCGGGCAGCGCGGTGTCGCCGATGAAGTCCTTCAGCGAGGCGGCCTGCTTCATGACATTCTCGCGCGTCAGGTTGTCGCCGCACTGCTTCAGCACGTGCACCAGCAGCTGGGCGGTGCCGTAGCCATAGGTGTTGAAGCTCGAATCCTTGTCGCCGTCAGGATAGTACTTCGCCATGAAGTCGAAATATTTCTTCATGCCGGCATCGTCCTTCCAGGCCGGATCGAGCGGATCCTTGCCGTAGTTGACGCTGATCACGCCCTTGGATGCCTCCAGGCCCGCCGGCTTCATCACCGCGCCGACCGAGGTGGCGTTGATGTCGACGATCTGCACCGGATGCCAGCCCATCTCCGCGATCTTCTTGATCGCCTGCGCGGCCTGCTTCGGCGTGGTCGCGCTGAAGAACAGGTCGGCGCCGGCATCCTTGATCTTGAGAATCTGCGAATCGACGGTCGGATCGGAGACCTCGTAGGAGGCTTCCGTCACGATCATCTTGCCAGCCTTGTCGCCGAGGCCGGCCTTGATGCCGTTCAGATAGTCCTTGCCGAGATCGTCGTTCTGATAAAGCACGCCGATCTTGGCGTTCGGATGCTCCTTGAGGACGTACTGGCCGTAGATGCGGCCCTCGACGAAATAGTTCGGGTTGTAGCCCATGGTCCAAGGGAAGTTCTTGGGATCGGTGAACTTCGAGGCGCCGGTGGCGGCGAACAGCTGCGGCACCTTCTTGGAGTTGAGATATTTCTGCACCGCTGCGTTCGAGGGCGTGCCGACGATCTGGAAGGTCAGCAGCACCTCGTCGCTCTCGACGAGCTTGCGCACCTGCTCCACCGCCTTCGGCGGCGAATAGGCGTCGTCATACTGGATCAGGTTGATCTTGCGACCGTTGATGCCGCCCTGGTCGTTGATCATCTTGAAATAGGCGGCCTGCGTCTTGCCGATCGTGGCATAGGCCGATGCCGGCCCCGAGAACGGCACAGTCTGTCCGACCTTGATCTCGGTGTCGCTGGCGCCCGGATCATATTTCTTCTGGGCATTGGCCGCAGAGATCGACAGCGCCAGGGTCAGCGCCGTAGCCGCGGCCAGATGCAGCATTCCATTCCTCATTCGCAATTCCCTCAGTTGTTATTGCCGATGATCTCTCGGCGCGCGCTTGCGCATCCGATGCCATCGCTGAGGGCGAGTGTGGAGGAACGATTGTTGCGACGCAAGGTGGGCGTTCGTAGGGTGGGTTAGCCTTGCGGGCTGCGCGAAGTGCAGTCCGCTGGGCGTAACCCACCCTACGAGATCGGGACTAGCCCGACGGTCCCGTGTCCTCGATGATCGGTCCGAACAGCTCCCAGCGTTCGCCGTTGAACTTCATCATCTGCATCTGCTTGTTGACGCGGAAGTCGTTCGGCCCGGTGTTGATCTTGATGCCGGGCAGCGCGAAGCTCGGCGTGAAGTCCTTGATGTTGGCGACCTGCTTCATGATGTTCTCACGCGTCAGATCGTCGCCGCATTGCTTCAGGACCTGCACCAGCAGTTCCGCCACCGAATAGGCGTAGGTGTTGACGGTGTTGAGCTTGTCGCCTTCCGGGAAATACTTGTCCATGAAAGCGAAGAAGGCCTTCACGCCGGGATCGTCCTTCCACTGCGGATCGCTGGGCTCCTTGCCATATTGGGTCGAGATGATGCCCTTGGAGATGTCGAGGCCGGCCGGCTTCAGCGTTGCCGAGATCGGGCTCGCATTGATGTCGAGGATGTGCACCGGCGTCCAGCCGAGGTCGGCGAGCTTCTTGATCGCCTGTGCCGCGAATTTCGGCGTCGAGGCATCGAAGAAAACGTCGACGCCCATCGACTTCAGCTTGACCACCTGGGAATCGACCGTTGGGTCGGTGACTTCGTAGGACACCTCGCCGACGATCATGCTGGCGGCTTTGTCGCCGAGGCCGCTCTTGAGGCCCGCGAGATAGTCGCGGCCCATGTCGTCGTTCTGGTAGAGCACGCCGATCTTGGCGTTCGGATGCTCCTTGAGAATGTATTTGGCGTAGATGCGTCCCTCGGACACGTAGTTGGGATTGTAGGCGATGGTCCAGGGATAGTTCTGCGGATCGTTGAAGCGGGCCGCGCCGGTCGAAGCCAGCAACTGCGGCACCTTCTTGCCGTTGAGATATTTTTGCACGGCGGCGTTGGCCGCGGTGCCGATCAGCTGGAAGGTGAACAGCACCTCGTCGCCCTCGACGAGCTTGCGCACCTGCTCCACCGTCTTCGGCGGCGAATAGGCGTCATCATACTGGATCAGATTGATCTTGCGGCCGTTGATGCCGCCCTGATCGTTGATCATCTTGAAGTAGGCGGCCTGGGTCTTGCCGATATTGGCGTAGACGGAGTAGGCGCCGGAGAACGGCACGGTCTGGCCGATCTTGATCTCGGTGTCGGTCGCCCCGGTGTCGTATTTCTTCTGGGCGAAGGCTTGGCTTACGAAGGCTTGGTTCGCGGAGAACGCGAAGGCGAGCGCTGTCGTGGCAGCTAAGAAGGCTCTGCGATTGGTCATGTTGGTTGTTCCTCCTGACGGAATTTTCGGCCGATGGTCTTTTCCCGTCGATTGCAACGGTCGCCATCGCTGCCGAAGATTGTGGAGGAAGGTTCGTCGCCGCGCAAGGATCGCGGCGCTGCGCCGTAGCGTCTCAGGCCGAGGAGTCCGTGGTCAGGCGTCTCAGGCCAGGAACAACGCGACCAGCGCGACCGCCGCCGGCAGCGCCTGCACCATCAGGATGCGGCTGCTGACGGTCGCGGCGCCATAGGCGCCGGCCACGATCACGCAAAGCAGGAAGAACGCCTTGATCTGGAATGCGAAGGCCGGGTTGCCGTGGACCAGACCCCAGATCAGGCCGGCGGCGAGGAAGCCGTTATAGAGGCCCTGATTGGCGGCCAGCACCTTCGTGATCTCGGCCTTCTCCGGCGTGTTGCGAAACACCTTCAGGCCCTGCGGCTTGTCCCAGAGGAACATCTCCAGGATCAGGAAAAAGACGTGCAGTGCGGCGACCAGCGCCACCAGGATATTGGCGATCAGGATCAAGTTGAGCTCCCCCAGCGTCAGCTTTCGGGTGGACGATAGCACGGCCGGCATGGCAAGTGCGACGGCATGTTTCGATGCTATGGTGCCACCATGCCCGGGCGATCAACCAAACGGTCTGCAAGCTTCGGCCTCGATCGCCTGGTGACGCCGATCGGGATTGCTCTGCTCGTCACCGATGCCGAGGGTGCGCTACGCGCACTGGACTGGGAAGACTATGAGCATCGCATGCGCGAGCTCTTGCGCTTGCACTACGGTGCGGTCGATCTCAGCGACCGGCCTGCGCCTGGGTCCATACGGACGGCGCTATCGGGGTACTTCGAAGGCGATCTCGGTCAGCTCTCGGCCATCGCATGGCGTATCGCCGGCACGCCGTTTCAGCAGAAGGTCTGGAACGCGCTGGCTCACATCCCCGCCGGCACCACGATGAGCTACGGCGCGCTGGCCGCAAAGATCGATGTGCCAAAAGCCATTCGTGCCGTCGGTCATGCCAACGGCTCCAATCCGATCAGCGTGGTGCTGCCCTGCCACCGCTTGATCGGCGCCGACGGTTCGCTGGTGAAATACGGCGGCGGGCTCGAGCGCAAGCGCTGGCTGCTGCGGCATGAGGGAGTGCAGGTCTGAAAGTCCATTTGAGAATGGATTGAGCGGACCGCGCCTGTGGCCGCACCTGCCTCATGGACGCTGCCTGCCGTAACGAATCCGTCAGACTTTCGACGTCATCACTTTCTGCACTATTTTCCAGGTCCCGTTCACCTTCAAGCATGACAACAGGTCCGTGAAGGAGCGCGGCGGAATGCGCAGTTTGACTTTCAAGAGCGCGAGCTCGCTTTCAACGTCTATTGATAGAATCTGATCTTCTCGCTCGAAGCCCAGTTGCTTCGGAGCTTTCGTGTTGCGGACCACTGCCAGCCAGGATGCAATCGGCGTCACGCCCAATTTGCCGTCTTCGGCCACCTTCGTCACGGAACTCGAGGGGTGAAATATGGATGCAAACTTCTCAGCATCCATTTCATAGGCAGCGTCGAAATAGGTCTGCGCAAGCGAGCGCAAGGCGGGAACGTCCGTATCCATTGTCATCCTCAAAGCTCTTGCACCGGACTCATTCATGCGGTCCGGCCAGATGTGCCGAGCGTCGACCTGCCCCGCGCGCAGCAGTGCAGTTCGTCTCCCGTGCTCGCGCAAAACCTACGGCGAGGTGACTTATGAGACTAGGTGTCTTGAATGGCATGGGCTCATGAGCGATATTCATGATGATGACAGACGAAATGAACGACCTCGCCGCGTTTGCAATCGTGGCCCGCGAACGAAGCTTTACACGCGCCGCGATAAAGCTGGGCGTGTCTCAGTCTGCCTTGAGCCATACGATCCGGAGGCTTGAGGAACGGCTCGAACTGAAGCTGCTCGCTCGAACGACCAAGAGCGTTGCACCGACCGCTGCGGGAGCGGCTCTCCTGGAGGATCTGTCTCCGGCCCTTGAGCAAATCCGTCATGCCCTCGACAAGGCCCGAAGCATTCGGCGCCGGCCCGAAGGCCGCCTTCGAATTGTGATGTCGCGATCGGCTGCGGTGATGGTACTGTTACCGCGGCTCAGAGCTTTCGCTGAGGCCTACCCCGACATCGTTCTGGACGTCGTCACCGTCACTGGCCCAGTGGACCTCGTTGCAGGCGAGTTCGATGCCGGTATTCAGCTTGGCGAGTACATTCAAAAGGACATGATCGCGGTTCGTGTCACGCCCGAACTGCGATTGGCGGTCATAGGGTCGCCACGCTATTTCGCTTCACGACGCATCCCCGAAAAGCCGAGGGACCTGAGCGATCATCGGTGCATTACCCTGCGTCTTGCAGGTGGTCCATATCGGTGGGAGTTTGAGCAAGGACGAAAGTCGGTCACGATCAACGTGAATGGCCCGCTCATCATTGACGACACTCACCTGGTGATTCAGGCGGCGCTCGCCGGAGTTGGTATCGGGCTCGCCTATGAAGAGCAGGTCGCCGAACATATTGCGAAGCGCCGCCTTATTCGCGTGCTGGAGGATTGGACGCCGCCAATTCCCGGCTTCTTCATGTATTATCCCAGTCGTCAGCATCAACCAGCCGCGCTGTCTGCGCTCGTGAACGCGCTGCGACGCTCTGAGCAAAAGTCGGCGCGATGATAGTCAGGGGGCAGGGCCCATTAGCCGCGAGCGCGGAGTGACGAAGGAAGGTCACGCCGCCGGCTGGACCGCCTTGTCGCCGGCCATCACACGGGTCAGCGCGCTCTTGATCGCGGCCTGGCGGGTCGGCGCGCTGATCTGCGCACCCAGGAGGTCGGTGACGTAGAACACGTCGCGGGCGCGCTCGCCGAAGGTCGCGACATGGGCCGAGGCGATGTTGAGGTTGAGCTTCGAGATCGCGGTGGTCAGCTCGTAGAGCAGGCCGGGCCGGTCGAGGCCGGAGACCTCGATCACGGTGTAGCGGTCGGACCATTGGTTGTTGATGGTCACCTCAGGCTCGATCACGAAGGGCCGTGCCTTGCTGCGCACCGTGCGCCGCGCCACCACTTCAGGCAGGCGCAGCTTGCCTTCCAGCACGTCCTCGATCATCTCGCCGATGCGTGTGGCGCGCCGTCCCTCGTCCTCGTCGCGGTCGTATTCGCGCGAGATCGAGATGGTGTCGAGCGCGCGCCCGTCGGTCGTGGTATAGATCTGGGCATCGACGATGTTGGCGCCAGCCGAGGCGCAGGCGCCGGCGATAATCGAGAGCAGCCACGGATGGTCGGCCGCGAAGATCGTCAGCTCGGTGACGCCGCGGACCTCGTCGAAGCCGACATTGATCGCGAGCTTATGGCCGGCCTGTTCGCTGGAGCGGACGAAGCGGGCGTGGCGAATTTTTCGTGGCAGCTCGACCTTGAGCCAGTAGGCCGGATAGTGCCGGCCGATATAGGCATCGAGCTCCTCCGCCGGCCATTCGGCGAAGGCATTTCGGAATTCAGCGTAGGCGGCGGTGAGGCGCTTGCCGCGGTCGACCTCCGAGAAGCCGCCGGTCAGCACCGGCTCGGTCTCGTAGTACAGCGAGCGCAAGAGTTGCGCCTTCCAGCCGTTCCACACCCCGGGACCGACACCACGGATGTCAGCGGTGGTCAGGATCGTCAGCAACTTCATCTGCTCGACCGACTGCACCACGGCGGCGAAATTCTCGATGGTCTTGCGATCCGAGAGGTCGCGCGACTGCGCGACCGTGGACATCGTCAGATGCTCCTCGATCAGCCAGGCGATGAGCTCGGTGTCGGCCGGGCTGAACCCAAGCCGCGGGCACAGCCGCCGCGCCACCTTGGCGCCGGCGATCGAGTGGTCCTCCGGCCGGCCCTTAGCGACGTCGTGCAGCAGCGTTGCGATGTAGATCACCGACCGGTGCTCGGGCCGGGACTTGCGCATCAGGTCGCTGGCCAAAGCGAATTCCTCGATGCCGCCGCGCTCGATGTCCTGGAGGAAGCCGATGCAGCGGATCAGGTGCTCGTCGACGGTGTAGTGATGATACATGTTGAACTGCATCATCGAGACGATCTTGCCGAAGGCACGGATGAACTGGCCCAGCACGCCGGTCTCGTTCATCCGCCGCAGCACGATCTCGGCGTTGTCGGAGGTCAGGATCTCCATGAACAGCCGGTTGGCCTCGGGATTCTCGCGCATCTGCGCGTTGATCAGGCCGAGCGATCGCGTCACGTCGCGCATCGCATCCGGATGGAAGGCGAGGTTGTTCTTCTGCGCGAGGCGGAAGATGCGGATCAGATTGACCGGGTCGTGCTTGAACACGTCGGGTGCGGCAACGTTGATGCGGTTGTTGTCGACGATGAAGTCGTCGCTGTCGGGGACGCGCCGCTTCGCGGCGGTCGGCCGCAGCCGCGCCATCATCCGGCTCAGGACCGGCGCGGGCTTGGCCTGCTGGTCCTCGAGCTTGGCGCAGAGGATGGCGGTGAGGTTGCCGACTTCCTTGGCGACCAGGAAGTAGTGCTTCATGAAGCGCTCGACATCCTGCATGCCGGGATGCGAGGTGTAGCCGAGCCGCACCGCGATCTCGCGCTGGAGGTCGAAGGAGAGACGCTCTTCGGCGCGGCCGGAGTAGAAATGCAGATTGCAGCGCACCGACCAGAGGAAATCGGCGCAGCGGCGGAAGCTGCGGTATTCCTGCGCATCGAACACGCCGCGCTCGACCAGCTCGCCGGTGTCGCGGACGCGGTAGACGTATTTGGCGATCCAGAACAGCGTGTGCAGGTCGCGCAAGGCGCCCTTGCCGTCCTTGACGTTGGGCTCGACCAGATAGCGCGACTGGCCGCCGCGGCGGTGCCGCTCTTCGCGCTCGGCGAGCTTGGCTGTGACGAATTCCGATGCGGTGCCCTGCACGACCTCCTTGTCGAAGCGCGCGACCAGCTCCTCATAGAGCGGCTTGTCGCCGGTGAGGAAGCGCGTCTCCAGGATCGCGGTGCGGATGGTCATGTCGCCGCGCGCCTGCCGGATCGACTCGTCCACCGATCGCGTGGCGTGGCCGACTTTCAGCCCCATGTCCCAGAGGCAATAAAGGATAGCTTCGGCGACCTGCTCGCCCCAGGCGGTCTGCTTGTAGGGCAGGATGAACAACAGGTCGATGTCGGATTCGGGCGCCATCAGGCCGCGGCCGTAGCCGCCGGTCGCGACCACCGCCATGCGCTCGGCTCCGCTCGGGATCGGCGAGCGGTAGAGATGGCGGGTCGCCGCCGAATACAGGATGCGGATGATCTCGTCCTGCACGTGACAGAGCCGCTCGGCGCAGCGACGGCCGTGGCGGTCCTTCAGAAGGATTTCCTGTGCCGCGGCACGTGCCGCGATCAGCTCGGCCTTGAGCAATTGCGCCATTGCCGTGCGGAACGCGTCCTCGCGTCCCTGGTGCTTTTCGGCAAGCGCATCGACCGCGGCGGTGATCCGCGCAGTGTCGAAACGATCGTCCACCTCGGCCTTGTGCTCAGTCGCGACGCTGTCCATGTCCCACCGGATATAAGAGGTGACAGGCGCTGTCACCCGCCATTCTCTGGCAATAGTCGTTCCATGCTGGAAAGGCGCGGCTTTGGGCAAATCTGTTCTCGGCCGGTGCGCTTTCGAGGGGCGGATTTTCTCGTTGACCTCTAGATATAACTCATTGAAAAACAATGAAGTTTTGGAGGAGGCTGGGCATGACCGGAATTACACGACGCATTCTGTTGGCGGGAGCGGTTGCGCTCGCCGTGACCCCCGCGGCCAAGGCGGCCGATCCGCTCAAGGAAATCCGCATCGATTGGGCGACCTACAATCCGGTGTCGATGGTTCTGAAGCAGAAGGGGCTCCTTGAGAAGGAGTTCGCCAAGGACGGCATCACCGTCACCTGGGTGCAGTCGGCCGGCTCCAACAAGGCGCTCGAATTCCTCAATGCCGGCTCGATCGATTTCGGCTCGACCGCGGGTTCGGCGGCGCTGGTCGCCCGCATCAACGGCAACCCGATCAAGTCGATCTATGTCTATTCGCGCCCTGAGTGGACGGCGCTGGTGACATCGAAGGATTCCAAGATTGCCGGCGTCGCAGACCTCAAGGGCAAGCGCGTCGCGGTGACGCGCGGCACCGATCCGCACATCTTCCTGGTGCGTGCGCTGTTAGGGGCGGGCCTCACCGAAAAGGACATCACCCCGGTGCTGCTCCAGCACGCCGACGGCAAGACCGCGCTGATCCGCGGCGACGTCGATGCTTGGGCCGGCCTCGATCCGATGATGGCGCAGGCCGAGGTCGAGGAGGGCGCAAAGCTGTTCTACCGCAAGGCCGAAGCCAACACCTGGGGCATCCTCAATGTGCGCGAGCAGTTTTTGAAGGACTATCCCGACGCTGCCCGCCGCGTCCTCGCCGTGTACGAAGAGGCGCGCAAATATTCGCTGGCCAATTACGACGAGCTGAAGAAGACCTTCATCGCGGTCACAAAACTCCCCGAGGCCGTCGTCGACAAGCAGCTCAAGGAGCGCACCGAGCTCACCCACAGCCGCATCGGCGCGCCCCAGCGCGAGTCGATCCTCGCCGCCGGCCTCGCCCTGCAGCAGGCCGGTGTCGTCGATGCCAAGGTCGACATGAAGGCGACGCTGGATGCGTTGATCGACGATCAGGTCCCGCTGCCGACGAATTGATCTTCTCTTACCCTCCCCTGGAGGGGGAGGGTCGATCGCGCGTAGCGCGAGCGGGGCGGGATGATCTCTCCTCTCGGGCAGTCCCGTGAGGAGAGATCACCCCACCCCGCTGTGCATTTCGCTTCGCTGCATGCCCACGACCCTCCCCCTCCAGGGGAGGGTAAGAGGCACCCTTGCATTCCCCGACCGGACGCGCTTGCTAATGGCCATGATCTCCGACGCGCCAGCCTTGCAACAATCCTCGGAACCCGCCGAAAGCGCCGCCGCGCCCTCGCGCATGGCGCGCTATGCGCGGCCGATGCTGGGGCTGCTGCTGCCGCTCGCGCTCGCGCTTGGCTGGGAGCTCGTGGTGTGGCTCGGCTGGTCCAACGGCCGGCTGGTGCCGCCGCCTTCGCGCGTCTTTGGCACCATCGCCGAACTTGCCCGCTCCGGCGAACTGGTCCGCCACGTCATAGCGACGCTGTGGCGCGTCGGGCTCGGCTTCGCCTTCGGCGTGATCGCAGGCACGATGTTGGGGGCCGTCTCCGGTTACTGGTCGCTGGCGCGCCGGCTGCTCGATCCGACCGTGCAGGCGCTGCGGGCGATTCCCTCGCTCGCCTGGGTGCCCCTGTTCATCCTCTGGCTCGGCATCTTCGAGACCTCGAAGGTCGCGCTGATCGCGGTCGGCGTGTTCTTTCCGGTCTATCTCGGCGTGATGGGCGCGATCCTCTCGGTGGATCGCAAGATCGTCGAGGTCGGCCGCACCTTTCGCCTCTCCGGCTTCGCCATGATCCGCCGCATCCTGCTGCCGGCGGTGCTGCCGGCCTACGTGGTTTCCCTGCGCGTCGGCCTCGGCCTCGGCTGGATGTTCGTGGTCGCGGCCGAGCTGATCGGCGCCTCCGAAGGCCTCGGCTATCTCCTGCTCGACGGCCAGCAGCTCGGCAAGCCCGCGCAGATCCTCGCCGCCATCGTGATCTTCGCCATCCTCGGCAAGCTCACGGACTGGTTGATCGAGGTCGCGGCCGCGCCGTTCCTGCGCTGGCAGGATGCCTTCGGGCGCGCGAAGGGAGCTTGAGGCAATGCTGGCGCTCGACCGGGTCAGCAAGACCTATCCCAACGGCGTGCAGGCGCTTTCACGCTTCTCCGCCGAAATCAGGCTGGGCGAGATCATCGCCATCATCGGCGGCTCCGGCTGTGGCAAATCCACGCTGCTGCGTGCCATCGCCGGCCTCGATCGCGCCAGCGCTGGCACGGTGACGCTCGACAACGAGGCGATCGTCTCGCCGCATGCCAAGATCGGCATCATCTTCCAGGAGCCGCGGCTGCTGCCCTGGCTCAGCGTCGCCGACAATATCGGTTTTGGACTCGCCGATCTGCCCGCGGCCGAGCGCCGCGACAAGGTCGCCCGTGCGCTCGAACGCGTCGGGCTGGCGGAAAAGGCGCAGGCCTGGCCGCGCGAGCTCTCCGGCGGACAGGCGCAGCGGGTTGCGATCGCACGCGCGCTGGTGCCGCAGCCGGAGGTGCTGCTGCTCGACGAGCCGTTCTCCGCGCTCGATGCCTTCACCCGCAGGGATCTCCAGGATCATCTGCTCGACCTCTGGGCGGACACGCGGCCGACCCTCATCCTCGTCACACACGACGTCGACGAGGCCGTGGTGCTGGCCGACCGCGTGCTGGTGATGCGGCCGCGGCCGGGCCGGTTGTTCGACCAGATCGAGATCAATCTCGGCCGGCCGCGCGACCGCAATTCGCCGCTGTTCGAGAATTTCAAGCGAAGTGTGCTGACGTCACTCGACCGTTCGCTCGACCGCAACGTGCCCGACCGTGACGCAACCCAGGGTCCCGGTCAGGCCATGTGGTGGTGACAATTTCGCTCTGAACCGGTACATCGAGTGGCAATTTTCCGGGAGAGAACGAAAATGGACGCTGCAGAGCTGCGCCAGATGCAGGCTCCGATCAAGGAGCGCTACAAGACCGATCCCAAGACCGCACTGATCACGCTGAAGGCCAAGGGCTCCACCGACAGCGAAGGCATCGCCTGCAAGGTCGAGACCGGCCGCGCCATCGCGCTTGCCGGCCTGCATCCGGCGACCGGCGGTTCCGGCCTCGAGCTTTGCTCCGGGGACATGTTGCTCGAGGCGCTCGTCGCCTGTGCCGGGGTCACGTTGAAGTCGGTCGCGACTGCGATCGAGGTGCCGCTCAAGACCGGCAACGTCTATGCCGAGGGCGATCTCGATTTCCGCGGCACGCTCGGCGTCGACAAGGAGACCCCGGTCGGCTTCGCCGAGATCCGTCTGCGCTTCGAGGTCGATACATCGGCGCCGCAGGACAAGCTCGATCTCCTGCTCAAGCTGACCGAGCGATATTGCGTGGTCTATCAGACCATCAAGAACGGCCCGAAGGTGTCGGTGTCGATGCAGCGGATGTGAGTCTCTTAGCCTCCCCTGGAGGGGGAGGGTCGATCGCGCATAGCGCGAGCGGGGTGGGGTGATCTCTCCACTCGGGCACCATCGCCGTTGAGAGACTGTCACCCCACCCCGTCTCATATTTCGCTGCGCCCAATATGAGCCGACCCTCCCCCTCCAGGGGAGGGTAAGAAGCCAAAAATGTCCCCCGATCTCCACTTCTTCCTCTTCCTTCTCCTGCGCATGGCGATCGCGGCGGCGTTCGTCGTGACGGCCTCGATCATCACGGAGCGCGCGGGGCCGGTGATCGGCGCGCTGGTCGCGACCCTGCCGATCTCGGCCGGTCCCTCCTACGTCTTCCTCGCGCTCGACCACGATGCCGCCTTCATCGCGCAGGGTTCGCTGGCGAGCCTTCCGATCAATGCGGCGACGATCTTCATGTGCCTCGCTTATGTCGTGTTGGCGCAGCGGCATAGTTTTGCGGTGAGTTGTGGAAGCGCGGTTGCCGTCTGGATCGTGCTGGCCTCGATCTTCCGCCAGTTCGACTGGTCGCTCACCGCCGGGCTCGCCGCCAATCTGATCGCCTTCGGCATCTGCATTCCGCTCCTGGCGGGCTATCGCCATGTGAAGATGCCTCTGGTCACGCGTCGCTGGTACGACGTGCCGATGCGGGCTGCGCTGGTCGCGACCCTGGTCGCCATCGTGGTCTCGACTTCGGGCTGGGTGGGACCCCGCATCAGCGGCATTATCGCGCTGTATCCCGTGGTGTTCTCCAGCATCATGGTGATCCTGCATCCGCGCATCGGCGGTCCGCCGACCGCGGCGGTGCTCGCCAACTCCGCCTGGGGCCTGCTCGGATTCGGCACGGCGATTGCCGTCTTGCACGTTGCGGTGGAGTCGTTCGGCTCGGCCGTTGGTCTGTGTCTCGCGCTCGGCACCTGCATCGCCTGGAATCTGACGCTGTGGGGAATCGGCCGGCGAACGATGCACAAGGCGCGGCAAGGACCGTGAGACTACGGACACGCGCGACACCGCGTCGCGAAAGACATGTTGGAGACGGCATCTCATGCCGACGGGCAACGCGGCATCTTCCCAAGCCATTGAATGAGAAATGTCATTTCAAGTCGCAGGGGGCGCGGGTGGCGGCTCTCGACGCCCGCCGGATCGTTCCCCCGTTCTGCTGGTTTCCGACAATTCTATTAGAACTTTGTTCGAGCTTTTCCCGTACGAATAATTTCGCGTACCCGCTTCCGCCGTCGTCGGCGTGAACTCGTCCGAGCTGCATCCGAGTGCAGGGACTCGCGGGAATTGTCGATTTGAATACGGCTGGGCTGCCGCAGCGGTCACTTCCCTTACGGGCTGTCCACGTTATTTCGAGATGGAGATTGTTTGATGTTCGGTCGCAAGTCCCACAGCGATGCACAAGGGCGGCTCGACGCCATAGGCCGTTCGCAGGCCATGATCGAATTCAATCTCGATGGCTCGATCGTCACGGCCAACCAGAATTTTCTCGACGCCCTCGGCTATCGGCTTGACGAGATTCAGGGCAAGCATCACTCCATGTTCGTGCCGGCCGACCAGCGCGATACCGCCGAGTACAAGGCGTTCTGGGCTGCATTGAACCGTGGCGAGTATCAGGCGCGCGAGTTCAAGCGGATCGCGAAGGGTGGCCGCGAGGTCTGGATCGAAGCATCCTACAATCCGGTGCTCGACGGCAACGGCAAGACGGTGATGGTCGCCAAGATCGCGACCGACATCACGGCGAAGAAGATCCGGAGCATGACGGATGCATCGAAGATCGCCGCGATCAGCCGTGCCCAGGCCGTCATCGAATTCAAGCTCGACGGGACCGTCGTCAGCGCCAACGAGAATTTCTGCAAGACGCTCGGCTATTCGCTGGCCGAGATCGAGGGCAAGCATCACAGCCTGTTCATGCCGCAGGCCGACCGCGACGGCGCGGCCTATCGCGAGTTCTGGGCTGCACTCAACCGCGGTGAATACCAGGCCGGCGAGTTCAAGCGCATCGGCAAGGGCGGCAGGGAAGTGTGGATCCTCGCCTCCTACAACCCGCTGCTTGACGAGAACGGCAAACCTTACGGCGTCGTCAAATTCGCAACGGACGTCACCGCGGAGAAGCTGAAGAACGCCGATCTCGCCGGCCAGATCGCGGCGATCGACAAGGCCCAGGCCGTGATCGAATTCAACATGGACGGCACGATCATCGCCGCCAACGCCAACTTCCTCGGCGCGCTCGGCTACTCGCTGGCCGAGATCAAGGGCAAGCACCACAGCATGTTTGTCGAGCCCACGGAGCGCGACGGCGCGGCCTATCGCGAGTTCTGGGCCGCCCTCAACCGCGGTCAGTACCAGGCGGCCGAATACAAGCGCATCGGCAAGGGCGGCAAGGAGGTCTACATCCAGGCCTCCTACAACCCGATCCTCGATCTCAACGGCAAGCCGTTCAAGGTCGTGAAATATGCCACCGACACCACGCGTCAGGTGCTGGTCCGCATGGGCAACGAGCGCGTGCGCGGCATGATGGAATCGGTCGCCGCCGGTTCGGAAGAGCTGAACGCTTCGGTGCGGGAGATCTCCGAGGCGATGACCAAGTCCCGCGAGACCGCGATGAGCGCGGTGGAGCAGGTCGCCTCCGCCGATGCTCAGGCCCAGCGCCTCACCGAGGCGGCGCAGTCGATGAGCGGGATCGTCGAGATGATCAACAGCATCACCGGACAGATCAACCTGCTCGCGCTCAACGCCACGATCGAATCCGCACGGGCCGGCGAAGCCGGCCGCGGCTTTGCGGTGGTCGCCTCCGAAGTGAAGAGCCTCGCCAATCAGGCCAAGCAGGCCACCGACAAGATCGGCCAGGAGATCGGCAGCCTCAACGGCATCTCCGGCGACGTCGTCAGCGCGCTCGGCTCGATCAAGCAGGCGATCAACAATGTCAGCGAATACGTGACATCGACCGCCGCTGCCGTCGAGGAGCAGAGCACGGTGACGAACGAGATGTCGACCAGCATGCAGCGCGCGGCTGCGGAGGCGGCTGCGATCGCGGCGCGGGCGTAGCGCTCAGCGCATGGAATCGTAGGGTGGGCAAAGAGCGCGCGCTCCGCGCGCCGTGCCCACCATCTCTTCCCGATCTCGTCCAAAACGCGGTGGGCACGCTTCCGCCGTCGCTCTTCGAGCTATGGCGGACAAGTCGCTTTGCCCACCCTACGGCACTGTCACTGCTTCGGCAGCTTCGCCTTCAACGCATACAACGCATCCAGCGCCTCGCGTGGTGACATCTCGTCCGGATGCAGCGCCTTCACGGCCTCCATCAGCAGTTCGGCCTCGCTCGGCGGCGCGGCTTCGGCCGCCGCGCGTGAGGGCACGGCGAACAGAGGCAGATCGTCCACCAGCGCGCGTGCGGTCTGGCCGCGATCCTGCGCCTCCAGCTTGGACAGCACGGATTTTGCACGCGTGATCACGGCCGGCGGCAGGCCGGCGAGCTTGGCCACCTGGATGCCGTAGGAACGATCGGCCGAGCCCGGCAGCACCTCGTGCAGGAACACGACGTTGCCCTGCCACTCCTTCACCCGCACCGTGGCGTTGAACATCCGCGGCAGTTTTGCGGAGAGCGCGGTCAGCTCGTGATAATGCGTGGCGAATAGCGTGCGGCAGCGATTGCTTTCGTGCAGATGCTCGATCGCGGCCCAGGCAATCGAGAGACCATCGAAGGTCGCGGTGCCGCGGCCGATCTCGTCGAGGATCACGAGCGAGCGTTCGCCGGCCTGGTTCAGGATCGCCGCGGTCTCGACCATCTCCACCATGAAGGTGGAGCGGCCGCGGGCGAGATCGTCTGCGGCGCCGACGCGCGAGAACAGCCGGTCGATGATGCCGATCCGCGCGCGCGTGGCCGGCACGAAGCTGCCGATCTGGGCAAGAAGGGCAATCAGCGCGTTCTGACGCAGGAAGGTCGATTTACCGGCCATGTTGGGACCGGTGAGCAGCCAGAGCTGGCCGGACTTTTGCGCCGGGCTTGGGGAGAGGTCGCAGGCATTGGCGATGAACGGCTCGCCATTGCGCTTCAGCGCCTGCTCCACCACGGGATGGCGGCCGGCCTCGATCGCAAAGCCGAGGGAATCGTCCACGTCCGGCCGCACATAATTGTCGTCGACCGCGAGCTTTGCCAGTGATGTCGCAACGTCGAGCAAGGCGAAGGCGTGCGCGGCGGCGCGCAGATCGTCGCTGATGGTCATGGCCTTGGCTGACAGCCGCTCGAAAATCTCGAGCTCGAGGCCGAGCGCGCGATCGCCGGCATTGGCGATCTTGGCTTCGATCTCGCCCAACTCGGAGGTGGTGAAGCGCACCTGCCCCGCCAGCGTCTGGCGATGGATGAAAGTCGCGTTCAGCGGCGCCGACATCAGCTTGTCGCCGTGCTGCGCAGTGACCTCGACGAAATAGCCGAGCACGTTGTTGTGCCGGATCTTCAGGCCTTTCACGGATGTCGTGTCGGCGTAGCGCGCCTGCATCGAGGCGACGACGAGACGCGAGGCGTCGCGCAGGTTTCGGGCTTCGTCGAGCGCCGGCTCATAGCCCTGTCGAACGAAGCCGCCATCGCGCTTGATCAGCGGCAGCTGCTCGTCGAGCGCGCTGGCGAATTCGGCCGCGAGCTCGCGCGAGGGACGCTGCAAGGCCGCCATCACCGCGGCGATTTCCTGCGGCGGCTGATCGAGCTCGCCAAGCCGCGCCAGCACCTGGTCGGCGGCGATGATGCCGTCGCGCAGACCTGCGAGGTCGCGCGGGCCGCCGCGGCCGACTGACAGACGCGCCAGCGCGCGCGACATGTCGGGCGCGCCGCGCAGGATGCTGCGGATGTCTTCGCGCGCAGCAGAATCGGCGACAAAGACGCTCACCGCATCGAGCCGGCGCGCGATCGCCGGCGCATCCGTCAGCGGCGCGGCCAGGCGTTGGGCAAGCAGGCGCGAGCCCGCCGAGGTCACCGTGCAGTCGATCGCATCGAGCAGCGAGCCACGGCGTTCGCCCGCGAGCGTCCGGGTCAGCTCGAGATTGGCGCGTGTCGCCGGGTCGATCGCCATGGTCGCGCCGGAAGCTTCGCGCGCGGGCGGCGACAGCGGCGGATGCTTGCCGACCTGGGTGCGGTCGACATAGGTGACGGCGGCTGCTGCTGCCGTGGCCTCCAGCCGCGTCAGCTGCGTCAGCCCGTCCATGGTCGCGACGGCAAAGTAGTCGCACAGGCGCTTTTCGGCGGTGGCGCCGTCGAAGACGTCGCGCGTCAGCGGCGTCACGGCCGGCAGCTCGCGCAAGGTCTGTCCGAGCTCGCTGTCGTTATAGAGCGCGTCGGTGACGATGGCCTCGTTCGGGTTGATGCGCGCCAGCGTTGCGGCGAGCTCGCCGCCCGAGCACTCCATCACGGTGAACTCGGCGGTCGAGATGTCGATCCAGGCGAGGCCGAAGCGGTCGCCGCCGCCGGAGGCGCGGGCGCGCGCGATCGCGAGCAGATAATTGTTGGCGCGCGCATCGAGCAGCGTGTCCTCGGTCAGCGTGCCAGGCGTCACCAGCCGCACCACGCCGCGGCGGACCACGCTCTTGTTGCCGCGTGCCTTGGCGGCAGCAGGATCTTCGGTCTGCTCGCACACCGCGACGCGGTGGCCGGCCGAGATCAGCCGATGCAGATAATCCTCGGAACGCTCGACCGGCACGCCGCACATCGGGATGTCGGCGCCCTGGTGCTTGCCGCGCTTGGTCAAGACGATGCCGAGCGTCCTGGAGGCGATCTCGGCATCCTCGAAGAACAATTCGTAGAAATCGCCCATCCGGTAGAACAGCAGCAGGCCCTGATGCGCCGCCTTGATCTCCAGGTACTGTTCCATCATCGGCGTGACGCGCGCGACGGCTTCCGTTGGCGAAGCGGGCGCTTCGTCGGGGGGCGGTACTTGTATCGGCTGTTGCATGGTCATGGGCGGCGCAACCTACAAAATTTCGCCCCCTGCTCCTATCGCTTTGGCCGGAAGGAGCGGGTTTTCCACGTTGTCCGCATTGCGGCATGCGTGGCCGGCGTGCGGCCCCCTCGGAACACGCGTGTATCAGTCAATTGACCTGCTGCGGGCGCCCTCCTAAAACTCCGGCGTCATTGAAGAATTTGGGCCGAACCGCGGCATTCAGGGAGAACAACGATGCGTGACGTCTTTATCTGCGATGCCGTGCGGACCCCGATCGGCCGCTTCGGCGGCTCGCTCGCCAAGGTCCGTGCCGACGATCTCGCCGCAGCGCCGATCAAGGCACTGATGGCCAAGCACCCCAATCTCGACTGGGCGCAGGTGGACGAAGTCTTCTTCGGCTGTGCCAACCAGGCCGGCGAGGACAACCGCAACGTCGCCCGCATGGCGCTTCTGCTCGCAGGCCTGCCGGACTCGGTTCCCGGCCAGACGCTCAACCGGCTCTGCGCCTCGGGCCTCGATGCGGTTGGTGCCGCCGG
This sequence comes from Bradyrhizobium sp. ERR14, assembly GCF_014198235.1. NCBI lineage: Bacteria > Pseudomonadati > Pseudomonadota > Alphaproteobacteria > Hyphomicrobiales > Nitrobacteraceae > Bradyrhizobium > Bradyrhizobium sp. ERR14. The sequence goes on along the minus strand of NZ_JACIHD010000003.1, from coordinate 175,799 downwards.
CCGCGCCATCCGCTCCGGCGAGATCGAGCTCGCCATTGCCGGCGGCGTCGAATCCATGACGCGCGCGCCCTTCGTGATGGGCAAGGCGCAGGAGGCCTTCTCGCGTTCGGCCGAAATCTTCGATACCACGATCGGCTGGCGTTTCATCAATCCGCTGCTCAAGGCTCAGTATGGCGTCGACGCCATGCCGGAGACCGGCGAGAACGTCGCCGAGGAATTCCAGGTCTCGCGCGCCGACCAGGACGCCTTCGCCATCCGCTCGCAGCAGCGCGCCGGCAAGGCGATCGCGGCGGGCTATTTCGCCGAGGAAATCGTCCCGATCACCATTCCCGGCGGCAAGGCGGGTCCCATCACCGTCGACAAGGACGAGCATCCGCGCCCCGAAACCACGCTCGAAGGTCTCGCAAAACTGAAGCCGATCGTGCGCAATCCCGGCACGGTGACCGCCGGCAATGCTTCCGGCGTCAATGACGGCGCGGCCGCGATGATCCTGGCCTCGGAAGCTGCGGTGAAGAAGCATGGTCTCACGCCCCGCGCGCGCATCCTCGGCCTTGCCTCGGCCGGCGTGCCGCCGCGCATCATGGGCATTGGTCCCGTGCCCGCGACCCGCAAGCTGATGGAGCGGCTCGGCAAGAAGATCAGCGATTTCGACCTGATCGAGCTCAACGAGGCCTTCGCCTCGCAAGGCATCGCCTGCATGCGCCAGCTCGGCGTTGCCGACGACGCCGATTTCGTCAATCCGCATGGCGGCGCGATCGCGCTCGGCCATCCCCTCGGCATGAGCGGCGCGCGCCTCGCGCTCACCGCCGTCCACGGCATGGAGAAGCGCGGCGGCAAGCTCGCGCTCGCCACCATGTGCGTCGGCGTCGGCCAGGGCGTCGCGGTCGCGATCGAGAAGCTGAACTGACGGTCCACGCAGTGGACCGTCATCCCGGAGCCGCTCGTTAGAGCGGAACTCGAGGTTCCGGGTTCAGCCCTGTCGGGCTGCCCCGGAATGACGGGCGATCGGGAGGCGGGCATGATCATCGAGCGCGAGCAGGACGTCACGGCCGCGGCACTGGCGGTGATGGAGCGGACTTCCGATCCGCGGATGCGCCAGATCATGATTTCCCTGGTCAAGCATTTGCACGGCTTCGTGCGCGACGTCCGCCTGACCGAGAAGGAGTTTCGCGATGCCACCGCTGTCATCGCCGAGCTCGGCAAGCTGACCACCGACACGCACAACGAAGTGGTGCTGATGGCGGGCTCGCTCGGCGTCTCGCCGCTGGTCTGCCTGCTCAACAACGGCGATCAGGGCAATACCGAAACCGATCAGTCACTGCTCGGGCCGTTCTGGCGGTTGAACTCGCCGCGGGTCGAGAATGGCGGATCGATCGTCCGCTCCGAGACCCCGGGCGCGCCGCTGTTCGTGAACGGCCGCGTCGTGGACAAGGACGGTCGTCCGGTCGTCGGCGCCGAGGTCGATGTCTGGCACGCCTCTCCGGTCGGCCTCTACGAGAACCAGGATCCTGACCAGGCCGACATGAACCTGCGTGGCAAGTTCACGACCGACCAGGATGGGCGCTTCTCCTTCCGTTCGGTGATGATGGTCGGCTATCCCATTCCGACGGACGGCGTGGTCGGCCGCCTGCTGGAGGCGCAGAGCCGCCATCCCTACCGCCCCGCGCATCTGCATGCCCTGATCTTCAAGCCGGGCTTCAAGGTCCTGATCTCGCAGGTCTACGATCCCAACGATCCCCATATCGACAGCGACGTGCAGTTCGGCGTGACGCAGGCGCTGATCGGCAAGTTCCTGCGCCATGACGCGCCACATCCGACCGAACGCGAGGTTGCGACGCCCTGGTATTCGCTCGACCACGTCTACCGGCTCGAAGTCGGGGAAGCCGTACTGCCGCGTCCGCCGATCAAATAGGGCTCAAACCCGCTTCCCCCAATTAGTTATATCCTATAATGATTGGCGGAAGCGTTGTCCGGCCGGACCACAATGGCCGGGGAGGAGTTCGCCCATGACATTCATCTATCCCACTGACAGCAACAAGGCGCATCCGCTGCCGCTGTCGCCCGACTACAAGAGCTCGATCAAGCGTGCGCCGAACAAGCCCTTGATCCCGATGCGCCATACGTTGTCGGAGCTCACCGGCCCGGTCTACGGCCACGAGACCGTGCGCGAGGGCGACAACGACCTCACCACCCAGCACAAGGGCGAGCCGATCGGCGAGCGCATCATCGTGCACGGCCATGTGCGCGACGAGGACGGCCGCGGCGTGCCGAACTCGCTGGTCGAGATCTGGCAGGCCAATGCCTGCGGCCGCTACGTCCATGTCCGCGACCAGCATCCGGCGCCGCTCGATCCGAATTTCACGGGGGCCGGCCGCGCCCAAAGCGATGCCTCCGGCTATTATCGCTTCGTCACCGTCAAGCCGGGTGCTTATCCCTGGGGCAATCACCACAATGCCTGGCGTCCCGCGCACATCCATCTGTCGGTGTTCGGCCATTCCTTCGTCACGCGCCTCGTGACGCAGATGTATTTTCCGAACGATCCGCTGTTCCCGTTCGATCCAATCTTCAACTCGGTGCCGGACGAGAAGGCGCGGGCGCGGATGGTCTCCTCGTTCGATCTCGAGAACACCCAGCCCGAATGGGCGCTGTGCTACCGCTTTGACATCGTGTTGCGCGGCAAGAACGCCACCCCCATGGAGAATCACTAAGTGCAGGATTCTGTGACGCCCGACGGGATCACCCCATCGCAGACGGTCGGCCCGTTCTTCAAATACGGCCTGACGCCGAACGGCGAGTACGCCTGGAACGACGCGTTCACCAACTCGACGCTGACGCCAGATGTCACCGGCGAGCGCATCCGCATCGAGGGTCGCGTATTCGACGGTGACGGCGTTGCCGTGCCGGATTGCATGCTGGAGATCTGGCAGGCGGATGCGCAAGGCCGCTTCGCCGACCCGCAGGACAAGCGTGCGCTGCCAAATGCAAGCTTCCGCGGCTTTGCCCGTTGCGGCACCGACAAGGACGGCAATTACGCGTTCGAGACCATCAAGCCGGGCACGGTGCCGGATCCCGACGGCAAGCCGCAGGCGCCGCACATCCTCCTTGCGGTGTTCGGCCGCGGCATGCTCAGGCATCTCTACACCCGGATCTATTTCGGCGACGAGGCCGGCAACGCCGCCGACCCCGTGCTGGCGCTGGTGCCCACCGAGCGCCGCGCCACGCTGACTGCGGTGCGCGAAGCCGGCAAGCCGGCCTACCGGCTCGACCTGCGGCTCCAGGGCGACAACGAGACGGTGTTCTTCGACGTGTGAGGCAACGCGTGCCGGGGGGCTTGATCCTCGGCACGCATGTCTCATCTGGTGCATCGAGGCCGAGGCTGCCTGCGGCCGAAACGATTCTCCCGCACGTGTGTGCGTCAGCCTCGCTGACTCAAATACCGATGGCTTGACGTCAAATTCCCGTAGTTAGACGGGGTTCGCGCGATACAATTTCGGCGCGAAGCAATCCCGTATTTACCGTATTCGTCTAGGGTGGCTGCAGTTTTGACACCGCCCTGGATTGTTTTCATGAAATTTCGTCTGTCGTTGTCATCTGCGATCATTGCGTTCGGCATCGTTCTCGCCATCGGTTTTGCCGCCGTGGTTTCGACCAGCCTGTACGCCTTGAAAGAGCTCAAGGTCGGCGGTCCGCTCTACTCCGACATCAAGCTCGGCAACGACCTCATCGCGGACATTCTGCCGCCGCCGGAATATGTCATCGAGGCCTATCTCGAGGCGACGCTGGCCATGCGCGAGCCGGACCAGCTGGCGGCCCACGGCGAACGCCTGGTCCAGCTCCGCAAGGATTACGACGAGCGCAAGGCGTTCTGGGTCACCTCCAGCCTCTCGGCCGACCTGAAGACGGCGCTGGTGTCCAAGTCCGACGCCGAGGTGCAGAAGTTCTGGAAGGCGTCCGACCAGCTCCTGCCGGCCCTCAAGGCCAAGGACGCCGCTGCGTCCGAGCGCATCTATGCGCAGGTGAAGGACGCCTACACCGCGCATCGCGCCGTGATCGACAGCATCGTCGAGAACGCCAACAAGCAGAATGCAGCCATGGAAAAGCTGGCCGCGGACCGCGACAGCTCGATGCTTTATATCCTCCTCGGCGTCTCCGCCGCTGTCCTGGCTTTCGTTGCTGCGGGCCTGCTCGGCGTCGCACTCGGCGTGGTGCGGCCGATCGTTCGCATGACGGGCACGATGCAGAAGCTCGCGACCGGCGATCTCGCCGCCGACATTCCTTTCGCTGACCGAAAGGACGAGGTCGGCTCGATGGCGGGGGCGCTTGTGGTGTTCAAGCAGGCGGCGGTCGAGAATTCCCGCCTGCGCGAGGAGCAGTTGCGGCAGGAGCAGGAGGCGGCGCTCGCCAAGCGCTCCGCCCTGCACCAGATGGCCGAGACCGTCGAGCGCGAGACCGGCCGATCGGTCGACACCGCCGGCGCAGCGACGCAAGGCGTCGAGCGGGCGGCGTCCAGCCTGTCCGAGATCGCGAGGTCGCTCTCCGCACAGTCGCAAGCGGTCGCGGCGGCCTCCACCCAGGCCCTGGGCAGCTCGCAGACCGTCTCGGCCGCGGCCGAACAGCTGAGCGCCTCGATCCGCGAGATCGCAAGCCAGGTCGTGCGGACCAGCACCGTCACAAAATCGGCGGTCGCCGGCCGCGAGCAGGCGCGTTCGACCATCCAGGCACTGGCCGGATCGGTGAAGAAGATCGCCGAGGTCTCCGACCTCATCGGCGGCATCGCCGGCCAGACCAACCTTCTGGCGCTCAACGCCACGATCGAGGCCGCCCGTGCCGGCGAGGCCGGCCGCGGCTTCGCCGTGGTCGCCGCCGAAGTGAAGTCCCTGTCCGACCAGACCGCCAAATCCACCGAGGAGATCACGCGGCTGATCACCGAGATTCAGGCCTCGACCCAGGCCGCGGTCGATGCCGTCGAGACGATGGGAGGGCACATCGTCGAGATCGACGGCGTGGCGACCTCGGTTGCCGCCGCGATGGAAGAGCAGGACGCCGCGACGCGGGAGATCACGCGGTCGATTTCCGAATCGGCCTCAGCGGCGAAGGAGGTCTCGGCCAAGATCGGCAATGTCAGCCGCGACGCCGCTTCCGTGAACGAGCGCGCCGCCGAGGTCAGGCAGGCGATCGCCGGCATGGCGGCCAATCTCGAACAGCTTCGGTCGGTCGTGGTGCGGACCGTGCGCGACTCGACCGAGGCGGCTTGAGCGCGGCGTCGGTTCGGCCGCTGGTGCGCGGGGCTATGATCGTGCAGTATGGCGCGGGACAGGGGCATCGTGAATTTCATGACACCTCCACAACTGCCTGATGTCGTTGAGCCCGCCCGACTGACGGCGGCACTGCGCAGAGGCGGCGTGCTGGACGCCGGCGCGGTCCGTGAGGTGAAGGTGCTGCATCAGCGCGACACCGTCGTGTCACACATCATCCGCCTCGGTCTGCGCTATGTCGGTGAATCCTGCGGCGCGCCGCAGACACTGATCCTGAAGACGCCGCATGCCGATTTTGCCAAGACGCTTGCGCATGGTGGCCGGCACGAAGTGGCCTTCTATGCGAAACTTGCACCGAATATGCCGCCGGGGCTGGTGCCGCGTTGCTTTGACGGACAGTTCGATGAGGAAAATGTCAGTTGGCATCTGCTGCTTGAGGACCTCACCGACAGCCATGAGGTCGCGGCCCCGTGGCCCTTGCCGCCGTCTCGCGAACAGGCGATGGCGATGGTCACGACGCTCGCGGGCTGGCACGCGGCATGGTGGGACCACCCAAGTCTCGGCGACATCGTCGGCAGTTGGATGAGCGCCGATGATACGTCAAGGTTGATGGAGACCTTTGCTGGCCACTATGATCGTTTTGCCGATCTTCTGGGCGACCGTCTGAGCGAAGAACGACGCATCCTCTATCGTCGGTTCATTGAGCAGTCGGATCGTTTGCTTGAGCGCTATCATTCCCATCGACATCTCTCTATTGCCCACGGCGATGCCCATACCTGGAATTTCCTCCTGCCGCGCGCGGACATCGCCGACACCGTGCGGATTTTCGACTTCGACCAGTGGCGCATCAACGTGCCGACCCACGATCTCGCCTACATGATGGCGACACAATGGTATCCGGAGCGCCGGCAGACGCTCGAGCGCCTGCTGCTAAACCGCTATCATGAGACCCTGATCTCGCACGGCGTCAGCGGCTACACGCGCGGCGCACTTGACCAGGATTATCGCCGGTCGGTGCTCTGGCACATCGCCAAGCCGGTCTGGCAATGGAGCGTCAATCTCCCGCCGCTGATCTGGTGGAATAATCTGGAGCGGGTGTTTGCGGCGGTGGATGATTTGGGCTGCGAGGAGTTGTTGTAGGGCGCGCCGCATATTCAGTGTCGTCCCTGCGAACGCAGGGACCCATAACCACAGGGAGTAGTTTGGCGCGAGACTGGTAATTCACAGTCTTCGCCAAACTACTCCCTGTGATTATCGCGACGAGCGCAAGCGCTCGCGCTGAGATCCCGGATCTGCGCTCCGCTTCGCTGCGCTTGTCCGGGATGACAGTGGAGATTGGGAGATCGAGCGTGCGTTACTCCATCACCGCATGCTCCGGTCCCGCGGTCTGCTTGCGCAGCGCGGCCTTGGTCGAACCGATCAGCAAGGCGAGCGGGATGGTGCAGAGGACGAAGAGCATCACCATCTGGTAGTCTTGCGCGAACGCGATGATCTGCGCCTGGACGCTGACCATCCTGTCGGACATGGCGCGGCCGGCGTCGGTGGACAGGTTGATCAGGCCCCTGACGTCGGGCATCTGCAGTGCATGGTTGAACGGGTTGATGTGCTCGGACAGGATTGCGTAGGTCCGCCGCGTCCCCTGCGTCAATTGGGCGATGACGACGGAAATGCCGACCGAGCTCGCGACGTTGCGCATCAGGGTCAGCATCGCGGTGCCGTCGGTACGGAGATCGTTCGACAGTGTCAGGAAGGCCACGGTCGAGAGCGGCACGAAGACAAGGCCGAAGCCGAAGCCTTGAATGACGCTGACGGTGACGATCTCCGGCACCTGGGTCAGATCGGTCCAGCCGGTCATCTGGAACAGCGAGCCCGCGGTCAGCGTCAGGCCGGCGATGATCAGCGTGCGCGCCTCGAAATAGCGCATCATGCGACCGACCAGCATCATCGCGAAGAAGGTGCCGAAGCCGCGGCTCGCCAGCAAGAGGCCGGCGGTGATGATGGGATAGCCGATCACGTTCTGCATATAGGGCGAGGCCAGCGCCATGGTCGAGAACAGCACGAGCCCCATCACGATCATGAACACGCAGCCGGTAACGAAGTTGCGATCCCGAAACAGCGCGAACCGAATGAACGGGGTCGAGGTCGTGAAGGAGTGCGCGAGGAAGAAGTAGAAGGCGACCGCCGAAACGATGAACTCCGCGAGGATCTCATTGGATTCCAGCCAGCCCAATTGCTCGCCGCGGTCGAGCGCGAGCTGAAGCGAGCCGATCGCAACCGCCAGCGCGGCGAAGCCGAACCAGTCGAATTTGAGGCTGAGATTCTTGTCGGTCTCGTCCATGAAGACGATCAGCCCGAGCACGGTGATGAAGCCGAATGGCAGGTTGACGAAGAACACCCAGTGCCAGGAATAGGTCTCGGTCAGCCAGGCGCCCAGCGAGGGGCCCATGATCGGGCCCATCATCACGCCCATGCCCCAGATCGACATCGCCTTGGCACGTTCCTGAAGCGTGTAATAATCGAGCATCACCGATTGCGACAACGGCACCAGGGCGGCGCCGAACACGCCCTGCAGCAGGCGGAACAGCACCATCTGGTTGATGTCCTGGGCGAGGCCGCACAGCACCGAGGCCATGGTGAAGCCGGCCGAGCAGATGATGAAGATGCGCTTGCGGCCGAAGCGGTTGGCGATCCAGCCCACCGGCGCCGTCATGATCGCGGCGGCGACGATGTAGGAGGTCAGCACCCAGTTGATCTGGTCCTGTGAGGCCGACAGCGTGCCCTGCATGTAGGGCAGGGCGACGTTGGCGATGGTGGTGTCCAGCGCCTGCATGATGGTCGCGGTCATGGCGCAGATCGTCACCATGTTCCGGCGCAGGCCGGGGACCATCAGGCTGGCATTGGGACCAGACATCGGATCAGTCCTTGCGTTCAGTCTTTATCCTGGCTCGCGGTCGCCGACAGGCCGAGCAGGCCGGCGAGCGAGCGCTGATGGCCGGTGTCGATGGTGGCGTAGACGCTCATGCCGGCCTTCAGCTTCCGGACATATTTGTCGGTCTCGTCGAAATAGATGCGGATCGGCACGCGCTGCACCACCTTGACGAAATTGCCGGTGGCGTTCTGCGGCGGCAGGATCGCGAATTGCGCACCGGTGCCGGGCGAGAGCGAGCCGATCTTGCCCTTGAAGACGTGGTTCGGGAACGCGTCGACCTCGAGCGTGACGGGCTGTCCTTCGGTGACGTGGGTGAGGTCGCTCTCCTTCGGATTGGCGTCGACCCAGGGGTGGGCGACGTCGATGATGGAAAACACCGGCGTGCCGGCGGCGACATAGCGGCCGAGCTGGATCTGCTCGACCTGCGTCGCCACGCCGTCCATCGGCGCGCGCAGCACGGTGTGATCGAGGTTGCGCTGGGCATCGTCCAGCTTGGCTTTCGCCTGTGCGTAGGGCGGGAATTGCTCCAGTGGCAATTCGGGGTCGCCGAGCAGCTGCGTCCTGGCGTTGGACAGCTGTTGCTTGATGTATTGCGCCTGCGCGCCGGCGGTGACCAGCGCATTTGAGGCATTGTCGAGATCGAGCTGCGAGCCGTAATTGTTCTTCACCAGCGCCTGCTTGCGCTCGACGTCGCGCTGCTTCAAATCGATGCCTTGCTGGGCGAGGCCCAGCATGTCGCCATAGATCTTGATGTTGGCGACGAGGTTGTCGTAGGTCGTGCGGGCCTGCGCGAGCTGCGCCTTGGCTTCGACCACCGCGTGGCGAAACGGAGCGGGGTCGATCTCGAACAGCTCGTCGCCCTGCTTGACGGACTGGCCTTCCTTCACGACGACCTTCTGGATCTTGCCCGAGATGTCGGGCGTCACCAGCACCTTCTGCGCGCCGACATAGGCATCGTCGGTGCCGACATAGCGGCCGCCATGCAGGTAGAAAGTGATGCCGCCGATGGCGGCGATCACAGGCAGCACGACCAGGAGCAGGAAGCGGCGGTAACGCCGCAGGCCCGCGACCAGGCGGCGGCGCGGGTCGGTGCCGGCTTTCTTGGTGGGCTTGCCGCTGTCGGTCTTCTGCTCGGGCTGGAACTTGAGGACTTGGTCAGCCATAGCGCTGCTCCTTACGCGCCTGTTCCGCGCCGCTGGTCTGGATCGCGGTACGCACGTTTTCCTTGATGGTTTCGAGCTGGGTCAGGAGGCGATGGGCGTCCGCCGGCGTGATGCCGTCGAGCGCGTTGGCCGTGAGCTCGGACTTCAGCCCGCTCATCCGGCCCAGCAATTGCCGGCCGGCCTTCCTCAGATACAGGCGCTTGACGCGGCGGTCCGAAGCGTCGCTGCGGCGCTCGATCCAGTCATTGTCGCAGAGCTTGTCGATCAGGCGGGTCAGCGTGATCGGCTGCATCTCGAGCAGTTCGGCGAGTTCCGACTGCTTCATGCCCTCGCTGCGCTCGACCTTGGCCAGCACCGCCCATTGCGCCCGGGTGATGCCGAACCGCGATGCCTCCTTGTCGGCATAGACGCGCAACAGGCGGTAGAGCTCACCGAGCGTGAACAGGAAGTTCTGGTCGACAGACCCGCGGGTCATAAGCTTGGTCTCCAATAAGCTTGGGATATAATAAGCAAGCTTATGATTATTCCATGGCGGATATCACGATGCTGTCCCGCAGGGCGAAGCATGGCTGGCAGCCGGTCGCAGGGTCGTGCTTTGGGTTCCCGGGCTCAAATGCTAGAACGTGGCCGCATGACCCTCGCAAAGCCGGCATTTCCCGCGCCTGACCACGATCACGGCCGCTGCACCGCGGACGCGCTGGCGCATGCCGAGGAGGTCTGCAAGCAGCGCGCACAGAAATTCACGCCGATACGCCGTCAGGTGCTGGGGGCCCTGCTCTCCAGCCATCGCCCGCTCGGCGCCTATGAGGTGATCGACGAGCTCGCCAAATCGATGTCGCGGCCGGCGCCGATCACGGTCTATCGCGCGCTTGATTTCCTGATGGCCAACGGCCTCGTGCATCGCATCGAGAGCCGCAATGCCTACCTTGCCTGTGCCGCCCACGACCACGACGCGACCTCGGCGGTGGCGTTCCTGATCTGCGAGCGCTGCGGCCTGGTCGGCGAGATCCCGTCGGCGTCCTTTGCCGGGGACCTCAATGCCGCCGCGCGCAGCTCGGGCTTTGCGCCTAAATTGTCCGTGGTGGAGATCACGGGCGTCTGCACCCATTGTCAGAAAGCTGCTTAGAGCAACAACGGCGCAAAGCCGGTAATCGGGAAGAGATGTCCTCACCACAAGCCTTACATTCCGCCGCACGTCCCCTCAGTGCCGGCGCCATCGCCCTGATGCTCATGCTGTGCCTGACTTGGGGGTTCAACCAGATCGCGGTGAAGCTGGTGCTGCCGGACATTCCGCCGATGCTGCAGGCCACGATCCGGTCGGCGGGCGCGCTGCCGGTGCTGTTCCTCATCGGCACGCTGCGCGGGGTTAAATTCTTCGAGAATGACGGCACGTGGAAGCCGGGCCTGATCGCCGGGCTGATGTTCGGCATCGAATTCGTGCTGATCTTCCAGGGGCTGCGCCTCACGTCGGCCTCGCGCGCGGTGGTGTTCCTCTACACCGCGCCGTTCTTCGTTGCGCTCGGCTCCTACCAGGTGCTCGGCGAACGGCTTGGCGCCTCGCAATGGCTGGGTCTTGCTATCAGCTTTGCCGGCGTCGCCCTAGCGATTGGCGTGCCGCAGCCCAATGTCGATTCGCACGTCCTGCTCGGCGACCTCATGATCGTCGGCGGCGCCGCGCTGTGGGCGGCAACCACGCTGGTTGCCAAGGGCACGCGGCTGCGGTTTGCCGCGCCGGAGAAGGCGCTGGGCTATCAGGTTGCGATCTCGATCCCGATCCTGGGGCTGGCGGCCTGGCTGTTCGGCGAGACCATCACGCACACCCCCGCGCCGCTGTCGCTCGGCCTGATGGCCTTCCAGGCGATCTGGGTAGTTGGAACCACGTTCACGCTTTGGTTCGCGCTGGTGAAGGCCTATTCGGCCAGCAAATTGTCGGCTTTTACCTTCATCACCCCTTTGTTTGGCGTCGTCGGTAGCTATTTCATCATGCACGACACGCTAAGCTTGGCGTTCGGGGCGGCCGCCGTCCTTGTAATTGCTGGGCTTTTTCTGGTTAACCGTCCCAGCCAAGTCGCTGCGGCGCCGCGCGATGCATTGCTGAACGTCACCAAAACCTGATATTTGGACCCCATGAACAAGCCCGAAACCACCATCGATTCCGACATCGCGGGGCCAGCGCCGCGTTACCATACCACCCAGGTCAAGGTCGGCGACGTCGCCGTCGGCGGCGGTGCGCCGATCGTCGTGCAGTCGATGACCAACACCGATACCGCCGACATCGACGGTACCATCGCCCAGGTCGCAGCGCTCGCGCGCGCCGGCTCCGAAATGGTCCGCATCACTGTGGACCGGGAGGAAGCCGCGGCCGCCGTGCCGCACATTCGCGACGGCCTCGCCAAGCGCGGTATCACCACGCCGCTGATCGGCGACTTCCACTATATCGGCCACAAGCTGCTCGCGGCCTATCCGGCCTGCGCCGAGGCGCTCGCCAAGTACCGCATCAATCCCGGCAATGTTGGCTTCAAGGACAAGCGCGACACCCAGTTCGCCGACATCATCGAGATCGCCAACAAGAACAACAAGCCGGTGCGCATCGGCGCCAATTGGGGCTCGCTCGACCAGGAGCTGCTGACCAAGCTGATGGACGAGAACGCCGCTTCCGCCAATCCGCGCGACGTGCGCGCGGTGACGCGCGAGGCCATGGTGCAGTCCGCGCTGCTCTCGGCCGCGCGCGCCGAAGAGCTCGGCATGCCCAAGAACCGCATCATCCTCTCCGCAAAGGTCTCGGCGGTGCAGGATCTGATCGCGGTCTATCAGGATCTCGCTTCTCGTTCCGACTACGCCATCCATCTCGGCCTGACCGAGGCCGGCATGGGCACCAAGGGCATCGTGGCGTCGTCCGCCGCGCTCGGCATCCTGCTGCAGCAGGGCATCGGCGACACCATCCGCATCTCGCTGACGCCGGAGCCTGGCGGTGACCGCACCCGTGAGGTGCAGGTCGGTCAGGAGTTGCTGCAGACCATGGGCTTCCGCACCTTCGTGCCGCTGGTCGCTGCATGCCCCGGCTGCGGCCGCACCACCTCGACCACGTTCCAGGAACTGGCGCGCTCGATCCAGGATTTCATCCGCGACGAGATGCCGACCTGGAAGACGAAATATCCTGGTGTCGAGGAACTCAACGTCGCGGTGATGGGCTGCATCGTCAACGGCCCCGGCGAATCCAAGCACGCCAATATCGGCATCTCCCTGCCCGGCACCGGTGAAGCGCCGGCCGCACCCGTGTTCGTCGACGGCAAGAAGTTCCGCACGCTGCGCGGCCCGACCATCTCCGCCGACTTCAAGGCGCTGGTGATCGACTACATCGAGCAGCGTTACGGCCAGGGCGCCAAGGTGCCGGTGACCGCGGCGGAGTAGGCGTTCAGGTCAGCATGTAATCGTGCTGACCTGGCCTGTCTCGCCATATCTCAGCATCAATCCGTCCCGGGTAATCACGCTCGCGCCAAGGTCGCGAGCGGTTGCAATGATGATTCGATCCGCAGGGTCACGCGGCGGTGCGCCGGGCAAGAATGAAGACGCGATCAAAATATTGGGCGTGAGTTCGGCGAGCCGCACTCCTTCGACGGCAAGCAGCCGTTGAAACCAGAGTTCTGGTCTCGTGGAGAGGCCCAGCCTGTTGCGTGCAACGAGCAAGCCGATTTCCCATGCGGTGATTGCAGAGACGAAGATGGCAGATCCTGCGCGATAGGCGGCTTCAATCGCCTCGCTCGCCTCGGTGGCAATAGGTTTGTCTTCTGCAATCCAGATCGCGGCATGCGTATCGAGCAAAAGAGGCGCAGGATCACTCATACACTTGGCCCCAATCGGGATCGGCCGGCTGTGTCAAATCAACGCCGGGTGGGATGTGTGCCAATCCTTTGAGGGCGCCGAACAGCGGAGGGCGGCCGAGCTTCTTGACGCGCGACGGCGCCGGTTCTGCGGAACTCAATTCGACCCGGCGAAACACGACCTTGCGAGCCTTCGTGTCGACCTGCTCGGTACGAAAGCCGGCGGCCAGCCAGACCTTGGTCATCACATTGTTGGTCGGATTATTGCTCCACCAGGCCGGGTATTGAGGAGAGTTAGGAGGGAGCTTGCTTCCAATGACTCGCTCGATTTCGGCAAAGGTCATAGGGACCTCTTTGGCCCGTTGGGACTTCAGGAACGCGCCAAGTCGCTCATATTTACCCATCGTGGAAGCCTCTTTTCCTTCTACACACTATTAAAACTTTATAAGTGTGTCAAGATTCGCGGGTTGCTATCTTTGCGTCTGCGCTCCCGAGGCCTAGGATAGCAAGCAACGAACAACAGATCGGGAGACACGCCATGAGCTCACTCGCCGGCAAGCAGGGTCCGCGCTATCGCCACACGGCTGACGACGGCGCGCCCTACGAGACCATCGCAGTCGAAAAGCTCACCCCCATCATCGGCGCGGAAATATCGGGCGTGGACATCGGCGGGCTCGTCTCCGACGACGCGCGTTCAAATCAGCAGATGGACGAGATCCACCGCGCGCTCGCCGAAAACCTCGTCATCTTCTTTCGCGACCAGCAGATCACGCCGCAGCAGCAGCTCGCCTTCGGCCGCAAGTTCGGCGAGCTGCATTTCCATCCCGCCGCGCCGCATGAGGACGAAGACCCGGCGCTGATGAAGATCTACGCCGACAAGAACTCGCCGCGTGCCAACGGCGAGGGCTGGCACTCCGACGTGTCCTGCGATCTCGAACCGCCGATGGGCTCGATCCTCTACATCAAGCAGTGCCCGCCGCGCGGCGGCGACACGCTGTTCGCCAACATGTACGCCGCCTATGAGGCGCTGTCCGACCGCATGAAGACCTATCTCAATGGCCTCACCGCGCTGCATGATGGCGAGCCGATCTATCGCGGGCTCTATGCGAACTACGGCGTTGCCGACCGTCCGTCCTATCCGAGCGCCGAGCATCCCGTTGTGCGCACGCATCCGGTCACCGGCAGAAAGGCGCTCTACGTCAACCGCGGCTTCACCCGCCACATCAACGGCATCCCGCGCGACGAGAGCGATTCGATGCTCGCCTATCTCTACCAGCACGCCGAAAACCCACTGTTCCAGTGCCGCTTCCGCTGGACCGAGAACGCCATCGCCTTCTGGGACAACCGCTGCACCCAGCACCGCGCGATGTGGGACTACTGGCCCCACACGCGCTCGGGCACGCGGGTGACGGTGAAGGGGGAGAGGCCGGTTTAGGAGACAGTGCGGTAGGGTGGGCAAAGGCGCGTCAGCGCCGTGCCCACGTCTTCTCATCAAATAGGCAGGACGTGGGCACGCTTCGCTTTGCCCACCCTACGAGAGCGGTTCTTGCGTTGACGTCTTCCCGCGTCCGCGCCAATCTTCCCGAAAATATTCGGGAGGATCAGCCATGCTCCGCGCCGAGGACAACAAATTCCTGACCGAGGCCGGCCCTGGAACAGGCATGGGCGAATTGCTGCGCCGGTTCTGGATTCCCGTCCTGCTGTCCGAAGAACTCCCCGAACCAGACGGCGAGCCGAAGAAGATCACCGTGCTCGGCGAGGAACTGCTTGCCTTCCGCGACACGCGCGGCGTCGTCGGCGTCATCGACCAATATTGCCCGCATCGCGGCGCCAATCTCTGGCTGGGGCGAAACGAGGAATGCGGCATCCGCTGCGTCTATCACGGCTGGAAGTTCAACACCGACGGCCGCTGCGTCGACATGCCGACCTCCTATCCCGATCTCAACGCCAAGGACCTGATCCGCATCAAGTCCTATCCGGTGCGCGAATGGGGCGAGATGATCTGGGCCTATATGGGTCCGATCGAGGCCATGCCCGAGCTGCCCGATCTCGAAATGGCGCTGCTGCCGGCCTCGCACCGCTACGTCAGCAAGAAATGGCAGGACTGCAACTGGGTGCAGGCGCTGGAAGGCTCGATCGACACCGCGCATTTCACCTTTGCCCATCTCTCCTTCGACAAGGAGGAGAACGAGATCCTGGACATCAAGAAGCACTTTGTGAATCCGATCGCGCGGATGTCGAGCGATCACATGCGCTGGATCGCGGAAGACCCGCGGCCGGTGATCAAGATCAGCCCGCACGAGGCCGGACTGACCATTGCCGGTGGCCGGCTCACCGGCAGCGACAGCATCTACTGGCGCATCGCGCAATTCCTGATGCCATTCCACGCCTACGCGCCGAGCGCGATGCCGGGCGAGAGCATTTTTGGCCAGACCTTCGTGCCTGTGACCGACACCAATTGCTGGATCTACACCTATGCCTGGAATCCGGAGCGGCCGTTGTCGCAAGCGGAGCGCGACGCCTACGACCGCGGCAACGGCGTGATCGCGGAGGTCGACGACAATTACGTGCCGCTGCGCCATAAGGGCAACGACTATCTGATCGATCGCAAGCTGCAGAAGACCAGGAGCTACACCGGCATCAAGGGTGTCTCCGAGCAGGACGCCGCCGTGCAGGACAGCCAGGGGCCGATCGCCGACCGCACCCGCGAGCATCTCGGGCCGACCGATCTCGGCATCATGCATTTTCGTAAAGTGGTGATGGATCTGGCGCGGGCGCTGCAGCAGGGTGAGCCGCCCCCGCAGGCGGCGCATCAGGATCGCTATGCGGTGCGCTCCGGCGCCTGCGTCACCAGCAAGTCGAAGGATCTACCCGCGGTCATGCTCGAACGATTCGGCGATGTCGCGGGCTTCGTCGGCCGGCCACGCATCGCGGCAGCGGAGTAGGATTTGTCGTCAGGGCGGGACATCGTCGCAATTCTCCTAGTGTCGCTGGTCGCGTTATTGCTTCCGTCCATCGATGCGGGGCAGGCTGCCCCGGCCCGAAAGGTCGCGAAGGCAAGGCTCAAGCCTTCGCCCGCGCCGGCCAAATGTGAGATGCCGAAATTCCGGATCGTCGTGGATGTCGGGCATACGCCGGACTCCTACGGCGCGTTGAGCGCGCGCAACGATCCGGAGTTCGGCTTCAACTTCCGTCTCGCAAGACTCATCACGGCGAAACTCAAGTCCGAAGGCTTTGCCGCAACACGTCTGCTCGTCACGGACGGCAAGGCTAGGCCCAGCCTGTTTAAACGTGTCGGCAGCGCCAATGGGTCGCACGCCGATCTCTTCCTGTCGATCCATCATGATTCGGTGCCGGACAAGCTGCTCGAGACCTGGGAATTCGATGGTGCGAAGAGCTATTTCAGCGATCGCTTTTCGGGCCACTCGCTGTTCGTGTCGCAGCGGAATTCGCACTTCGCCAGCAGCCTGATGCTGGCCCGGATGATCGGCAGGCAGTTGAAGGAGCAAGGCCTGCACTATGCCAGCCAATACACTTTGCCGCTGATGGGCCGTTACCGGCGCCAGTTGCTCGACAAGGACGTCGGCGTCTACCGCTATGACGGGCTCGTCGTCCTGTCGCGGACCAGCAGTGCCGCAGTGCTGCTCGAGGCCGGCTCCATCATCAACCGCGACGAGGAAATGGCGATGAACGCACCCGAGCGGCATGAAACGATTGCGGCGGCCGTGGCGTCCGCCATAGCGGAGTTTTGCGCAAGGCGGTAGTTGCTCCCGCCGTCATTGCGAGCCAACGGGTCCGCGCCTAGCGCGGCCCGAGGACAGACTCCGCGAAGCAATCCAGAGTCTTTCCGTGGAGGCGGTCTGGATTGCTTCGTCGCAACGGCTCCTCGCAGTGACGGGAGGCTACAGCGGCGTCCGCCGATACTCCCGGTTCGCCAGGCTCGCTTCCTCCAGATCCAGGTCGCGCTCGATTCGCCGCCGCGTCTCGTCGGTGATCTGGCCGTCGCGCAGCAGGTTGTGAATGAATTTGCGTTCGGCGGCGATCAGGTCGCGGGTCAGCGCGGTACCGGCGGCGGAGACGTCGTGGTGGGTGGGATCGAGTGAATCAGGCAGTTGGTTGACGCGGATGTCGTGGCGGGCACGCAGGAGCCGCATCACTTCGTCGGACACCTCCTTCTCCTCGGTCAGCGCGTCGAGCGATTTCAGCGCTGCATCCAGCGCGTGACGGCGCGCGGCGATCTCGGCTTCGTGCTCGGCGGCATGCTCGTTACGGCCGGCCTCGGCGACGCCGAGCCATCTCACCACCGGCGGCAGCGTCAGCCCGACGCCGATCAGCGTGACGAAGATGACGCCGAAGGCCACGAACAGGATCAGGTCGCGATACGGAAATGCATCGCCATCCGGCAGCGTGAACGGCAGTGCCAGCGCGGCCGCCAGCGACACCGCGCCGCGCACGCCGGTGAAGGCGAGCACGAACGGCCATTGCCAGGGTGGCGACGGATCGCGCTGGCGCAGCGATTTGCTGAGCATGCGCGGCAGATAGGTTGCAGGATAGAGCCAGGCGAAGCGCGCGACCACGACGATCACCAGGACCACGGCAGTTGCGATCAGGATGTCGTCGAGCGGGAACGCCTTCGATTTCTCGTAGAGCGCGCGCATCTGGAATCCGGTGAGCAGGAACAGAACGCCCTCGATCAGGTAGATCACGAGGTCCCAGAAGAAGATGCCCTGCAGGCGCGTTGCCGACGAGATCAGCAGCGGGCCGTTCCAGCTCACATAGAGGCCGCAGGCCACCGTCGCGATCACCCCGGAGCCACCGATATGCTTGGGCAGCCAGTAGGAGACGTAGGGGGTGATCAGCGACAGCGTCAGCTCGACCTGCGGATCTCCGGACCATTTGCGGAAGCGAAGGGAGAGCCAACCGACGCCGATGCCGAAGGCGATCTCGCTGGCGACAATGAGGAGGAATTCGCCGGCGGCGAGCGGCAGCGAGAAATGTCCGACCATGATGGCGGCCAGCGCGAAGCGGTAGAGGATCAGCGCGGTGGCATCATTGGCGAGCCCTTCACCCTCGAGGATGACGAGGAGCCGCCGCGGCATGTTGAGCCGGCGCGCGATCGCGAGCGGTGCCACCACGTCGGGCGGCGCGACGATGGCGCCGAGCAGGAAGCCGATGGTCCAGGGCAGGCCGATCATGTAGTGCGTGGCGGCCGCCACCATCGCTGCGGTGAAGATCACCGCGCCAACCGCGAGCAGCACGATCGGGCGCAAATTGTTCTTGAACTCACGCCAGCTCATGGCGACGCTCGCCGAGTAGATCAGCGGCGGCAGCACCATCAGCAGCACCAGCTCGGGAGGCAATTCCACCGGGGGCATGCCAGGCACGAAGGCGAGGCCGACGCCGGCCAGCATCAGCAGGATAGCGGGGGCGACGTTGAAGCGGCGTGCGGCCAGCGCCACGCCTGCCAGCACGGCGAGCAGGATGAGAAAGGTCTGAAACTTCGCTTCCATGATAGTCTGTCTTGACCCGGAAGCGACGGCTACGTCAATGTGCGCGGCTTACGCCAGCCGCTCGGCCACCATCCGCCCGATGCGTGCAAAGGCGGCTTCGATCTGCGTCGGATTCGGCGTGCCGCCCTGGGTATAGACCGAGATCAGGATCGGCGTCCCGGGCTTGGGCCAGGCGACCGCGATATCACCCGAAGCGTCCTTGCCGTTGTTGCCGGTCTTGTCGCCGATGGTCCAGCTTGCGGGCAGGCCGCCGCGCAGCCGGTTCGCGCCAGTCTTGCAGTTCACCATCCAGTCGGTGAGCAGGGCCCGCGAGGCTGGCGACAGCGCTTCGCCCACCACCAGGCGCTGCAGATTTCCCGCCATTGCTGACGGCGTCGTGGTGTCGTGGGGATTGCCCGGCGGCGAGCGGTTGAGTTCTGGCTCGTTGTGGTCGAGCCGGGAGGTGGTGTCGCCGAGCGATCGCCAGAAGGCGGTGAGGGCGGCGGGTCCGCCGATCCGCGCCAGCAGCAGATTGGCGCAGGTATTGTCGCTGAGCTCGACGATCGCCTTGCACATGTCGCTGACCGACATCGCGCCGGCCGCAAGATTCTGTTTGGCGACCGGCGCGTAGTCCAAGAGGTCGGCCTTGCCGTAAGCGATCATGGCCGCAAGCTGGTCCTCGGCGCGGTCGACCCGGGCCAGCATGCAAGCCGCAAGCGAGGCCTTGAAGGTCGAGCACATGACGAAGCGCTCGTCGGCGCGCCAAGCGAGCTTTTTGCCGGTCGCAAGGTTCTCTGCATAGACCCCGATCCGTCCACCGCTCTCGCGCTCATAGGTTTCGAGCTCAGGCGGTGCCTCAGCGGCCAACGCAGGAGAGGCGGCGATCCAGCACAGCGAAGCGAGCAGGGAACGGCGGTCGAGTGGCATGGGGCAGCTTTCAGACAGGTGGGGGCGAGAAATGTGGCGGATGCTGTATCCGCCTCGTCATTGCGAGGCGCGAAGCGACGAAGCAACCCAGTCTGTCTCCGCGGAGGGTCTCTCGATTGCTTCGCTTGCAACGACGGAGGATGGATATCGAGCGCGGCAGATATGGGGCAGCGGAACGTCGAGCAGCCTCACTCCCTCAGGTCATACCGATACGATTTCGACACGATCTGCCAGCCGTCGGCGAGCTTCATCGCCACCAAATAGTCGGTGAAGAAACGTGGCGGCAGTTGGCAACGGACCTTGATGAAGGCGGTCTTGTCGTCCGAACGGTCGATGGTGACGATGAAATCCTCGCGCGGCTTGCCTTCGGCCTTGGCGGAGGCGCGCTTGCGGACGCGGTCGAGCCAGTCGGGTACGGTCAGGACCTGGAGCTCGCCCTTCTCGACCCAGCGCAAGTCAGCGGAGGGATGGAAGATGGTGCCGAGCTTCTCGGCGTCGCCCTCGTAAAGCCCGTCGAAATAGGATTGCACGACGGCTTCGACACTCGAACGGTTCTGGTTCATAGGTCATCCTTTTGCATGATGGCTTGGGCGGAACTTAGTCGTACACATCGAAATGCGCTATGGGTGTCTCTTGCCAATCGCGCAAGGACGCTGGAATGACCGGAGCAGAAACTTCGAACGCTCGTATCCTGATCGGCGAATGCTACTGCCGCGCCGTGCGGTTTGAGGTGGCCGACGCGTTCTCCTATGCGATGAACTGCCACTGTTCGAACTGCCGTCGCACCACCGGCTCCGCCTTCAAGCCCTTCGCCGGCATCGCGCAGGACAAGCTCCGCATTGTCCGGGGAGGGGACCAGCGGATGATTTTCGGCGACGACACCACCCATGACGCCCATTGCTCCCGGTGCGGCTCGCTGCTTTATTCCCGGGTACGTGAAGGACAATGGGTCCATGTCGCCATGGGAACCCTGGTTGATGCCCCCTCGATCCGGCCGAGCGCCCACATCTTCGTGGCCTCGAAGGCGCCCTGGCACGAAATTACGGACAATCTGCCGCAATATCGGGGGCATATCGGCGATGCCTAGGGGAATTCGGTCTGCTTGCCTGTTTGGCAGCGAACCGTGACCGCGCTGGCGCGACAAACAAAGGGGGTCCTTCGGGCTGTCGCCGGCGCGGCCTTGGTGACCTCCATCACAAGCGCCGGCACCGGATCCTGCTAAAGCGGTCCCAAGGGGGACCGAAACGTCCCGAACTTCGGAAGTCGTGTCATGCGCAACCTGCTCAGACTCTGCCCGCTTCTCCTCGCCGCCGTGCTGTTGTTCGGCACGGATCCCGCTTTTGCCGGCAACCGCGTCGCGCTGGTGATCGCCAATTCGGCCTATCAGCACGCGCCGTCGCTCACCAATCCCGTCAATGACGGTGCGGTGATGGCGAAGACGCTGAAGGAGGCCGGCTTCAACAGCGTCGATTTCCGGCACGACCTGTCGGCCCTGGATACGCGGCGCGTGCTGCGCGATTTTGCCGATGCGACCCGCAATGCCGACATCGCCGTGGTCTACTATGCCGGTCACGGCATCGAGGTCGAGGGTTCGAATTATCTGATACCGGTCGACGCCAAGCTTGAGCGCGACACCGACGTCTATGACGAGGCGCTCTCGCTCGACCGCGTCCTGGTCGCCGTCGAACCGGCCAAACAGCTTCGGCTGGTGATCCTGGATGCCTGCCGCGACAATCCGTTCGGCAAGACCATGAAGCGCACGGTGGCCGCGCGCGGTATCGGCCGGGGCCTCGCCCAGGTCGAGCCGACCAGCCCCAATACGCTGATCGCCTATTCGGCGAAGGCCGGCTTCACCGCTCAGGACGGCGACGGCGCCAACAGCCCCTTTACGGTGGCGCTGTCGAAGCATCTGACGACGCCGGGCCTCGACGTCCGCCGTGCCTTCGGCTTCGTGCGCGACGACGTGCTCAAGTCGACCGGCAACAAGCAGGAGCCGTTCGTTTACGGCTCGCTCGGTGGCGAGGACGTGCCGCTGGTTCCGGTCAAGGTGACGGCCGCAGCAACGGTTGCGCCCGCGCCGAACCCGCAGGCCGATATCCGCCGCGATTACGAGCTCGCGCTCCAGGTCGGCAACAAGGCGGCGTGGGCCGCTTTCCTCGCCCAGCATCCCGATGGCTTCTATGCGAGCCTCGCCAAGCTTCAGGTCGAGAAAATTGGTGCCGAGCAGGCCCATGCGGCTGCCACCGAGAAGGCGAAACAGGCCGAGGCAGAACGCGATCGTCTTGCCGCCCTCGGCGCACAGAAGGATGCGCAGGCCAAGGCCGCGGCCGATGCGAAGGCCGCCGAGCAGGCGCAGCTCGCTGCGCAGAAGGCCAAGGAGCAGGCGCAACAGCAGGCAGCTGCCGCCGAGCAGCAGCGCGTCAATCTCGCCGCTGCGGCCCCGAGCGCGGCGCCGGCCAGCACGGCGAGCCCCGCCGGCACCAACGTTGCCTCTCTGACGCCGGCGACCGCGCCGGCCGATCTCAGCCGTTCGGTGCAGACCGAGCTCGGCCGCGTCGGCTGCTTCTCGGGCACTGCCGACGGCAATTGGAGCACATCCTCGCAGCGCTCGCTGTCGCAGTTCAACCGCTATGCCGGCACCAAGCTCGACGTGAAGGTGGCGAGCACGGACGCGCTGGATGCGGTCAAGGCCAAGCCGTCACGCGTCTGCCCGCTGGTCTGCGAGCACGGCTTCAAGGCCGATGGCGACAAGTGCACCAAGATCGTCTGCCGTGAGGGCTATGCGGTCAACGACGACAATGAGTGCGAGAGGAAGCGCGCCGCCAAGCCGGCCAAGCCTGCAACGGCGAAGCGCGATGATGGCGACGAACGTCCCGCCCGGCAGCGTCCTCAGGCCGGCGGCGCGGCGGGCGGCTATGGTGCCGCGGCCGGCATTGCGGCCGCTGCCGGCGCCGGTCGCGCCGCAGGTGGCGGGCAAGTCATCTGCAATAGCACCGGCTGCCGCCCGGTCAGCCGCGGTTGCCACCTCGAATATCGCGGCGGCGGCGGCCCCGGCAACGACGCCAATGCCGAGGTGTGTCGCTAGGGCATGCATGAGCCAGATCGTCGTCCCGAAAGGCCGGGACGACGTCAGGTCGCAATCGCGCTCGCCGCGATGTTGACCGTCAGTGCCAGCAAGGCCGTGTTGTAGATGAACGATACGATCCCGTGCGCCGTGGCCGTGCGGCGGATCGTCTTGTCGGTTATGCCGACGTCGGAGACCTGCGCGGTCATGCCGATCACGAACGAGAAATAGACGAAGTCCCAGTAGTCGGCGTGGTCTTCTTTGTCGCCGCTCGGGAACTGAAGGCCGCCCGGCTTGGCGTTCCGATAATAATCATGCGCGTAGTGCAGCGCGAAGGTCGTGTGCACGGCGGCCCATGACAGGGCGATGGTGCTGATTGCGATGGTCAGCTCCAACACGCCCCGATGCGGTGTGCCGAGTTCTGAGACGATCGCGGCGATGCCGGCGAAGGCGCCGGTCGCCGTCACCAGCAGGATCACGAAACGGCCGTCGTCCTGCATCGCGGCGGCGCGCCGGATATGGTGATGGTCGTTGCAAAGCATCATTGCGTAGACCAGCACGAGATAGACCGCGATCAGCGCATCCCAGCCGAACAGGAGCCGTGTCACCAGCCGGTGCGAGCCCGGCAAGAGCAGACAGACCAGGACGCCAGCCGCGAGCGCGATGAAGGTCCGCGGCCGCGCGTAAAGCAGCCGCATCGGCCGCGACATCTGGCGGAAGCGGACGAGGACGGGATCTTCTTTGCCCTCGGCCGCCATCGATGCTTGTCAGCTCTTCCGCTCGGCGACAAACCGCGCGGCGGCCTGCAGCACGGCGGCGCGCTCACCGAAGATCGAGACCGCGCTGTCGGCCCGGGCGAGCAGGTCGCGCACGCGCTGCTTGGCGCCTTCGATGCCGAGCTGGGTGACGAAGGTGGTCTTGCCGAGCGCGGCATCGGCGCCGGCCGGCTTGCCGAGGGCCGCCGCATCGCCCTCGACATCGAGCAGATCGTCGGCGATCTGGAAGGCTTCGCCGAGCGCGCGGCCGTAATCGTCGAGTGCCTGATATTCTTTCTGCGAGGCCTGGCCGAGGATCGCGCCGGCGATGCAGCCGTAACGCAAGAGCGCGCCGGTCTTCATCTGCTGAATGCGGGCGACATCGATCGGCTCGTTGCCGCCAAAGCGGCCTTCGCCGGCGAGGTCGAGGATCTGGCCGCCGACCATGCCGCCGATGCCGGCGCAGCGCGCCAGCGCGCGTGTCAGCAGCAGCCGCACATTGGCGTCGTGATGGATTTCGTCACGGGTGACGATGTCGAAGGCCAGCGTCAGCAGACCGTCGCCGGCGAGGATCGCGGTCGCGTCATCGGTCTGCTTGTGCAGGGTGGGGCGGCCGCGGCGCAGGTCCGAATTGTCCATGGCGGGCAGATCGTCGTGGATCAGCGAATAGCAGTGGATGCATTCGAGCGCGGCGCCGACCAGCAACGCGGCTTCACGGGGAACACCGAACACGGCCGCGCTCTCGACCACCAGGAACGGGCGCAGACGCTTGCCGCCGTTCAGGCTCGAGTAGCGCATTGCGTCCATCAGTCGCTTGGGCCGGGCGATCTCATCGTGCAGGATGTCGTCCGACAACAGGCGCCCGAGCAGGGCCTCGGTGTCATCAGCGGTCTTGTCCAGACGCTTGGCGAAATCGGACGGGGACGTGCCGGTCATCAAGAAGGGCTCCAGAACTAAAATTCGGCGGACAATCCTTTATGCGCCCGCCCCAGTCAATCGTTTGGAAGGCCTAAAAAGTGCTGGAAAAGGCCCGAATTATCACAGACTTAATGGGGAGAGCCGTGGCCGCGTTTCGTTCCATGCCGGAAAGGTCGATTTGCGCATCGTCAAAATCCTGCTGGTAGCGCTCGCGGTCGTCATTCTCGCGCCCTATGTGATCGCGCCGTTCTACCGAACCGGCCATCCGGTTTCGACACTGATGGCGTGGCGTTCGCTTCGCGGCGCGCCAATGCAGCGGGAATGGATCGATCTGGCGGCGATGTCGCCCTATCTGCCGCGCGCGGTGGTGGCGGCTGAGGACGCACATTTCTGCAAGCATCACGGCATCGATTGGGGGGCGCTGCGCGAGGCGATCGATGACGCGCAGGAGGACGGCACGCCGTTCCGGGGCGCCTCCACCATTACCCAGCAGGTCGCAAAAAACCTGTTCCTCTGGCAGGGGCGGGATTTCGTCCGCAAGGCGCTGGAATTCCCGCTGGCGCTCTGGATCGATCTCGTCCTGCCCAAGCCGCGGATCCTGGAGATTTACCTCAACATCGCCGAGCTCGGCCCGCAGGGCCAGTTCGGGGTGGGGGCGGCCAGCGCCTATGCCTTCGGCAAATCGGCCGCCGCCCTCTCTCCGCGTGAGGCGGCCCTTCTGGCCTCGATCCTGCCGAATCCGGTCAAACGCAGCGCCAAAACCCCCGGTCCGGGCGTCCGGCGGCTGGCAGGGACCTATGTGGCAAGGGCGCAGGCCTCTTCGCTTGCGACCTGCTGGCGGGAAAATCGCTGATTTTGGGCTCTTTTCGGGCGCATTTTCCGGCCCAAGAGCCTAGCTTTGCAGCCAGCCTTCCTCTATAAGCGCGACCTTGATCGGCATTCAGCTCGCCTCGGATTGCGGGTGCTGAGCCGTCCCTCGCGGACGATGCCCTGATAACACCAATCCCTAGAGGATATTGAAATGGCCGTTCCGAGAAGAAAAACCTCGCCGTCGCGCCGTGGCATGCGCCGCTCGGCAGACGCCATCAAGAAGCCGACCTATGTGGAAGACAAGGACTCCGGCGAGCTGCGTCGTCCGCACCATCTCGACCTCAAGACCGGCATGTACAAGGGCCGTCAGGTCCTGAAGAAGAAAGAGTCCTGAGTTAAGGACCTTTCTCCAGGCGGGATGATTGCACCTGCCTGATTTCGGCCAACCCATGAGATATGACAGTGGCGGCGGCGGAGCTAATGCTTCGCCGCCGCATTGTCCTGTCTGGATATCTTGATCGAGAAGGCATTTCGCCGATGGTCGGTTTCCCGCTGCTTCTGATTCCGCTCGCGGTCTACAACATCATCGCCTTCCTGATGCCGACCGTGTCCTTCACGGATGTGCTGTTCAAGGTGCCGATGGTGTCGGGCGAGACCTGGCCGGTCACGCTCGCCGATGTGATGCTGGCGCTCGGTATCGTGCTGCTGCTGCTCGAAGTGGTGAAGGGCGCGCGGCCGGGCTCGAAATTCCTGATGGATCATCTGCTGTCACTGATCCTGTTTGGTGCTGCCGCTGCCGAATTCGTGATGTGGCCCAAATTCGGCAACTCGACCTATTTCCTGCTGGTGCTGCTCGCGATGGCCGATTTCCTCGGCGGTATTGCCCAGCGCACGCGCCGCCGCGTCACCTATGTCGCCGAGACAACGGTGCCGGCGTCACGCAAGGCCAAGCGTCAGGTGGAAGCTCCGGCGGGAGATGCCGCGGCCGAGCCCAAGTTCGAGCCGGTGTCCGCGCCGATCGCAGCACCGGCGGCACCGCCCGCGCCCTCGGCTCAGTCGGTTGCCGAATCCGTGCTGATGGATCCCCCCGCACCGAAGCCGGTGCAGAGCACGCCCTCGCCGGAAGTCCCCTCGCCGCATTTGCAGCCGGGCGACGGCACGTCTCCGTCCCCCGACGCGCCGCCGCGCTGATCGATCTCAAGCCACCTGCCGCGTGCGCGCGCTGACGCTTTGCAGCGGGCGCTTGCCGCCATAGGCCGTCTGCGCATCTTCGGAAGAGGCGCGGCGCAGCCGGCTCGCCTGGGGCAGATGTTCGGCATTGGCGATCAGCTGGGCGACGAAGCTCGGATCGGGGCGCGGCAACGGCGTCTTGTGGACCCATTGCAAAATCGGCAGTACCGGCACCAGGGCCGTGCCTGTGCCGCTATCCGCCGCGTCCGATCGATCGGTACTCAACATCGCTATCACCGTTGATCCGGCAGAGCCTGTCGCGTTTCGGGACGCTGGTGCCGGGTGCGTGTCAGTACTCGCAAGGCCTATGCCGGACGGGCCGGTTTGGTTCCCCCGGCCTGTAGAAACGTGGTTTCCAAATTGTTTATCAACTTTGCCTAGGGTTGGGGGCGAATCTAGCTCTATCCTGTGTCAGCTCAGGACTTTACCGCTGTCCCGAAACGAGGCGATTTTGATCCCCGCATTACCGCAAGCCTCCGACATCCTGGCCGCCCTCGGCCAGGCCGTGTTTGCCTGGGACATTGGCAGTGATGCGATCGTCTGGGGTGACCAGGTCGGCAGCGTCTTTCCCGGCATTCCCGCCGAGCGGCTGGCGACCGGGGCCGAATTTGCCAAGCTGATCGAGCCCTCGCCAACGCTGCGGAGCGCCGCGCTGGCGCAAGCCTATGCCGTGCATGGTGCCGACGGCACGCCCTACCGGGTCGAGTACGGGGTGCGCATGAGCGCCGCCGATCCCGTGATCTGGATCGAGGAGACCGGCCGCTGGTTCGCCGGCCCCGACGGCCGCCCGGTGCGCGCGATCGGCTCGGTCCGAATCAACAATGAGCGCCACGCCCGCGACGAGGAGCTGACCAAGCTGGCCCGGCTCGATCCGCTGACCGGCGAGCTCAACCGCTCTCATCTGATTGCCGCGCTGGCCGAGGCGATCGAGGAGACGACCCGCTTCCGCTCGACCGCGGCCTTCATGCTGGTCGGTATCGACCATCTTGCCCGCGTCAACGACGCCTTCGGCTTCGACGTTGCCGACGCCGTGCTCCTCGACATCGCCAAGCGCATCCGCTCGCGCCTGCGTGGCGGCGACGTGCTCGGCCGCTTTTCCGGCAACAAGTTCGGCCTGATCCTGAAGAACTGCACCGTCGACGACATGAATGTCGCCGCCGAGCGTTTCCTCGCCGGCATTCGCGACGAGGTGGTGCCGACCAAATCCGGTCCGGTCTCGGTCACCGCCTCGATCGGCGCGGTCAGCGTACCGCGCTATGCCCGCAACACCGACGAGGCCGTCAACCGCGCCCATGAGACGCTGGATGCCGCCAAGCGCCGCCGCGTCGGCTCGTTCGCGGCATGGCGTCCGGATGCCACACGCGACGCGCAGCGCCGCGTCAACATCCGCGTCACCGACGAGATAGTCACCGCGCTGAACGAGCGCCGCATCAAGCTCGCCTATGAGCCGGTGGTCTCGGCCGTCTCCCGCGAGCGCGCATTCCATGAATGCCTGGTGCGGATGGACCAGGGCGACGGCCAGGTGCTGCTCGCGCCCGACATCGTGCCGGTCGCCGAACGGCTCGGCCTGATCCGCCTGGTCGATCACCGCGTGCTCGAGCTCGTGGTCGCCGAGCTCGCCGCCGCGCCCGACATCTGCCTCAGCCTCAACATCTCGCCGGATACGACCATGGATCCGGACTGGTGGGCGGGCATCGAATCGCTGATGCAGGCCCATCCCGGCGTTGCCGAGCGGCTGATCGTCGAGATCACCGAGACGGTCGCGATCCAGGACATCGATGACGTCCGCGCCTTCGTTGGCCGCCTCAAGCATTTCGGCAGCCGCATCGCCATCGACGATTTCGGCGCCGGCTACACCTCGTTCCGAAACTTGCGCAAGCTCGGCGTGGATATCGTGAAGATCGATGGCGCGTTCGTGCAGAACATCACTCATTCCGCCGACGACCGCGCCTTCGTGCAGACCCTGATCGATCTCGCCCGCCGCCTCGACATCAAGACCGTCGCCGAATGGGTGCAGGACGAGGAAGCCGCAAGCATGCTGCGCGATTGGGGCTGCGACTACATCCAGGGCCGCCTGATCGGGCTTGCGTCTGGCGAGCGTCCGTGGGGGACTTCAACGGATAGTGCGCTTCCTGCTGCATGCTGAGGTCTCGTAGGGCGGGCAAAGGCGCACTTGCGCCGTGCCCACCATTCCTCCGTGATGGATATAGATCGTGGGTACGCTTCCGCCTTCGCTCTTCAAGCTACGGCGGACAAGTCGCTTTGCCCACCCTACGAGACCTCCTCACGCCCCCTCATCCAGCGCAACCAGCTCGCGCTTCTTGCGCAGCGACGGCAATAGCGGCGCGATCAGCAGCACCAGGGCAAACACGAGACAGACCCCCGAGATCGGCCGCTGCACGAAGGTCCAGAGATCGCCCTGCGACAGGATCAGTGACTTGCGCAGATTGTTCTCCATCATCGGTCCCAGCACGAAAGCCAGCACCAGCGGCGCTGGCTCGTAGCCGAGCTTGCGCATGAAATAGCCGATGATCCCGAACGCGATCATCACATAGACGTCGAACACGTTGTTGCTGGAGCAGTAGACGCCCAGGATCGTGAACAGGATGATCAGGGGGAACAGGATGTTGTACGGCAGCTTGAGCAGCTGCACCCACATGCCGATCATCGGCAGGTTCAGGATCAGCAGCATGACGTTGCCGATGTACATGCTGGCGACGATGCCCCAGAACAGGCCGGGGTTCTGCGTGATCAGCAGCGGTCCCGGCTGCAGGCCGTGGATAACGAAGGCGCCGAGCAGCAGCGCCATCACCACGTTCGGCGGAATGCCGAGCGTCATCAGCGGAATGAAGGCGCCGCCCGCCGCGGCGTTGTTCGCCGATTCCGGTCCGGCAACGCCTTCGATCGCGCCATGGCCGAAGCGCTCCGGCGTCTTCGACAGCCGCTTCTCCAGCGCGTAGGAGGCAAAGGACGCCACCACCGCGCCGCCGCCCGGCAGGATGCCGAGGAAGAAGCCGAGGATGGTGCCGCGGCCGACCGGACCTGCGCTCGCCTTCCAGTCCTCCCTGGTGGGCAGCAGATGGGTGATCTTGGTGTTGATGATGTCGCGCTTGATCGCCTGCTCGGTGTTGAGCAGCACCTCCGCAACGCCGAACAGGCCCATCACGACGGGCACCAGCCCGATGCCGTCGATCAGCTCCATGCGGCCGAAGGTCAGACGCGGTTGTGCCGTGATGCTGTCGAGCCCGATCAGTCCGAGCACGACGCCGATGCACGCCATCAGCAATGCCTTCGGCATCGAGCCCTGGGTCAGGAAGGTGAGCACCACGAGGCCAAGCACCATCAGGCTGAAATATTCGGCCGGGCCGAACGCGATGGCGACGCTGGCCAGCTTCGGCGCGACCAGCATCAAGGCGATCAGCGCGAATGTGCCGGCAATGAAGGAGCCGAAGGCGGAAATGCCGAGTGCAGGGCCAGCGCGTCCCTGCTTCGCCATCTGGTGGCCGTCGATGCAGGTGACGACGGAGGCCGCCTCGCCGGGGATGTTGACCAGGATCGAGGTGGTCGAGCCGCCATACATCGAGCCGTAATAGATCCCGGCCATCATGATGATGCCGGATTCCGGCGTGCCCGACAGCGTCACGGGCAGAAGCAGCGACATCGCCGAGATCGGCCCGATGCCCGGCAGCACGCCGACCAGCGTGCCGATGAAGACGCCGATGAAGCAGTAGAGCAGGTTGACTGGCAGCAGCGCGACGCCGAACCCATGCGCGACATTGAATAGCGTATCCATAGGGTCAGCCGATCCCGAACAGGCCCGAGGGCAGCTGGATCAGCAGCAGCCGCTTGAGCACCCACCACATGCCTGATGGCACCAGCACGGCGATCGGGATCGCCAGCGTCCAGCGAACGGGATCGATCAGCCGCAACAGCAGCAGCACCAGGGGGATCGACGACAGCAGGAAGCCGAGTGGTTCCAGCGCAATGGAGAATGCCACGAGACAGGCAATCAGCAGGAGCGGCTTGCTCCAGCGCACATTCTCCCAGCGCGAGGCCAGCGTCGGCGCGCCCTCGGTGACCGCCGAGACGATGATGGCGCCTGCGAACACGCACATCAGGATGCCCGTGTAGAACAGCACGTAGCCGGAGCCGGGATCGTTGATGGTGCCGAGCTTGAGCTTCATGCCGGACCAGATCACGAATCCGCCCAGCGCGAGCCCGATCAGCCCGCCCCAGAGCTCGGAGTTGCTGAGGCGGAGTTTGACGTTGGTGTCGTTGTTCATGTGAAGCGCCTTGAGATCACCGTCGTCCTGAGGTGGCGGAGCGCAGCGTAGCCCTCGAAGGGCGACGGTGCCCCGATCCATCCTTCGAGGCGAGCCGCAAGCGCGGCTCGCACCTCAGGATGAGGTCAGCATGTGTGATGGGACAAGCTACTTCTTCGCGAGCCCGAGCGTATCGATCACCTTGCGCTCGGACTCCGTGACCTCGACGACGAACTTCTTGTAGTCCTCGGTGTTCTTGTAGTTCGGCACCATGTCGTATTTGGCGAGCGTCGCGACCACCGCTGGATCCTCGACCGCCTTCTTGAAGGCATCGTGCAGCTTGGCGACGATCTTTGGATCCATGCCTTTCGGGCCGGCGATGCCGAAGGGGGAATCATAAACCATGGGATAGCCGAGCTCCTTCAGCGTCGGCGCGTCGGGATAGTTCGGCGAGCGTGCGCCGGTCCACACCATCAGCAGCCGCAGCTTGCCGGCGTCGACCAGCGGCCGCCATCCCGTGGAGTCCGCCTGAAGCATCGTGTGCTGCCCCAGCACCGCGGCGTTGGTCTCCGCGCCGCCCTTGAAAGGAACTTGCGTCAGCTTGATACCGGACATTCCGGCGATCTGCTCCATGCCGATATGCAGCGAGGTGCCGGCGCCCGGCGTGGCATAGGTCACCTTGCCCGGATTCGCCTTGGCGAACTCCACGACGTCCTTCCAGCTCTTGAACTGCGACTCCGCGCTGGTGGTCACACCGAAGGTGTAGCCGGTGAGATGGATGATGTAGGTGAAGTCCTTGGCCGGATCCCACGACACTTCCTGCATCAAGGGCAGGCGGAACACGGTGATCGGAATCTGCGAGATGGTGTAGCCGTCCGGCTTCGCGGCCGCTGCCATGGTCGCGGGGCCCACCGTGCCGCCGCCGCCGGCCTTGTTGTCGATCACGATCGGCTGCCCCAGCACCTTCGAGGCGCTGTCGGCGATGGCGCGCATCGAGATATCGGTCGATCCGCCGGCCGGCCATGGCACGATCAGCGTGATCGGCTTGCTGGGATAGTCCTGCGCGCTGGCGGCAGTCGAGAGCAATGCGCCCATGACAGCATGCATCGCGGCAAATGCGATCGTCTTCAGCCCGTATCGCGACATCGAAACTCCTCCCCTCGCGGCGGCCTCTTTGCGGGCCGCCGTTTCTCGTTCTTGCGCGGCGATTGTTCCTGAAATCGAGGGAGAAGAAAAGCGCATTGCGCGGACCGCGGGCGCCGGGCGATGCGGCAATCCCGGTCGAGGCGGCACATGCGACAATTCGTCGTTTGGTCGTGTGCCGAGAGACGGAATTTGAGGGAGCAGAAAGCCGCTACGCCACGCGCCGGACCGTGTTCAGCGTCTCGATGGTGCGGCCGACCTCCGATGCGGGGCACGGCCTGCCGAAATAATAGCCCTGTACGGCGGTGCAGCCGCATTCGCGGACGAAGTCGAGTTGCTCCTCGGTCTCCACACCCTCCGCCGTCGTCTCGACGCCGAGCACGGAACCGAGGCTTGCGATGGTGCGGACGATGGCAACGCTCTCCGGACTTTCGCCGAGCGTGCCGACGAAGGAACGATCGATCTTGATGCGATCGAACGGAAACTTGCGTAAATAGCTCAGCGAGGAATAGCCGACGCCGAAATCGTCGAGGCTGACGCGCACGCCTAACGCGCGAAGCTGGTGCAGGATCTCGATCGTCGCCTCGCTGTCGTCGAGCAGCGCCGTCTCGGTGACCTCGAGCTCGAGCCGTTGCGGCGGCAGGCCGGCTTCGGCAAGTGCGCTCGTGACCATCGCCACCAGCCCGCGCGAACGGAACTGCACCGGCGACAGATTTACCGCGACGGTGACATCGGGCCAGGACGCGGCGGTCGCACAGGCGCTGCGCAGCACCCATTCGCCGATCGGAACGATCAGCCCGGTCTCTTCAGCGATCGGAATGAACTCGGCCGGCGAGACGAAGCCGCGCGAGGGATGTTTCCAGCGCAGGAGTGCCTCGAACCCGGTGAGCTCGGTCGAATCGAGCCGCAGTTGCGGCTGGAATACCAGATGGAATTGACGCGCCTCGAGCGCGCCGCGTAGATCGTGCTCCAGCGCGTGCCGACTGCGCGCCTCTTCCTCCATCTCGGGCTCGAACAGCTGATAGGCGCCGCGCCCCTTGGCCTTGGCCTGGTACAGCGCGAGATCTGCGCATTTCATCAGTTCGTCGGCATCGAGCCCGTGGTCGGGTGCGATCGCGATGCCGACGGAGGCGCCGACATGGATCGACTGGTTTTCCAGTGGCGGCGGATGACCGAGAACCTCGACCAGACGCCGGGCCAGCTTTTCCGCCGCTTGCGGCTGCGGTCCGCGCTGGAGCACGGCGAACTCGTCGCCGCCGAGCCGCGCGACGGTATCGTGCTCGCCGACATTCTCCTTCAGCCGCGCCGCGACCCAGCGCAGCAGCCGGTCGCCGGCGGCGTGGCCGAGGCGGTCGTTGACGGTCTTGAAATTGTCGAGGTCGAAGCACAGCACGGCCATGGCGCCGCCGGCGATCGCGACCTGGTTCAGTCCCTCGCCCATCTTTTCGCGGAACAGCGTGCGGTTGGGCAGGTCGGTCAACGAATCGTGCCGCGCCATGTGCGCGACGCGCGCCTGGGCCTTGTGGCGCTCGGTGACGTCCTCGTAGGTGACGACCCAGCCGCCATGCTCCATCCGCTTGTGATTGAGCTTGATGATGCGGCCGTCGCTCAAATGGCGATGCAGCGTATGCTCGCCCTCACGCAGCCGCTCGACGTAATCGGCATAAAGCCGCGCGGCTGTGGTGTTCTGATGGACGCCGAGCTCGCAGCTGTGCTCCATGATTTCGCGCATCGAGACACCGGGCTTCACGATGTCAGGCGACAGGCCGTACATCTCGATGTAGCGGCGATTGCACACGATGACGCGCAGGCTCGCGTCGAGCATGCACAGGCCCTGGCTCATGTTGTTCAGCGCCGCGTCGAAGCGGCGATACTGCTCGCTCAGCTCCTCGATCGCGTGCTCGCGTTCTGTGATGTCCTCGTAAGTGGCGACGAAGCCGCCCTCGTGCAGCGCGCAGTAGCGCACCGAGATCACGGTATCGTTCGACATGCGCCGGCGCATCGGCGAGGAATCGCGGTTCGCGATCCTGGCGCTGGCGGCTTCCAAGAGCTGCCGGGGGCTGTACTCGGACGAGAACGCGCCGTTCGCCATCGAGCGCTCGATCAGCTCGGCGAGATGCGTGCCGGGCCTGGTCTCCTCCGGCGACAGCAGGTAGATCTTGCGGTAGGTGGTATTGCAGACGCGAAGGCGCATGTCGCTGTCATAGAAGGCGAGCCCGTGCGCCATGTTCTCCATCGCGGCATCGAGAATAAAATTCTGTTGCCGCAGCGTCTCTTCATATTGCAGCCGCTCCGTGACGTCCTCATGCACGGTCACCCAGCCGCCGTCGGGCAGGAAGCGCGAGACCGTCTGCACCATGCGTCCGTCATAACGCATCACCAGCAGGGACTTCGCCTTTCTGGTGCGCACGTCCTCCAGCCTGGATTTATGGAATTCGTCTGTCGGCATGCCCGGCAAATTGCCGCGCGATACCCAATGATCGAGCACCTCGCGATGCGAGGCGCCCGGCCTTACGATGCTGGGATCGAGGTTGTAGAGGTTCAGGAAACGTTCGTTGCAGACGACGACGCAACTGTCGGCGTCATACATGATGAGGCCGTGCGACATGTTGGCGAGCGCGTGCTGGCTGCGCTCGGTCTGCACGCGCAATTCCGCCTCGAGCCGGGCGAGGCGGGTGACATCGTCGCAGATCGTCATCCAGCCGCCGCCGGGAAGCGGCTTGAGCTCGAGCGACATGGCGAGGCCGCTCGCAAGCTGCTGCTCGGTTCGGAACGGCTTTCCCCCTGCGATCTGCGCGATCCGCGCCGAATACAGCGTGTCGAGCTGGTCCTGGGGAAAGTTGCCGCGCATCGCACTATGCGCAAGTACCTCGCGGTAGCTCGTGCCCACGCGCACGATGTCGGCCGACATGTCGAACAGCGACAAGTAACGCTGGTTGACCAGCACGATCCGGTTGTCGGCATCGTAGACGCAGACGCCCTGTTCCATGTGGTCGAGCGCAAGCTGGCTCAGCGCGACCAGGGCCTCCGGGCCCTGCTCGCGGCGTGCACCAAGCTCGTTGTCACGGGTCGACGTCATGGGATCGGCGGGATCTCGGCGAGCAATAGACTTAACGCAACCTAATTCAGCCGCCGAGGGTAGCGAAGAGGCCGGAAAATTCCCTTAAGCGCAGTAGTTTACGGAGGGTGACTGGCGATGGAGAGCGCGTCGGAAATGCGGAGGTGCGCGCGAGAGTTGGGCGGGAGGGCGCGTCAAATGAAGTGTCGTCCCTGCGAAAGCAGGGACCCATAACCACAGGGAAAGGTTTGACGAAGATTGGAAGTGAAGGGGCCTTCCCGTGGTACCAGCATTGCGGCTTAGAGACAGATCACGCGGTATGGGTCCCTGCGCCCGTGCGCAATTGCGCACTAGGCAGGGACGACAGCGGTGGTCTGGTCCGACGGCCTCCCTCACGGCCCGTACAACACCAGTTCCGTATCGGTGAGATCGCCGAGCTGCGGCCGATCCGGGCCCTTGAAGTATTTGCGACCGCGCCGCTCGGTATAAATACCGACCAGGCCGGGAAGCGGTCCATTGGAATCGATCGCCACCGCGATCTTGCCGAGCCGAAGCAGCAGCCGGCCGATGCGGCCTGCGCAGGCGGCGTATTCCGCGGCGCTGCGGCAATAGATCAGCTTCATCGCAGGAGGTGCAATGAAGCCGCGGCGGATGCGCACCGGCTGCAGGATGAAGGGGAATGTTCCCTTCGGCGTGCGGCAGACGAGGCTGAGGCAATTGTAGCGCGCATGCCGCGTCAAGAGCTCGGTTTCGGCTTCGGATAGCCCCTCGATCGTTTTGGCGTGAGGCGAGATGACCTCGATCTCGCTCCAGCGCGGAGGTCGCGCCAGGGCAGGAACCGAGAAGAATATGCCGCGGCAATAGGCGCGAAAGCCCTGCGTCTCGATGATCGGCCAGGTCCACGGGGCCGGGCTGATGTTGAAATAGGTCACGTCCTTGTGCCGCTGCGCGATCTTGGTCAGCAGCGGGGCATAGTTGCGGTAGGCCGGATCGACATACCAGCTCGACAGATTGCACTGGATGGCGGTCTCTTCGCCGTTCTTCCGCGCCGTGTAGATCAGCAGCAGCACACCGACCGGCGTGCCGTCACTCTCGAGCATGTAGCCGAAGCGCGGATAGCCCTCCGGCACGGACCGGAAGGCCTGCCGGCGCAGACCCTGGATCCAATAGTTCCGCGAGCGGCCGACGAAGCCGCGCGTCAGCAGGTCCGCGACCGCTTCGGCGTCGGACTCGGTGATCTCGCGGCATCGCACCTTGGTGTGAATCACGCTCGTCTTACCCGTGGAAATGACAGGCCTCGTTTGGTCTATTGTTTCAGCATAATCTTGTCGGAAGACCGCTTTGCACTTTTCGCAGACGCGGTCCTTCGGATCCGGATCATGCTGCTAGCGCCAGCCTTCGACATGGGCGTCGGCCGTGACCCGCGGCTGCAGGCCCAGGACGTCCCGCACCTTGGCGGGCCAGGCGGAAAGGTCCGTGCCGTGGGTGTGGAACATGGCGACCGCCAGCCGGTCCATGCCGAAGGCGACGCAGCCGGTGTGGGCTGGCTCGCCGCCGGCATCCTGAATTCCCCAGGTCGTGCCGAAATGCTCGCGGTGATAGTTGAAGCTCATGCAGGCCGTCGGCTGCTCTTCCGAGCGCAGCGGAATGAGCAGCTCGAACTTGAGCTGCTGTTGCTTCTGGCTGACCGCCTTCATCTGGCCGACACGACCGAAGAAGGGATCGCTGGCATAATCGACGCGGAAGGTGAGGCCGAGGTCGGTCGCGATCTTCTGCGCGCGCACCATCCAGCGCTCGCGGAAATCGGCGACGTCGTCGGGGCTGCCGATGCAGACATATTCACGCATCCGGAACGACTGCAGCCGGTCGAGATGCTTCGACGGCTCGCGGCGGAAGCAATCAGCGGCAACGTCGAAGCGCAGGCCGCCCTTCGGCAAGGGGCCGCGGCTCGCCGCGATCGGATAGACCGGATAGCAGGCGGCGGGCGACAGCACGAGATCGGCGGGAGACAGTGAGGTGGTCCAGTCGCCGCCGGCATCGAAGCGGCTCACCGCGGCGTTGATCTCGCGCTCGGTCCCGTGCAGACCGCAAACGCAGCCGAGCAGGTTCGGAAAGCTCTTGAGATAGCCGGATTTTTCCAGCTGGGCCCGGCTCATCACCGGCGGGAAACGCATCACCTCGGTGCCGCTCTCGCGATGGCTGGTGATCAGCGCGGCGAGCTTCTCGACGACGCCTTCATAGAGCGCGGTGCGGGCGTAGACGCCATCGGCGCCCATGCGGTGGAACAGCTTGTCGGCGAGATGATCGAGCGGATCGATCATCTGCGGCGCGGTCGCGGGCGAGTCGGGGAGGATGGCAATGTTCATGGCGCGATGTCCTGCTATCTCAAAATTGTTGTTGTTGATTCAGTCGTGAAGGCTTGTCGGCACGCCGCTCATCAGCGTCGAAGTCGCGGCATTGGCCAGAATACGGTCGTTGTTGATCATGATCGGGGACGACAGCACGTCGCGGAGGTGCCGGCCCATAGTGAACTCGCCGTCGTTGCGGTAGCCGGAGAGGCCGGCTGTGCGCATCGCATGCATCACGGTCTCGACCGCGAGCTCGGAAGCCTGCACCTTCAGCAGCGTGATCGAGGACTGGAAGTCGAGCGAGCCGAGGGCGCGCTCGTCATGCTCGGCGCGGGCAAAGGCATCGATATTGGCCGACAGCAGCGCGCGCAGTTTCGCCAGCGACATCTTGGCGGCGGTGAAATGCGCCGCGGCCGGCGGCATCTGGCCGCCGGAGGTGCGGGCCGCCTTGCGGATGAAGGCCTGCGCGCGGGTCACGGCTGCGGCGGCGATGCCGGCCCAGGCCGACGACCAGCACAGATGCGCGAACGGCGTCATGGTCTGGGCGTGGATCTTGTCATAGGATTCCGGGAAGACGCGGTCAGCGGGACAATCGACCTTCAGCTCGAAGCCGGTCGAGCAGGTGCCGCGCATGCCGAGCGTTTCCCAGCCCAGCGTCCGCTTCAGCGAATAATCGTCCCTGGCGAGCGCCAGCAGCACCTGGTCGGAGGCGGCGGCCTCGGTGGCGCGGCGGGCGATGGTGACGAGGCCGTCGGCTTCCGCGCCGTAGGAGATCACGGTGGCGTCGCGCACCAGCGAAACGGTGTCGCCGGCGTGGTCGACGGCGGCGGCGCTGGCCCGGATGTTGCCACCGTTCTGGCCTTCAGTGGTGGAGGAGGCGAGCAGCCACTGGTCGCGGGCGACCCGGCGCATCATGGTTTCCATCCAGGGGATGCCGTGGCCGTGCCTGACGACGCAGGCGACCTTGGTCTGGTGCATCGCATAGATCATCGCGGTCGAGGCGCAGGCGCGTCCGAGCGTGTAGCAGATGTCGGTGACGTCGTAGATGGAGGCACCGAAGCCGCCGAACTCGACCGGGATCATGACGCCGAGCAGCTTCTGCTCGCGCGCGACCTCGAAAGCCTTGTGCGGGAAACGGGCGTCGCGATCGACCCCGTCGGCGTCGGCCGCGGCAGCTGCGGCGGTCCGGGCGGCGCGCTCGGTCAGGGAGGGACCCTCCTCGAGGAAGCCCGTCTGCGTTTCGTCGACAGTGAGGACTGCTTCACGCACGTTCATACTCGTCCGCCTCCGGTTTGCCGTTCGAGAGCGCCGGCATCATTCGCGATGCGCGTAAGCGATCCTCCGGCCATCTTTGCTTGTGAGACGAGGCTACGGATTTAATTCAAATTCGTCGATGAAATAGAGGGTAAACAAAGCCCAATTCCGAACGAACAGTTAAGGTCCGGTTGTTTGCATCACCCGTTTTTCCAGCATCGCGTTAGGACTCTGGAAGAAGCCTGAATTTCAGACAATCTGAGTCATCGTTTACTAAGAAACGCGAAGTATTGGTGTCGCCCATTGCGGGACCGGCAGGCCGTGCCCATCGTAGCGGCAAGCCGGTTCGACCTTTGACAGACAGACGGGAATTTGCCGATGCAATCCTTTGATACCGACGTACGCAATCGCATCATCAAGCTGGTGAAGGGCATCCTCGAGCAGAATTCGCTCATGGCCGATGTCACGTCGTCTGCAAAGCTGGTCGACGTCGGCCTGACCTCGATGGACATGGTCAATCTGATGCTCGCCGTCGAAGCCGAGTTCGACTTCACCATCCCGCAAGCCGAGATCACGCCGGAGAATTTCCAGTCCGTCGAGACGCTGGAGCGGATGGTGGCGACCCAGCTTCAGCTGGCGAACGCGGCTTAAGCCGCGCGCCGACCTCTCTCCGGGTCGTCCCTGCGAACGCAGGGACCCATTACCCCAGGGAGAGGTTTTGCGAAGGCTGGTCGTTCTGGATTGCGACCAAGCACCTCGAAAGAATCCGCGGTATGGGTCCCTGCGTGCGCAGGGACGACCTCGAGTGAGAGGCGAGCGCGCCCGCGCCCCTCACACCACCGACATCGCCCCACCACCCCGTTCCAAAACCGCCGCAAAACTGGCATAGCTTAACCATGTCGCACGTGGCGAACAGGGTGGAGCAGGCATGACGCAGGCGGTATTGGGCATCATCGGCGGCTCGGGCATCTATGATTTGCCGGGCCTCGAGGGTGCGCGCGAAGAGGTGATCAGGAGCCCCTGGGGCGAGCCGTCGGCGCCCGTGCGCCGCGGCACTATCGCAGGGTTGCCGATCGTATTCCTGCCGCGGCACGACAAGGGGCACCGCCTGTCGCCCTCCGACATCAACTACCGCGCCAATATCGACGTCTTGAAGCGGGCCAGCGTCACCGATCTGATCTCGCTGTCGGCCTGCGGTTCCTTCAAAGAGGAACTGCCGCCGGGCACCTTCGTTCTCGTCGATCAGTTCGTCGACCGCACCCACAAACGCGAGAGCTCGTTCTTCGGCCGGGGCTGCGTCGCGCATGTGTCGATGGCGCATCCGGTCTCTCCGCGTTTGCGTATCCATCTTGCCGCGGCCGCTGAAGCCGAGAGCATCGCGATCGCGCGTGGCGGCACTTACGTCTGCATGGAGGGGCCGCAATTCTCCACCTATGCGGAGAGCATGACCTACAAGACGCTGGGCTATTCCGTGATCGGCATGACCAACATGCCGGAGGCGAAGCTCGCGCGTGAGGCGGAAATCTGTTACGCCACGGTGGCGATGGTGACGGATTTCGACTGCTGGCATCCCGATCACGATGCCGTCACCGTGCAGGACATCATCCGCGTGCTGACCTCGAACGCCGACAAGGCGAAGGCGCTGGTGGCGCGGCTGGCAATGGACTTTCCGCGCGAGCATGAGTCGTGTCCGATTGGTTCGGACCGCGCGCTCGACACCGCGCTGATCACGGCGCCCGAGGCGCGCGATCCCGAGCTTCTGAAGAAGCTCGATGCGGTGGCCGGGCGCATCCTGCGAGTATGAGAAAGGCAGAATGCCATGAAGGTCGACGGCAAGCATTTCCGCAGCATCTGGCGCGAGCATGACGGCTGGACAATCGGCGCGATCGACCAGCGCCGGCTGCCGCATGAGTTCGTCGTCGCGAAGCTCACATCCTGCGAAGACGCAGCCGTCGCCATCCGCGACATGCTGGTGCGAGGCGCGCCGCTGATCGGCGCCACCGCGGCCTATGGCATGGCGCTCGCCATGCGCGAGGACGCTTCCGACGCCGGCTTGAAGCGCGCTTACGACACGCTCGTGGTGGCGCGGCCGACGGCGATCAATCTGAAATGGGCGCTGGACGAGATGCGCATGGCGCTCGCGCCGATCGACCCGATTGAAAGGGCGGAGGCGGCCTATGCGCGCGCCGACGAAATCGTCGAGCAGGATGTCGAGATCAACCGCGGCATCGCCGGCAACGGCTTGAAGCTGATCGAGGCAATCGCATCGAAGAAGCGGGGCGAGACCGTCAACGTGTTGACCCATTGCAACGCCGGTTGGCTCGCCACCGTCGACTGGGGCACGGCGACGGCGCCGATCTATCTTGCGCATGAACGCGGCATCAAGATCCATGTCTGGGTCGACGAGACACGTCCGCGCAACCAGGGCGCCTCGCTCACGGCCTGGGAGCTCGGTCATCACGGCGTACCGCACACGGTGATCCCCGACAATACCGGCGGGCACCTGATGCAGCACGGCATGGTCGACCTCGCCATCGTCGGTACCGACCGCGTCGCCGCCAATGGCGATGTCTGCAACAAGATCGGCACCTATCTGAAGGCACTCGCCGCCCACGACAACGGCGTGCCGTTCTATGTCGCGCTGCCGTCGCCGACGATCGATTTTGCCGTCCATGACGGCATCCGCGACATTCCGATCGAGCAGCGCAGCGGCACTGAGGTCACCGATATGACCGGCCGCACCGCCGATGGAAGGCTGGAGACGGTGCGCATCGTGCCGGAGGGATCGCCGGTCGCGAATTACGCTTTCGACGTGACGCCGGCGCGGCTCGTGACCGGCCTCATCACCGAGCGCGGCGTGCTGAAGCCGGATCGCGACGAGCTGGCGGCAGCGTTTCCGGAACGGATCGCGGCGGCGGAGTAGGCTCCGTCGTCATTGCGAGTTCTCGTAGGGTGGGCAAAGGCGCGGAAGCGCCGTGCCCACCATCTGCTTGTGGTGGGCACGCTCCGCTTTGCCCACCCTACGGCATTTGCGAATTAAGTCAGCTTCAGCCCAGTTGCTTTCTCAAGCTCGGCGATCGCCTGCGCGCCGCTCGTCACCTTGATCGTGGTCATGCCCATCTCGCGCGCGGGCTTCAGATTGACGCCGAGATCGTCGAGATAGACGCAATTGTTCGGATCGACCTTCAGCGTCTCGACCATCAGCCGGTAGATGCGCGGATCAGGCTTGCGCAGGCCGATCTTGGCGGA
Organism: Bradyrhizobium sp. ERR14; assembly: GCF_014198235.1. NCBI lineage: Bacteria > Pseudomonadati > Pseudomonadota > Alphaproteobacteria > Hyphomicrobiales > Nitrobacteraceae > Bradyrhizobium > Bradyrhizobium sp. ERR14. Next base: position 134,124 of record NZ_JACIHD010000003.1, on the reverse strand, counting down.
CTCGATCACGTGGTCGAACAGCACCATGACTTCAGCGATGTAGAGCGAGCGCCCGGTCATGCTGCCGATCGCATTGGCCGGCAGGTTGTTGGTGATGCAGCCGGTCTTGAATTGCGCCTTGATGCGCTTCAGCGCCTCGACCATCTCGGGGCGCAGATCGCCCTGCAGCAGCGGCAGCACGTCGCGGCCGCGCACCTCCGCGCCGAGTGCGAGCGATTCCGTGGCGAACAATTCGTCGAAGGTGTCGATATCGACCTCGGCCCGCTCGAACTTGGCCCAGGCGTTCTCCAGGTGGTTGGCGGCGTTGGTCCGCCGGATGATGTCGACGGGCAGGCCGCGCTCGGTCTCGAACCGCGCGAATGCCTCGAACGGCGAACTCGTCAGCACGCCGCCAAAATCAAAGATCACCGCCTCGATCGCCAATGTCCTGCCCTCGTCAATTCCTTTCCAAGAGGGCTAGCATGCGCTATCGGCAAGGACCAGTCCGAAGCAATCTGCCGCCGCCAATACCGAAGCGTGTTCCCATGAAGAAGCTTGCCATTCTCATTACAGCCGCGCTGCTCGCGACGCCCGCCCATGCCATCGTCGGCGGTGGCACGCCGCAGGCCGATGGCGTGGCGCGCGCCGTCGTCACCATCGTCGGCTCGCGCGGCAATTCCTGCACCGGCACTCTGATCGCGCCGAAGATCGTATTGACCGGCGCTCACTGCGTGCCGCCGGGCGCGGACTACAAGATCGTCGATCGCAGCGGTGGCGCACCGCAATTGCTGAACGTGCGCACCATCGCGATCCATCCGGGCTACAAAGCGCAGGTTCATCGCGCCGGCGCAGACGTGGCGCTGCTGCAACTGGAAATTCCACTCAAGGGAAAATCGGCGGTGCCGGTCGGCGCGCCGAATATTCCGATCCAGGTCGGTAGCCGTTTCGTCATTGCCGGTACCGGTGTCACCGTGCGCGGTGATGGCAGGAGCGGCGGGGCCACGCGCGTCGCGGGCCTTGTCGTCACGGGCCAGCCCGGCACGCTCCAGATCCGCCTGGTCGATCCCGTAACCAACGGTGTTCGCGACGGAATTGGCGCTTGTACCGGCGATTCCGGTGGTCCTGTGTTCGAGGACAAGCCGAACGGCGCCGTGCTTGTCGGTGTCATCAGCTGGGCGACGGGACCGAACGCCGGCGATGGCTGTGGCGGATTGACCGGCGTCACGCCGCTCACGCTCTACCGCGACTGGATCTTGCTGACCGCGCGGAGCTGGGGTGCGGCGCTGTGATTTGACCGCGGCTCGATCTATGTCATTTTGAAGCGGAAGCGCGGCGGGTGATCATGCCGGCCGCGGGGGAAACGCGTCGTCCTTCAAGGGCGGCCACAAAAACAAGCAAGGCATAGAAGCAACAATGAATGTCGCTGTTCGCAGTCACGCCACCGCCAAACAGGCTTCTGAACATTTCGACGTGCTGATCGTCGGCGCCGGCATCTCCGGCATCGGCAGCGCCTATCACATCGAGAAGCAGCTTCCGGGCACGAGCTATGTCATCCTGGAGACGCAGGCGACGTTCGGCGGCACCTGGAGCACGCATCGTTATCCCGGCATCCGCTCGGACAGTGATCTCCATACGTTCGGCTATAGCTTCAAGCCCTGGGTCGGGCCGCCGATCGCGACCGCCGAAGAAATCCTCACCTATATGAAAGAGGTGATCGACGACAACGGTATCGCCAAGCACATCCGCTACAAGCACAAGATCAATTCCGCCAGCTGGTCGAGCGAGCAGAATCTCTGGACTATTGAGGCGGTGACGACCGACACCGGCGAGCCGAGGACGTTCACGGCGAACTTCCTCTGGATGTGCCAGGGCTATTACCGTCATTCGGAAGGCTACACGCCGGAATGGAAGGGCACCGATCGCTTCAAGGGCCGCATCGTCCATCCGCAGACATGGCCCGATGACGTCGACCTCACGAACAAGAAGGTCGTTGTGATCGGCTCGGGCGCCACAGCGGCGACGCTGGTGCCGAACATCGCTGACCAATGTGCGCATGTCACCATGCTGCAGCGTTCGCCGACTTATTTTCGCCTCGGCCGCAACGCCATCGAGATCGCGGAAGAGCTGCGCCGGCTTCAGGTCGATGAGGCCTGGATCCACGAGATCGTTCGGCGCAAGATCCTGTTCGAGCAGGATGCCTTCACGAAACTCTGCGTGTCCAAGCCAGAACAGGTCAAGAAGGACCTGATCGGCCAGATCAGCGCGGTGCTCGGTCCCGACTACGACGTCGGGACGCATTTCACGCCGACTTACCGGCCGTGGCGGCAGCGCATCGCCTTCGTGCCCGATGCCGATCTGTTCAAGGGCATCGCCAGCGGCAAGGCCTCCGTCGTGACCGACGAGATCGAATGCTTCGTCGAGAACGGCATTCAGCTCAAGTCCGGCAAGCTGCTGGAAGCCGATGTCATCGTCACCGCGACCGGCTTCAATCTCGCCGCGCTCGGCGACATCGCCTTCGAGATCGACGGCAAGCCGCTCGCCTTCGGCGATACCGTCACCTATCGCGGCATGATGTTCACGGGCGTTCCGAACATGGTCTGGGTGTTCGGCTATTTCCGCGCCAGCTGGACGCTGCGCGTCGATCTCGTCGCCGACTTCGTCTGCCGACTGCTTGGTCACATGAAGGACAAGGGTGCGAAGAAGGTCGAGGTACGCTTGCGCGCCGAAGACCACAACATGCCGATCCTGCCCTGGATCGATCCGGAAAACTTCAACCCCGGCTATATGATGCGCAACATGGATTTGTTGCCCAAGCGCGGCGACAAGCCGGAATGGCAGCACAGCCAGGATTACTGGACGGAGAAGGACGAGATCCCGAAGACGGATCTGGATGACAAGGCGTTTGTGTACGGGTGAGGGCGCTCGGGGTGTAAGGGGCGGTAACGATTGCCACATCTTCGACTGTCGTCCCCGCGAAGGCGGGGACCCATAACCACAGGGAGTAGTTATGGAGCGAGCTGCTAACTCCGAGCCTTCGCCAAACATCGGCTGTGGCTACGGGTCCCGGATCTGCGCTTCGCTTGTCCGGGACGATAGCGGTTGTGGGATCAGTAGCGCACCAACTCATCCGCACTGCGCTCACGAGTTCCTTCGCGTCGCATTCGCCGCAATCGCCGCCGCGGCGGTCCGGTTCTCCACGCCGAGTTTTGCGTAGATCTGCTCGAGATGCTTGTCGACCGTGCGCGGGCTGAGGCCCAGGATTTGCGCGATGTCGCGATTGGTCTTGCCCTTGCTGAGCCAGGCCAGCACCTCGCCCTCGCGGGTGGTGAGGCCGAGTTCGCTGGTGAATTCTGGCGGCAGCGCGGTGCCGGACTCCCTGGAGAGCCGTAGCAGGAATTCGTTCGGCGCGGTTTCGCCCATGTAATAGAGCCGCAGCTGCGGATTGTCGGGCAAGCAAGCCGCCTGGGATTTCGAGCTGCCCTTGGCTTTGGCCTGCTCCAGCCATAGCAGCAGCGATGGCGGCAGGACGAAATCGTCGGCCTGTGCGCCGTGATGATCGGACAGCAGCTTCTGCGCCTGCGGTGTTGCCCACAGCAGATTGCCATGGCGGTCGACCGCGAACAGGAAGCGGCCGGAGACGTCGAGCGCGGCGCGCGCACTCTGGGTCAGCCGGGCATTGCCGAGATGGACGCGGATGCGCGCCAGCATCTCCTCGATCACGATCGGCTTTGTCACGTAATCGACGCCGCCGGCCTCGAGCCCGCGCACGATATGCTCGGTTTCGGCGAGGCCTGTCATGAAGATCACGGGGACATTGGCAAGACCCGCATCGCGCTTGAGCCGACGGCAGGTCTCGAAGCCGTCGATGCCGGGCATCACGGCATCGAGCAGAACGATATCGGGCGTGATCTGGTCGATGATGCGTATCGCGGCCGCGCCGTCGAGCGCCACCATCACCGTCATGCCGGCGCCGTCGAGCGCGTCGGTGAGCAGCCGCAGCGTCTCGGGAGAGTCATCTACAACGAGCGCGACGTCGCGCTTTTTCGACTCAATGTTCATGCGCATGCAACGTCTTCAATGTGGCCATGTACTGCTCGAGATCGAACCGGTCGACCAGCGACCGCATCTGCGCGACGAAGTCGGCGTGCTCTGGATGCTCGCTGCCGATCTCGTCCAGCTTCAATTGGATGCCCCTGACGTAGCCGATCTGGCCGAGCCCGATCAGCGCCTCGATGTGCCGCGCCGGGGGCCTCGATCCGCATTCGGGGCGCCAGAACGGCACCGCGATCTCGTCCGAGCCGTATTGCCATTCGATCTTGAGGAGCTGGCGTATCGTCTCCAGCAGCCTCGGGATGTCGATCGGCTTCATCAAATAGCCGTCATGGAAGGGCTGCGCCAGCGGCGCCCCGTGGGCCTCGATCGCGCTGGCCGACACCATCAGGATGCGAGCCTGGTGATGGCCGCTCGCGCGCAAGGCCTCCGCGACGGCCCAGCCGTCCATGGCGGGCATCGAGATGTCGAGCAGGAACAGATCGGGCCGGCAATGCTGCGCCAATGCGAGGCAGCCGGGGCCATCCGGCGCGCTGAGCAGGATGAAGCCGAGCGGGGTCAGCACCTCGCGCAGGAGGTCGCGATGCACGGGGTCGTCGTCGGTGATGAGGATGGTCTTGCGCGCGCCGTGATAGCCGGAGACCGGGGCCTCCACCGGCGCGATGAGCTGCGGATTGGTGACCTCCGAGAGCAGGATCTTGACCTTGAACGTTGAGCCGGTGCCGACCGTGCTCATGACCTTGATATCGCCGCCCATCACACCGGCGAGCAGACGGCTGATGGTCAGGCCGAGGCCGGTGCCGGTTTGCGGCTGCGAGACGCCGAGCGCACCGCGCTCGAACGGCGCGAAGATGCGTTCGAGATCGTCGCCCTGGATGCCGGGACCGGTGTCGATCACCTCGAACTCGGCAACGGGGCTGCGATAGTGCACCACAAACTGCACGCTGCCGGTCTGGGTGAACTTGATGGCGTTCGAGAGCAAATTGATCAACACCTGGCGCAGCCGCTTCTCGTCGGCATAGACCACCAGCGGTAAATACGCCGGCCGCCTGAACACGAAATCGATGCCTTTGGCAGCGGCCTGAAGGCGGAACATGCCGACCAGCTGATCGAGGAATTCGCTCAAGCGCACCTCGTCGCGCGACAGATACAGCCGTCCGGCCTCGATCTTGGAGATGTCCAGAATGCCGTCGATCAGGCCGGAGAGGTGGTCGGCACTGCGGCGAACGACGCGGACCTGGTCGCGCGGCTTGGTGTCGAGCGTCGTGTCCTGCTCCAGGAGCTGGGCATAGCCGCTGATCGCGTTCAGCGGTGAACGCAGCTCGTGGCTCAGGCCCACCACGTAGCGGCTCTTGGCGAGGTTGGCGGATTCGGCGACTTCTTTGGCGCGCTGCAGCTCGGCGTCGGTGCGCTTGTGCGCGTCGATCTCCTGGATCAGCAGCGCGGTCTGCCGTCGCGTCTCGGCTTCCGCCGCGCGGCGGCTCTGCTGCGCCAGGACGAACAGCCACGCCACCACGCCGATGATGATGCTGAGCGAGAAGAAAACCTTCCAGAGCACGTCGGAGACGAGCGCGTTCTCGCCATGCACGCTCGCCGAGGTCTGCAGATAGATCAGGCCCAGCACCAGCGCGACGAGGCCGGCGGAGACCACGAACACGCCGACATAGTGGCCGAGTTGCGAGTTGATGCGCGCGTAGATCGGCTGCGGCATCAGCTTGCCCAGCGTCTCGGATACCTGCGCCTGGATCCGCGCGTGCGGCTTGCAGAGATCGTGGCAGCGGGCATCCAGCGAGCAGCACAGAGAGCAGATCGGGCCGGCATAAGCGGGGCACGAGGCCATGTCCTCCGGCTCGAACGCGTGCTCGCAGATGCAGCACTGGATCGCCTCGATGTCCTGCCAGCTCCGTTTCGGCTTGCGCGCGATGTAGTATTTGCCGTCCGTGGCCCAGGCAATCAACGGTGCGGTGAGGAAGGCAACCGCCAGCGCTATGAAGGCCGACAGCGCCTTCGCGGTCGGCCCGAACAGGCCGTAAAAGGCGCTGATGGAAACAATGGTCGCGATCGTCATCGCACCCACGCCGACCGGATTGACGTCGTAGAGATGCGCGCGTTTGAATTCGATCTGCTGTGGCCGCAATCCAAGCGGCTTGTTGACGATGAGATCCGCGACCAGCGCACCGACCCAGGCGATCGCGACGTTCGAATAGAGCGCGAGCGTCTGCTCCAGCGCCTTGTAGACGCCGATCTCCATCAACAGCAGCGCTACGATGACGTTGAAGACCAGCCAGACGACGCGGCCGGGATGGCTGTGGGTCAGGCGCGAGAAGAAGTTCGACCAGGCGATCGAGCCGGCATAGGCGTTGGTGACGTTGATCTTCACCTGGGACAGGATCACGAACGTGCCGGTCAACGCCAGCGCGAGGTCAGGCTGGGACAGCACATAGCGGAACGCTTCGAGATACATATGGGCGGGCTCGGCGGCCTCCTCGGGCGGCACCCCGTGGCTGAGCGCGAAGAACGCGAGGAACGAACCCGCCAGGAGCTTCAGCGCGCCCAGCACGATCCAGCCCGGTCCCGCGCTCATCAGCGCCACCCACCAGGACGCCCTGGAGGCGCGGCGGTCGCGCGGCAAAAATCGCAGGAAGTCGACCTGCTCGCCGATCTGCGCCACCAGCGAAAACACCACGGAAGCCGCAACTCCGAACAGCAGCAGGTCAAAATGCCCGCTGAGGTCGCCGTGCTCGCCCGAGAACTTACGCCACTCCGTGAAGGAATGCGGGTTGTGCCAGGCGATCGCCGCGAACGGAATGATGTGGAGCACGATCCACAGCGGCTGCGTCCACAATTGGAAGCGGCTGATCAGCGTGATGCCGTAGGCCACCAGCGGGATGATGACGACGGCGCTGATGAGATAGCCGATCGGCCGCGGAATCCCGAAGCACATCTCGAGCGCGGACGCGAGGATCACGGCTTCGATCGCAAAGAAGATGAAGGTGAAGGACGCGTAGATCAGCGAGGTGACGGTGGAGCCGATGTAGCCGAAGCCGGCGCCGCGCGTGAGCAGGTCGATGTCGATGCCGCATTTGGCGGCATAATAGGCGATCGGTACGCCACAGCAGAAGATGATGAGGGAGACCACGAGGATGGCGGCGGTCGCATTGGTGACGCCATAGTTCAGCGTGATGGTGCCGCCGATCGCCTCCATCGCCAGGAACGAGATCGCGCCCAGCGCCGTGTTGGCGACCCGGGCGGCGGACCAGCGGCGCGCGCTCTTGGCCGTGAAGCGCAGCGCGTAGTCTTCCAGCGTCTGGTTGGCGACCCATTGGTTGTACTGGCGCCTGACGCGGTCTATTCGCTGCCGCCCTGCCACGCTCTACCCCACTCCTGATACGGACCCGGAGCCCTCGCAAATTCCGTACCAAAAGCCTACGTCGGCATTTTGCGGTGCAGTATACGCGATCTTGCGTATGCTGGCACTGCATCAATCCGAGCCATCCTCACGGCACCAATCGCGTGTCCTCGAACAAAAGTGGGGTGCTCATGTCAGACGAACCAAACAAGGGCCTTTTGTCGCCGCTCCGGCGCAAACTATTGATGGGAATGGCCGCCGTGCCGGCCATCACGATGCTGCCGCGGGCGTCCTTTGCGCAGGCTCCCGCGACCTCGGCGGTCAACACCACCGGCCTTGCAGTCACCGATACCGAGGTCACGGTCGGCATCCTGCACTCGGCGACCGGCACCATGGCCATCTCCGAGACCGGGTCGATCGAGGCCGAAAAGCTTGCCATCGAGCAGATCAATGCCGCCGGCGGCGTGCTCGGCCGCAAGATCAAGTTCATCCAGGAAGACGGCGCCAGCGACTGGCCGACTTTCGCGGAAAAGGCCAAGAAGCTGCTGGTCAACGACAAGGTCGCGGCGATCATGGGCTGCTGGACCTCGGCCTCGCGCAAGGCGGTGCTGCCGGTCATGGAGCAGTATAACGGCATGCTCTATTACCCGACCTTCTACGAAGGCCTCGAGCAGTCCAAGAACGTCATCTACACCGGTCAGGAAGCGACCCAGCAGATTCTCGCCGGCCTGAACTGGATCGCCAAGGAAAAGGGCGCGAAGTCGTTCTTCTTCATCGGCTCCGACTACATCTGGCCGCGCACCTCGAACAAGATCGCGCGCAAGCACGTCGAGAACGTGCTGAAGGGCAAGGTGGTCGGCGAGGAGTACTATCCGCTCGGCAACACCCAGTTCAACTCGGTCATCAACAAGATCAAGCTGACCAAGCCCGACGTGATCTTCACCGACGTCGTGGGCGGCTCCAACGTCGCCTTCTACAAGCAGCTCAAGGCCGCCGGCATCGACCTCTCCAAGCAGGCGCTGCTGACGATCTCGGTGACCGAAGACGAGATCGACGGCATCGGCGGCGAGAACATCGCGGGTGCCTATGCCTGCATGAAGTACTTCCAGTCGCTCGACAATCCGAACAACAAGGCGTTCGTGCCGGCGTTCAAGAAGGCGTGGGGCGAGAAGACCGTGATTGGAGACGTCACCCAGGCTGCCTATCTCGGCCCGTGGCTGTGGAAGTTGACGGTGGAGAAGGCGGGCTCCTTCGACGTCGACAAGATCGCGGCGGCCTCGCCCGGCGTCGAGTTCAAGGGCGCGCCGGAAGGCTATGTGCGCATCCACGAGAACCATCATCTCTGGTCGAAGACCCGGGTGGGGCGCGCCAAGCTCGATGGCCAGTTCGAGCTGATCTACGAGACCGCCGATCTCGTCGAGCCGGATCCGTTCCCCAAGGGCTACCAGTAAGAAGCGCTCCCAGTCGCGTTTTCGTCCAAATACCAAGCCTCTCCCTGGCGTGGACAGCAAATCCACGCCCAAGACCCCGCGTCGCGAACCTGCTCGCGACGCGGGACCCTTATCCCCGACGGAGGACATCGATGTTCGGCGACTACTCGCTTGGTGACCTTGGCTCCATCTTCGTCATGCAGGGCTTTGCAGGACTGATCCTGTTCTCGGTCTACGTCCTGATGGCGCTCGGGCTTGCCATCATCTTCGGCCAGATGGGCGTCATCAACATGGCCCATGGCGAGTTCATGATCCTCGGCGCCTACGTCACCTGGATGACCTCGAATGTCTTCCAGTCCTATTTGCCCGGCTTGTTCAGCGGCTATTTCTTCCTTGCGATGATCCTGGCCTTTGTCGCGTCCGGCGCATTGGGGATGCTGGTGGAGTGGATGCTGATACGGCATCTCTACAAGCGCCCGCTGGATACGCTGCTTGCCACCTGGGGCCTCAGCCTGATGCTGCAGCAGGCCTATCGCTCCGTGTTCGGCGCGCGTGAGGTCGGCGTCGAGCTGCCGCAATGGATGCTGGGCTCGCTGCACGTCACCGACAGCATCGAAGTGCCGATCAACGGCGTCTTCGTGATGTGTCTCACCGTGTTGATCACTCTCTCGGTCGCGTACGTCATGTACATGTCGCGCTGGGGCCGCCAGGTCCGTGCGGTGGTGCAGAACCGCATCATGGCCGGCGCGGTCGGCATCAATACCGAGAAGGTCGACCGCTACACCTTCGGGCTTGGTTGCGGCATTGCCGGAATCGCCGGAAGCGCCTTCACCATGATCGGCTCGACCGGGCCGACCTCCGGACAGCTCTACATCGTCGACACGTTCCTCGTCGTCGTATTCGGCGGCGCGGCCAGCCTGCTCGGCACCATCGCCTCCGCGTTCTCGATCTCGCAGACGCAATCGACGCTCGAATTCTTCATGTCGGGCTCGATGGCCAAGGTCCTGACGCTGCTCGCTGTCGTCGGCATCCTGATGCTGCGGCCGCAGGGTCTCTTCGCCCTCAAAGTCCGCAAGTAAGGAGAAGCAGGCAAGTCATGATCATCAACTCACGCTTCTTCAATCGCTCCGAGCTCATCGGCTTCATTGTTCTGGCCGCCGTGCTGTTCGTGATCCTGCCGCTGTCGCTGGATGTGTTCCGCCTCAACCTGGTCGCGAAATACCTCACCTACGCCTTTGTCGCGCTCGGCCTCGTGCTGTGCTGGGGCTATGGCGGCATCTTGAGCCTCGGCCAGGGCGTGTTCTTCGGTCTCGGCGGCTACTGCATGGCGATGTTTCTCAAGCTGGAGGCTTCCAGCGTCGAGAACACGAAGATCCAGTCGACGCCCGGCATCCCCGATTTCATGGACTGGAATCAGATCACGTCGCTGCCGTTGTTCTGGCAACCATTCCACAGCCTCACCTTCACCATCCTCGCCATCATCCTGGTCCCCGGCCTGTTCGCCCTGATCATCGGCACCGCGATGTTCAAGCGCCGCGTCGGCGGCACCTATTTCGCGATCATCACCCAGGCCGTCGCCGCCATCCTCACCATCCTGATCGTCGGGCAGCAGGGCTACACCGGCGGCATCAACGGCATGACCGACCTGCGCACCCTCAAGGGCTGGGACATCAGGCCCGACCACGCCAAGGTCATCCTGTACTTCGTCGAGGTGGTGCTGCTGTTCGCCTGCATCGGCATCGCGCAGTTCATCCGCCTGACCAAGCTCGGCCGCATCCTGGTGGCGATGCGCGAACAGGAGGACCGCGTCCGCTTCTCCGGCTACAGCGTCGCCAACTTCAAGATCTTCGCCTTCTGCATGGCCGCGGTCTTCGCCGCGATCGGTGGCGCAATGTTCGCGCTCAATGTCGGTTTCATGTCGCCGTCCTTTGTCGGCATCGTGCCGTCGATCGAGATGGTGATCTACACCGCGGTCGGCGGACGCATGTCGATCTTCGGCGCGATCTGGGGCGCCATCCTGGTGAATTTCGCCAAGACCAGCCTGTCGGAATCCTTCCCGCAACTTTGGCTGTTCGGCCTCGGCGCGCTGTTCATCGCCGTCGTGCTCGCCTTCCCGAACGGTTTGTCCGGGCTCTGGGCCGATTACGTGCAGCCGAGGATTGATCGGCTGTTCGCCTCGCGCAAGCGGAAGCCGGGCTGGAACGACAATTCGGTCGCCGACGGCGCACCGGCAGAGTGAGGAGGCCATCATGCTCGTTGGACACCAGCCCAAGGAATTCCTGCTCGCTGTCTCCGGACTGACCGTCTCGTTCGACGGGTTCAAGGCGGTCAATGATCTCTCCTTTTACGTCGAGGAGAACGAGATCCGCGTCATCATCGGTCCCAACGGCGCCGGCAAGACCACGGTGCTCGATCTGATCTGCGGCAAGACCAAGGCGACCTCGGGCTCGATCCAGTTTCGTGGCAAGGAGCTCACGAAGATGAAAGAAAACGAGATCGTGCAGACCGGCGTCGGGCGCAAATTCCAGACGCCGTCGGTGTTCGAGGATCTCACCGTGTTCGAGAACCTCGAGATCTCGTTTCCACGCGGCCGCACCGTGTTCGGCTCGCTGACCTTTCAGCGCGACCAGCTGGTGAAGGACCGGGTCGAGGAGGTCGCGGAGATGATCTTCCTCAAGGACAAGCTCAACACTTATGCCGACGAGCTCAGCCATGGCCAGAAGCAATGGCTCGAGATCGGCATGCTGCTGATCCAGGACCCGGACCTCCTGATGCTCGACGAGCCGGTCGCCGGCATGAGCGTGTCCGAGCGCGCCAAGACCGCCGAGCTGCTCAACCGCATCATCAAGAACCGCTCGGTGCTGGTGATCGAGCACGACATGAAGTTCGTCGAGGACATCGCCCACAAGGTCACCGTGCTGCACCAGGGCCAGATCCTCTCCGAGGGGACCATGGAGAAGGTCAAGAACGATCCCAAGGTCATCGAAGTCTATCTGGGGCACTGACGATGGCGAAAACCAATGAGTCCGTCGCGGCATCGACGGTGCACCTCTCCCCTTGTGGGAGAAGTCGGATCGCATCGTCAGATGCGATCCGGGTGAGGGGTCTCTCTCCGCAGATCAAGCTGCCGCTCGGATCCGCTGATGCATACCCCTCATCCGTTGCGGGCTCCGCCCGCGCCACCTTCTCCCACAAGGGGAGAAGGAAGAAGACGTACCGAGCCTAGGAGCGCTTCATGCTGGCAATTTCAGATCTCCACGTCGCCTACGGCCAGAGCGAGGTGTTGCACGGGCTCAACGTCAAGGTCGCGCCCAACGAGATCGTGGCGATCATGGGCCGCAACGGCATGGGCAAGACCACGCTGATGAAGTCGCTGATGGGCATCCTGCCGGCCAGGAGCGGCTCGGTGATCATGGACGGCGCCGAGCTCGGCAACCTCAAGAGCTACGAGCGCGTCGCCAAGGGCCTCGCCTATGTGCCGCAGGGCCGCATGATCTTCTCCACCATGACGGTGAAGGAGAACATCGAGACCGGCCTCGTCGTTGCGGGCGAATCCGAGGTGCCCGGCGACATCTACGAATTGTTTCCGGTCCTGCTCGAGATGAAGGGCCGCCGCGGCGGCAATCTCTCCGGCGGCCAGCAGCAGCAGCTTGCGATCGCGCGTGCGCTCGCAACCAAGCCAAAAGTCCTGCTGCTGGATGAGCCGACCGAAGGCATCCAGCCTTCCATCATCAAGGAGATGGCGCGGACCCTGAAACGCATCCGCGACGAGAAGGGGCTCTCGATCGTCGTGTCCGAGCAGGTCCTGAGCTTCGCGCTCGACATCGCCGACCGCGTGCTGGTGATCGAGAACGGCGAGATCGTGCGCGACGATCCGCGCCACGCCGTCGATGCCGCGCAGGTCTCGAAATATCTGTCCGTCTAACCAACCGTGTAAAAGGGGAGCATCTCGATGCCAGAGACACTGATCAAGGTCGATCTGACCAAGTCGGCTTACGAAAATGACATGGTGCACAACCGCTGGCACCCCGACATCCCGATCGTGGCCTGGGTCAATCCCGGCGACGATTTCATCATCGAGACCTATGACTGGACCGGTGGCTTCATCAAAAACAACGATTCCGCCGATGACGTGCGTGACATCGACCTGTCGATCGTGCACTTCCTGTCTGGCCCGATCGGCATCAAGGGCGCCGAGCCCGGGGACCTCCTTGTCGTCGACCTGCTCGACGTCGGTCCGATGAAAGAGAGCCTGTGGGGCTTCAACGGCTTCTTCTCCAAGCAGAACGGCGGCGGCTTCCTCACCGACCATTTCCCGCTGGCGCAGAAATCGATCTGGGACATCAAGGGCCTCTACACCTCGTCCCGCCACGTGCCCGGCGTGAACTTCGCCGGCCTGATCCATCCCGGCCTGATCGGCTGTCTGCCCGATCCGAAGATGCTGGAGACCTGGAACAAGCGTGAGGCCGAGTTGATCTCGACCAATCCGACCCGCGTGCCGGGCCTTGCCAATCCGCCGTTCGCGGCGACCGCCCATGGCGGCCGCGCCAAGGGCGACGTGAAAGCCAAGATCGGCGCCGAGGGCGCGCGCACGGTGCCGCCGCGCGAGCACGGCGGCAATTGCGACATCAAGGATCTCTCGCGCGGCTCGAAGATCTACTTCCCGGTCTATGTGCCGGGCGCGGGTCTTTCGATGGGCGATCTGCACTTCAGCCAGGGCGACGGCGAGATCACCTTCTGCGGCGCCATCGAGATGGCGGGATGGCTGCATCTGAAGGTCGAGGTGATCAAGGACGGCATGTCGAAGTACGGCATCAAGAACCCGATCTTCAAGCCGTCCCCGATCACGCCGAACTACAAGGATTATCTGATCTTCGAAGGCATCTCGGTGGATGAAGCCGGCAAGCAGCACTATCTCGATGTTCACATCGCCTATCGCCAGGCCTGTCTCAACGCCATCGAATACCTGAAGAAGTTCGGCTACTCCGGCGCACAGGCCTATTCGATCCTCGGCACCGCGCCATGTCAGGGCCACATCTCCGGCGTGGTCGACGTGCCCAACGCCTGCGCCACGCTGTGGCTGCCGACCGAGATCTTCGACTTCGACGTGATGCCGTCGGCGGCAGGTCCCATCAAGCACATCACCGGCGATATCCAGATGCCGATCTCGCCGGACAAGTAGTCGGTGTGCTCCCTCTCCCCGTCCTTACGGGGAGAGGGTTGGGGTGAGGAGTTATCTCCGCACGAACAGTGCGAGCGAGCCTCCGTTGAACAGGCAAGAGCGTAGGGATGATGCGATGCCGGTCTATGAATATCTCTGTGACGATTGCGGTCCGTTCAAGGACCTGCGCCCGATGGCCGAGTGCGACGATCCACAAAGCTGCCCGCATTGCGAGACCATTGCGCCGCGCGTCATTCTGACCGCGCCGAATTTCTTCTGCATGCCGTCAGACAAGCGCAAGGCGCATGCCGTCAACGAGCGCAGCTCGCACGCGCCGCAGACGCTCGCGCAATACAAGGCCTCGCACGGTCCCGGCTGCGGCTGCTGCTTTTCGGGCAAGTCCGTGAAGGACAAGAACGCGATCGACAAGAAGAAGCCGGCGCGGCTGGTGACCAAGACGAAGAGCGGCGCCAAGGGCTTTCCGACTGCGCGGCCGTGGATGATCAGCCACTAACGCACCTCAAACCAATAAACGACAGGAGCGCCCAACATGCTTCACGGTGACATTTCCAGCAGTAACGATACCGTCGGCGTCGCCGTGGTGAACTACAAGATGCCCCGCCTGCACACCAAGGCCGAGGTGCTCGATAACGCCCGCAAGATCGCCGACATGGTGGTGGGCATGAAGACTGGCCTGCCCGGCATGGACCTCGTGATCTTCCCGGAATATTCCACGCAAGGCATCATGTACGACTCCAAGGAGATGTACGAGACGGCGTGCGCGGTGCCGGGTGAAGAGACAGCGATCTTCGCCGAGGCCTGCCGCAGGGCCAAGGTGTGGGGCGTGTTCTCGCTGACCGGCGAACGCCACGAGGAGCATCCGCACAAGGCGCCCTACAACACCCTGATCCTGATGAACGACAAGGGCGAGATCGTGCAGAAGTATCGCAAGATCATGCCCTGGGTGCCGATCGAGGGCTGGTATCCCGGCAATTGCACCTATGTCTCCGACGGCCCGAAGGGGATGAAGGTCAGCCTGATCATCTGCGACGACGGCAATTTCCCGGAGATCTGGCGTGACTGCGCCATGAAGGGTGCCGAGCTGATCGTGCGCTGCCAGGGCTACATGTATCCGGCCAAGGAGCAGCAGGTCCTTATTTCCAAGGCGATGGCGTGGGCCAACAACGTCTATGTCGCTGTCGCCAATGCCGCAGGCTTCGACGGCGTCTACTCCTATTTCGGCCACTCCGCGATCATCGGCTTCGACGGTCGCACGCTCGGCGAATGCGGCGAGGAGGATTACGGCATCCAGTACGCACAGCTGTCGAAACATCTGATCCGCGATGCGCGCCGCAACGGCCAGTCACAGAACCATCTCTACAAGCTGGTCCACCGCGGCTACACCGGCATGATCAATTCCGGCGAAAGCCCGCGCGGCGTCGCGGCGTGCCCCTATGACTTCTACAAGAACTGGATCAAGGATCCCGAAGGCACGCGTGACATGGTCGAGGCGATGACCCGCTCGACCCCCGGCACCGACGAATGTCCGATCGACGGCATCCCGAATGGGTCGTCGCCGAGCAATTACTGAGCCCTTGCCGGCACCATGAGTTGGACGGTCACCCCTTGATGTGAACGGCCGTCCACAAGCGCGCGAACGTTCTGATGCGTCCGTAGGTGCGCGGAATGGGAATGGCGCCCGGCAAAACCGTGGCGCGGTTACAACATGGACTGTTGAATCTGCCCGAGTTGGGGGGCAGTTGGGCGGATTCTCGATGCCCCGTAGTTCTACCGCCCATCCTCTTCGCCTAAGTTCCCCGCGGCGCCGCTGGGGAGCGCCGCGGGGTGGGGAACGAGCGTGGGGGCTTGGTTGCGATCGAGCGGGGGGAGTTGCCCGCGCCGGAGTGCTGCGGCAAAGCGCGCGGCATTCGGGGCCGGCCTCGTCTTGACCGCGATCGCTATAGCGAGCCCGGTCGGGGCCCAGCAGGTTTTCAACGGATCACAGACCACGCCGAACGGCACCGTCAACGGCGGGGGCGGCGTCTGGGACAACACGACGACCAACTGGACCGACGTCTTTGGCGCGACCAGCACCGCCTATGATCCCGCGTCAGCCGGCACGCTGTTCGGAAGCAGCGCTCCCTCGACGCCGGCGACGGGCGGCACGGTGACGGTTACGCCGGGCGGCGTGCAGCTCACCAGCCTCGTGGGCTTCGACCTCACCGCCGACGGCTCGATCTATACCATTCAGGGCGGCGACCTCAGGCTGGCTGCGGGCGGCACCACGTTCGTCACCAACGATGTGACCGGCACCAGCGATCCCTCGGCCGCGATCGTTTCGCGTATCGTCGGCAGCGACGGCATCAATGTTCAAGGACCAGGTACCCTGGCGCTGCTCGGCGCGAACTCCTATACCGGCGGCACCTTCATCTGCAATTGCGGATCCCTGCAGCTCGGTGACGCGACCCACACTGCGAGCATGGTCGGCGCCGTCACCAACGAGGGCCTCTTCAGCATCGTCAATGCCGACACGTCGGGAATCACGTCGATCCTGAACGCCTTCTCCGGCACGACGATGTTCCTCAACGCAAGCTCCGCCAACTCGATCGTGATCACCAACAACGGCCAGGTGTATTTCGGCGATCCGCTCGGGGGTGGAGCCGACACCGCGACGGCCGGTCGGGCCACCATCATCAATGACAGCGGCCTGATCGGCTTCTTCGGACGGACTAATGCAGGCGCGGCCAACATCACCAACCAGAATGGCGGCGGCACGATATTCATCGAGCAATCTTCGGCGGGCTCGGCGACGATCGTGAACAAGGATTTTGGCGGGACCGTGTTCGGGACGTTCGCCGGCTCCGACACGGCGACCGCCGGCAATGCAACCATCATCAATGAAGCCGACGGTCTCACCAATTTCGGCGCGTTCACGACGGCCGGCAATGCCACGATCATCACCAAGGACGGCGGCAGGACCGAATTCTTCGACAACTCCACCGGCGGCAACGCACGCTTCATCACCACCGGGACCGGCGTCGTCGATTTCGGTGGAGGCACCGGTCCGGCCGGCGATGGTCGCATCACCGCAGGATCGATCGAAGGCAGCGGCTTCTACTACATCGGCGGCGGCAATACCCTCGTCGTCGGCGGTAACAACCTCTCGACCGAGGTCAGCGGCGTCATCGGTGATACCTGCGGTTGCGGTCCCGCCGGCCCCGGCTCGCTGGAAAAGGTCGGCAGCGGCACGTTGATCCTCTCGGGCGCGAATACCTACACCGGCACGACCACGGTGAACGGCGGCATCCTGCGGGTCGATGGTGACATCTCGCAGTCGAGCCTGACCACCGTGAATGCAGGTGGTGCGTTGTTCGGCGCCGGAATCGTTGGCAATACCCTCATCGCCAACGGCGGTATCTATGCGCCCGGCGACGGCGGCCCGGGCTCGAGCATGCAGGTTCAGGGCGATCTCACGCTTCAGTCCGGCTCGGTCTATGTGGTGCAGGTCGGTAGCGGATCCAGCACGAGCCACGCGCTCGTCACCGGCAATGTCGCGCTGGACGGCACTGTCGGCGTCGCGCTGTATCCGGGCGCCGCGGTGATGAAGCACTATTCGATCATGAACTTCTTCGGCACCTCCGGCGGGAATTTTTCGGGCGTTGCCGCGCCGGGTGGCCTCATCGGCACGACGAGCGTCGGATCGAACGAGGTCTTCCTCGATTTCACGCTGAACTACGGCGCGAAATACGCGCTCAACGTCAACCAGCAGAACGTTGCCACGACGCTTCAGAATTTCTTCAACACCAACGGCTTCCTGCAGGCCGAACTCGCGGGTCTTGGTCCCGGGGGCCTGACGCAGGCCTCGGGTGAATCCGCAACGGGATCGCAGCAGACGACGTTCAATGCGATGAACCTGTTCATGAGCCTGTTGACCGACGTCTTCAGCTCTGGACGCAGCGGCACGGCTGGCGCGTCGCCATTTGCCGTGGACGCAAATGCGCGCGACAAGAGCGCGCGCGACGCCTTCGCCTCGATTTACCGCAAGGCACCGGCGGCAACCTTCGAGCAGCGCTGGGATGTGTGGACGGCCGGCTATGGCGGCTCGCAGACCACGGACGGCAATGCCGGTCTCGGCTCGAACACCACCAGCAGCAGTGTCTACGGCAATGCCGTGGGCCTCGATTACCGCTTCTCGCCGTCGACGATTGCGGGCTTTGCCCTCGCAGGCGGCGGGACCGCCTTCAACGTCAACGGGCTCGGCTGGGGTCGCTCCGACCTGTTCCAGGCCGGTGCCTTCGTGCGTCATACGGCCGGACCGGCCTACATCACAGCGGCGCTCGCCTATGGCTGGCAGGACGTCACGACCAACCGCGTCGTAACGGCTGCCGGTTATGACCAGCTGCGTGCGCAGTTCAACGCCAACGCGTTCTCGGGCCGCATCGAGGGCGGCTATCGCTATGCCATGCAGTGGGCCGGCCTCACGCCCTATGCCGCGCTCCAGGCCACCTTGTTCAGCCTTCCGACCTATGCAGAGGCTGCCGTGGTCGGCAGCAACGTCTTCGCTCTCAACTATGCCGCCAAGGACGTCACCAGCACGCGCACCGAACTCGGCCTGCGCGCGGACAGATCGTTTGCCGCGGCCGGTGGCCTCATGACCCTGCGCGGCCGCCTCGCCTGGGCACATGACTACAATCCGGACCGCACCGTCGGCGCGGTGTTCCAGACCCTGCCGGGATCGGCTTTCGTCGTGAACGGCGCCGCCCAGGCGCGCGATTCGGCTCTGACCACGGCATCAGCGCAGATGAACTGGATGAACGGCTGGTCTGCGTCGGCGACCTTCGAGGGAGAGTTCTCGAACCTCACCCGCTCCTACGCCGGCAAGGGCGTCGTGCGCTACGCGTGGTGAGGCATGGTCGCCTCCCTTGAGAGGGAGGATAGGGGAGGCGTCACTGCTTCTTCTGCGGCGGCTTGCGCGGCGGGCGCGGGGCGGCAGTGGGGGCCGGCGTCCCGCTCATCTTGTTGGCGGCCTCGCTGACGTCGAGCAGCGAGCGACGGATGTCCTCAAGGTAGCCGGCCGATTTTTTTCTCATGATGTCGGCGAGCTCGTGCAGCCCCTGTATCTTTTCGAACAGCTCGTCGGCCTTGCCGTCGACGAAGCCGGGCACCACGCCCTCGATCTTCGTGACCGCCTTGTCGAAGCCCGCGAAGGCGGTGTCGACCTTGGCCATGACGGAGTCGATTTCGCCACCCTTGCTCCGGAGGTCGGCGGTGTAGTCCTCGAACGTGCGCAGGCCTTCCTTGATCGCGGGGGCGTTGCTGACGATGGTGCGGTCGACACTGTGCAGGGTGTCGACGATGGACTCGGCGTCGCTGAGATCGGCGGTCAGCACGGGGATGCCGTCCGAGTCCAGCGGCACCGGCGGCGCGGAGGGCGCGCCCCCGATCAGCGAGATCGCGGCGACGCCGGTGAGGCCCTGGAACTCGATGCCCGCCACGGTGTCCTTGCGGATCGGCGCAGTGTTGTCGAGCATCACCAGCGCCACGATCCTGCGCGGATTGTCCAGCTTGATCGACAGGATCTGGCCGGCGGGCACGCCGTCGAAATTGACCGGTCCGCCGCGGCGCAGGCCGCTGGCGGACCCGCCTTCGAATACAACGCGCAACTGGCTGCGGCTCTGGATGGTGCGCCATTTCTGCACGCCGAGCAGGCCGCCGAACGCCACGGCAATCACCGTCAGCGTTGCCGTTCCGATCACCAGATTACTCGCGCGTGCCATCAGGCGATTCTACGGCCAAAGCGGGGAAGTTGGAAGAAGCCCCCAATGGTACGTAGGGCGGGTTAGCGAAGCGTAACCCGCCGTTTTCGCCGCAGCAGTCGTGTAAATTGGCGGATTACGCTGGCGCTAATCCGCCCTACGGCCTCAATGCCCGGCAACTCGCCTGGCAGCAGCATTGTTCAGCACGATCAGAGCGTCGACCGCTACGCCCGTCCTGGTGTTGATCAGGAACGGGTTGATATCGATCGAGGCGATCCGGTCGCCGGCATCCGCGATCAAATTGGACAGGCCGACCAGCGCCTTCACCGCGGAGGCCTCGTGCAGGGCCGGCTTGCCGCGATAGCCGCGCAGCTTGATCCCAGCCTTGGTGCGGCCGATCAGGAGCCGCGCCTCGGCCTCGTCCAGCGGCGTGCCGGCAAGCGCGACGTCTTTCATCAGCTCGATGTCGATGCCGCCGGTGCCGAACAGCACGACAGGTCCCATCTCGGCATCGAGCGAGGCGCCGACGACGAGCTCGAGCTCGGCCTTGACCTGCTGCGCGATCAAAATGCCGTCCAGCTTCGGCTTGCCCTTCAGCTTCGCGACCCGTGCGGTGATGTCGGCGAACGCCGTCTTCACCTCGGCCGCGCTGTTGAGGTTCAACACCACGCCGCCGATGTCGGATTTGTGCAGGATCTCGGCGCTGACGAGTTTTGCCACGACCGGAAAGCCGATCTGCTTGGCGATCTTCACCGCCTCGGCTGCGGTCTGTGCGATCGCCTCCTTCGAGATCGGAATGCCATAGGCCTTCAGGAGCTTCTTCGAGGCGACCTCGTCGAGCGCGGCGCCGCTCGCCGATTTCAGCGCCTTCTCCAGCACGGCGCGCGCGGCAGGTTTCGAGCTCGAGACGATATCGGGCACCTCCTTGCGCAGCCTGGCGTAGTCGAGCAGCGACTTGATCGCGGTCACCGCCCGGTCCATGCCCTGCATGACCGCGAGATGCGGCAGCGATTTGCGCAAGGTCTTGGTGAACTCGGTGAAGCCGATCGACATCGCGCTGATATAGATCACAGGCTTGCCGCCCTGGCGCGCCATGTCGTCGACGATACGCAAATTGCGCTCGCGAAGCTCGTGCGGGGCTTTCGGCAGCTCGGCATCGACGATGACAATGTCGATATCGGGGTCGTCGATCATCAGCTTGATCGACTTCATGTAGACGGAGGGATCGACCACCGCGGCAAAGCCGGCGTCGAGCGGGTTACCAACGATCGACCCCGGGCCGAGCATCTTTGCCAGCTCGGAGCCGACGTGCGGGCTGAGCGGCGCAAAGTTCAGGCCCTCGGCATAGAAGGCATCCAGCAGCATGCCGCGCTTGCCGCCGGACAGCGTGACCGCCGCGAGCCGGTCGCCTTTGGGCACGCCGCAATGAACGAAGCATTCGGTGGTCTCGATCAGTTCGTCGAGCCCGCCGACGCGGATGACGCCTTCGCGCGTTGCAATGGCGTCGAACGTCTCGATCGAGCCTGCAAGCGCACCCGTATGTGCCATCGCCGCGGCGCGGCCACCCTCGGACGAACCGAGCTTGAGTGCGATCACGGGTTTGCTGGCAGCGCGCGCTGCCTTGCAGGCATCGCGGAACGCCTTGGTGTTGCGTACGCCTTCGAGGTAGACGACGATCACCTTGATGCTCGGATCCTCGGCGAAATAGCGCATCAGGTCCGGCGTCTCGAGCCCGGCCTCATTGCCTGATGTCACCATGTAGCCGACGCCGACACCTCGATCCTCCAGCGCTTGGCGGATCGCCATGACGATCGCGCCGGACTGTCCTGCGATCGCCACCGCGCCCTGTTCCATGGTGACGATGCGGTCGTCGATGTTGGTGAAAAGCTTCTCGCCGGCGCTCAGATTGCCGAGGCAGTTCGGGCCGGTGACGGCAAGTCCCGTCTCGCGTATCGCCGCCTGCAATTCGGCCGCGAGCTTCTGGCTTTCCTCGTCCTGCAACTCGCTGAAGCCCGAGGTGACGATGGTGGCCGACCGTGCGCCGGCGGCCGCGGCATCGCGGATCACCTGGACGGCAAAGCGCGCCGGCACCAGCACCAGAACGTGATCCGGCTTTTCCGGGAGGCTCGCAAAGTCCTTGTAGCAGGGGACGCCCCAGATGGTTTCTCGCTTGGCGTTGACCGGATAGAGGCCGCCCTCGTAACCGTACTTGACCAGGTTATTCCAGATGCGTTCGGCATAATTGCCAGGCTTGTCGGTCGCGCCCACCAGCACGATGTTGTGCGGGTGCAGCATGGCGCGGATGCCCTTGACGATCTCTCCGGCATCGGGCGATGGAGACCATGGGCGCGGAGAAACCGATGCGGCGGGCACTTGAGCTTCCATGCGCTTCCCTCACTTCTTGTTCTTGTTGCAACGCGCGCCCGCGCGCCGGCTTCGGGGGCTGATCCTGGCCGCTCCATGCCGCGAGACGGAATGGGCAGGATCTGACGATAAGGCTAGCATCACGAGACTTTTGGCGAAAGTGCGAACGGTCCGGCAAGATGCTAGGAAACCGTGACCCTCATTCTCGCAAATGGTGATCATGCCGCTGCTGTCCATCGTGGTGCCGACCCTCGATCGTCCCGACACGCTTCGCCACGCGCTCGCGACCATGGCGTGCCAGCCTGCGGATGCAGATTGCGAGTTCATCGTTCAGAACAATGGCGGCAATCCCGAGATTGCGAAGATCGTCGCAGACCTCAGGGACGATCGCTTCAGGCATTTTGCCAGCGAGACCGTTCTGACCATGACCGACAATTGGGAGGCGGCGCTCGGCCACGCCTCGGGCGAGTACGTTGCCTTCATCGGCGACGACGACGGGCTGATGCCCTATGCATGCGCCGCGGCATCGGAGATGCTCTCCGGCCGAAACATCGATCTCCTGAGCTGGAGCGCCTACACCTATCACTGGCCGAGCTACTACCATCCGGCCTTCCGCAACCGGCTGCTCGCCGAGATCGACCTGACCTCGTCCGCACAGCGAGTTTCGTCGCGCGACGAACTGAGGCGCATCTTCGGTTTCCAGGCGAACTATGCGCATCTGCCGATGATCTACAATTCGTTCGTCCGCCGCAGCGTCATCGATCGAATGCGTGCGATCGGCGGCCGCTATTTCATCGGTCTATCGCCCGATGTGGCGTCCGGCATCGCCAACGCTGCGCTGACCGACAGTTTCATCCGGCTGTCGCGGCCGCTGAGCATGGCCGGATTCTCGCAGCACAGCACCGGTCACGCGCTGTTCTTCGAGACCACGGATCTGCTCGAGACGCCGCGAGGGGCGCGCGATTTCGGACCTATTGACGAGGATCCCCAACTTCCCGATCTCAACGCCCTCCAGCTCTTCATCGCCAAGGACATGCTTGTCCTCAAGCGTCTGCTGCTGGCGGATCACGACGAGGTGCGGCTCGACTTCAAGGCGCTGGCACAGGCGCTCGCGACCGACATCAACCATCGGCCGCCCCTGTATGATCGGACCGTGCAGACCATCGGCGAACTCGCGCGCACGCATGGGTTCGACGTCGCCGACATCATCATTCCTGCCCGCCTTGCGGACCGGCCGCCACCCGGCCGGGGTGTTAGCGTGACCGGACCGAACCGTGTGGCTTACGAGCTGGATGGTTCTGCGCTTGGGCTCAATTCGATTGCGGATGCAGTGCGCGTGATCGCGCAGTTCGTTCCGGATCAGGGGCCGTTCGATCCGGCCGCTCTGAAGGCTCCCGTGTCCTCGCCGATCCTCGGCGCAAAGCAGCTCGAATTCGCGCATGGCGGAGCGGGCGTCGCCGCGTTGATCGAGGGATGGAGCGAGCCGGAGCAATGGGGCACCTGGTCCATTGCCAGGAATTGCGTGCTCCGGTTCGAGGTCCATCCCATTCCGTCACGGCCGGTTGAGCTTGTGCTGACGTGCCGGGCCTTCGTTTCCGAGAGGAATCCGCAATTGCAGGCGGCATGCCGCGTCGGCAATGGAGCGCCGCAGCAACTGACATTCTCGAGAGAGGCGTTCGCGGGCTTGCGCAGGTTGATGCTCGATCCCGCCGCGATTGCCGCCGACGGGACGCTGACCATCAGCCTGTCGCTATCCGATCCACGCTCGCCCGCGGATCTCGGACTGAGCCCCGACGCGCGACCTCTCGGCATCGGGCTCGAGCGGATCTGGCTCGATCACGATGTCCATGCGGCACGAGGTGGGTGATCGCCGCCCGCTCAGTATCCTAGCAGGCTCAGCTTGTGGGCGTAATGAAAGATGACCTGCCTCGCGAGATAGGGGGCGATGGCGCGGCGAATCTGAATCTGTGTCGGATCGAAGCCGAGAGCGCGGCGCCGCAGTATGCCCATCTCCCGGACGCCGATCGCGTAGGTCGATGCCGTCTTCTGGGCATCATGGATTCGGAAGCAGGCGAGAAATCGCGGCAGGCGCACGAATTTGAATCCCGCGGCCTGCGCCCGCAGGATGAAGTCCCAATCCATCGCGTAGTGGAAGCTCTCGTCGATCGGACCGATCCTGTCCCATACGCGCCTGCGCCAGAACATCGTCTCCTGCGGGATATAGTCGGCATATTGCAGCGCGCGCCCGTCATGGGGCGGCAGCACGGCACGGCCCACCTCGAGTCCCTCGCGATCGACGAAGACGCGATGGCCATAGACGATGTCGACATGCGGATGCGACGTGAAGTAGTTGGCGACATAGGCCAGCGTCCCCGGCAGCAGCATGTCGTCGCTGTTGAGATAGGCCATGATCTCGCTGTCGACGCCGGCGAAGCCGAGATTGATGGCGTTCGATTGCCCGCTGTCAGGTTCGCTCTTCCAGCTGATGCTCTCGCCGCGGCCCTTCAGGAGATCAGCCGTGCCGTCGATCGAGGCGCCGTCCTGCACGTGGTAATACAGGTTCGGATAGTTCTGGCTCACGATGCTGTCGATCGTGGCGCCGAGATATTGCGCGTGGTTGTAGCTCGGCGTGACCATCGCGATCCGCGGTGCATTCTCATGGATCGAGGGTGCTGGCGGGAAAGCCCTTAGGTTGAGCAGGCGCGGTGGATATTGCTCGAAGGTCCACATCGGCGGACGCCGCCAGAGGCTCCGAAGCGAGGATCGTCTTTGCCCGGCGGCGATGAGATCCTGATTCCTTTCGAGCAGCGCGACGCGATTTTCGAGCTGCTCCAATCGCTGTTCGAGGCGCTGCCTGAACTCGTCGTCCATCTATCGAGCTTTCGCAAATTACAACGTCCAAAACAATGGAATCTTCTTACAGGTCTCTGGTCGACGGCGCCAGTTCACGGTCGCGTCAAACGCGATGGCCCGGCGTGTCCGGCGCGCTTTGAGAAGGCTCGATCGTTCCCGGATGGGTCGATTGCGAACCGCTATTCACGCGTTTCGATCAAGGTGGCATGCAGGACGTAGCGCTCCGGGCCGGACGTAACGGCGTCGAACGGCCAGCAGGTCGCGAGCACGAGTTCCACGCCCTGCGTCGAGGGGGCGATGCCCGACGCGTCGAAACGGACAACGGCCGAAGAATCCGCCCGATAGCGAAAATGCTTGCCGTCGCGGCGGGTGACCTCAATGACGTCTCCGACGGCAACATTTCGCAAGAAACGGAAATGTGTGTCACGATGCGCGGCGTATACGGCAACTCCCCGCTCGCCGGCATCAACCGTTTGATGGATGTGGCCCGGCCCGAAGGCGAGCGCCTGGCCGCTCGTACCTTCCAGCACGATCGCGCTGGCGCCAATCCGCTTCACTTCGATCCGCGCGACCGGCCAGGTATCGGCCCATGCCCATGGTTTGATCGCCTCGCCCGTCGCAAGGCTCTTGTCGAACGCGCGCTCCAGCAGCACCTGCGCCAGCCACGCTTTGGCATGGATGTAGGCGCCGTCGCCGAACAGGATGAGTCCGATCAGTGCCAGAACCAGGGGAGATAAGAGGCGGAGCATGACATCTACTCTCGTCACTTCGCTCTTCACAATGACAGAGAAAAAGGCGCGCGCGGCCGTTGGTATGGGACGGGCAGCCGCGCGCGCTAACAGAGGAGCTCGGGGAGGCTCCTCTCTCAAGCGGCGTCGGTGAGCAAGAGCCGACGCCGGTTGAACACGAACAGGATCAGGGCGAGCACGATCAGGACCAGGCCTGCGATCATCTTCAGCTCGGCTGAAGTTGCTGTCTTGGGCAGACGGATCGCGTCAGGCCCTGCGGGTGTCGGACGCCGCGCGGCCGGTGAGGTGCGCGCATCGGCGTGGCGTTCACGCAAGTGTGCCGGGACCTGCGGCCGTTCGCCGAACACCTTCTCGAACTCCCAGCCGGCGGGCAGGTTGATCGGCAATTCGCTGAGCTTGAGCGGCGCGCCTTCGGGCCGACTTGGCGTCTTGTCGACGGCGACAAGGCTGGTCAGGCGCGTGACGATCTGATGGTCGAGCGCCAGCGCCAGGATCGCCTTGTCGGCCTCCTCGGGCGCGAGCTCCCGCATGGCGCGCGCCACTTCGGCATCACCGATCTTGCGCCTGGCCCAGAGTTTCGACAGGCCGTTGCCTTCGGCGGCATTTTGCAGCGGCAGGGTTACCGACCATGGACGGTCGCCGACGCGGCCCCTGATCTCGAGCGAGCCCGCGAGCTTGTCGAGCTTTGCCGCCAGCACCAGCGGCTCGTCGCGATAGACGTCGGGGATGATCGCCGGGGTGATGTCGGCGTTGGCCTCGGAGAATTTCGCGGTAAGGCCGGTTACGGCCGGGTTTTCCAGCTTGGCGAACAAGCCGCGCATGCGCTCCTCCACCTGCTCGACGGAACCGATATGGGTGAAGGCACCACGGCCGAGCTCGGCGGCGCGTGTCATGAGATAGGTGTTGGGCGCCGACCCGATGCCGACCATGAAGACGCGCGAGCGGCCGCGCATCGCCGTGATCGTTTCGAACAATTGCTGTTCGTTGCCGATTGCGCCGTCGGTCAGGAAGACGACCTGGCGAACCATGCCGGTGTCGCCGAGCTTGTCGGCCAGCGCGGCGCGCATTGCCGGCACCATCTCGGTGCCGCCGCGCGCCTGCAACGCGCTCACGAACGAGGTGGCATCACCGACATGGGCCGCGTCTGCCGGCACGGAATCGGGAAACAGCACATCCATGGTATCGTCGAAACGGATGACGTTGAAGTGGTCGGTCGGCTGGAGCCGCGACAGAGCGTAGGCGAGGCTCGCCTTGGCCTGGACGATTGACGTGCCGCCCATCGAGCCCGAATTGTCGATCACGAACACGACCTCACGCGGCAATGGCTTCTGTGTCGTCTGTTCTGCGCTGGGCGGAGTGACGAAGGCGAGCAGGTAGTCGGCGTCGCCGACATGTTCGCGGAACAGGCCGACCGACGGCGCCTTCTCGGCGGCGGGCTTCCAGGTCAGCTCGAAGTCGCGGTCGGCGGGGACCGCGCCGTCGGCGAGCGTAATGACGCGATCCGTGTTGTCCGGACTTTCGACCTTGACCTTATGGTGGTGGCTCTTGACCTCGCCGAGCGCGAAGCCGGCCTTCAGGCGCACCGTGATGCTGGTCGGATTGACCGGTGCATTCCTGGCGGGATCCAGCACAGGCGGCGAGATACGGTCACGGTCCGGGACCGGGTCCGAGGTCGCCGCGCCCCAGCCCGATCCGTCCTTGCGGAAGTCGACGCTCTGGACGATCGGCGCCGGATTGTAGCGCGGTCCGACCACCAGCGGCAGGCGCATCGAATATTCGTTGCCGGATTGATGCACGGGTTCCTGATATTCGATCTGCACCAGCACGGTCTCGCCGGGGCCGATATTGGCAACCGAATTGGTGAAGATGTTCGGCCGCTCCTGCTCGGTGAGCGCGGCTCGCTGACCGGTGCGGCGCGCCTCCTCGTAGATCACGCGGGCCTGCTGCCGCTCCTTGATGTCTCCGACGATGACGCGGTCGCCGACCACCATCTTCAGCGTATCGACGGCGCCGCCGGCCGCGAGCGGATAGACATAGGTTGCTTCGACCCAGTCCTTGGTCGGGTTGCGGAATATTTGGGTGACGCGCGCGCGCAGCGTCGGGCCCGAGACGGTGATGTCGATGTCGGTGCCGAGGCGGATCGCTTCGGTGGTGGCGCCATCCTCCTTGAGGAAGAGGGAGCCGGACTTGGCGTCGCCGGGCTGGAGCAGGCTGGCCTGCTCTGTCGTGGCCGACCAACTGGTCCCGAAGCTGACGAGCAGGGCCACGAAGGCCATCAGCATCACCGCGATGCCCTGCGCGAGAAGAAACAATCCGAGCTTGATCAGCCCCTTCAACATGGGGTGCTCGTCGTTGTCGGCTGTGTCGTAGGTGTCCATTGGCCTGCTCCCGAAAGGACGTTTGCTGGCTCTGAGCATTCGCTGGGAGGGGCCGATTTCGCGAGCAGAATGATCGGTCATGTTCCGCCGCGGCCGGCCCGGGCAGGCCGCCGTGGGGCGCCCATGTGCGGTTTTGTGCTGGTTTGTCCGCCCTGCTAGAATGGCCGTGCTGGAGCAGGGTTAGCGATGCAGATTCAGGACAAATCCGCCGACAAGCAGCTTTCGGACGAGCAGAGCCGCGAGATCGCCGAGACCATTCGCGAGGAGCTCGCCAGACGCCGGATCTCCCGGCAGACGCTGGCCGAGCAGGCCAAGCTCAGCCTGTCGACGCTGGAGAAGGTGCTCGGCGGCCGACGGCCGTTTACGCTGGCGACGACGGTCCGGCTGGAGCAGGCGCTAGGCGTCTCCTTGCGGAAGAGTCCCGTCGTGGCGGCGCCTCAGGCCGCCAACGATGTCGCTCCCGACAGTCTTGGCTCCTATGCGCATCGCGCCGTGACCTGGCTCGAGGACGTCTACATCACGCTGCGGCCGTCGTTCGGCGACAAGGACGCGATCTTCGCGTACCGCACCGAGATCGTCTGGGAGCCGAAGGTGTCTTCGCTGGTCTTTCGGGAGGGCGATCGCACCGATACCGCCTACGAGCATACCGGCGAGGTCGCCGTCCCGCATCAGTCAGGCTTCATCTACCTCGTCATCATCAAGCACGGCCAGCATCGCGTGATCACGGTGTCGCGGCCGACGGTCGCCGGCGAGATGTACGGCATCATCTCGACGCTCCGCGCCGGGCCTGGTTCGCAGCTCACGCCGATCGCAGCGCCGATCGCCTACGTACCGCTCCGGAACGTCCCGAAGCCGTCGCTGGGGAGGGTCGGGCCCGGCGACGCCAACCATGCGTTGTACGGAAAGCATCTGCGCCGCACGGTGGAAGAATCCTTCGCACTGTTTCTGTCGGTATAGTCCGCAAGAAAGAATCCGGAATGGCGTTGCCTGCGTCTATAAGGGGGTATGCAGAACGCGCGCGCCCCATGCCTCGGCGAATCTCCGCTGTTCTCCATCATCATCCCGCTCGAATATCATCGCGGGCAATGGGAGCAGTCCTGGCTCGGCTGGACATCGCAGACCGCGGACAAGTCGCTTTACGAAATCATCCTGGTCGTGCCACCGGATTTCAAGACGCGCGAGGCGTTGAAAGCGCTGGCCGGCGACGAGGCTCGCCTCGAGTTCACTGATTCCGAACACGATATCGGGCTGTGCGCATTCGGCGCAACCAAAGCCCGCGGCAGCTATCTGTTCTTCACCGAATCGCACTGCTGGCCCGCGCCCGATGTGATCGAGCTGTGCATCCGCGCCATCGAGGCTCATCCCGAGTGGGCCGGCTTTTCCTGCCATTCGGTTCCGATCTGCCACAATCGATTGTCCGTGGCGGAGGCTGCGATGTATCAGGCCGACATCGAGTTCGGCATGAAGCGGCATCCCTGGCGCAAAGTGCTTGATCAGTGCTTCGTGACGCGGCGCGACGTCTATTGGGAATGCGGCGGCCTGCGCGAGGAGCTCGGCCATTTCGCCGAATGGGTGCTGGCTGCGGCATATCACGCGAGAGGCCATGCCATTGGTTATCTGCAAGAGGCGCGCTTCCATCACTATTACATAGGCAAGATCGGCGAGCTTAAGACGTTCACGCTCGATTTCGTTCGGGGCGAGATCCGCTATCTCGGCGAGGCGCACCGTGATCCCGGTAGCGAGTTGCTGGAAGTGCCCACCGAGTGGAGCAAGCGCGACGATTTCGACACCGCGCTTGCGCGGAGTGCCCTCGGCGCACGGATGCGATCCGCTCGAGTGAATGGCGAAAGCGTGCAGGCGCTCGGGCGCTGGGGCGTGATCGCGTTGGTCGGCGGCCGCTCTGCGCGCAGTTCAGCGCGCCTCTCCGCAGTCTATGCCCGCTGTGTGCTGACCATGCTCACCATGGGCGGCTCTCCCGACAGCATCGCGCGTTGGCTGAAGCGCTATATCGCCTCACTGATTCACTTTCAGCGCCTCGATTGCATTCAGGGCGGCAGCGAGCCCGCTGGCACGAAGCTGTCACGTCTCGGGGATGAGGTGATGGCGCAAGCCGGCTTCCACGCGTGCGAGGTCTGGCAGGGCCACAGCTTTCGCTGGAGTGAGCCGGAAGCTGCCTTGCGGATCAAGGTGTCGCCCGGACGCAGCATCATCCGCATCGTATCGCCCGAGATACGCGAGCCTTTGGATCGAATCGGGGTAAGGTTTTATCTCGACGGCATGCGGGTCGCCGATGCAGCGATCGCGATCGACGCCGGCGCCTTCGTCCTGCAACTCGATCAGCCGTCATCGGGCACGGCGATACTGGCATGGACATGTCCGCGCTTTGCGGCCGCCGGCGACGATCGCCGGCTGGGTTTGCCGGTGGCGGAGATCCGCATGGCGGCGGGCGAAGGCGCGAGCTGCGCGCCATCGCCCACGGCCATCATGTGCAACTAACCGCCCGTTTCGGCGCTGATGATATCGCCGAACAGCTCCCACTGGCCGGCCTTGAAGCGGATCATCTTGAGCTGCTCGATCGGCGCGAAATCGTTGGCGCCGGTGTTGATCTTGATGCCGGGGATCAGCGTATCGGGCGTAAAGTCCTTCAGGCTGGCGGCCTGCTTCATCACGTTCTCTCGCGTCAGATTGTCTCCGCACTGCTTCAGCGTCTGCGCCAGGGTCTGCGCGGCGGCATAGCCGTAGACGAGGTTGGTGTCGGAGACGTTGGCGCCCGGCATGTATTTGTCGATGAAGGCGAGAAACTTCTTCATGCCTTCGTCGTCCTTCCATTGCGGATCGGACGCGTCCTTCAGATAGGTCGCCGACAGCACGCCTTCCGACGCCTCGAGGCCCGCGGGTCTCATCACGGCGCCGATCGAGATCGAGACGTCGGTCATCACATGCATCGGCTTCCATTCGAGCTCGGCGATCTTCTTGATCGCCTGTGCCGCGAATTTCGGCGTCGAGATGTTGACGAAGACGTTGGCGCCGGTTCCCTTCAGCTTGACGATGTGGGAATCGATCGACGGCTCGGTGGTCTCGTAGCTCTCCTCCGCGACGACCAGCGAGGAGGCCTTGTCGCCGAAGATCTCCTTGATGCCGGCGACGTAGTCCTTGCCGAAATCGTCATTGGCATAGAAGATCGCGACCTTGGCATCTGGCTTGGCCTGCAGGATGTATTTGGCGAAGATCCGCGCCTCGACCCGGTAGCTGGGCTGGAAGCCCATGGTCCAGGGAAAATTCTTCGGGTCGTTCCACTTGCTGGCGCCGGTGGCGAGGAACAGCTGCGGCACCTTCTTGGCATTGTGATATTTCTGCACGGCGGTCTGGGTCGGGGTGCCCAGCGCGTTGAAGATCAGGAATACTTCGTCGCTCTCGATCAGCTTGCGGACCTGCTCCACGGTCTTGGGCGGCGAATAGCCGTCATCGTAGGAGATCCAGTTGATCTTGCGGCCGTTGATGCCGCCCTGGTCGTTGACCATCTTGAAATAGGCTTCCTCGGTCTTGCCGATGATGCCGTAGGCGGAGGCCGGACCGGAATAGGCCTCGACGTTGCCGATCTTGATCTCGGTGTCGCTGGCGCCGGTGTCGTATTTCTTCTGCGCGAAAGCGCCCTGGGTGGAGAGTAGCGTCAGGGCAGTTGCCGCGGCGAGCAGGACGAGTTTCTTGTTCTTCATGGAAATTCCTTGGGGTTTCTTGTTGGGTCGAGCAGGCACTTCAAAAAAGAAAAAGCGCCCGCGAGGGGCGCTTGGGTCAGGCGTTGGCGACTTTCTTGTCGACTTCGGAGGCCACCGAGAACTCCTTGCGCAAGGTCGGCTTGTGGATCTTGCCCGTGGCGTTGCGCGGCAGCGCGTCGACGAAGCGGATCTGGCGCGGACATTTGAAGCGCGCCAGATTGGCCGCGCAATGCGCGAGGACATCGACCTCGGTCAGCTTTTGGCCCGGCTTGACCGCGACGATAGCAAGGCCCACTTCGCCCCATTGGGGATCGGAAATGCCGATCACGGCAGCTTCGGCAACGGCCGCGAGCTGGTGCAGGACGTTCTCGACCTCGGCCGGATAGACGTTCTCGCCGCCGGAGATGTACATGTCCTTCCAGCGGTCGACGATGTAATAGAAGCCCTCTTCGTCGACGCGCGTCGCGTCACCGGTGTGCAGCCAGCCGTCGGTGAAGGAGGTCTTGTTCGCCTCCGGCCTGTTCCAGTAGCCCGGCGTGATGTTCGGCCCCTTGACCCAGAGCTCACCGAGCTCGCCGACGTCGGCGTCGCTGCCGTCAGGGCGCACGATGCGCACTTCGGTGTGCAGCACGGGCTTGCCGGCGGAGCCGGCCTTGCGCGCGGCATCCTCGCGGTCGAGCACCAGCACGGCCGGCGAGGTCTCGGTCATGCCGTAGCCTTGCTGCAACGCGACGCCGCGCGCCTCCCACACTTTCAAGAGCGGCACCGGCATCGGTGCGCCGCCGACGCCGCCGACGATCAGCCGGCCGAGATCGGTCGTCGCGAAGGCGGGGTGCTGCGCCATGAACTGGTAGATCGCGGGCACGCCGAAGAACACGTTGATGCCCTGTGCGGGATCGTCAATCAGGCCGAGCGCGGTGCCGGGATCGAAGGCGCGCATGATCATCACGGTGCCGCCAGCATGCAGCACCGGATTGGTGTAGCAATTCAGCCCGCCGGTGTGGAACAGCGGCAGCACGGTGAGCAGCACCGAGGACGGCCCGATGCAGGCGGGGCCGCCGAGATTGACGCAATTCCAGAAGGTCATGCCATGGGTGATGGTCGCGCCCTTCGGATGTCCCGTCGTGCCCGACGTGTACATGATGGTCGAGACGTCATCGAGCGTGACCTGCTCGATCGCCTCGAGCGGCTTTGCGCCGGCGATGCCGGCCTCATAGGCCCCGCCGGGCCCGAGCAGCAGGCTGGTCGCAATGCCGCACAGCTTTGCGACGCTGAGCGCGGTCTCGGTGAGATCGGCGTCGTGGATCATCACCTTCGGTGCGCAGTCGCCGGTGATGAACTGAAGCTCGGGAACGGCGAGCCGGGTGTTCAGCGGCACGAAGATCGCGCCCAGGCGGCCGCAGGCGAACTGCACCTCCAGCGTATCGGTCGTGTTCAGGGCCAGCACCGCGACGCGGTCGCCGCGTGAGACGTTCAGCGTATGGCGCAGGAATGAGGCGAGGCGCGAGACGCGGGCGTCCAGCTGTGCATAGGTGAAGCGGCGCTCGCTCGCAAGATCGACCAGCGCGACCTTGTCAGGCGTGCGGCGGCCATGGTGAACGATCCAGTCGTAGTAACGAACGGCCAAGAATTCCTCCCTCGGCGGCCTTTGCCGCCAGCATCCCTATTGCCGTGCACCATGCCCGGCGTGGCCTTGGGGCCAGCCGGAGTTGGTGCATCGACGTCTTTTTTTGATTTGGAGTTGGCGCGCGAGGGGGCAAAATCGTCTTGCGTTGAGTTGCTAGGCCATGGCCTGCGCCGCAGTGGTTCTTTGGTCAGCCACTCTGCGCAAGTGAGCCGCCGATGTTCCGGCCATGGTGAACGAGACGAATCCGTCCGCGAGGCGAGACTGCGATGAAGAGCCCGTTCTATACCGCCGAGCACGATGCCTTCCGCGAAATGATGCGCCGCTTCGTCGAGAAGGAGATCTCCCCGTTCGCCCATGAGTGGGACGAGGCTGGCGAATTCCCGCGCGCGCTCTATCGCAAGGCGGCCGAGATCGGCCTGTTGGGGCTGGGATTCCCCGAGGAATATGGTGGGATCGCCGCCGACCAGTTCATGAAGATCGTGGCCAGTCAGGAGCTGGCGCGCGCGGGCGCCGGCGGCGTCAGCGCCAGCCTGATGAGTCACACCATCGGCTCGCCACCGATTGCGCGGGCGGCACGGCCGGAGGTAAAGGCACGCGTGCTGCCGCAGGTGCTGTCGGGCGACAAGATCTCCGCGCTCGCGATCACCGAGCCGGGCGGCGGCTCCGATGTCGCGAACCTCGCCACAAGGGCGCGGCGCGACGGCGATCACTACGTCGTGAGCGGTGAGAAGACCTTCATCACCTCAGGCGTCCGCGCCGACTATCTGACCGTTGCTGTGCGCACGGGCGGCGAAGGTGCCGGCGGCGTCAGCCTGCTCCTGATCGAGGGCGATACGCCCGGCCTGTCGCGCACCAGGCTGAAGAAGATGGGCTGGTGGGCCTCCGATACCGCGACGCTGCATTTCGACCAATGCCGCGTGCCGGCCGAAAACCTGATCGGCGAGGAAGGCCAGGGCTTCAAGATCATCATGCAGAATTTCAACAGCGAGCGCATGGGCATGGCGGCCGGCTGCACCGCCTTCGCGCGGGTTTGCCTGGACGAGGCGATCGCCTACGCCAAGGAGCGCAAGACTTTTGGCAAGCCGCTGGCGCAGCACCAGGTCATCAGGCACAAGATCGTCGACATGGCACAGAAGGTGGCGGCGTCACAGGCGATGCTGGAGATGCTGGCCTGGCGGCTCGAGCAGGGCGAGAGCCCGGTCGCCGAAATCTGCATGATGAAGAACCAGGCGACGCAGACCATGGCCTTCTGCGCCTCGGAAGCCGTACAGATCTTCGGCGGCGCCGGCTTCATGCGCGGCATCAAGGCCGAGCGCATCTACCGCGAGGTCAAGGTCAACGCCATCGGCGGCGGCACCGAGGAGATCATGAAGGATCTGGCCAGCCGGCAGATGGGGTTGTGATCACCACCGTGGGGCGATGCCAAGCGCCGAACTACGATGCGCAATTGCGCATCGGAGAATCTCGACATTGTAGGACCTGATCTCTGGTTTCCGGGTTCGCGCTTCGCGCGCCCCGGAATGACAAAGGGGAAAGAATGCTATTCACCG
This sequence comes from Bradyrhizobium sp. ERR14, assembly GCF_014198235.1. NCBI lineage: Bacteria > Pseudomonadati > Pseudomonadota > Alphaproteobacteria > Hyphomicrobiales > Nitrobacteraceae > Bradyrhizobium > Bradyrhizobium sp. ERR14. The sequence goes on along the minus strand of NZ_JACIHD010000003.1, from coordinate 99,162 downwards.
CCGACCACGACGACATTCGCCGTAGCTTACAAAAGTTCATCGCCAACGAGATCAATCCTCATGTCGATGAATGGGAAAAGGCCGACATCTTCCCGGCGCACGAGCTGTTCAAGAAGATGGGCAGCCTCGGCTTCCTCGGCCTGAACAAGCCCGTGGAGTTCGGCGGCTCCGGCCTCGACTACTCCTACGCGCTGATGATGGCGGAGGAGCTGGGTGCCATCACCTGCGGCGGCGTGCCGATGGCGATCGGGGTGCAGACCGACATGGCGACGCCCGCGCTGGCGCGGTTCGGCTCGGATGAGGTGCGCCGCGAGTTCCTGGCGCCCTCGATCTCGGGCGATTTCGTCGCTTGCATCGGCGTCTCCGAGCCCGGTGCGGGCTCCGACGTGGCCTCGATCAAGACCCAGGCGCGCTCCGACGGCGACGATTATGTCATCACCGGCGGCAAGATGTGGATCACCAACGGCACCCAGGCCGACTGGATCTGCCTGCTCGCCAACACCGGCGACGGGCCCGTTCACCGCAACAAGTCGCTGATCTGCGTGCCCATGAAGAGCAAGGGCGTCACCGTCGCCCGCAAGCTCGACAAGATGGGCATGCGCTCCTCCGACACCGCGCAGATCTTCTTCGACAATGTCCGCGTGCCCAAGCGCAACCGGATCGGCGAGGAGGGCAAGGGCTTTACCTACCAGATGATCCAGTTCCAGGAGGAGCGGCTCTGGGGTGCGGCGGCCTGCCTGAAGGCGCATGAATACATCATCGATCAGACCATCGAATATACCCGCAACCGCAAGGCCTTCGGGAAGTCGATCCTCGACAACCAGGTGGTGCACTTCAAGCTGGCGGAGATGCAGACCGAGGTCGAGCTGCTGCGCGCGCTGATCTATCGGGCCGCCGAGCAGTTGGTGGCCGGCGAGGACGTGACGAAGCTCGCCACCATGGCCAAGCTCAAGGCCGGCCGGCTCGGCCGCGAGCTCACCGACGCCTGCTTGCAATATTGGGGCGGAATGGGCTTTACCAACGAGACGCCGGTCAGCCGCGCCTATCGCGACAGCCGCCTGACCTCGATCGGCGGCGGTGCCGACGAGGTCATGCTGATGGTCCTGTGCAAGATGATGGGCACGCTGCCCGGCAGCAAAGGAAACGCCCGATGATCACGCTCTATCACTGCGACGCCGCGCGCTCGTTCCGCCCGCTCTGGATGCTGGAGGAGATGGGGCTGCCGTATGAGCTGAAGATGCTGCCATTCCCGCCGCGGGTCTTCGCCAAGGAATATCTCGCGCTCAATCCGCTCGGCACGATTCCCTTCATGGTCGACGGCGAGACGAAGATGACCGAATCCTCCGGCATCTGCCACTATCTCGGCATCAAGCATGGCCCGACGCCGCTGATGGTCGGGCCGGAAGATCCCGCCTATGGCGCGTTCCTGAACTGGATGTATTTCAGCGACGCCACGTTAACCTTCCCGCAGACGCTGGTGCTCCGATACACCCAGCTCGAGCCGGAGGAGCGGCGCAATCCGCAGGTCGCCGGCGACTATGCAAAATGGTTCCTGGGCCGGTTGCGTGCCGTCGAGGCCGCGACGGCCAATGCCGAAACATTGTGCGCCGGCCGCTTCACCGCCGCTGACATTGTCATCGGTTATGCGCTTCGGCTGGCCGACAACATCGGGCTCGCCAAGGATTTTGGGCCAAATGTCGCAGCCTATTGGGCCCGCCTGCAGCAGCGCGACGGTTTCAAGCGTGCGGTTGCTGCGGAACAGAAGGCTGGCGCCGAGCAGAATGTTGCACCGCGCGTGAGGGCGTAAACCTCCGCGCGTCGAGACTACAGTCTCACGATGGTTCCGGACCGGCGCATCGCTGTCCTGGAATGCCAACGCCTTGCGCTCGATGACAGCGCTATCCCGCCGTGACAGCGCCCAAATTTCCGCTAAGGTGACCTCCGTCCGCAGCGGCCAGAGAGCCGCGCGAGGAGGATCCCCAATGGAAGATAAAGGTCGCGAATCCGACCATCTGATGCTGATCACGCCGGAGCGGGTATTCTATGCCGGCCTGCTCGGGCGCCCTCGCAAGCGGACCCCCGGCTGCTGCCATATCTACGTCGCGGTGAAAGGCAGCCTGCACCTGACGATCGACGACGTCCACACGTCGGACGAACTGATCGTGACCCTGCCGAACCAGCGGCATTCCATCGCCAGCGACTACCGCACTGCAATCAGCGTGACCCTCGAGCCGGAAAGCATGCCGGATGGCGTGATCGAGGCTTTGGCCGAGCGGCTGCGCGGGCCAGACAAGGCTCTCTATGCCCGCAAGATCCTGGCCGCTTACGCATTGCTGCGCCAGCGCCGTTATGGCGACATCACCACCGCCGAGTTCGACGAGATGTGCTTTGGCGAGGCGCTTGCTCGCCGCGAGCTCGATCCGCGCGTGACCCGCGCCGTCGCCCGCATCGAGCGTTTCTCCGGCGAGCCGGTGACGGCCGACACCTGTGCGGCGGAAGCAGGGCTCTCGGCCTCGCGCTTCCTGCATCTGTTCAAGGAAGAGACCGGCATCTCGTTCCGCTCCTTCCGCGCCTGGAAGCGCGCACGGCATCTGCTGCACTTCGCCAACCAGGACCTCAACCTCGCCCATCTCGCGCAGGACATCGGCTATCCCGACTCCACGCATTTCAGCCATTCGATCCGCCGCTTCTACGGATTGAAGCCGCGCGCGATCTTCGTCGGCTCGCGCGACCTTGCGATCTATCGCAGCACCGAGACGGTGAGGCTCGCGGAGGCGAGTTAGGCTCGCTCTCGTAGGGTGGGCAAAGGCGCTCTTGCGCCGTGCCCACCACCTCTCGGCAACTGGCAAAGATGGTGGGCACGCTTCGCTTTGCCCACCCTACGAATTCGTCGTGTTTTCCAGCTTCTCCGCGCAAGAAGCCGCATGCCACCCATCCCATGATCGCAAGCGTTGAATTCTCAACGTGCGAGATATCCAAGGCATGAGCGACAAGGCCGTCATCACCTGCGCGCTGAACGGCGTGCTCACCGACCCCAAGCAGCACAATGTGCCCGTGACGCCCGAGCAGATGGCGCGCGAGGCCAAGGCTGCGTTCGACGCCGGTGCGTCCGTCATGCACATCCACCTGCGCCAGCAGGCGCCGGGCAAGGGCCATCTGCCGTCCTGGGAGGTCGCCGTCAGCAGGGAGATCCAGCAGGCGATCCGTGAAGCCTGTCCCGGCGTGATCATCAATCACACCTCGGGGGTGTCAGGGCCGAACTACTCCGGCGCGCTCGACTGCATCCGTGAGACCAGGCCGGAGATCGCCGCCTGCAACGCCGGCTCGCTGAATTATCTGAAGGTGAAGGCCGACAATACCTGGGCCTGGCCACCGATGATGTTCGACAACGCGGTCGAGAAGGTGAAGGACTATCTCGACGTCATGAACGCGGTTGGCACCATCCCCGAGTTCGAATGTTTCGACGTCGGCATCGTCCGCTGCGTCGGCATGTACACGCAGGTCGGCATGTACAAGGGACCGCTCGAGTATAATTTTGTGATGGGCGTCGCTTCGGGAATGCCTTCGGATCCGGAGCTGCTGCCGATCCTGATCAAGCTGAAACGTCCCGAGGCGCATTTTCAGGTCACCGCGATCGGCCGCGAGGAGATCTGGCCGCTGCACCAGCGCTGCGCCGAGCTCGGTGGCCACCTGCGCACCGGTCTCGAGGACACCTTCTATCTCGCCGACGGCAAGAAGGTGACGTCGAACGGCCAGCTCATCGAGGCCGTCGCCGCCTGCGCCCGCCGTGCCGGCCGCGAGATCGCGAGCCCCGCCGAGGCGCGGAAGATCTTTGGGACGAATCGCTGAATGTAGCCCCAGCCGCCATTGCGAGCGAAGCGAAGCAATCCAGAGTGCATCCGCGGAAACAGACTGGATTGCTTCGTCGCTTCGCTCCTCGCAATGACGGGTAGGATAGAGTCATGTCCATTCTCGAAAACACCATCTCCCCCGGCGGCGCCGCCTACCACGCCAACCGCGACGGCATGCTCGGCCTCATCGACCGCATGCGCGCGCTGGAAGAGCGCACCCGCGCGGCGTCGGCGGCGGCGAAGGATCGCTTTCACAAGCGCGGCCAACTGCTGCCGCGCGAGCGCGCCGCGCTGGTGCTCGATCCCGGCGCGCCCTTCATCGAGCTGTCGACGCTCGCCGGCTACATGTTCGATGTACCCGACGCGACCAAGAGCGTGCCCGGCGGCGGAGTGGTCGCCGGCATCGGCTTCGTCTCGGGCATTCGCTGCATGGTCAGCGCCAGCGATTCCGGCATCGATGCCGGTGCGCTGCAGCCTTACGGTCTCGACAAGACGTTGCGGGTGCAGGAGCTCGCGCTGGAGAACAAGCTGCCCTACGTGCAACTGGTCGAAAGCGCCGGCGCCAACCTGTTGCGCTACCGCGTCGAGGACTTTGTCCGCGGTGGCAACATTTTTCGCAATCTGGCGCGGCTCTCTGCGGCAGGCCTGCCCGTCGTCACCGTCACGCACGGCTCCTCGACTGCCGGCGGCGCCTATCAGACGGGTCTCTCCGACTACATCGTCATGGTGCGCGGCCGTACCCGCGCCTTCCTCGCGGGGCCGCCGCTGCTGAAGGCCGCGACCGGCGAGATCGCTACGGAAGAAGAGCTCGGTGGCGCCGAGATGCACACGCAAGTGTCCGGTCTCGGCGACTACCTCGCCGAGGACGACCGCGATGCACTGCGCATCGCGCGCGAGATCATGGCGGCGCTGCAATGGGAGCGACCGGGCAGGACGGCGTCGGAATTCAAGCCGCCGCGCTACGACCAGGACGAGCTGCTCGGCATCATGCCGATGGACCACAAGCGCTCCGTCGACATGAAGCAGGTGATCGCACGTATCGTCGACGATTCCGATTTCACCGAGATGGCACCGAACTACGGACCCGCCACCGTCTGCGGCCACGCCCGCATCGAAGGACAAGCGATCGGCATCATCACCAACAACGGGCCGCTCGATCCCGCCGGCGCCAACAAGGCAACGCATTTCATCCAGGCGTGCTGCCAGACGGGCACGCCGATCCTCTATCTCAACAACACCACCGGCTACATGGTCGGCAAGGCCTATGAAGAAGCTGGCATGATCAAGCACGGCTCGAAGATGATCCAGGCGGTGACCTCGGCGACGGTGCCGCAGATCACCATCTATTGCGGCGCCTCGTTCGGCGCCGGCAATTACGGCATGTGCGGCCGTGGCTTCCATCCGCGCTTCTGCTTCTCCTGGCCGAACGCCAAGACCGCGGTGATGGGCGGCGAGCAGGCCGCCGAGACCATGGCTATCGTGACGGAAGCGGCCGCCGCGAGGCGCGGGAAGCCGGTCGAAAAGGACAAGCTCGATGCCATGAAGGCGCAGATCATCGGCGTGTTCGACGGCCAGATGGATGTATTCTCGACCAGCGCGCGCGTGCTCGACGATGGGGTGATCGATCCGCGCGACACCCGCGCGGTGCTGTCCGAAGTGCTCGCGATCTGCCGCGAAGGCGACGCGCGGAATCCCCAGCGCATGCAGTTCTCGGTGGCCCGCCCATGAGGAACGGATCAGTGCAGCACCGGCCGTTCTTCAAGGTCCTGGTCGCCAATCGCGGCGAGATCGCATTGCGCGTGATGCGCAGCGCCCGGCAGCTCGGCCTTGGCGTCGTCGCGGTCTATTCGGATGCGGATCGCGATGCGATCCATGTGCAGCAGGCGGATCAGGCCGTGCGCATCGGCGAAGCCTTGCCGGCGCAATCCTATCTCAACATCCCCGCGATCATCGCCGCGGCGAAAGCGAGCGGCGCAGATGCGGTTCATCCCGGCTACGGCTTCCTCGCCGAGAACGAGGATTTTGCGCAAGCCTGCAAGGACGCCGGCCTCGTCTTCATCGGCCCGTCGCCGCAGGCGATCGAGGCGATGGGCAACAAGGCCGGCGCCAAGGAGATCATGAGGAAGGCCGGCGTGCCCTGCGTGCCCGGCTATCAGGGTGCCGATCAAGGCGATGAAGTCATGCTGGCGGAGGCCAGGAAGATCGGCTTTCCCGTGATGATCAAGGCGGTCGCCGGCGGCGGCGGTCGTGGCATGCGGCTCGTGACGGACGCGGCGTCCTTCCCGGATGCGCTGCGCAGTGCGCGGTCGGAGGCGAACGCGGCGTTCGGCGACCCCACCGTCATTCTCGAACGCGCCATTCAGAACCCGCGCCATATCGAGATCCAGGTGTTCGGCGACAGCCATGGCAACGCCATCCATCTCGGCGAGCGTGACTGCTCGGTGCAGCGGCGACACCAGAAGCTGATTGAGGAGGCGCCGTCGCCTGCGGTGACGCCGGTGTTGCGCGCGAAGATGGGTGAAGTCGCGGTCGCCGCGGTGAAGGCGCTGCGTTACGAAGGCGCCGGCACGCTGGAATTCCTGCTCGATGCGAGCGGCGCGTTCTACTTCATGGAGATGAACACGCGTCTCCAGGTCGAGCATCCCGTGACCGAGGCGATCACCGGGCTCGATCTGGTCGAGCTGCAGCTGCGTGTCGCGCGCGGCGAGCCGCTGCCGGTGAAGCAGCAGGACGTCAAGTTCTCCGACCATGCCATCGAGGTGCGGTTGTGCTCGGAAGATGCCGCGCATGACTTCATGCCGCAGTCGGGCCGCATGGCGCGCTGGCAGGTGCCTGACGGCATCCGCGTCGAGCACGCGCTGCGATCGGGCTCGGAGATCCCGCCGTTCTACGATTCCATGATCGCCAAGGTGATCAGCCATGGCGCCACGCGCGATGAGGCGAGGGGGCGGCTGATCGTCGGCCTCGAGCAGCTCACCGCATTTGGCGTGACGACCAATCAGGCGTTCCTGATGTCCTGCCTCCGTCATCCCGGCTTTGCCACAGGCGAGGCGACGACGGCCTTCATCGGTACGCATCGCGACGAGCTGCTGGCACCGCGCGCGAACGCGGCATTTGACTTGGCGCTAGCGGGCCTGCTGCTCTATATCACCAACCCGCGCACACCGTCATGGCAGGGCGGGCGGAGCCTCGCTGCCACCTTTCCGCTGCCAGCGAAGATCGAGATCGCCGGTCAGACGTACGAACTCGAAGTCACGCGCGAGCGCGATGGTAGCTACACCGTTGCCATCGACGGCCGGCGAAACACATTCGAAATTGATCAACTCGACGCCGACGCCGTCCGCTTCCGCCACGATGGCTTGATGGATAGTGCAAAATTCCTGCGCGACGGCGACCGCCTCTATCTCCAGCACCGTGGCATCCCGCTCGCGGTCAGCGATCTCACGCTCGCCGCGCCGAAGGCCACTGCTGCCAATGGCGGCGACGGCAAGGTGCGCGCCGCCATGAACGGCCGCGTCGTCGCCGTCCTGGTCAAGCCGGGTGACCGCGTCACCGCTGGCCAACCGGTTTTGACGCTTGAAGCGATGAAGATGGAGCACGTCCACAAGGCCGGCGTCGACGGCGTGGTGGCGGCTATCGACGTCGCCGAAGGCGAGCAGGTGACGACGGGCAGGATCGTTGCGGAGATCGGGGCATAGTCGGCGCCACGAACTCCGCAATCGTAGGGTGGGCAAAGGCGCAAAGCGCCGTGCCCACCATCTCGCGCTAATCGCAGAAAAGTCGTGGGCACGCTCCGCTTTGCCCACCCTACGGCATCTCGCATGCGATAAAAATTCCCTTATTAATTCAGTTGCTTAATTGCGTATCGGCGCGAGGTATGAACTCAATTTGAACCTTGTTCATTTTTCAGCTACAAATAATGAACGCTGTTCAATTTTGGAGCCGGCATGTTGCGCGTCAATGATCCCGCCCAAGCGACCAATCCGATGCTCCCGTCGGTATCCCGCCGCTTCTCGTTCGTCGCCCCACAACTCCGCGAGGGATACCTGATTGGAGCCCTCTGCGTTCTGGCGCTGTCGGCGCTCCTTGCCCCCGCGCTGCCCGCCGCCGCTTGGCACATCCCGCACTTCGTCGACAGTCGCACCTGGCTCGGCGTGCCCAACGCAGGCGATGTGCTGAGCAATCTCGCCTTTCTCGCGATGGGCGTCTGGGGCTCGGAGCGGCTGCGCGCCCGCCATGATGCGCCAGTGGGTGCAAGCTGGTTTTTCGTCGGCCTGATCCTCACCTGCCTGGGCTCAGGCTTCTATCATCTGGACCCCGACATGCCGCAACGGCTCGTGGCTGATCGTCTCGGCATGGCGGTGGCATTCGCAGGCTTTCTGGGCATCGCGGCCAGTGAGCGCGTCAGTGTGCGCGCCGGCGAGGCGGTGCTGGTGCTGATGATGGTTGCGGGCTTGCTGGCTGCCTGGGTGGCTCGCGACAATCTCACGCCATGGGTGGTCGCGCAGTTCGGCGGCATGGCACTTGCCGTGGGACTGGCGTTGGCGCGGCCGCAGCCTGGCGCGCTCGGCGTGCCGCTCGGCGGCGTGGTCTTCTTTTATGTGCTGGCGAAGCTTTTCGAACTCGGTGACGCGCTCATTTTCGAAGCGACAGGACACTTCGTCTCGGGCCACACGCTCAAGCATCTGGCCGCAGCGTGGCGGCCTGGCCGGTGATCCGCACGCTCCGCAATCGTACCGAGCGTAGGGTGGATTAGATTAGCCCGCGGCCGCGCCAAGCGCGGTCCGCGGGCGCAATCCACCTTTTTGATCTCCGCGGAAACAGAAGTGGTGGGTTACGCCTTGCGGACCACGCTTCGCGCAGTCCGCAAGGCTAACCCACCCTTACGGAACCGTGTTGCTCCGCCCCGTGCCCTCATTGAGCAGACACGCGACCTGATGCCCGGCGCCCGCGTCCAGCAGCGCCGGCCGCTCCGTCCTGCAACGCTCCATCGCAAATCGGCAGCGGGTGTGAAACGCGCAGCCTGAGGGTGGATTGACCGGGCTCGGCACATCGCCGTCGACCAGCGGCGCGAGCTTCTTCGCGAGCGGATTGGCGACCGGAACTGAGGCGAGCAGGGCCTGCGTGTAGGGATGGCGCGGATTGCGGAACAACTCGTCCTTGCCTGCGATCTCGACGATGCGGCCCAGATACATCACGGCGACGCGGTGGCTGATGTGCGCGACCACGGCGAGGTCGTGCGCGATGAACAGATAGGAGAAGCCGTGCTGGCGCTGCAGGTCGATCAGCAGGTTGATCACCTGCGCCTGGATCGAGACGTCGAGCGCGGAGACCGGCTCGTCGCAGACGATCAGGCGCGGCTCCAGCGCCAGTGCGCGCGCGATGCAGATGCGCTGGCGCTGCCCGCCGGAGAATTGATGCGGGAAGTTGTCCATCTGGTCGGCTCGCAAGCCCACCTGCTCGAACAGCGTTGCGACCCGCGCCTCCAGTTCCTTGCCGCTGGCGAGCCCGTGCACCGCAAGCGGCTCGCCAACGATGTCGCCGGCGGTCATGCGCGGATTGAGCGAGGCGAACGGGTCCTGGAAGACGATCTGCATCGAGCGCCGGTGCGGGCGCAGTGCTGCCTTGGACAGATGGGTGATATCCTCGCCGTCGAGGTGAATCTGGCCCGAGGTCGGCTCGACCAGCCGCAACACGCTGCGCGCCACCGTCGACTTGCCGCAACCGGACTCGCCGACGAGCCCGAGTGTCTCGCCGGCATGCAGCGAGAACGAGACGCCGTCGACCGAGTGCACGGTGCCGACCTGCCGGCGCAGCACGCCGGCCCGCACCGGGTAGTGCTTCTTGAGGTTGGTGACTTCGAGCAGAACGTTGCTCATGCCACCTCCGCGACTTCTTCCGCACGCCAGCAGGCGGCAAGATGTCCGCCGCCCCAATCCGCCAGCGGCGGATATTCAGCCTCGCAGCGCTTGATCGCGAGCTTGCAGCGCGGCGCGAAGGCGCATCCCTTCGGTAGCCGCACCAGCGACGGTACGGTGCCGGGAATTTCATTCAGCCGTGCCGGCGCCGCGACGCCGGATGCCGGCACCGCCGGGATCGAGGCCATCAGCCCGCGCGTATAAGGGTGCTTCGGCGCGGCGAACAGCGCTTCGACGCTGGCTTCCTCGACCTTGCGGCCCGCATACATCACGATCACGCGTTGCGCCGTCTGCGCGACCACGCCGAGATCGTGCGTGATCAGCACGAGCCCGGTGCCGAGCTCCTTCTGCAGATCGAGGATCAGCGCCAGAATCTGCGCCTGGATGGTGACGTCGAGCGCCGTGGTCGGCTCGTCCGCGATCAGCAGCGCCGGTCGGCAGGCCAGCGCCATCGCGATCATCGCGCGCTGGCGCATGCCGCCGGAGAGTTGATGCGGATATTCCTTCGCGCGTCGCGCCGGCTCGGGAATGCGGACCAGGCGCAGCATCTCGACGGCGATATTCTGGGCCTCTTTGGCCGGGATGTTCCGGTGCAGCCGCACCGCCTCGACGATCTGGTCGCCGATCCGCATCACCGGATTGAGCGAGGTCATCGGCTCCTGGAAGATCATCGAGATGCGGTTGCCCCTGATGGCACGCATCTCCGCCTCGTCCAGCGCCAGCAGATCGGTGCCTTCGAGCGAGACGGAGCCGCCGACGATGCGGCCGGGCGGGTCGGGCACCAGCCGCATCAGCGACAGCGCGGTGACGCTCTTGCCGCAGCCGGATTCGCCGACGATCGCCAGCGTCTCGCCGCGCTTCACGGTAAAGGAGACGTCGTCGACCGCTTTGAACAGGCCGGAATTGGTGAAGAATACCGTTTTCAGGTTCTTCACATCGAGCACGAGGTCGGGTTTGTCAGCCATCAGCCGCGTTGCCTCGGATCAAGAATGTCGCGCAAGGCGTCGCCGAACAGGTTGGCGCCGAACACGGCGAGGCTGATCGCGATGCCCGGGAAGATCACCAGCCACGGCGCGGTGCGGACATATTCGGCGGCGGACTCCGAGAGCATGCGGCCCCATGATGGATAAGGCTCGGGAATGCCGAGGCCGAGGAAGGAGAGCGAGGCCTCGGTGAGGATGGTCGAGCCGAGCTGGGCGGTCGCGAGTACGATCAGCGGCGCCAGCGTGTTCGGCAGCACGTGGCGGAGCGCGATGCGCACTTCGCTCATGCCGATCGACTTGGCGGCTTCGATAAAGGGGAGTTCGCGCAGCGCCAGCGTGTTGGCGCGGATGACACGCGCGACCGTCGGGATCAGCGGAATGGCAATCGCAATGATCACGTTCGGCAGCGATGGGCCGAGTGCCGCCGTCATCACCAGCGCCAGGACCAGCAGCGGCAGCGCCTGGAGGACGTCGGAGACGCGCTGGAACACGAGATCGACCCAGCCGGAGAGATAGCCGGAGGTGAGGCCGACGATGACGCCGATCGTGCCGCCAAGCGCGGTCGAGCCGATCCCGACCGCCAGCGAGATCCGCGCGCCGTGGATGATGCGGCTGAACACGTCGCGGCCGAAGGAGTCCGTTCCCATCCAGTGCGCCAGGCTCGGGCGGGCCAGAGCGCGGGCCGAATCGATCGACAGGGGATCGTAGCGCGCGATGAAATCGGCGAAGACGGCCGTGAGTACGAACACGGTCATGATGACGAGGCCCGCGGCGCCCAGCACATGCCGCTGTGCCAAAAACAGTACGCGGCGCCAGCCCCCGGTCGCATGCGCGCCGGCCCGCCTCAGTTCAACGTCGAAGTCGATCGCGGCCAAATTGATCTCCTAATCCGTGTATCTGATGCGCGGATCGAACACGGCGTAGAGCATGTCGACGATGAAATTCGCGCTCACCACCACGACGGCGATCAGCATCACGAGGTTCTGCACGATCGGATAGTCGCGCCAGCGGATCGCCTCGACCAGGAAGCGGGCGACGCCGGGGATGTTGAACACCGTCTCGGTGACGATCAGGCCGCCGATCAGGAACGCAGCCTCGATGCCGATCACGGTGATCACCGGAAGGATCGCGTTCTTCAGCGCGTGGTGGTAGTTCACGGCGGCATCGGAGGCGCCCTTGGCGCGCGCGGTGCGGATGTAGTCCTGCCGCAGCACCTCCAGCATCGAGGATCGCGTGATGCGCATGGTCAGCGCAGCGCTGCGGAAACCGACCGCGGCGGCCGGCACGGCGTAGGTGGCGAACGCCTCGAGCCAGGTCTTCGGGTTTGGATTGAAGATCGGCATCTGGCCGAACATCGCCACCGACGCAGTCAGGATGAGCAGGCCGAGCCAGAACGAGGGCAGCGACAAGCCGCTCAAGCTGACGACACGCAATGCGTAATCCAGCCGTGTGCCCTGCTTCACCGCGCTGATGACGCCGAGCGGAATACCGATCGAGGCCGAGAATAGCAGCGCGAGGCCGGCTAGCTTTGCCGTGATCGGAATCCGCGGCAATATCTCCTGCAGCGCGGGCTTTTCGGAGACGTAGGAGTAGCCGAAGTCGCCGTGCAGAAAACCGCTGATCCAGTGCCAATATTGCACGATCAGCGGCTGGTCGATGCCGAGCTCCTTCTCCAGATTGGCCTTGTCGGCGGGATCGACATAGCCGGCGGCTGCGAACAGGATGTCGACGATGTTACCCGGGACGATGCGCAGCAGGACGAAGATGACGACCGAGATCCCGAACAGGGTCACGAGCATCAGGAACAGGCGTCGCACCAGATAGGCAAACATCCTTCGCCCTCCGCGAGCCGCTAGAGCATGATCCGGAAAGGTGCGCAGCGGTTTTCCGACAAGATCATGCTCAAAACCAAAATCCCGAAGCCTTCAGCCTGCCGCGCTACTTGTCGAGCCACGCGTCCTCGTAGCGAAAGCCGTTATAGGAGCTGTTCGACATGATCGTGATGCCCTTGACGTAGGGCTGCCAGCAGGTGCCGGCCCGTGCATGGAAGATGATCGGACGGGCGACATCCTCCTGCAGCTTCTTGTCGATGTCCCAGACCAGCGGCTTGCGCTTGGCGGTGTCGGTCTCCTGCGATTGCACGTCGAACAGCTTCTCGATCTCCTTGTTGCAGTAATTGGTGTAGTTCCGCTCCGACCCGCAGGAATAGTTTTCGTAGAAGGACTGATCGGGGTCGTCGACGGAGTTGCCGGTCAGATTGAGGCCCAGCATGTAGTCCTTGCGCGCGACTTTCGGGAACCAGTTCGCGGTTTCCACGACGTCGAGCTCGCCATCGATATAGATGCTCTTGAGCTGGTCGATCAGGATGACGGCGGGGTCGCGATATTCCGCCAGATTGCGCGTCGAGACCTTCACCGCGAGATGCTTGTCAGGACCGTAGCCCGCCTTCTGCATCAGCTTCTTTGCCTCTTCCCGATTCGCGTTCACGTCCCGGCCGTAGCCCGGAATGGTCTCGAGCTTGTCCTTGGGCATGCCCCAGATGCCCTGAGGCGGTGGCAGCATGGTGCCGCCGATATCGGCCTGGCCTTCGAACAGGATGTCGACGAAGGCCTTGCGGTCGAGCGCAAGTGCCACCGCCCGGCGAATATCGATGTTGTCGAACGGCGCGGACGTCGAATTGACGATGATGTTGGTCGAAACGTTGGTCGGCTCGACGACGCAGGTCGCGTTCGGCGCCTGCGACTTGATGTCCTTCAGGAGCGGAATCGTGATGTGCGTCGGGAAGGTCATGTCGAACTTGCCGGCGACGAAAGCGAGAATCGCGGTCGAGCGGTTCGTGATGATCGTGTATTCGATGCCGTCGAGATAGGGCAGGCCCTTCTTCCAATAGTCCGGATTTCGCGTCAGCTTGATCGATTCATTGGCCCTGAACTCGACGAATTTAAACGGTCCGGTCCCGATCGGATGGGTGCGCATGTCCGCCGGCGAGACGTGACAGGGATAGACCGGCGTATAGCCGGACGCGAGCATCGCCAGCAGTGACGGCTGTGGCCGCTTCAGGTCGAAGGAGACCTCGAAATCGCCACTCGTCGTGATCTCGTTGACTTCGTTGTACCAGGCCTTGCGCGGATTCTGCCGAAGCTTCTGCTGCGATTTGCCCATCAGCAGATCGAAGCTGCATTTGACGTCGGCCGATGTGAACGGCTTGCCGTCGTGCCATTTGACGCCCTGGCGCAGCTTGAACGTCAGCTTCTTGTTGTCGCTGCTCCAGGACCAGCTTTCGGCGAGCTCAGGCCGCAGGGTCTCAGGACTGTTCTGCGCGATGTGCTGGTCGTAAATGACGAGGTTATTGAAGACGCCCATGAACGGCACGTTGACCGAATAGGTCGCGCCCTCGAGGATCGATGCGTTGGCCGGGCTGTCGCGGTGATACATTCGCAGGACGCCGCCCTGCTTGGGCTCGCCGGCGAGCGTGGTGGTTGAGGCCGTCAGCACAGATAGCGCCGCCATTGCGGCGAGCGCCCACACGCTCCGCATGCTCATCCTCCCTGGACGTCAGTCTTTTGGGCCTTTGCGGCCTGTTTGTCGCGACGATAGCACGCGAGTTGAGGGAGGCAACCGGTAAGGCCGCATGCCGCCTCGACAATTCGGATGACCGAAGGCCGCAGGTCTTACTCTCATGATGTGAGAGTGCAGGTGCGAAGAGATGGTTCCGGTGCTGGTGTTGCGCGCAATCGTATGAACAAGCTCGCCGCCGCGCCCTCACACAATCCGCGACGCCTTGTTCCCCCAATACCGGTCCCGCAGCAGCCGCTTGTACAACTTCCCGGTCGGCAGCCGCGGCAATTCCTTCTCGAAATCGACCGAGCGCGGCACCTTCTGCCGTGACAGCGATTTTGCGCAGAATGCGATCAGCTCTTCGGCGAGGGCCTCGTCCGGCACGACATCAGGCATCGGCTGCACCACCGCCTTCACCTCTTCGCCGAGATCGGGATTGGGCACGCCGAACACCGCGGCATCGGCGACCTTGGGATGGGTGATCAGCAAATTCTCGCATTCCTGCGGGTAGATGTTCACGCCACCGGAGATGATCATGAAGGTGGCACGATCGGTGAGGTAGAGAAACCGGTCGGCATCGACATAGCCGACATCGCCGACCGTGCTCATGCTGCCGTCGGCCGAGCGCGCCTCCTTGGTCTTCTCCGGATCGTTGAAATATTCGAATGGCGAGGCGGTCTTGAACCAGACCTGGCCCGGGGTTCCGGTCGGACATTCCCGCATGTTCTCGTCGAGGATGTGGAGGTCGCCGAGCAGCACCTTGCCGACGGTGCCGCGATGGCTAAGCCATTCCTCGCTGTTGCAGGCGGTGAAGCCGAGGCCTTCCGTCGCGCCGTAATATTCGTGGATGATCGGGCCCCACCATTTAATGATGTCGTCCTTGACCAGAGCCGGGCAGGGCGCGGCGGCGTGGATCGCGATCTCCAGCGAGGACAGGTCGTAGCGCTTGCGCACCTCCTCCGGCAACTTCAGCATGCGCGAGAACATGGTCGGCACCAGCTGGGTGTGGGTGATGCCCCACCGCTCGACCAGCTCGAGATAACGCTCGGGATCGAAGCTCTCCATGATGATCACGGTGCCGCCCATGCGGATCGTGAGGTTCACGGCCGCCTGCGGCGCCGAGTGATAGAGCGGGGCCGGCGAGAGGTAGACCATGCCCTCGCGGTAGTGCCAGAGCCTGGTCAGGAAATCGAACAGCGGCAGATTGTGCTTTGGGGGCTCCTCCGGCAGCGGCCGCAGGATGCCCTTGGGCCGTCCGGTCGTGCCCGATGAATAGAGCATGGCGGTGCCGAGCCACTCGTCGGCGATCGGCGTTGCCGGCATATCGGCGGTGACGTCCGCAAGACCGACGATGCGCTCGCTCTCGCCCGGGCCGTCGGCGACGATGCAGAGCTTGATGTCGGGGCAGGCCTTGATCGCCTCGCGGGCGATGTCGAGCTTCGCCACCGAGGTGATCAGGATCTTCGACTGGCTGTTGACCAGCAGATAAGCGAGCTCGCCTGGCGTCAGGAAGGAGTTGATGCAGGTGTAGTACAGCCCGGAGCGTTCGCCGGCGCCGCAGGCCTCCAGATAGCGCGAATTGTTCTCCATAAAGATCGAGTAATGGTCGAGCCGCTTCAAGCCGTGCTGGCGGAACAGATGGGCCAGCCGATTGCTGCGCGCATCGAGCTCGCGATAGGTGACGGCCTCGCCTGTGGCCGCCATGATGAAGGCGGGCTGCAGCGGGCGTAGGCGGGCATGCTGACCTGGGTACATCTATCCTCCGGCTTTGGACTATGCGGCGAGAAGCAGGATTTCGCGCACCTGCGCCGGGCCTTCGATCTTGCGCGGGTTGCGCGGGATCCAGTTGGTGCGCATCGCCTGCTCGGCGATTGTCTCGAAATGCTCGGGCGATACACGCACCTCTGCGAGGCTGCGCGGCATGCCGAGCGAGCGGATGAAGGCATCGAGCACGTCGGCGGCGTTGTGGCCGGGATAGCCCATGGCAGCGGCGACGATCATCTGGCGCTCGGCGTTGTCCCTCGCGTTCCAGCGCATCACCGCCGGCAGCATGATGCAGGACGTGTAGCCGTGCGGCACGTCGAAGGCCGCGCCCAGCACGTAGCCGATGCCGTGGCTCGCGCCCATGGGAACGCCGGCCGCGAGCGCGCCCATCGACAGCCAGGTGCCGATCTGCGCATCCATCCGCGCGTCGAGATCGGCGGGGTCGGCTTTTACCCGCGGCAGCGCGTCGGCGAGCATGGCGAGGCCCTTCACCGCTTGCGCGTCGGCATAGGGATGTGTCTCGCGCGAGCAGATCGCTTCGACGCAATGGTCGATGGCGCGGATGCCGGTCGACAGGAACAGCCATTCCGGGGTGTGCACGGTGATGGCGGGATCGAGGATGGTCGCGCGCGGCACGGCGAGCGGATGCCGCAGCATCTGCTTCACATGCGCAGCTCGGTCGGTCACGCCGGCAATGGATGAGAACTCGCCGCCGGCGATCGTGGTGGGCACGCTGACCTGGCGCACGGTCGGCGCCGTCATCTCCGGTGCGACGCCCTTGTGCACGCGAATCCGCTCGATGCCGTCGATATCGTCGATGCCGTTGGCGAGGCAAAGCTGCACCGCCTTGGCGCCGTCGGTGATCGAGCCGCCGCCCACGGTGACGATCAAATCGGCGCCGGCCTCGCGCGCCGCGTTGGTTGCCGCGATCACCGCCTCGCGCGGCGTGTGCGCCGGCATGGCATCGAACAGGCCGGCGCAGCGGGGTCCCAGAGCTTCCTTGATCTTGCTGATTTCGTCGGTCTGCCGGTTCAGCGTGCCCGAAACCATCAGGAAGGCGCGGCGCGTTCCCAGCCGGTCCATCTGCGCGACGATGGCCTCAGTTGCAGGATGGCCGAACACGACCTCCTCGATCGCGCCGAAAACGACACGTCCCTGGTGCACGCCTGTCCTCCCGGACAATTCGTCTTGTTTTTGTAAGGGCAATCTAGCCGAGCGGATGGCGTTCGTCATGTGCGAAGGCGCTGGCTCTCTCTCTCTTACCCTCCCTCCAGGAGATGGTGTGCACGATGCGGCGGCATTGGCAGTCGGCTCCCTCTCCCGCTTGCGGGGGAGGGCTGGGGTGGGGGCTGTCTCCGCATTGGGATTGTTGAGAATTGCGGACGATGTCCCCGAGTGGTGACAACCCTCACCCGCCGCGCTCTGCGAGCGCGTCGGCCTCTCCCGCAAGCGGGAGAGGCGGAGCAAGCCCGCGGCCCTCACGAAATCCATACGCGATAGCCCTACCCAGGGGAGGGTGGCGTCGTGCCTTCGTCACCAGTCTCGTATCGCGCGAGAGAGCTCCACTCACCCCCTGTCAACCCGCCATCCGGTCAGGGCGCGCTCGGAAGCCCTGCACGCGCTTTGGTCTTGAAGTGGTCATCAACTCCACCCATCTTGGGACGCCCGCGGGTAAATGCCTACCCTGCTTTTTCCGCGGCTTTTGACATGCGGACGATGCGAGGACCTGGGATGGCTGGACCGGATGGAAGCGAGCGACTTGTCAAAAAGCACGAATTCGTCCAGCCGCGGCATTGCGCACTAGCGGGTCTCCTCGTCGCTTCATTCGCGCTCACCGGTTGCGGGCAGCCCGCCTCGCAAGGCGCTGCCCCGCCGCCGGCGCCCGTGACGGTCGCCCAGCCGGTCAAGCGCACCGTTACCGATTGGGACGAGTTCACCGGCCGCTTTGAGGCGGTGGAGGAGGTGCAGGTGCGCCCGCGCGTCGGCGGCTTCGTCAACTCGGTCGAATTCCAGGACGGCGCCATCGTGCGTCAGGGCGACCTGCTCTACGTGATCGACCCGCGTCCGTTCGAGGCGGTGGCCACGCAGGCGGAAGGGCAGCTGTCGGATGCCCGCGCCAAGGTGGAGCTTGCCAAGCGCGAGCTCGACCGCGGCCTCAGCCTGGTGCAGACCAGCGCCGTCTCCGAGCAGGTCGTCGACCAGCGCCGCCAGGCCCTGCAAGCTGCGCATGCGGCGGAGGTGCAGGCTGAAGGCGCGCTGAAAGCCGCCAGATTGAACATCGAATTCACCCATGTGGCGGCGCCGTTGACCGGCCGCGTCAGCCGCCATCTCGTCAGCCCCGGCAATCTCGTGCAGGGCAGCGACAATGGCTCTTCGACCCTCCTGACCTCGATCGTCACGCTCGACCCGATCTACGTCTATTTCGACATGGATGAGGCGACCTTCATCAAATACAGCAAGCTGTGGTTCGAAGGTAAGCGTCCGAGCTCGCGCGATACGGCCAATCCCGTGCAGGTGACGCTCGCCGGCGAAACCAAGCCGTCGCATGAAGGCACCATCAACTTCCTCGACAACCGGCTCGACGTCTCGACCGGCACGCTACGCAGCCGCGCCGTGGTCAAGAATACCGATCTGTCGATCCTGCCGGGCCAGTTCGGGCGTGTCAGGCTGATCGGCAGCGCGCCCTATGAGGCGTTGCTTATTCCGGATGCTGCCGTCGCGACCGACCAGTCCCGCAAGATCGTGTTCGTGGTGAAACCCGACGACACCGTCGAGGCGCGTCCCGTGGTGCTCGGGCCGCTCGATGACGGCCTGCGCGTGATCCGCGAAGGATTGAAGGCCGAGGACCGCGTCATCGTCAACGGCATCCAGCGTGCCCGTGTCGGTGCCAAGGTAGCCCCGCAGACCGCGCAAGCCCCGGCCGGTGGCAAGTCATGAATCTCGGTCGTCTCTCCATCAACCAGCCCATCCTGGCGATGGTGCTGTCGATCGTGCTCCTGATCGTCGGCGCGATCGCCTACACCACGCTGCCGGTCTCCGAATATCCGCAAGTGGTGCCGCCGACCGTCGTCGTCACCACGCAATATCCCGGCGCTTCCGCGCAGACCGTTTCCGACACGGTCGCAGCTCCGATCGAGCAGGAGATCAACGGCGTCGAGGACATGCTGTATCTCTACAGCCAGGCCACCTCGAACGGCCAGCTCACCATCACCGTCACCTTCAAGCTCGGCACCGATCTCGACAAGGCCCAGGTGCTGGTGCAGAACCGCGTCGCGATCGCGCAGCCGCGCTTGCCCGAGGAGGTCCAGCGCAACGGCGTCACCACCCGCAAGAACTCGCCCGACATCCTGATGGTCGTGTTCATGCTGTCGCCGGACGACACCTTCGACCAGCTCTACATCTCCAACTACGCGCTGCTGCAGGTCCGCGACCAGCTGCTGCGTCTCGACGGCGTCGGCGACATCCAGATCTTCGGCGCGCGCGACTATTCGATGCGGCTGTGGCTCGACCCCGATAGAATTGCCAATCTCGGCCTGACCTCGGCCGAGGTTCTGGCCGCGATCCGCGCCCAGAACGTGCAGATTGCGGGCGGCCAGATCGCCGAGCCGCCGATTGCCGACCGCGCCTTCCAGCCTAACCTCACCTTCACCGGCCGCCTGAAGGACCTGAAGCAGTTCGAGGACATCCTGATCAAGGCCGGCTCCGACGGCCGCGTGGTGCGGTTGCGCGACGTCGCCCGCATCGAGCTCGGCGCGCTCGCCTACAGCACCAACAGCTTCCTGCTGCGTAAATCCGCCGTCGCCATGCTGGTGACGCAGCGGCCGGGATCGAACGCGCTCGCGACGGCAAAGAACATCTCCGACACCATGACGAGGCTGAAGGAGAGCTTCCCAAAAGGTCTCGACTACAATATCGGCTATAACCCGACCGAGTTCATCGCCCAGTCCGTCCACGAGCTGATCAAGACCATCTACGAGGCGATGCTGCTCGTGGTCATCGTCGTGCTGGTGTTCCTGCAGGGCTGGCGGCCCGCGATCATACCGATCATCGCGATCCCGGTGTCGCTGGTCGGCACTTTCGCGGTGATGGCGGCGCTGGGCTTCTCAATCAACAATCTCACTTTGTTCGGTCTCGTCCTCGCGGTCGGCATCGTGGTCGACGATGCCATCGTGGTGGTCGAGAACGTCGAGCGCCATCTCGAGCACGGCATGAGCCGGCGCGACGCCGCGCTCAAGACCATGGAGGAGGTCGGCGGCGCGCTGGTCTCGATCGCGCTGGTGCTGTGCGCGGTGTTCGTCCCGACCGCGTTTCTGGGCGGTATTTCCGGGCAGTTCTTCCAGCAATTCGCCGTCACCATTGCGGTCGCGACGGCGATCTCCTGCTTCTGCTCGCTGACACTGTCGCCGGCGCTGGCCTCGCAGATCCTGGTGCCGCACGAGGAGAAGCGGCCGCCGGCAAGCTGGAATGTCGTCGCGCGGGCGTGGGGCGCCTTCACCGCGGTCTTCAACCGTGTGTTCGACCGGCTGGCGCACGGCTATGCCGGCCTCGCCGATTTCGTCATCCGCCATGCGGTGGTGATGATCCTGATCTACGTCGCGCTGATCGGCAGCGCCGGCTGGCTGATCGTGACGACCCCGCAGGGCTTCATCCCCGCGCAGGACCGCGGTTATGTCATCGTCTCCGTGCAATTGCCCGGAGCAGCATCGCTGGCGCGCACCACCGAGGTCGTGCGCGAGATCGAGCGGATCGCGCTGGACACGCCTGGCATCGTCCGCGTCGCGGCCTTTGCCGGCTTTTCCGGCGCGACGCGCACGCAGGCGGGTAATGCCGCGGCGCTGTTCCCGGTGTTCGATGAACCGGAGGCGCGGATCAAGAAAGGGTTGACGGCCAACGCCATCACCGGCGAGCTGCGCAAGCGGCTGCAGGCGATCCAAGGCGCCTTCATCATCGTGATTCCGCCGCCGGCCGTGCCTGGCATCGGCACCGGCGGCGGCTTTACCATCCGCATCCAGGATCGCCAGGGCCGCGGGCCTGAGTTGCTCGCCGCGGCCACCGACGAGCTGGTCGCCGCGGCGCGCAAATCGCCATCGCTGCTCGGCCCCACGGTGTTCTCGCCGTTCTCGGCCAACACGCCGCAGCTCTTCGTCGACATCGACCGCACCAAGGCGCAGAAGCTCGGTGTTCCCATCTCCAATATCAACGACACGATCCAGAGCTATTTCGGATCGACCTATGTCAACGACTTCAACCTGTTCGGCCGCACCTATCACGTCACCGCGCAGGCCGACTTCCCGTTCCGGAAAGAGCCCAGCGACCTCGCACGCCTGCGCACGCGCAACGCCGCCGGCGACATGGTGATGCTCGGCAGCGTGGTCGAGTTCAGGGACGTCTCGGGTCCCGACCGCGTCGCGCGCTACAATCTCTATGCGGCGTCCGAGCTCCAGGGCGAGCCGGCACCGGGCACCAGTTCGACCACGGCGCTCAACACCATCAAGAAGCTGGCGGACGACACCTTGCCGAGCGGCTTCACCTTCGAATGGACCGATCTGTCCTATCAGCAGATCACCGGCGGCAATGCCGGCCTCTACGTGTTTCCGATCTGCGTGCTGTTCGTCTACCTCGTGCTCGCTGCGCAATATGGCAGCTGGACCCTGCCGTTCGCGGTGATTTTGATCGTGCCGATGTGCCTGCTCGCTGCCACCATCGGCGTGCGCATCATGGGCCAGGACGTCAACATCCTCACCCAGATCGGCTTCGTCGTGCTGGTGGGGCTGGCGGCCAAGAACGCGATCCTGATCGTCGAGTTCGCGCGCGACATCGAGAACGAAGGCAAGCCGCGGCTGGAGGCGGTGATCGACGCCTGCCGCTTGCGCCTGCGACCGATCCTGATGACGTCCTTCGCCTTCATCCTCGGCGTGCTGCCATTGGTGATATCGAGCGGCTCCGGCTCGGAAATGCGGCAGGCCGTCGGCGTCGCCGTGTTCTTCGGCATGATCGGCGTCACCCTGTTCGGCCTGTTGTTCACGCCGATCTTCTACGTGGTGGTGCGGAACCTGGCGGAAAGGCGGAATGAGGGGAAGAAGCCGCAGGTGGCAGGCCCCTAGTTGTCGGTGGCGGCCACTTGCTTCCCCTCACTCCAAGTGTCGTCCCCGCGAAAGCGGGGATCCATAGCCACAGGGAGCAGTTTGGCGAAGACTCGGAGTAACCAGGTTCGCCCCAAACCTCTCCCTGTGGTTATGGCGACGAGCGCAAGCGCTCGCGCCGGGATCCCGGATCTTCGCTTCGCTCGTCCGGGACGACAGCTCATTTTGTCGCGCCACCCGCGATGCCAATTGGCACACGCCCATACTAACGACCAACTTGAAATGGATGGGCAGGCGCGGGGTTCTTCACTAGTATCCGCGCGATTTCAAAACAGAAAACTGCTGGGAGCTAACAGATGAAATCAGCACTTTTGGCCGCCGTCGCAACCTCTGCTCTGGTGCTGGCGGCGCCGGCCTCCGCGCAAGGCGTCAAGATCGGCATCCTCAACGACCAATCCGGCGTCTATGCCGATTACGGCGGCAAATGGTCGGTCGAGGCGGCCAGGATGGCGATCGAGGATTTTGGCGGCGAGGTGCTCGGCCAGAAGATCGAGCTCGTCACCGCCGACCACCAGAACAAGCCTGACCTCGCGAGCTCGATCGCGCGGCGCTGGTACGACGTCGAGAACGTCGACATGATCACGGAGCTGACGACCTCCTCGGTCGCGCTCGCGATCCACGAGCTCTCCAAGGAAAAGAAGAAGATCGACATCGTCGTCGGCGCGGCGACCTCGCGACTCACCGGCGATGCGTGCCAGCCCTACGGCTTCCACTGGGCTTACGACACCCGCGCGCTCGGCGTCGGCACCGGTGGTGCGCTGACCAAGGCCGGCGGCGACACCTGGTTCTTCCTCACCGCGGACTACGCCTTCGGCTACGCGCTGGAGAAGGACACCAGCGAGATCGTCACCGCCAATGGCGGCAAGGTGGTCGGCTCGGTGCGCGTGCCGCTCAACTCGTCGGACTTCTCCTCCTTCCTGCTGCAGGCGCAGAGCTCGAAGGCGAAGATCGTCGGTCTCGCCAATGCCGGCCTCGACACCACCAACTCGATCAAGCAGGCGTCCGAGTTCGGCATCGTCGCCAGCGGGCAGAAGCTTGCCGGCCTGCTGATGACGCTTGCCGAAGTGAACGGCCTCGGCCTGCAGGCCGCGCAAGGCCTGGTGCTGACCGAGGGCTATTACTGGGATCTCAATGACAAGACCCGCAATCTCGGCGAACGCTTCCTCAAACGCACCGGCCGGATGCCGAGCATGATCCACGCCGGCACCTACTCCGCGACGCTGAGCTATCTCAAGGCGGTCAAGGCCGCCGGCACCAAGGATCCGGAAGCCGTCGCCAAGAAGCTGAAGGAACTCCCGGTCAACGATGACTTCGCGCAGGGCGGCAAGGTGCTCGAGAACGGCCGCATGGTCCACGACATGTATCTGTTCGAGGTCAAGAAACCCTCGGAATCGAAGAAGCCCTGGGACTATTACAAGCTGCTCGCCACCGTCCCCGGCGACAAGGCCTTCTTCACGGCCAAGGAAAGCGGCTGCCCGCTGACGAAGTGACGGCTCTCGTGTCCCGGACGCGCTGCAGCGTAAAACGCTGCTGCGCAGAGCCGGGACCCACGCTCGTGCCACAAACTCTCTGTCGTCCCCGCGAACGCGGGGACCCATAACCCCAGGGGGAAGTTGTCGCGCGGGCTGATAACTTCGAGTCTTCGCCAAACCTCTCCCTGTGAGTATGGGTCCCGGATCAGCGCTCCGCTTCGCTACGCTTGTCCGGGACGACAGCGAAACGTGGGGCCGCAGATCATCCCTCACACCATCCGCAACACCACCGCTCCAAGCGCCCCCGCCCACAGCGCCATGGCGGCGAGCGCCTGGATCGCAAAGCCGGTGCCGCGCTTGGCTGCCGCCTTCGTATAGCCGATGAAGTAGACGACGCGGCCGATGATCCAGACCGCGCCGATCGCTGCCGCGATGCCGTCGCCGATATAGATCGCGAATAGCCAGAGCGCCGGCAGGACAATCGGCATCCATTCCAGCGTGTTCATCTGGATGCGGAAGGCGCGTTCGAAATCCGGATGGCCGGACATCGCCGGCACCTTGACGCCGGTCTTGGTGCGCGAGCGCGACACGTTGATGGCGGTGAAGAAATAAAACGCGATCGCCAGCAGCGTGACGAGGGCGGTGAAATGATACATCGCTGGTTCCTTCAAACAGACCGCGCTTCAATACCCGGTCAGCTCGAGATAGCCAACGCCGTCATGCGTCCCGGCAAAGCTGATCGGCCCCTCCCAATAGGAGAAGCCGGTCCCCATCCAGGCCCTGGGATTGAGCGGCTTGCAGTGGATCGAGAACGATCGCGACGGGATCGCGATCTGCCACTCCACCGGCAGCTTGCGTCCCGCAACCTCCGCCGTCGCCTTCGGGATCATCTGGATGTCGCCTCCCGCGATCATCTGCGTTTCGCCGGCAGCGCTGATCCAGTTGCCGAACGGATAGTCTTTGCCGTCCTTCTGTCGCAGCCGATACAGCATCAGCTTGTCGCCGGACGACAGATGCAGCGACAGCCAGTCCCAGC
The DNA here is from genome assembly GCF_014198235.1 of Bradyrhizobium sp. ERR14. Lineage (NCBI taxonomy): Bacteria > Pseudomonadati > Pseudomonadota > Alphaproteobacteria > Hyphomicrobiales > Nitrobacteraceae > Bradyrhizobium > Bradyrhizobium sp. ERR14. The sequence continues at coordinate 74,437 of NZ_JACIHD010000003.1, read as the reverse complement.
CGGTCTGGTCGGCGTCGAGCGGCTGGCTGCTCCATTCGCGGTCCATCCAGGCCTGGCCCGTCACGTCCACCGGTTTGTCGTCGATGGTGAGCGTGCCGCGGGCGCGGTAGAACGGCTGGCTGTAATAATAGGACGCCTGCCCACGCTCCGACTTGCGGCTGTAGCCGCGATCGCCTTGTAGGACAACCGGCCGGTCGGCCTCCAGCGTCAGGGCGTAGCTGAAATCGGTGCTGGACGCCTTCAGCGCCAGCGGCGCCAAAGTGCGATCGTCGGTGCGCTCAAAACCCTTCATCTCCCAATCATCGATCCAGGCATCGAACGGCTTTGCCGTGACGCCGGCCTGCCCCACGCCGCCGCGTGAAAAGACTTCGTTGAAGCGGTGGGTGTCGGCGCGCGTCACCGCGGCGTGCGCCATCCACACCTGCTGATTGGCCCAGCCTTCGCCTTGCGGGCCCGGCTGCGCCGCCTGACGGAACAGCGTCCATTGCAGGCCGCACGCCGCGCCGCTGCCGTCGACGAGGTTTGCCGTCAGATACCACCATTCGATACGAAACTCCGGATGCGGCCCGTGATCGCCAGGAAAAGCAAACAGCTTTCCCGGCGTCACCTTCCCAAAGCCATCCGCTTTCTCACCGAGCCCGGCATAGCCCTGCGCGCTGGCGCGGCGTGCGAGCACCAGCGCGGCGATGCCGCCGGCGAAGGCGCGGCGCGACATGCGATCAGCGCTCATTGGCAAACACCTTGACGAGATTTTCCGGCTGCATCCGCGCCAGCCGTACCACCGGCAACAGCGCCGCAAGCAGCGACGCGAGCAGCGCGACCGCGACCAGCTCAACCAGCTGCAGCGGGAATACGTGGAAAGGCAGCCGCCAGCCGAACGCCTTCACGTTCACGATCGCGATCAGGCACCACGCCACCAGGAGGCCGAGCGGCACGGCGAGCAGCGCCGTGAACAGCGCCACCGACAGCGTCTTGGTCAATTCGATCGCGGCCAGGCGCGGCCGGGTGATGCCGATCGCCCACAGTGGCGCGAGGTGCGGCAGGCGGGAGTTCGCCAGCGTGAGCAGGCTCGTGAACAGCGCGATCCCGGCGACACCGAGCGTGAACGCATTCAGCGCCGAGGTCACTGCAAAGGTGCGGTTGAAGATGCGGATCGATTCGGCCTTCACCGTCGCCTGGTCGGCCACACTGCGGTCGTCGAGTGCGAATTGCTTCTGCAAGGCCGCGATCAGGCCGGGAATGTTCTCCTTCGCGACGATCAGGCCGATCCGCGTCTGTGGCGTCTGCGGAAACTGCCGGATCAGCGCCGCGACGTTGACGGTGAGTTGCCCTCTGGGATTGCCGTAATCGGCATAGATGCCGACGATGTCGAGCTGCCATGTTCCGCTAGGTGCCGGCACCTCGACGACGTCGCCGATGCGGACGTTGAGGCGGCGGCTGAGCTGCTCGCTGATGAAGGCGGCATTGCCCGGCACGAGCCGGCTCCAGCCGCGCGGCGCGGCTTCCAGCAGCGGCCAGCGCTCGCGATAGAGCGCGTGGTCGGGCAGGCCGAGCAATTCCACCGGTTGGCCCTGAACCTGCGCCTCGGCACGGCCGCCCGACAGGATCGCCTGCACGTCGCTGCGCTCGCGCAGCCAGTTGCGGATGGCAACGCCTTGCGCATTGTCGGAGGCGCTGATGTAGACGTCGGCTGCGAGCCGTCCGTTCAGCCAGCCGAGGAAGGTGCGGCTGAAGGTTTCCACCATGGTGGACACCCCGACATTGACGGCGAGCGCGAGCAGCAGCGCCATCAGCGCGAGCGATAATCCGGAAAGCTGCTGCCGGCTGTCCGCCCAGAACCACAGCGCAAGCGGCTTTCTCGCGGCGCGCTGACCCGCGAGCAGGATGATCTCGAGCAGCGCCGGCAGGATCAGCGCCGCGCCGAACATCAGCGCCGCCAGCACGCCAAAGCCCGCGATCAGGGATTGCCCGTACTGAAGCAACAGCAGCGCGACCGCGAACACGGCGCAGGCCGCACAGCTCTGCAGGATCAGCCAGCGGCGCTGCCTCTGCTGCCAGGCGTGCGGCTGCGCGGTCGCCAGCACCGGCATCCTGATCGCCTTGATCAGGCTGGTCGCCGCCGCAACGAGCGCGCCCGCAATGCTGATGCCGATGCCGGCGAGCCACCATTCAGGCTGTAAGGTCAGATGCCCCGGGATCTGAGCGCCATAGAGCCCGCGCAGTGACGCCGCGACGTCGGGCAGCAGCACGGCCGCGATGAAATAGCCGCAGACGAGCCCGATCAGGCCGGCGATCAGCGCCAGCGCCACGAGCTCGATTACCAGCACGGTGTTGACCAGCCGCGCCGAGGCGCCGCAGGCGCGCAGCGTTCGCAGCATCGGCAGCCGCTGCTCGAAAGCGAGGCCGACGGCCGAGTTGACGATGAACAGGCCGACGAAGAACGACAACAGGCCGAACGCCGTGAGGTTGAGGTGAAAGCTGTCGGTGAGGCGTTCCAGCTCGGTCTCCGCGTTCGGCTCGACCAGCTGCAATCGGTCGCCGACCACGCTTGCCAGCGGCGCAGGCTTGCTCTTGGGCTTGCCGATCAGAAGCCGCGACAGCTGATCCGGCTTGTTCAGCAGACGCTGCGCCACGCCGATATCGACCACCAGCACGCCGGGCGCGAGCTGCGGCAGCACGCGCAGCGGCGGCAATTTCGCGCCGTTGCTGATCGGGGGCGCAGCACCCTCCGCTTCCTGCAAGTCGCTCAGCGTCTCCCGCGCCACCAATGTCTGGCCCGGCGGTGCAACAAAGCTGCCCAAATCCGCAGCGCCGAGACGCGGTGCATTGCCGATTTCGAGCGGCAGCGTCACCGGCTCGATCCCGAGCAGCCGCACCGAACGTCCGTTGATCTGGACCCGGCCCTCCAGCGCCGGCGACACCGGCCAGCCGGCGCGGCGGAGCTTGATGAACAGCTCCTGGGGAAATGTCGCGCTAGCAGGCGCGACCAGCATCGCGGTGCGGACGCCGCCGAACGTCGCGGCGGCGCGGTCATAGGCGTTGCGGGCCTGCTGGTTGATGGCCTGCACGCCGCTCCACAGCGCGGTCGCCGCGATCAGCCCGACCAGCAGCGTCGCGAACTGCATCTTGTGACGCCGCCAATGGCTGAGCAGCACCGCGAGCACCCAGAGCGCGCGTCTCATGCGATCCGCCCCGCATGCAGGGTGAGATGGCGGTCGAGCGTGCCGGCCAGATGCAGGCTATGGGTCACCATCAGGAAGCCGCAGCCGGTGCGCGCGACGAGGTCGCGCGTCAGCGCCAGCACGTTCTCGGCGGTGGCCTCATCGAGATTGCCGGTCGGCTCATCCGCCAGCAGTAGCGACGGCCTTGTCGCCAGCGCCCGGCCGATCGCGACCCGTTGCTGCTGGCCGCCGGACAATTGCTCGGGATAGCGCTTCAGGAGAGCGCCGAGCCCGAGCCGTTCGACCAGCTCCTTGGTCCAGGCTGCATCGTGACGGTCGGCGATCCGCGCCTGAAAGGCCAGATTGTCCGCGACCGACAGGCTCGGGATCAGGTTGAATTGCTGAAAAACCAGACCGATCCGGTCGCGCCGCAAGCTGGCGCGCCCTGCATCGGACAGCGCGGTGACCTCAATGTCCTCTAGCCGGATCGCGCCGCCATCGGCGGCATCGAGTCCCGCGATCAGGTGCAACAATGTGCTCTTGCCGCTGCCGGACTCACCCGTCAGCGCGACGCGTTCACCGGCCCTGAGGTCGAGATCGACGCCGCGCAGCACATGGACCGGCTCGCCGGCCGAGGAGAAGGTCTTGGAGAGATTCTTGATGCTCAACACGATGAATGGCGCCGGGCGGAATTAGCGGAATTGCTGCGTAGCACACTTGCTGCGGAAATGCCGGGTTGCGTTGGTCTCGAAGCCGTTGTTAGCTCCCAAGACAGCCAAATCAAAAAAGTGCCAAAAGACATCGACGGGGGAGAATCATGAGCGTTGAGGGAACGACGGAGGGAGCCGGCAAGGCGATCGGGACCAAGGGAACGCCAAAGGGTGCCTGGACCGTCACGTTTCTCCTCTTCCTCTTCATGGTCGTGAACTTCGCCGACAAGATCGTCGTCGGTCTCGCCGGCGTGCCGATCATGACCGATCTGAAGCTCACGCCGGAGCAGTTCGGCCTGCTCGGCTCCTCGTTCTTCTTCCTGTTCTCGATCGCCGCCATCGTGGTCGGCTTCATCGTCAACAAGGTGCCGACGCGCTGGGTGCTGCTCGTGCTCGCAGTGATCTGGGCGCTGGCGCAGTTTCCGATGGTTGGCACCGTCTCCTTCACCACGCTGCTGATTTGCCGCATCGTGCTGGGTGCCGGCGAAGGCCCGGCCTTCTCGGTCGCCGCGCACGCCATCTACAAATGGTTCCCCGACGAGAAGCGCACGCTGCCGACCGCGATCCTGTCGCAGGGCTCGGCCTTCGGCGTCATCCTCGCGGTGCCGGCGCTGAACTGGATCATCGTCAACCATTCCTGGCACTACGCCTTCGGCGCGCTCGGCGTCGTCGGCCTGATCTGGGTGTGTGCCTGGCTCGCGCTCGGCAAGGAAGGCCCGCTGGAGGACACGCAGGTCCTGGCCGCGACCGAGCAGAAGATCCCTTACTTGCAGCTTCTCACCTCTCGCACCTTCATCGGCTGTGTCGCGGCGACCTTCGGTGCTTATTGGGCGCTCTCGCTCGGCCTGACCTGGTTCACGCCGTTCATCGTCAAGGGGCTCGGCTTCTCGCAGAGCCAGGCCGGCTTCATCTCGATCCTGCCCTGGGTGTTCGGCGCCACCATCGTCATTCTCACCGGATGGATCTCGCAGGTGATGATGGCGCGCGGCTACAACACCCGCGTGGCGCGCGGCGTGCTCGGCTCGGTGCCGCTGGTGATCGGCGGGTTGATTCTGGCGACGATGCCGCACGTTCAGGGCGCGGGCCTCCAGATCGCGCTGCTCGTGGTCGGCTCTGGCCTGTGCGGGGCGATCTATGTGGTCTGCCCGCCGATGCTTGGCGAGTTCACGCCGACGTCGCAGCGCGGCGCGATCCTCGCGATCTACGGTGCGCTCTACACGCTGGCCGGCATCATCGCGCCGGCCGTGATGGGGGCGATGATCCAGCGTGCCGGCAGCACGGTCGATGGTTACATGGCCGGCTTCACCATCAACGCCGTGATCATGGTCGGCTCCGGCCTGCTCGGCCTGCTGCTGCTGTGGCCGAACTCGGAAAAGGCCAGGCTGACGCGCGGTGCCGCCCCGCAGCCAGCTGCGCTGAAGGGCGTGGTGTCGCCGACGTAAGGGGCTGCTCTCTTACCCTCCCCTGGAGGGGGAGGGTCGATCGCGCGAAGCGCGAGCGGGGTGGGGTGATCTCTCCGCTCGGGCTCCGTTGGTTGGGGAGAGACTGTCACTCCACCCCGTCTCACATTTCGCTGCGCTCCATGTGAGCCGACCTACGGGCGAGCTACGCTCGTCCCGGACCCCTCCAGGGGAGGGTAAGCAACAACGCCGCTAGCTCGCGAGCCCCTGCGCCCCACGAATCAACTTCCCCGGCCGCCTGCCCGTGGCCTCGCCGTGTCGCCGCGTCACCACGCCTGAGACGATCGTCGCCTCGTAGCCGTCGACGTCCTGCAACAGCCGCCGCCCGCCCACCGGCAGATCGTAGTGCACCTTCGGCGGATGCAAATGCAGGCGGTCATAGTCGATCACGTTGACGTCGGCCTTGTAGCCGGGCGCAATCAGGCCGCGATCGGTGAGGCCGACCGAGAGCGCGGTCTTGCGCGCCTGCGCCGCGACCACGAACGGGATCGACAGCTTCTCGCCGCGCGTGCGGTCGCGCGTCCAGTGCGTCAGCAGATAGGTCGGGAAGCTCGCATCGCAGATGATGCCGCAATGTGCGCCGCCGTCGGACAGGCCCGGCACCGATTGCGGGTCGATCAGCATCTCGCGCGTCGCGTCGAGATTGCCGTCGGCATAGTTGAGGAACGGCACGTAGAGCATGCCGCGGCCCTCGTCCGACAGCATCGCATCATAGGCGAGCTCTTCCGGCTGACGGCCCTGCTTGCGCGCCTGCGGCCCCAGCGCGTTCTCGGGCGGCTGCTCGTAATCGGGGGGATCGCCGAGCAGAAACATCTTGTCGTAGTTGGGCCGGAAGAACAGTGGATCGTCGGTGGCGGTTGCCGTCTCGCTCAGGATCGCCTTGCGCACATCGCCCTGATGCAGCCGCGCCAGCCGCTCCTTCAAGGGAAGATGCGCGATCGCCCTGTAGCTCGGATGGGTCTGGAACGGATTGCGCGACAGCTCGAGCCCGAGCAGCAGGCCGACCGGGCGCGCCGCGATCTGGGCGGTGATGGAGAGGCCGCGCTTCGCCGCTGCATTGATCTCGTCCAGCGTCTGGCGCCAGCGGTTCGGCGATCTGTCGTTCTGTGTGATCGAGAACGAGATCGGACACTTCGTCGTGTCGGCGACCCGCAGCATCATCGGCAAATCTTCGTGGATAGTGGAGAGATCGAGCACGAATTGCAGCACGCTGCGGCCCTGGCTGTGCATCGCACCTGCGATCGCGGTGAGCTCGTCCTCGCCGGCCTTCAGCGTCGGTGTGAAGTCGCCGGTCGAGGTGCGGTGGTTGAGCGTGCGCGAGGTCGAGAAGCCGAGCGCGCCGGAGCGAACCGCTTCGCCCGCGAGCTTCGCCATCGCGGCATTGTCCTCCGCGGTCGATGGATCGCGGCGCGCGCCGCGCTCGCCCATGACATAGACCCGCAGCGCCGCATGCGGCAGCTGCGCGCCGACATCGATGTCGAAATCGCGCTTGGAGAGCCAGTTCATGTAGTCCGGAAAGCTCTCCCACGCCCACGGAATGCCGGCGCTCAGGACAGGCTCGGGAATGTCCTCGACGCCTTCCATCAACTGGATCAGGCGGGTGTGGTCGGCGGGCTTGCACGGCGCAAAGCCGACGCCGCAATTGCCCATGATCGCGGTGGTGACGCCGTTCTGCGAGGACGGCGTGATGTCCTGGCTCCAGGTGACCTGACCGTCGTAATGGGTGTGCACGTCGACGAAACCCGGCGTCACCAGTTTTCCGCGTGCGTCGATTTCCTCGGCACCTTTGCCAGAGACCTTGCCGACCTCGCTGACCTTCCCGCCGGTGATGGCGACATCAGCCTCGAACAGCTCGCCGCCGCGACCATCCGCAACGGTGCCGCCGCGGATCACCAGATCAGGATTGCTCATGTGTTTCTTCCCGTTTTGTTTCTTGCTTCTTGTCGTCGTCCCAGACAAGCGCGCCCCCGGGACCCATAACCACGGGGAGATGTTTTGCGACGACTCGGAGTGACCACCTCGTGCCGCAACTTCTCCCTGTGGTTATGGGTCCCCGCGCCCCGTGCGCAATTGCGCACTAGGCGGGGACGACAGCTCAATTTGTGGCGATACCGGCGACTCAATTTGCCTTGGCCCGCTTCCGCTCCGTGAACGGCGACAGCGCCACCGTCGCGACCATGAAGATCACGGACGCGCCGAACACCCAGTGCGGTGCGCTCTGGTCCATGATCCAGCCGAACAGTAGCGGGCTGATAATGCCGCCGAGATTGAAGCCGGTGGAGACGATGCCGAAGGCGCGCCCCGCGGCGCCGGGAGGTGCTGCGTTGCGCACCAGCATGTCGCGCGAGGGGGCGATCACGCCGGAGAGGAAGCCTGCGAGCGTCATCGCGGCAGTCAGCGCCCAACCCGGCAGCGTCACGAGCGCGATCAGCAGCACGATTGCCGCGTTCACGGCAAAGCAGGCCGCGGCGACATAGCCGTGGCGTTCGGTGTGGTCGGCGAGAAAACCGCCGGCCAGCACGCCGGCGGCGCTGGCGCCAAGGAATGCCGTCAGCATGACGTTGGCGGCCGAATAGGACGTGCCATAGCCGCTCATCAGCGCGACAACGCCGAAATTGTTGATACCGGCGACCGAGAGGCTGAGCAGCATGAACAGCGCCGTCAGCACGATCAGCGCCGGCGTGATGACAGCCTGCTTCGGTGCGTTCTCCGTGCCCGGTTTCTTCTTGCTGGCGCCGGCGTCGGGAATGTTCATGACGAGCAGCAGCATCGCCACCGCAATGCCGATCGCACCCGAGGCGATCAGCGCGCCGACGCCGCCGGACAGGGTGACGAGTGCAGCCACGATCGCGGGCGCCACCGCGCCGCCGAGAAACCCGGCAAAGGTGTGGATCGAGAAGGCGCGGCCCATCCGTGCCTCGTCCATGTGCTCGGCCAGGATCGCGTAGTCGGCGGGGTGGTAGACGCTGTTGGCGAGGCCCAGCAGCACGGCGCAGGCGATCAGCGAGGCGTAGCTGAGGTGCAGACCAAGCAGGATCAGCGCGAAGCCGCCGAGCGTGAGGCCGGCCAGCAGGATTCGCCGCGCGCCAAAATGGTCGACGAGATAGCCGGTCGGCGCCTGCGTCAGTCCGGACACCACCGCGAACACGGTGAGCGCGAAGCCGAGCTCGATATAGCCGACGCCGAGCTGCGCCTTGAGGAAAGGGAACAGCATCGGCAGGACCAGCAGATGGAAATGGCTGACCCAATGCGCGATCGAGATTCCGGTCAGCGTGCGTAGCGCGCTGTCCGCCTTGCCTTGCTGCGGTGCGGCGAGAACGTCGACCATTGCAATTCCGGTTTCACTCCCTGGAAGGCGCGCAAACTATCGGGGAGAGCGGTTATTTGTCCATGAACGCAGGCGCATGGCAGGTAGTGCGGGTGGTAGAAGAGCGCGTTGAGGTGCCTCCACGCCGTCGTCCCTGCGAAAGCAGGGACCCCCATACCGCGTGATGTCTCGATTGTGATCGGTTGAAGTGCCGAACGACAATCTCCGCAAAACTCCTCCTTGTGGCTACGGGTCCCTGCGCCCCGTGCGCAATTGCGCACTAGGCAGGGACGACAGCGGAGTTTGGGGCCGCCCTCACAACGGGTCGTCATCCGGACCGTAGCGGTCGCGTTTGGGCGTCGCGATGTCGCCGTCCTCGTAGTCGTCGTCATCGAGAGGAGGCGGCGGTATCTTCACCTTGTCTTCCGCCCGCTTTTTGTCAGCGATTTTGGGCGGCTCGCTTGGCTTGCCGATCTTGGCCATGGCTGTTCCCGGATGGTGATGCTGCATCCGATCCTATACGGAACATATGTGTAGTTTCTGACCTATCGCAAGCAGGCCGTCAGTGCACCAGCGGCCCGCCCGCCTTCTTCCAGGCATCCACGCCGCCGGCGATATGGGCGGTGTTGGAAAGGCCGGCCGCCTTGGCGGCGGCCACCGCCATCGCCGAGCGCTCGCCGAAGGCGCAGAAGAACACGATGCGGCGGCCGGTGGCGGCCGCGACCTCGCGCAACATGCCGCCGGGCTTGAGGCTCTCCTCGACGGACGGATAGGGCGTATGCAGCGCGCCTTCGAGCATGCCGTGCTTCATCCGCTCGTTGGTCTCGCGCAGATCGACCAGCAGCATGTCGGGCCGGCCGAGAATGCGGATCGCCTCGACCGCGCTGAGCGCGCGGCCTTCCTTCTCCAGCTCCTCCTGATGCAGGCCGACATGCATGTTGGCGGGCACCGCCACGTCCATCATCTTCGGATTGGGCAGCTTCAGGTTGGCCATCAGCTCGATATATTCGTCGACCGAGCGCACCTGGAGCCGCGGGTTGTAGCGCTTCTCCTCGCCGATGGTGGAGACGGTGTCGCCCTTGTAGTCGTGCGCCGGGAATACCATCGTCTCGTCCGGCAGCTTGAGCAGGCGGTTGAAGATCGATTCGTATTGCGCGCGCGATGAGCCGTTCTGGAAATCGGTGCGGCCGGTGCCGCGGATCAGCAGCGTATCGCCGGTGAAGACGCGATCGCCCATCAGATAGGAATAGGAATCGTCGGTGTGGCCGGGCGTGTACATCACGTCGAGCGACAGGCCCTCGATCGTCACCTTGTCGCCGTCGGCGACCCGCATCGCCACCACGTCGGCCTTGGTCTGGTCGCCCATCACGGTCATGCAATGGGTGCGGTCGCGCAGCTCGCCGAGGCCGGTGACGTGGTCGGCATGCAGATGAGTGTCGACCGCCTTGACCAGCTTGAGGTCGAGCTCGCGCAGCAATTGGCAGTAGCGGTCGACTTTCTCAAGCACGGGATCGAGGATCAGCGCCTCGCCGCCGGGGCGGCTGGCGAGGACGTAACTGTAGGTGCCCGAAACGCTGTCGAAGAGCTGGCGGAAGATCATGGCGGGAAAGTCCGGCGGTGGAACTGGTTTCGAGGATTCTACTACGTTCCGGGCCGGAAAGAGAAGTAATTCACTGGGCGGATCGCAAGTTTTGGAAGATTTTTGCTTTGCAGGATCGAATCTCCGATTGAACGCGATGGCCGTCCCACAAGTTCAGTGTCGTCCCTGCGAACGCAGGGACCCATAACCCCAGGGTGGAGTTTGGCGAAGACCAGCCGTTCGGTGCGCCTGCCGCCGCGATCGAGAGATCACGCGGTATGGGTCCCTGCGTTCGCAGGGACGACAGCTGAGTGCGACGCGGGAGCGCAGCGCCCCCTCAGGGGCCTCACCACCGTATATCCATTCTCCGCCAGGAACAGGATCTGCCCGACGCCCACCTGCACCGGGGTCGCGGCCTGGATGAACTCCGGCCGCTTGCCGGTCTCGCGCTCGATCGTATCCACCGTGTTGAGGCAGATGTCGAAGCGCACGCCTTGCGCGATCAGGCTTTCGACCTGCTTGCGACGCTCGCTGCTGGACAACAGGAGATCGATGCCGGGGCCGAACGCCACCACTTCGATCGCGATCTTGTCGGGGTCGTACGCCTTCAGGAGATTATTGGCGACGCTGAGCACCAGCGCCTGCTTCTTCGCATCACCGTCGGAAAGCTGCAGCACGATCTTGTGCTCGGCGAACGGCTTGTCCTGAAGCGGCACCTGCTGTGCCGAGGCCGTTGGGATCGCGACCCGGACCAGCAGCGCCAGCATCAGCGCGCAAAAGATCGGACCCCGAATCATCCCTGTCCCCCAATGCCTGGATTGTCCTCGACGCCCTTCAGCGTGACACCGGGGCCAAGCCGCTTCTCGTCGGCTTATCAGGGTGGACCGGACGTCAGCGGACGGCCGGTGGCGATGGGTCGGGCTTGAAAAACGCTGTCAGCGGCGGCAGTCTCGGCCTGATTGAGGCTTCGATCTGACGAATCTCGGCTTATGCCGATCGATGCGAGGATCGACGATGAAGCAGCGGCCGATAGTGTGGCTTGCCGTTGTCGCGGGCGTGGTCCTGGTGCTTGCTGTCGCCTGGGCCGCCATCCTCTGGACGCGCCCAGAGCCTATTCGCATCGCGTTCGCCAATTCGCTCTCTGGCCCGTCCGCCCCGATCGGGGCGGAAAGCCTGGTCGCTACGCAGCTTGCAATCGACGAGGTGAACGCCAAGGGCGGTGTCAACGGACGGCTGATTGAGCTCGTTCTGTTCGACGACGCAAGCAATCCAGCTGTGGCGCGCGCGAATGCGCAGGCGATTGCCGACAGCCCGTGCGTCGCTGTGCTCGGACATTATCTTAGTTCCGCGTCGCTCGCGGCGGCGCCGATATACAAGGATGCGCGGATACCGGCACTCACGGGAAGCTCGGCTGCCGACGATCTGACAAACAACAGTGAATATTATTTTCGTGCGCTGTCGCCGGTCTCCGTGCAGGCGCGCTCGATCGCGGAATATCTGCGCGCCGTGATGAGGGAGCCAAAAGTCCGTCTCGTTCACACGCGCGATTCCTACGGCAAGAGTTTTGAGCATGGATTTGCGACGGCCTATCCGGCGGAGCAGTTGCGTGTGTTCGGACTGGACGTCGCAGCCGGTCAGATCGGATCGACGGATGAGGCGCTGGACGCTGCCGCGCAGGAGCCCGGGCCCGGTGTTATTGTCGTCGGCGCGGCAACCGATTTTAGCGCAGACATCGTCAAGGCGCTCCGCCGCCGCGGCATCAAGGGAATGATCATTGCATCCCAAGCCGCGGCCCGCGAAAGCTATTTGCAGAATTTCGTCAATGAGCCCGAGGAAAAAGCGCAGCCGGGTTTCTTCAGCGAGAATCTGTATGCTGCTTCCTCGCTGATGTTCGACAGTGCCGGCGTGGCAGCGCAGGTCTTTGCCGCCGACTACAAAGCGAAAGCGGGAACCTTGCCAAGCTGGGTTGCCGGCGGCTCGTATGACGCTGCGCGCCTGATGATCGATGCGCTAAAACGAGCTGCCGTACATCCCCGGTTTATGGGGCAGGGAATTCAGAAACGATCCGACAGCAAGGTCGCAGATCGCGACCGTGTGCGCGTCGCGCTCGCCGCGATCGGCGATCCGAAATCGGCGGTCGTCGGGCTGACTGGGCGGCTCTATTTCAACGCGAACCGCGACATTCCGCGCCCGATTCGACTGGGTTTCTTCCGTTACGGTTTGTTCGTCACTGCGCCGCTGCAACTCGTGCGCATCGATCAGCCCAAAGGAATCGATCTCGCCGCGGAACGAGAGAAGGGCCATGTCGTCACGTTCGGCGACCGACACTACTGGATTCAGCGCGTCGTTTATACCGGCATCGACATCATTCGCGTCAGCCGGGTCGACGTGAAGCAAAATTCGTTCAACGTCGACTTCTATCTCTGGATGCGGTTCGCCGGGGACGATGAGGCGCAGACGCACGTCGAATTCCCGGCCTTGCTGGATCGCGGGGCGTTCGATCCGGCTCGGCCGATTCAGATTGGACAGGAAGACGGCCTGAGCTATCGGCTCTATCGAATCAACGGCGATTTCAAAGCCCGTTTCGATCTCCATGATTATCCGTTCGACACGCAGGAATTGCGTCTACGTTTCCAGAGCACGGAGCAGCGGCGGGAACTCATCACCTATGTCATCGATCGGTTCGGCTTGCGCCTCGCCGGCGACGGAAGCTCGCGGGCCGAGGATGGGGCCTATTCCGGACTTCAGCTCTGGCGATTTCTCGGACTGAACTATTTCGTCGAATCTCAGTCCAGCGGATCGACGCTTGGAAAGGCGTCCTCGTTTGGTGCCGAGGCAATGACGGAATTCGCAGGCTTCGATGCGACCATCATGCTGCGCCGCAGCTCCGCCATCTACATGCTGAAGAACCTGTTGCCGCTGTTTCTGCTCGTGCTCGTCGTGTTCGCGACGCTGTTCTTTCCCGAAACCATGTTTCGTGAACGCGTGACGATTCCAGTGACCTCGATCCTGGCGAGCGCGGTGCTGCTCGTGACGGTCGCCAGTCAGGTCGGCGATGTCGGATATACGGTGGTCGTCGAAGAGATGTTCTACATTTTCTTCATACTATGCCTGATGACGATATTGGCGGGCTACAAACATGAAAAACTTCGAGACGCCGGCCGAAAGCGCGCCGCTATTGTTTTGGATCACGCAGCGCGGATCATTTATGCCGGGACGGTACTCGCTGTAATCGTCGTGCTCTACCGGCGTTATGCCGTGTGAGGCAAGCGTGGATACCTCGCTGGTCCGCCACACCTTCTTGAAATTCGCAGCATGAGTCCGGATCTGGCCCTTGGCCGACATGACCAAGCGCGCCTCCTTTGTCCGTTTCCGATGGTCATGCGGACGTCATCCGCCGGGCGGATTGGGTACACGCGTGTTCGGCGGGAGCGCCGCCCCCTACGGCCGCACCACCGTATACCCGTTCTCCGCCAGGAACAGGATCTGCCCCACGCCCACCTGCACCGGCGTCGCCGCCTGGATGAACTCCGGCCGCTTGCCCGTCTCGCGCTCGATCGTATCCACCGTGTTGAGACAGATGTCGAAGCGCACGCCCTGCGCGATCAGGCTCTCGACCTGCTTGCGGCGCTCGCTGCCGGACAGCAGGAGATCGATGCCGGGACCGAACGCGACGACCTCGATCGCGATCTTGTCGGGGTCGTACGCCTTCAGAAGATTGTTGGCGACGCTGAGCACCAGCGCCTGCTTCTTCGCATCACCGTCGGAAAGCTGCAGCACGATCCTGTGCTCTGCGAACGGCTTGTCCTGAAGCGGCACCTGCTGCGCCAAGGCTGGCAGGATCGCGGCCTGGACCAGCAGCGTCAGTAGCATCGCGCGAAACATTTGCGCCCGCATCATCCTTGTCCCGCAATGCCCGGATTGTCCTCGACGCCCTTCAGCGTCACGCCGGAGCCGAGCCGCTCCTGGAACATCCGGCCCGAGCGCAGATATTTGCCGACGACGTCCCACACCGGCGCGCCTTGCTGGCCATTGACCGAAGCCCAGCCCGCGACCTTGTAGCGATGGCTGGCGCTGAGTGCCTTGCCGCCATGGAGCTTCAATTCGGAGATGCGGCCGCCGATCGCGGCGGTCGGCGTGCAGGTGTAGCTGAGCCCGCCGGCGCGCACCATGTCGCCGCCCTGCTGATAATAGGGATCGGCGTTGAAGAGATTGTCGCAGACGTCTTCCAGCACGTCCTTGATCTGGGCGCCCGTCATCTCCTGCACATAGGTCTCGGGATAGGTGATCGCCGTCTCCGTGAGCAGATCCTCCATGGTCAGCGCCTGGCCCGACAGCGCGGTGACGCCCCAGCGGAACCCCGGCGACAGCGCGATCTCGGCATCGAGCTCCGTGCGCAGCGCCGTGCAGATCAGCTCGTCGACGGGCCCGGAGAAATTGCCGCGCCGATAGAGCAGGCGGTCAGGCGTTGCGATCTTTGCCGACCAGTCGGTCACGTGCGGCGCGCGCAGCCGGCCGATCAGCTCGGCCATTCCGGGGTCGGGCTTCAGCAGTTCGGAATAAACAGGCAGCAGATGATAATGAATGTCGCTGACCTTGCCCTTGTCGATCGCGAGATCGAGCACGGCGAGGAATTTTCCGTTGGAGCCGGCATTGGTGACGAGCGTGGTGCCGCCGGCGTTCTTCACGGCGATCGGCTGCGGTACGGCGTCATGGGTATGGCCGCCGAGAATGACGTCGATGCCCGTGACGCGGCTTGCGAGCTTGAGGTCGACATCCATGCCGTTGTGCGACAGCAGGATGACGGCGTCGACCTTGTCGGTGCCGCGCAAGGCATCGACATGCTTCTGCAACTCCTCCTCGCGGATGCCGAAGGTCCAGTCCGGCGTGAACCGCTTGGGGTGCGCGATCGGCACGTAAGGGAAGGCCTGGCCGACGATCGCGACCCGGTGACCGCCGATCTCCTTGATGATAGACGGCTTGAACACGCGTCCCGTGGCCTTGTCGAATGCGGGGGCATCGTTGAACGCGGCTTCCTCGGTCAGGAACACGTTCTGCGCCAGGAACTCGCCCTTGAAGCGCTCGAGATTGTCGCGCAGCGTCTGCTCGCCATAGGTGAATTCCCAGTGCCCGGTCATCGCTTCGATGCCGAGCAGATTGGCGACCTCGACCATGTCGCGGCCCTGCATGACGTTGGCGAGCCCGGTGCCCTGCCAGAGATCGCCGCCGTCGACCAGCAACGAACGCTTCTCGCCGACATCGCCACGCAAGCGATCGACCAGCGTCTTCAGATGGGCAAAGCCGCCGAGCTTGCCGAAGCGGCCTGCCGACTTCTCGAACTCGACGCAGGTGAAGGCATAGGCATCGGCGCTGTCGGGACGGATGCCGAAACGATCGAGGAAGGCGCGGCCGACCAGATGCGGTGGCCGCCCGGCCATCTCACCGACGCCGATATTGATGCTGGGCTCGCGGAAATAAACCGGGTTGAGCTGCGCATGCGTGTCGGTGATGTGCAGGATGCGCGCGTTGCCGAAGCGCTCGAGGTCGTAAATGCTCGCGGACTCAGTGCCCCGCGCAAGCCGCGGCAGACTGAGCGATGCAGCGGCAAGGCCTGCGCTCTTCAGGAAATCGCGGCGGCGGATCGCCATACCAAAATTCTCCGCGCCCTCAATGTCGCAAGACTGTTCCAGTTAAGGCCAGTCTAGCGGATTTCCATCGCCTTCCAGGCTTCTTTTTCGGACGTCGCCTGGAAGATCGACGCCTTTGCCAGCGCCTCGGCCTCCCTGGCTGCGGCGGTGGCGCGGTCGAAATCGCCGCCATCCGCCGCTTTCTTGGCCGCGGCCAGCGTCGAGACGGTCACGGTCCACTGGTTACGCAAGCCGGCAGCCTCCTTCGAGGCGGTTTCGGCGGCGGCGTAGGCCGCCTTGTAATCCGCTTCATTTGCCGCGCGCGCCGCGGTCGCGAGGCCGAACGCCAGCAGCATGGCGAGGGGAAGTGACCACTTCATGGCCGCGCTCCCGGGCCAGATATCGGCAGGCCATTGGCGACGTAGGACAGGAAATATTCGACGTCGCGATATTCGTCCGATTGCGGCTCCAGCGGAACCGCGCGGGTCTGGCTGTTGCAGGTGACGAAGCGGCGGCTGGTGGTGCCCATGCCGCTCCATTCGGAGCGGTAGATCGGCATCGCGTTCAGGATGCCGAGCGCCGGCGCCAGGACCTCGGCGCGGATGCGCTCGCCCGGGCTCTGCACATGGCAGCTGGCGCAGGAGAAATTCATCTGGCCGCGTCGCGTGTAGAAATAGCGCTTGCCGTTCTCGAATGCCGCGAGCGCACGGGGATCATCGGGAATCTTGATGTCCATCGGCTTGCCGCGCGAGGTGAAGGCCATGTAGGCGGTGAGCGAGGCCATCTCGTCCTTGACGTAGGAGTAGGGCGCCTCGCCATTGGCCTCGCGGCAGCGGTTGAGCGCGAGCTCCAGCGTGACGACCTTGCCTTCCTTCTCGTCGAAGTAGGGATAGTTCTGGCGGATGCCGACGCCCCCGTTGGGGAAGCAATCGGCATAGGTCTTGCCGTTCTTGAACGGGGTGGCGAACATCTCCTTGCCGGCGTCGAGCGCGAACTCGTAAGGCGGGAATTCTTCCTTCTCCTGCCACTGCCGCTTCATGTCCGCGTTCATGGAATACGGACCGTTGACGAAGTCCTCGTGCTTTACGTCGGGAAACTTCTGGAAGAAGAAGTTCTGGAACGCCTTGGCGTCGGCAACGGGATCGACCTTGTCGGCCGCGACGACGCGCGGAGAGGTGAGGGCGAACGCAACGAGTGCGGCGCTGAGCGAGCCAAGCAGCCCTGCAGACCGGGTCTTCATCACGCGATCTTCGCGGTGGTCGTATCCGACGCACCCTTGTTGTCGGTCCAGGAGATCTTGAGGTCGTCGCCCTTCTTGGCGCCCTTGAAGCTGAACTTCACATAGGGATCCTTGGAGACCGCAGTGCCCCAATCGGCGACGAAGACGTCCTTGCCGTTACATTCGAATTTCAGCTGCTGGATGTAGTGCGCGGGGATCAGCTCCCCCTTGGGATCCTTGACCAGGCCGGTATCCATGGGGTGCTGGATCAGCGCCTGCACCTCGGTGACGTCGCCGTTGGATGTTGCGCGCACGCGAATGCTTGATGCCATCGGACCGATCCTCCTAGCCGCCGCAGCCGCCGACGGTGACCTTCACTTCCTTGGTCGCGCTGTAGAGCTTGCCGTCAGCCTCGACGATGGCGACCAGTTTGGTGGTCTTGGCCATTTTCAGCCGGTTGGCGACGTGCGGAATGGTGCCGTCGGCGACCTTGTAGGACGCTGCGAGCGCGTACGGGTTCTCGGTCACGAGGAACGAGATCGAGGTCACTTTGTCGAGCGTCGTCGTCACCGAGACCGGCACCACGCCGCCGTTCTCGGCGATCTCGGGCGCATCCAGCTTGACCTTGTCGGAGGGCTCGGCGGTCTTGCCATAGAGCGCCTTGATCGCGTCGGCCTCGTTCTTCTGCTTGAAGGCCTCTTCCGGATATTTGTCGTTGGCCGCGGCGCGCGCGGGCGTGGCCGCGAACGGCAGATTGCCAAGGCCGAGCAGTGCAACAGAGGCCGCGCCCTGAAGGATCAGGCGCCTTGTCGCAAGCGGGCCGGTGGTCGTGGTCATTTCAAGTCTCCTGGGCAGCCTGCCGTTACAGGGTCTGCAGAAAATCAACGATCGCGCTGATCTCCTGTTCGGTCAAAATCCGGTTCCGGCCGAACGGCGGCATCATGGTCTGCGGATTGCGCTTGGTCTCGTCGAAGATGATCGCGGTGAGCTCGTTGCGATCAGGGTATTTGGCCTTGAGGTCCTTCAGTTCCGGCCCGATTGTTCCCGGCAGGTCGCCGCCTTTGATGACGTGGCAGGTCAGGCAATTGCCCTTGCCGCGATCGAAGGCGAGCTTCTGGCCATCGGCGACAGCGGATTGTGCCCGCGCCGGAGCCACAGCCGCGCCGGCGGAGAGCACCAGCGCCACCAGGACGGCAAGCTTGCAAGGAAAGGCGGTCAAGGCATCGTCCCAGGCGTTATGTCGATGATCTCGTTTGCGGAAATATAAGCGTTCCAAAGCACAAAGGGCATCGCCTGACAATCAAGACTATGCACGCGGCAAAATGGAGTTAATATCCTGCGCATTGCAACCGATGAGATCGTTTGTTCATCCTAACAGGTTGGCACTAGTAAATTATTCTAGGGCGTTTGGCCCTTACGGGCCGTCTTTTCTGTTTCGCATTCATTGGGGACTGACTTGGCTGAATATGTCGTCGAATTTGGCAGGGATGGCGGACGGGTCGAGCCGGATGGACGGCTCGATGCACCGGCGTTCCATCGCAACCATGTGCCGATCTGGGCGGCGCTGGAAAAGCACCTCACCGGGCTGACCGGCAACGTGGTCGAGCTCGGCAGCGGAACCGGCCAGCACGTGGTCTATTTCGCCCGCCACACGCCCGGCCTGATCTGGTGGCCGAGCGACCTCAACCAGCGCCACCTCAAGAGCATCGAGGCCTGGCGTGTCCATACGGGCCTCGCGAACATCCGCAGCCCCCTGCGGATCGATCTCACCGATCCCGACTGGTGCGAGGAGATGAAAAGCGGACAGGCGCCGACGAGCCTTGCGGCGGTGTTCTGCGCCAATGTCATTCACATCGCGCCCTGGGCCGTGGCCGAGGGCCTGTTCGCCGGCGCCGGCCGCTACTTACGCCCCGACGGCAAGCTGTTCCTCTATGGCCCGTTCAAGCGCGACGGCAAGCACACCGCGCTCAGCAATGCGGTGTTCGACACCTCCTTGCGTGAAGGCAATCCCGAATGGGGCGTGCGCGACATCAGCGATGTCGAGCTCCTCGCGCGCGGCGCGGGCCTTCGCCTCGTCGATACGATCGACATGCCCGCGAACAATCTGACGCTGGTGTTCGAGCGGTAAGCGACTCGGAAGGTGTGCTCCCTCCCCCGCCTGCGGGGGAGGGTTGGGGAGAGGGTGTCTCCGCAACGGGACATCCCCCAGAGGAGAAAACCCTCACCCGCCACGCTCTTCGAGCGCGTCGACCTCTCCCGCAAGCGGGAGAGGTAAGAGCCGGCCTTGGTCTGCACCGACCAAACGAGTCCCATCACCCTTCATCCCTCCACCCGATCTTCTCCTTCAAGAACCGGAAGCCGAGCACCTCGAAGCCGGCGCGTTCCCTGTTGTCCTTGCCGTAGCCGTGGCCGCCGGCTTCCGGCTCGTAGAACCAGGCCTCATAGCCCATGGCCTGCAGCTTGGCCGTCATCTTGCGGGCGTGGCCGGGATGAACGCGGTCATCGCGCCGCGTGGTGGCGATCAGGATCGGCGGATAGGTCTGGCCGGCTTTCACGTTGTGGTAGGCCGAGTAGGTTTTCAGCCACTCCCATTCCTCGGGCTTGTCGGGATCGCCGTATTCCGCGATCCAGCTCGCGCCCGCGAGCAGTTTCGTGTAGCGGCGCATGTCGATCAGCGGGATGGTGCAGAACAGCGCGCCGAAGTGCTCGGGGTAGCGCACCAGCATGTTGGTGATGAGGATGCCGCCGTTCGAGCCGCCCTGTGCCGCAATGCGCTTCGGCTGCGTCACGCCGCGGCGGACGAGATCGGCCGCAACCGCGGCGAAATCGTCGTGCGAGAGTTTCTTGCCGGCGAGGCGGCCGGCGTCGTGCCAGCGCGTGCCGAACTCGCCGCCGCCGCGCAAGTTCGCCTGCACAATGGTGCCGCCGCGCTCCAGCCACAGCTTGCCGAGCGAGGAATTGTAGTACGGCTTCACCGAATGGGCGAAGCCGCCATAGGCGCTCATATAGACCGGCGTGTCGCCGGTCTCGCCTGCCGGCCCGGTCTGGACATAGGGAATGCGCTCGCCGTCAACAGAGACCGCCTCGTGCTGCGTCACCACGAGCCCGTCGGCGGTGAACGTCTTCGGCGCCTGCTTCAGGACGATCGGGCTGGCGACGCCGCGCTCTATCAACAGCAGTGACGGCGGGGTGAGTGGATCCTGCACATTGGCGAGCAGATCGCCGTTGCTCTCGCTGGGATGACGATCGAGCGGCCAGACGTCGACGACGCCGATTTGCGGCAGGCCGGCAAGCGTCTCGCGGCTCCAGCCCGCGGCGGACGGCGCACAGATCTCGAAGCGCGGGCGCAGCTCGTCGAGGATCGACAGCACGAGCTTGCCCGCGGCCCAGAACAGGCCTTGCAACGCGCGCCGCGGCGCCGGCTCGAACAGCACCGCAAAATCGCGACTGCCGTTCAGGAACGCCGACAGTGAGATGCCGAGCACGGTGTCGGTGGCGTAGGTCCGCCCGCCGGCCGTCCAGTCCTTGCGCAGCTTCATCGCGAACCAGTCGCCATGGGCCTGCAGCCAGATGCCGGTCGGCAGATCGAGCTTGGTCATGCGACCGGCGGCATCGCGCAGCCAGACCGCGTGATTGAAGAAGTCGATCTGCTCGACGATCCAGACCCGCGGCTCAGGTCCGGTGTCGTCGGCGCCGCCATAGACCATCATGTGATCGGCGGTGGTCTCGGCGATCATCTCGGCCTGATCGACCGGCTGGCCGCGCCGCCACAGGCGAACTGTCCGCGAGTATCCGGAGTCCGTCACCATACCCTCGCCATGGGCGCTCGACAGCAACAGCGTATCGGCATCGAGCCAGTCGGCGCCGCCCTTGGCTTCCGGCAGTGTAAAGCCGTCCGCCACGAAGCCCTTCGCAACGAGGTCGAATTCGCGCAAGGTCACGGCGTCGCTGCCACCGCGCGACAGGCTCAAAATGGCGCGCGAGCTTCCCGGCGTCGTGGCGATCCCGCTCAGCAGCCAATCCTCGCCTTCGCGCGCTGCGAGCTGGTCGATATCCAGCATGGTCTCCCACGCAGGAGTAGCTTTGCGAAATTCCGTCAGCGTGGTCCGCCGCCACAGGCCGCGCGGGTTGGCAGCGTCCTTCCAGAGATTGTGCAGGTCGCTGCCGCGTCGGCTGACATAGGGAATGTTGTCGGGACGATCGTAGATCGCTGCGAGGATGTCGCGGTCATGCCCGAAGGCTTTGCCGCCGAACGCCGCGAGCGTCAGCTGGTTCTGCCGCTCGACGAAATCGAGCGCTTGCGTGCCCTCGATCTCCTCCAGCCAGAGCCAGGGATCGTCGTCGGGAGCGCTGAGCGTGGGCCTGTCGTCGACGGTCATGAACGAAACTCCGAAAAATAGCGGCGGATAGGATTTGATCGAGCGCAAGCCGTCAAGTGCGCGGCCTGCTATGATCGCACCGATTGCGTCAGAGGCATGGCCAGCGCCCGTTTGCGCCGGTTGTCCGGCCACTCGCGTCCCTCCATAGTGCCGGGAATCAACCAGCCCTTGAGCCCGTTCGGGCAGAAAAAGCCGATGCTTGACGTGACTTCTGCCCATGCAATCGCCGACGACGCCCGCGTGCGCGCCAATGTGGTGCGCCTGGCTGCAGCCCAGGCGCTGACCGGTGCCAATTCGGCGGTGATCTTCGCTACCGGCGCGATCGTCGGCTCCACGCTCGCGCCCGACATGTCGTTCGCGACGGTGCCGATCTCGATGTATGTGGTCGGACTCGCCGCCGGAACGCTGCCGACCGGCGCGATCTCGCACCGCTTCGGCCGCCGCGCGGCCTTCGTCATCGGCACCGCTCTCGGCACGCTCACCGGCGTGCTCGGCTCGTTCGCGATCCTGCACGGCTCGTTCGCGCTGTTCTGCATCGCGACCTTCCTCGGCGGCCTCTACGGCTCCGTGGCGCAATCCTATCGCTTCGCGGCCGCCGACGGCGCCAGCGCGGCCTACCGGCCGAAAGCTGTGTCCTGGGTGATGGCGGGCGGCGTGTTCGCCGGTGTGCTCGGTCCGCAGCTCGTGCAATGGACCATGGACGTCTGGCAGCCTTATCTGTTCGCCTTCAGCTTCCTGGTGCAGGCCGCCGTGGCGCTGATCGCGATGGGCATCGTCGCCGGCGTCGATATGCCCAAGCCCGCACCGGCCGATCTGCATGGTGGCCGGCCGCTGCGCGCCATCGTGAGCCAGCCGCGCTTCATCGCCGCGGCGCTGTGCGGCATCATCTCCTATCCCATGATGAACCTCGTCATGACCTCGGCGCCGCTCGCCATGAAGATGTGCGGCCTGTCCGTCTCCGATTCCAATTTCGGCATTCAATGGCACATCGTCGCGATGTACGGGCCGAGCTTCTTCACGGGCACGCTGATCGCCCGCTTCGGCGCACCGAAAGTCGTGGCCGCCGGCCTGCTGCTGGAGGCCGGCGCTGCCGGCATCGGCCTCTCCGGTCTCACCGCGATGCATTTCTGGGCCACGCTGATCGTGCTCGGCGTCGGCTGGAATTTCTCCTTCGTCGGCGCCTCCGCCCTGGTGCTGGAGACGCACCGCCCGCAGGAGCGCAACAAGGTGCAGGCCTTCAACGATTTCCTGGTGTTCGGCATGATGGCGATCGGCTCGTTCTCCTCCGGGCAATTGCTCGCCAGTTACGGCTGGTCGGCGGTGAACCTGGTGGTGTTCCCGCCGGTGGTGCTGGGCCTTGCCGTGCTCTCGCTGGTCTCCTGGGCCCGCCGCCGCAAGGCGCGGCTGGAGGCGGCGATGGGCGAGTTCCCGGATGCGATCTGACTGGCAGGAGGCTGTCAGCAACCTTGATACTTCGATCCAGGTCGAAGTGATTTTAAGGTAAGGGCCATTTAGATGTCGTCATGGCCGGGCTTGTCCCGGCCATCCACGTCTTGGGTGCTCGGATCGAACAACGTGGATGCCCGGGCATGACGGAGTAAGCGGCGATGCTCGACAATCCTCAGACCCCAGCGCTCGACGAATCCTCCCTTCGCTACGAAGGCTGGCGCATCGTCGCGGTCTGCTTCCTGCTCGCGACCTTCGGCTGGGGGCTCGGCTTCTACGGCCAGAGCGTCTATGTCGCCGAGCTGCAGCGCGCGCGGGGCTGGCCGACCACGCTGATCTCGTCGGGCACCACGTTCTTCTATCTGTTCGGCGCGCTGCTCGTCGTGTTCGTCGGCGAAGCCGTGAGGAGATACGGCCCGCGCCTCTGCCTGATCGCCGGCACGCTGGCGATGGCGGCAGCTAGCGTTGCGATTGGCGCGGTGCGCGAGCCCTGGCAGCTTTATCTCGCCAACGCCGTGCTCGCCTTCGGCTGGGCCGGCACCAGTCTCGCCATGATCACCAACACGATCAGCCTGTGGTTCGATCACAAGCGCGGCATGGCGATCAGCTTGGCGCTCAATGGTGCCAGCTTCGGCGGCATCGTCGGGGTGCCGCTGCTGGTGACCCTGATCGGCCATGTCGGCTTCGCCAGCGCGATGTACGTTGCCGCCGGCGCCATGCTGGTGCTGCTGCTGCCGGTGATGCTTGTTCTCGTCGGCCGGCCGCCCGATCACCATGGCTGGCACGCGGCGGCGAAGGCGAAGCCGCAATCATCGACGCAGATTCGCGCATGGGCGCTGCGCGACGTCGGCTTCCTCACGGTGACGATTGCGTTTGCGCTGGTGCTGTTCGCGCAGGTCGGCTTCATCGTGCATCTGATTTCGTTCCTCGATCCCGTGATCGGCCGCGAGCGCGCGGCGGTCGCCGTCGCGGTGCTGACTGCGATGGCGGTGGTCGGCCGCGTGCTGTTCTCGCTGGTGATCGATCGTCTCAACCAGCGGCTGGCCTCCGCGCTGTCGTTCCTCAGCCAGGCCGCGGCGCTTCTGGTCGTCATCAACCTGCACAACGATTACGTGCTGATCGCGGCTTGCGCGGTGTTCGGCTTCTCCGTCGGCAACCTCATCACGCTGCCGTCGCTGATCGTGCAGCGGGAGTTCGATTCGGCCTCGTTCGGCGTGCTGATCAGCCTCAACACCGCGATCAACCAGGTGACGTATGCTTTCGGCCCCGGTGTCGTCGGGGCCTTGCGCGATTGGTCCGGCGGATACGCGCTGCCGTTCCATCTCTGCATCGCGCTGGAAGTGGCGGCCGCCGCACTGATCATGGTGCGCGGGACGCCGCGGACGAAGCTCCCGTAGGGTGGGCAAAGGCGCAAAGCGCCGTGCCCACGATTCTTCGATGAGTCAGCAGGGTTTCGTGTGCACGCTTCGCTTTGCCCACCCTACGGCACTATCTGTGTATTGCGCTGGAGGTGGCGGCCGCGGCGCTGATCATGGTGCGCGGGACGCCGCGGACGAAGCTCGCGTAGGGTGGGCAAAGGCGCAAAGCGCCGTGCCCACGATTTTCGATGAGTCAGCAGGGTTTCGCGGGCACGCTTCGCTTTGCCCACCCTACGAGACTATCCTTGCCGATCGCTCAGCAACCCCTCCACATCCAGCCGTTTGGTAAACATCGCGAGCTTGCCATCCGGCCCGAACGGCCATTGCTCCCTTGGCTTGTCCCAGTACAGCTCGACGCCATTCTCGTCCGGATCGCGCAGATACAGCGCCTCGCTGACGCCGTGGTCGCTGGCGCCATCCAGCGCAATGCCGGCCGAGCGCACGCGGTGCAGCGCATCAGCGAGCGCTGCGCGCGTCGGATAGAGGATCGCGGTGTGATAGAGCCCGGTCGTGCCCGGCGGCGGCGGCGAGCCGCCCTTGCTTTCCCAGGTGTTGAGCCCGATGTGGTGATGATAGCCGCCGGCCGAGATGAAGGCGGCGCCCGAGCCCATCCGCTGCATCAGCTCGAAGCCGAGCACGCCGCAATAGAAGCCGAGCGCGCGATCGAGATCGGCGACCTTGAGGTGAACGTGGCCGATCCTGGTGCCGGCGGCGACGGCTGGGCTTTGCGACATGGGAATGCTCCGTTGAAAGCATGCACATAGGGCGGGCTCCGGGGCTGTGCTACGGCCGTTCCCGAAACCCAGCGTTTCCTGATGCGCAATTGCGCATCAGGATCGGAAACTAAGCCAGTTCCGGCACCTCACCCTCGGGGAGCTCGAACTCGAACGTGTTCAGCGTCATCGACACCATCGTGTAATAGCCGCACAGCCCGATCACCTCGACCACGCCGCGTTCGCCGAGAAGCTTCACCGCCTCATCATACAGACCCTTCTCGACGCCGTGGCCCTCGTGCAGCGATTTCGCCACGTCGTAGATCATCTTGCCCTTGGGATCGTCGAACTCGGGCGTGCGGCGGTCGCGGATCGCTTCGATGATCTCAGGCTTCATGCCGCCCGCAAGCGCCAGGCGCTTGTGCGCGTACCATTCGTAATGCGCGGTCCAGTGCCGCGCCGTCACCAGGATCGCGATCTCCGAGAGCTTTGCGGGGAAGATCGTGTCGTAGCGCAGCACCTCGCCGAGCCGCGTGGCGTGACGGGCCATGTCGGGGCTGTTGAGCCAGGCCATCATCGGCGCCGGCGGCTTGCCGCGCTTGCCGGCAATCGACTCGTCGTAGGTCTGCCGCTGGCTCTCGTTCATTTCGCCAGGCGAAAGAAGTTTCAGGCGCATCGTCGTTTCCTCTTTGTTTTCAAGCACCGTCTTGGTCGCGACTATAGCGGAATGCGGGCTCGCGGAAGTGGTTGAATTCCGCGGGAGCTTGGCCCAGAGTCGCGCCCAACAAGTCGATTGATTGATGGAAACGACCAATGACTGACTCCAAAACCAGCGAATCCGAGACCGCCGATCTCGAATCATTCCGCAACGAGACGCGCGCCTGGCTGGAAGCCAATTGCCCGCCGGAGATGCGCAAGCCCGCAGCGTCGGATGCCGACGTGTTCTGGGGCGGACGTAACGCAAAGTTCTCGTCCGAGCCGCAGCGCATCTGGTTCGAGCGCATGCGCGACAAGGGCTGGACCGTGCCGGACTGGCCGAAGGAGTACGGCGGTGGTGGCCTCAGCGCTGCCGAGCACAAGGTGCTGCGCGCCGAGATGGCGCGGATCGGCGCGCGCCCGCCGCTGTCGAGCTTCGGCATCTGGATGCTCGGGCCGGCGCTGCTCAAATACGGCAACGAGGCCCAGAAGAAGGAGCACCTGCCCAAGATCGCCGCCGGCGAGATTCGCTGGTGCCAGGGTTATTCCGAGCCGAACGCTGGCTCCGATCTTGCTTCACTCCAGACCCGCGCCGAAAGCGATGGCGACGATTTCGTCATCACGGGATCGAAGATCTGGACCTCCTACGCCAACTACGCCGACTGGATCTTCTGCCTGGTGCGTACCGATCCCGCCGCCAAGAAGCATGACGGCATCAGCTTCATCCTGTTCGACATGACCTCGAAGGGCGTGACGACCAAGCCGATCCTCTTGATCTCCGGCTATTCGCCGTTCTGCGAGACTTTCTTCGACGGCGTCCGCGTGCCGAAATCGCATGTGGTCGGCACCGTCAACCGCGGCTGGGACGTCGCGAAATATCTGCTGCAGCACGAGCGCGCGATGATTTCCGGCATGGGCGAGCGCGGCGTCGGCCGTCCGCTCGGCCAGATCGCGGCCGATTCCGTCGGCACCGATGCGCAGGGGCGGCTCGATGATTCCATGCTGCGCGGCAAGATCGCCAGCTTCGACGTCGATGAAGCCGCGCTTGCGGCCTGCGCCGAGCGCGCGGTCGATCTCGCCAAGGCGGGACAGGCGCATCCGGCGTTCTCCTCCGCGATGAAATATTACGGCACCGAGCTCAACAAGCGCCGCTACGAGATCCTGATGTCGGCCGGCGGCGTCGATGCACTGGAATGGGAGAGCGAGCGCTCCAAGCAGGGCGCCCGCCCGCGCGCCTGGCTGCGCACCAAGGCCAACTCGATCGAGGGCGGCACCACCGAGGTGATGCTCGGCATCGTCGCCAAGCGCATCCTCGATTTGCCGGGGGCTTGACTTCACCGTCGTTCCGGGACGGTCCGCAGGACCGGACCCGGAACCTCGAGATTCCGGGTTCGATGCTTCGCATCGCCCTGGAATGACAGCAACAAACATGCATTCGATGCGACACTAGAGACTCAACACCATGGCCCTCGTCCTCACCGAAGAACAATCAATGCTCCGCGATAGCGCGCGCGGGCTGATCAGCGACAAGGCGCCGGTGTCGCACCTGCGCCATTTGCGCGACAGCAAAGACCCCACCGGCTTCTCCAAGGAGTTTTGGCATTCCTTCGCCGAAATGGGCTTCGCCGGCCTTTTGGTGCCGGAAGAGTTCGGCGGCAGCGGGCTCGGCTATGTCGAGGCCGGTGTCGTGATGGAGGAGATCGGCCGCACCTTGATGCCGTCGCCGTTTCTCGCCACCAGCGTGGTCGCGGCCTCGGCGCTGAACCGCGGCGGCAATGCTGCACAGAAATCAGAATATCTGCCGAAGATCGCGAGCGGCTCGCTGCTCGCGACGCTGGCGATCGACGAAGGCCCCAAGCATCGTCCGCTGCAGACCAGTCTGCAGGCCGTGCGCGCCGGCAACGGCTTCAAGCTCTCCGGCGCCAAGGCGCTGGTCGTCGATGGCCATGTTGCTGATTTGCTCATCGTGGCCGCGCGCACTGCCGGTTCCGCCGGCGAGCGCGAAGGCTTGACGCTGTTCCTAGTCAACCCCAAAGCCAAGGGCGTCGCAATCGAGCGCACCATCATGGTCGATTCGCACAATGCGGCGCGGATCGAGTTCGCGAATGTCGAGGTCAATGCCGACAGCGTGCTCGGCGAGGTCGACCAGGGCGCTGCGCTGCTCGAGGGCGTGCTCGACATCGGCCGCGGCGCGGTCGCGTCCGA
Source organism: Bradyrhizobium sp. ERR14 (assembly GCF_014198235.1). Lineage (NCBI taxonomy): Bacteria > Pseudomonadati > Pseudomonadota > Alphaproteobacteria > Hyphomicrobiales > Nitrobacteraceae > Bradyrhizobium > Bradyrhizobium sp. ERR14. The sequence goes on along the minus strand of NZ_JACIHD010000003.1, from coordinate 46,517 downwards.
AATGGTCGGCCTCAGCGAGGAGGTCTTCAATCGTACCGTCGAGTACCTCAAGAACAGAAAGCAGTTCGGCAAGCTGATCGGCGAATTCCAGGCGCTGCAGCATCGCGCCGCCGAGCTCTATGTCGACATCGAGATCACCCGCGCCGCCACCATGAAGGCGCTGCAGGCGCTGGACGGCGATGTCGCGAAGGCGGCCTCAGCCGTCGCCGTGGCAAAGGCGCGCGCCGGCACCACCGCCACCCGCGCAGTGCAGGAAGGCGTGCAGATGCATGGCGGCATGGGCATGACCGACCAGTTCGACATCGGCTTCTTCATGAAGCGCGCGCGGGTGTGCGAGGAATTGTTCGGCGACGCCAATTACCACACCGAGCAGCTGGCGCGGGCGCGGGGGTATTGAGGCGATAGACGTGAGACGCGAGCGCGCGCCTCACCCCTCGGTGTCGTCCCGGCGAACGCCGGGACCCATAACCCCAGGAAGTACTTTGACGAAGGCTCGGAGTTTAAAGAGTCTCTCCGCGGTACTGTTACCTGTGCTTATCGATAGATCAGCGCGGTACGGGTCCCGGCGTTCGCCGGGACGACAGCGGAGAGAGCTGCCTCTTCCTTACCTCATCGGCGGCGCGTACTGCACGCCACCCGCGTTCCACAGCTGGTTCATGCCGCGCGGGATCTTCAGCTTGGACTTCTCGCCGATGTTGCGCTCGTACATCTCGCCGTAATTGCCGACGTGGCGGATGATGCGGACGGCCCAGTCCTTGGTGAGGCCGAGCTGCTCGCCGTAATTGCCTTCGGTGCCGACGAGGCGCATCACTTCCGGCTTCTTCGACTTCAGGGCCTCGTCGATGTTCTCCGAGGTGACGCCGAGCTCTTCGGCGTTGATCATCGCATAGAGCGTCCACTTCACGATCATCATCCAGTCGTCGTCGCGCTGGCGCACCACGGGGGCGAGCGGCTCCTTGGAGATCATGTCCGGCAGGATCATGTGGTCGCCGGGCTTCGCCAGGTTGATCCGCAGCGCGTAAAGCTGGGAAACGTCGGCGGAGAGCGTGTCGCACTTGCCGGTGTCGTAGGCCTTCACGACCTCGTCGAGCTTGTCGAACTTCACCTCGTCATACTTCATGTTGTTGGCACGGAAGTAATCGGTGACGTTGAGTGCCGTCGTGGTGCCGGCCTGGACGCAGACCTTGCTGCCGGTCAGGTCCAGCGAGGTCTCCTTGTTGCGCGAACGCGGCAGCATGAAGCCCGCACCGTCGTAATAGGCGACCGCGGGGAAATAGAGGTCGTAGTCGAGCTCGCGCGCCATGCTCCAGGTCGAGTTGCGCGAGAGGATGTCCACCTTCCGGCTCTGCAATTCCTTGAAGCGCTCGCCGGCATCGAGCGGGATGAACTTCGCCTTGCCGGGGTCGTTGAAGATCGCCGCGGCCACGGCGCGGCAGAAATCCACGTCGAAGCCGGTCCAGTTCTTGTTGTCCTCGGAGTACGAGAAGCCCGGCAGGCCCTTGTTGACGCCGCACAGCACCTCGCCGCGGCGCACGGTGCGCTTCAGCGTACGGGTGTCGTAGAATTCATAGATGATGGCCAGAACGGCGACCAGCACGGCGACCGCGAGCCCGATCAGCAGGCCGCCTCGAAAAGTGCGCATCATGTTGCTCTCTCGAAAAATCGGGAAAAGGAATCAGGAGGGAAGGCGACGAGCATGGTCCGGAGGACCATGCCCGGATCAAAAACCTCAGAGCTCGGGCTTCTGCCGGATCACCACTTTGGTGCCGACGGGGACGCGCTCATAGAGATCGGCGACGTCGTTGTTGACGAGACGGAAGCAGCCCGAGGACACCTTGGTGCCGATCGTGTCGGGGCGGTTGGTGCCGTGGATGCGGTAGACGGTGGTGCCGAGATACATGGCGCGGGCCCCGAGCGGATTGCCGGGGCCGCCGGCCATGAAGCGCGGCAGATAGGGCTGGCGCTGGATCATCTCCGGCGGCGGCGTCCAGTCCGGCCATTCCTTCTTGTTGGTGATGGTCACGAGGCCTTGCCACTGGAAGCCGTCGCGGCCGACGCCGATGCCGTAGCGGATCGCACGCCCGCCCGGCTGCACCAGATAGAGGTGCCGTTCGGCGGTCGAGACGATGATGGTGCCCGGTGCCTCGGTGGTGCGGAAGTAGACGACCTGCTTCTGCCATTCCGGCTCGAGCTGGTAGCCGTCGTCGGCGACCAGGCCCGGCTCGTCGCCGCGGTCGGGCTGCTGCGCGATGGCCTGCGGTGCGGACAGGATCAGGCCGATCGCGGCCACGAACATCCCGGTCAGGCGACGAAAATCCGTCATTTCAAGCTCTCCCCACTGCCACGGCGCAAATCATTCGGAACCATCAAACCTGAGGGGCATGTTCATGGCAAGTTGATGGCGCGCCACCCTGATATGTCACGAGAATGCTTTGGCTTTTTGACGCCCGCCCGGCAATGCCACAAACAGGGGATGGCGCGAAAAGCCTAGGATGTTGCGGCTGGGCGGGGTGCGCTCCCTCCCCCGCTTGCGGGGGAGCGTTGGGGAGAGGGTGTCTCCTCTAGGGAGACTCCCCAGAGGAGAGAGCCCCCACCCGGCGCTACGCGCCGACCTCCCCCGCAAGCGGGAGAGGTTGCAGCGAGCCCGCAGCTAGATCACCTGAGCCAACAGGCATCGATGTCAGATCTTGTTGCTCTCCGCCGCGATCCCGAGCCGCCTTACAATCTCCGTCCCCACCGCGCGCGCCTCTACCCGCGAGCCGATGCGGGGGCTGCGAAACCGTCGCCCCGAGTGCAACCGGATCGTGACGATGCAGTGCTCGTCCTCGGACCGGCCGCGGCGCTCGACGGTGATCGTCTTCACGTCGTGCCCTTCGATATGATCGGCGCGCGGCGTGCCGTCGCCCCACAGGCGTTCGACGCGGATGTCGTGCTCGCGAATGATCCAGAACGCGCCGGTGACGAGGTTGGCATAGCGATGCACGGCGAACGCCGCGATCACGCCAAGCGGAAGCAGCAGGATATCGACATGGGTGGGCGGCCACCCGCGCCACAGCTTGTAGGCATAGGGCAGGGCGGACAATGCGACGGCGATCAGGGACACGATGCGGATGTCCCGCGCGGAAAATGCCTCGAGCGGCTCGCCGAGCTGCATCTCGGGATTGCTGGCATCGAGCGGGTTGACGGGCTCCTCGACATTGGGAACCTCGAACTGCGTCGCGATCCGGGCCACGGTATCGCGAACATGGGTGACGTCGGAGATCGGCGGCGACGTCAGGCGCTCTCCCGAGGCCAGCGTGAAGACGAGTTGAAAGCGGGCCTTCACCCGCTTGCTGCCGGGAACCTGCAACGCCGTGATGTCGTCTTTCGCGACGATCCGCGTGCGCAGCTTGCCGAACGGACTTTGCCGCCCGATCAGGATCTCGTTCGCCGTGATGATCCACACCACCGCCGGCGCCATCATGATGCCGACGACGAATCCCGCTCCCACCAGCAGCGCGACCACCGAGATGATGATCTCCAGCGTGTCGCGCGTGAACAGGCCGGGCGTGAAGCACAGCGCAACGGCCGCCGCAAAAGCGGACATCACCAGCCGCTGCGCGATCGAGGAGCCTTCACGAAGGCGGATGTCGGGAGCGGTCGTTGTATCGTCCATCGCGGGCGGCTGATTCCGTCGCGTTGGAAACTCCACGGACGGGTCCGTGGAGTCAAGCAACAAGGGCGAGACTCGCGCCGGTCATGTGACTCAGCGGCACACCCCTTCAGGAGCGATCCCCAGCCGTCGGGCAATCTCGTCGCTCACCGCCTGCGTCTCTTCCTTCGTTCCGATGCTCTGGCTGAGGAACTTCTGCCCACTCAAAAGGTCGATCCTGACGACGTAGAGCTCCCCCTCGGCCCTGCTGTCGGGCGCCAGCCCAATCGTAGCAACGTCGCTGCCTGTGATCGAATCAACAATTGGCTTGCCGTCACGTGTCAGCCGTTCGACGCGCAGTTCGCCGTGGTGAACAATCCAGAATGCGCCGGCGGACGTGTGCGCATATCGAAAAGAGAGGAGGGTAATGACGGCGACGGCCACCCCGAATATGATTTCGGCAGTCGTGAGAGGCGCGCCGTTCCAGAATCTGTACGCATAGCGAATGGCGCAGAGGCCCGCGATGATCAGGGCGACGATTCGCCGCTCCGTGCCGGCGGCCTTTCGGACAGGTTCGCCGATCCGCATCTCCAAATTGGTGGCGTCAAGCGGGTTCACCGGAGGGTCGATATCGACAAAGCTTAGCTGTTCGGCGATCCGCGCTGTGGTCTCACGGACGTGCGTGACCTCCGGAAGCTGCGGCGAGATCAGGCGCTCACCTGACGTCAGCTGCAAAGCGAGGCGGAAGCACGTTGGGTCGGCCTTGTCGCGATTGATCCGAATTCCAGATATCTCCTCTCTCCGGATGAATCGGGTGTTAGGCTGGCCGAATGGTCGCGTCTTTTCGACGACGATCATGTCTAGGGCGATGGTCCAAAGCTCATCGGCGCCGAAGGTTGCTTCGTAGAGCATTGCAACGCCGATCACCAGGCCGACCAACGCTGCAACGATTTCTGCGTATCCGTTCCAGGTCGCGAGGTTGCAAACAGAAATAAACAATACGAAGGTCGCCAAGCCAGCCCCAACAAGGCGACCTTCGGAAGATGTATTCTTGCGGAGACGAACTTCGCTTCCGGTCGTTACGTCGGTCATTGCGTGCGTCAAACTCCCCCGTCGCGGCGGAAGCTCCGCGAACGGCCCGGGGGAGTCAAGCAAGAAGAGTGTCTGGTCCCTGCCGCAACCTCAGGATTGGCCGTCGTGCTCAGCTGCTGGCGTTGAGCAGCTTCGCCACGGTGCGGTCGATCTCGTCGTAGCGGCCTTCGCCGGCGTGCTGGAACACGATCTTGCCGTGCTGGTCGATGATGTATTGCGCCGGCCAATACTGGTTGCTGTAGGCGTTCCAGGTCTTCGAATCGTTATCCTGCGCCACCGGATAGGTGATGCCGTGGCGCTTGAGCGCGGCCTGCACGTTGGAGGCCGAGCGCTCGAACGGGAATTCCGGCGTGTGCACGCCGACCACGACCAGGCCCTTGTCCCTGTATTTGGCGTAGAGTTCGGTGACGTGCGGCAGCGTGTTGACGCAGTTGACGCAGCCATAGGTCCAGAAATCGACCAGCACGACCTTGCCGCGGAGTTCGGCCATGCTCAGTGGTTTCGAGTTGAACCAATTGTTGATGCCGGTGAAGTCGGGCGCGGTCTGCTGGCCTGCGGCGGTGACGATTGGCGCGGCGCGCGCGGCCTCCTCGCAGATGCCGGGAATGACGGCGCCGGTAACGGTGAAGCCGATCAGGGCGGCCGAGACGGCGAGCAGCTTGAAAGTCATGGAAGCGTCCTCCGGTGAAGATGAGGAATGATCACAGGCCGATCTGGCCGGTGGGATAGAAGCCGGTGAGCCACGCCACGATCAGCGTGTCGTATTGGAAATAGGCGGCGACCGCGAAGCCGATCACGACGATGCCAAAGCCCTGCTGCAGCCGCGGCGAGATCCGCGCCAGGCTGCGCACCCGCGTGGTCGCGGCCTGCCCGCCATAGGCGATCCCAAGCATCGGGATCGCGGCGCCGATCGCATAGGCGATCAGCAGTGTGCCGGCCCAGGCAAGATTCTTCGAGGTCGCAACCAGCGTCAGGATCGAGCCGAGCACCGGGCCGGCGCATGGCGTCCAGACCAGGCCCAGCGTGGTGCCGAGGATGAGCCCGCCGAGCGCGCCCTCGCGCTGGGTAGCGCCGGTGTTGCCGAGATCGAGCCAGCCATTGAGCCGGCTCGACAGCCATTCGAACGGCGCCGGCCACAGCATCAGCAGGCCGAAGCCGAGCAGCAGGATCGCGGCGGCTTCGCGCAGCACGTTCGGATCGAAATCGAACAGACGGGTGATCGCACCCAGCAGCAGCGCGGTCGCCGAGAAGGAGATGACGAAGCCGAGCGCGATCATCGCAGGGCGCAGATGTCCCGCGCGCCCGATCGAGGCGCCAAGCAGGATCGGCAGCATCGGCAGCGTGCAGGGCGCGGCGATGGTGAGGATGCCGGCAAGGACGGCGAAGACAAGTTCGAGCATGGGGCACTCGTGAAGGAGGTCACGAGGATGGTTCGGGCGGCATGGAGCGGTCGTTACGGAGCGTCACGGCTTCGTGACGGGAGCTGCCAATCGCACGGCCGGTGCGCTCCCTCTCCCGCTTGCGGGGGAGGGCTGGGGTGGGGGTCTCTCCGCGACGGGACATCCCCCCAGAGGAAAGAACCCTCACCCGCCGCGCGCGGGACGATGCTTCGCATCGCCCGGGGCGCGTCGGCCTCTCCCGCAGGCGGGAGAGGCGGGAGCCCGCGGCTGCCACTTCAAGCCCAAACACAAAACGACCCGGAGGGGGGCATCCCGTCCGGGTCGCTGGAAGTCTTGGGAGGTTTAAGCAAAACCGTATGTGAGCTTTATAGGAGGGAAGTTTTTCCGCCTGATGTTGTGCTTTGTTTCAATTGTTTCGTCGGCAGTAACACTTCCGTGTCCCGGGAGAGGGCCAGATCGGCGGCCCTATCCCTTTGAATTCATTTAACTTAGGCAGCGAAGCGCTCGACGCCGCAGCCCTTAAGCAATTCGGCCAGCTGCTTGCGGGCGTAGAACATCCGCGTCTTCACGGTGCTCTGGGGGATGCCGATGATCTGCCCGACCTCCTCCACCGACTTCTCGTGGTAGTAGACGAGGGTGATGATCTCGCGATGCGCGGGCGACAGCTTCTGCACGCAGGCGCGCAGGATGGCGCTGGTGTCGCTGCGGTCGAGCGAGGTCTCCGGCGTGTCGGAATCGTCGGGGATCTGGCGCACGTCCTCCTGGTCGATGTCCTCGAAGCGGCGCTGGCGCATCGCGGTCAGCGCCTTGAAGCGGGCGATCGAGAGCAGCCAGGTCGAAACCTGCGAGCGGCCCTGGAATTGGCCGGCGGTCCGCCACACGTCCAGGAACACCTGGCTGACGAGGTCTTCGGCCGCGGTAGCGTCGCGCACGATGCGCAGGATGAAGCGGTACACCCGCACGCTGTGCCGGCAATAAAGGATGTGCATCGACTTCCGGTTGCCGTCGGCAATGCTTTCGAGAAGCATGTCGTCCGAAGTCGCCTGAGCGGCGATGATGCTCTGGCTGGCCTGGGCGTTGATGGCGATGACGTTCCGCATTGACTTGGCTCCCCGTAGCGCCGCGACCGAGCGGCGTTTCCTTGGACCAAAGTGTTAATGAGCCAACGTTTCGGGACGTCTGCACGAAAAGCGGAAAATGGTTTCGTGCGCCGCCAAATTGTTTCGTCGGAGAAGGGATGACGAAACATTCGGGACGAAAAAGCGTGGAATTTCAATGTACGGAAAATACGGGGTTGGGTTTTGAGCCGGACGGAGGCGCCACGGAACGAATCTCGGTGACTTGCGTTCGGTCGCGCCCACCGCTGGGACGGTGATCTCGTAGGGTGGGCAAAGGCGCGCTCTTGCGCGCCGTGCCCACGATCTTTCCGATATGGCGACAGACGCGTGGGCACGCTTCGCTTTGCCCACCCTACGGCACCTGGCGTGCCGCGCGACTTACGCTTTCTCGCCGGCCGGCGAGAACAGATAGCCGCCGCCGCGGATGGTGCGGATCACGGCGGGTTTTGCCGGATCGGGCTCGATCTTGCGGCGGATGCGCATGATGCGCAGGTCGACGGCGCGGTCGAAGGCTTCGGCGTCGCGCGCGTTAGCCAATTCCAGCAGGCGCTCGCGCGATAGCACGCGCTTCGGATTGGCCGCGAACACTTTCAGCAATCCGAACTCGGAGGCGGTCAGCGGATGCTCGTTGCCCTCGTCGTCGCGCAAGGCCTGGGCTTCGAGGTCGAGCCACTTTGTCCCGAACCGTACCAGCTGCTCCTTGTCGGATTTCGCCGCCGCCGCATCAGGCGCGGCGGCCTTGGCCGGCCCGCTCCGCCGCAGCACCGAGCGGATGCGCGCCATCAGCTCGCGCAGCTCGCAGGGCTTGGCTACGTAATCGTCGGCGCCGAGCTCGAGCCCCACCACGCGGTCGATCGGGCTCGCGGTTGCCGTCAGCATGATGACGGGCACGTTGATGCGGCTCTTGAGATCGCGGATGATCGAGAGGCCGTCTTCCTCGGGCATGTTGAGGTCGAGCACGACGAGATCAGGCATGCTGCCCTGGATCGCGGCGCGCAAACTCTTGCCGCCGTCGCACAGCGTCACGGTGAAGCCGTGCATCTTGAGATAATCGCCGACCATCTCCCGGGCCGGGGCTTCATCGTCGACGATCATGATGTGCTGGCTTTGGGTCATGGTCTTGAGATCACGGCATTTCGGTCGCGGGGAGGGTGATGGTGAAGGTCGAGCCTTTGCCGGGCCCTTCGCTGTCGGCGGTCACCTCGCCGCCATGCATGTCGACAATACGCTTGACGATGGAGAGCCCAAGCCCCGTCGAGCTCTCGCCTGCGGTCGGCTTGGCCGACAGCCGCTGGAACCGGCCGAACAGGCGGCCGAGATCTTCCGGCGACAGGCCGGCGCCCTCGTCGCTGACGCGGACGACGGTGTCGCTGCCCTCGTGGCTGACGACCACGTCGATCTTGCCGCCGATTGGTGAGTATTTGATGGCGTTGCTGATGAGATTGTCGATGGCTTCGCGGATGCGGTCGGTGTCGCACATGGTGACGATGTTGGCCGGCGCGGCGACGCTGATCGCCTGCTGCTTGTTGACGGCGAGCGGCTGGTTGGCCTCGGCGACCTCCTTGACCAGGGCGGCGACGTCGACCGGCTCGCGGCGGATGGTGATGTCGAAGGCGTCAGCCATCGCATCCGAGATCAGATGGTCGACCATCGTGGTCAGGCGCTTGGTGGCGTCGCGGATGTGGTCGACCTGGGCGACCACGCCGTTTTCCGAGGCGCCGGTCGAGATCAGCTCCTTCAGCATCTCGGTGCGGCCGAGGATGACGCCGAGCGGATTCTTCAGATCGTGCGCGACCGTGCCCAAAATCTCGTTCTTGAAGCCGTTGGCGCGCTGCAGCCGCAGCCATTGCGCCGAGAGGCGGCGATTGGCCTGCATCAGCGCGCGGGTGCGCTGGGCGACGCGGTCCTCCAGCTGGGTGTTGGCGGCCTGGAGCTGCTGGTAGAGGATGACGTTGTCGAAGGCGATCGAGAGCCTTGAGGAGAAGATCTCGACCAGCGAGCGATCGGTCTCGGACAATTCGCGCTCGGCCTGCAGCAGCACCACCACCTCGCGGCCGGATCCGGTGCGCAAATAGATCACGCTGCGGTGGTCGGCGAATTCGTTCTTGCGGCGCTGGAACGCGGCCTCCACCATCTCGCGCAGCTCGGGGTCGAGCGCCTTCGACGTCGTGGTGCCGATGAAGCGGCTGTAGCAGCCGCTGCCGGCGAGCACCGAGAGCTCGGGGTCGATGCCGCCATTGTCGCGCAAGACCAGTATACCGGCGCAATCGACGTTGAGCAGCGAGGCGAGCTGGGTCAGCACGCCCTCGGCGAGCCGCTGCATCGACTTGAAGTCGTACAGCGTCGAGGCCGCGTCGATGATGATCTCGAGCCCGCGCCTTGTCTGCACCATGCGCTCGAGCTGCTGATAGGAGCGCAGCGCCGCGGTCAGCGAGGTGAACAGCTTGTCGGCGGTGAGCTCGGTCTTGGCCTTGTAGTCGTTGATGTCGTACTGCACGATCACGCGCCGCTCGGGCGCCTGGCCGGGCTGTCCCGTGCGCAGGATGATGCGCACCGTCTCGTTCCGGATCTCGTTGCGGATGAACTCGACCAGCTCGAGGCCGGCGACGTCGGTCTCCATGATGACGTCGAGCAGCACGGCGGCGATGTCGCTGTGCTCGGCCATCAGCTTGCGGCCTTCCGCCGCGGAATAGGCCGACAGGATCTCCAGGCTCTGGCCGTTGAGGCTGTAGTCGGACAGCGCAAAACGGGTGCCGTCATGCACGGCCGGATCGTCGTCGATGACGGCGATCTTCCATTTCCGGGCGTTGGCATCCTCCGACGCGGTACCGGTATCGTCGATCAGGTGGAGGACATCGTCCTGTTCGGCCATTGAGAAGTCCCGTCACTTTCTGTGCTTTGCGCGCCGCCCTTGGCGACCCGGGGCATGATAATGCGAAAAGTGGTGCCTTGTCCCAGCTTGGATTCCAGCATCATGCGCCCGCCGAGCTGCTGGGTGACGAGGTTATAGACGATATGAAGCCCGAGTCCCGTGCCGCCTTCATTGCGCCGGGTGGTAAAGAAAGGGTCAAAGGCCTGGCGCTGCACGTCGGGGGTCATGCCGGCCCCGTCGTCGGTGAAGATAAGCTCGACGTCCTCGGTCCCGCGCGGCCGCGCCTGGATGATGATCGTGCCGGCACGCCCGTCGGCGAAGGCGTGGTTGGCGGCGTTGAGGAAGAGGTTGGTCAGGATCTGGCCATAGGAGCCGGGATAGCCGTCGAGCAGCAGCCCCTCCGGCACGTCGACCTGCAGCGTGATCGGCGAGCGCTTCAGCACCGGGCGCAGGCTGGCGATGATCTGGTCGGTGGCCTCGCTGAGCGAGAACTGCCGCCGCTCGGCATGGGAGCGGTCGACCGCGACCTGCTTGAACGACTGGATCAGCTCGCCGGCGCGCTGCAGATTGGCGACCAGCTGCTGCGAGGCGTCGCGCGAGGACTGCACGAACTCCTCCAGCTGCGAGCGGCGCAGGCCGCCGTCGCCCTTGAGCTGGGCCTCGAAGATCTCGGTGCGCCGGGCAAAGCTCGAGGCAACGGTGAGGCTGATGCCGATCGGGTTGTTGACCTCATGCGCGACGCCGGCGACGAGGCCGCCGAGCGCTGCCAGCCGCTCGGCATCGATCAAATTCTGCTGCGCGGTATTGAGCTCGAGCAGCGCGCTCTCGGCCTTCTCCTTCGACGCACGCAGCTCGTCCTCGGTCTCGCGCTTGGCGATCGCGTTCTCGCGGAACACCTCCACCGCGCGCGCCATGGCCCCGACCTCGTCGCGGGCCTTGGTGCCCTGCACCTCGCGGTCGAGGTCGCCGAGCGTGATCGCGCGCATCGCCGCCATGATCTGCTGCAGCGGCAGCCGGATCGACAGCGCGATCATCACGCCGGCGGTGAGGATGATGCCGAGGAAGATCACCGCGATGGAAAGGACGCGGCGGGAAATATCCGCCAGCGTGCGGTCAAATGTCTCCTGCGCCTTCTGCTCGCGCTTGCGCATCTTGGTCGAGAGGTCGTCGATGGCGCCGATCGCCTCGGCCTGGCTGGCGTCGATGCTGTTGCGGAGCAGCTCGGTGCGGCTGGCAAGCTGCTCGGAGAGCTTTGCAAAGCCCTCGCGCAGTGCGGCGGTGCGGGCCCCGAGCCGCCGCAAGGCCATCTTCTGCAGATCGTTGTCGGCGAGATCGATCATCACGGGGATGGTCTTCTCGATCGTCTCGGTGTTGCGGCGCGCGTCGTCGGCCGCGCCCGCTGACAGCGACAGATAATAGGAATTGGCCGCCACCAGCATCGCGGTGAAGGCCTCGCGGGATTTTCCGAGCGAGGGCCAGATCAGCGCGTCGCGATGGCCGGTGGCGCCTTCGATGATGGAATAGAGGCCGGCCATGTCCCTGGCCGGGCCCTGCACCTGATCCTCATAGGTCTTGGCGATGGTGGCCTGCACGCTGCGCAGCTCGCCGAAACCGTTGAGGAAGCGGTCGGTGGTGCGCTCCAGCTCCTCGACCGAGCCCGACAGCATCGGGTCCTTGGCGGCGCGGTTGGTCAGCGTGCCCAGCACCGCCTCGCGCAGCAGCAGGATCTCGGCGAACAGGTCGGGGCTCGGCTGGTTGATGTAGCGGTGGATCAGATTGTGCAGGCGCCCGGTCTCGCTTTCGAGCAGCGCCAGGATCCGGTCGGACTCGCGCACCTGGCGGACGTCGCCCCAGGCCGAGCCCAGCACCTGCGCGCCGTTCCAGATCATCCCCACCAGCACCACCACCACGGCGGAGTTCAGCGCCGCGATCGACAGGATGCGCCAGCGGATCGGCACCGCGCGCAGCACGCCGACCAGGCGTGCGCGCAGCCGTCCGATCGGGCCGGACGGCCGGTCTGGGTGCTCGGTATGTCCAAGTGCAGCCAACGCGGCTCACTCCACCTTGCGAATACGTTCGATCAGCGCGGCCGCGGCGGGATCGCGCCCGGCCTTGGCGTAGATCGGGGCCATCGCGTCCTCGAACGGCTTGCGGTCGATATCCTTGATGATGGTGACGCCGGCCTCCTGCGCCTTGCGCTGCGACTGCTCCTCGAGGTCGCGCCATTTCTCGCGCATGAACCGGCTGGAGCGCTGCGCAGCCTCCCGGAAGATTTTCTGGTCGTCCGGCGACAGGCTCTGCCAGGCCTTCAGCGAGATCACCAGCACTTCGGGGCTCATCGTATGCTCGGTGAGCGTATAATGCCCGGCGTGCGTGTAATGATCCGTCGTCACGAAAGATGGCCAATTGTTTTCGGCGCCGTCGATCAGATGGTTGGCGAGCCCGGTGAGCACCTGCCCATAGGGCATCTCGACCGGCTCGGCGCCGAGCGAGCGGATCATCTGGCTCATCAACTCCGATTGCTGCACCCGGATCCGCAATCCCTTGAGATCCGCGATGGTCTTCACCGGGCGGGCGCCGTTGTAGATCGACCGCGCCCCGGAATCGTAGAAGGCGAGCCCGACGAAGCCATAGGGCTCGAAGCTGTTCAGAATCTCGCTGCCAATCGGGCCGTCCAGCACCTTCTGCATGTGCTCGATGGACCGGAACAGGAACGGCATGGCGAGCACGTTCATCGCCGGAACGAAGTTGCCGATCAGCGCGACATTGGTCCGGTTCAGGTCGATCGCGCCGGCCCGAGTCTGCTCGATCGTCTCCTTTTCCTCGCCGAGCTGGCGGGAATGGAACACCTTGATCTCGTGGCGGCCGCCGCTGCGCTCGGCAATCAGCGCGCCCATGTAGCGCAGCGCCTGGACGGTCGGGTAATCCTCGGTCTGGGTATCGGCGGCGCGAAATTCGCGTGCGACGGCACCCGTCGCACAGACGGCAAGCAGAAGCGCGACGACGATCACTCCGGTCCGCGAGAGTTCGGCACGGCTCAACACTGGCACACTCAACCCCTCAGTGGTGGAGTCTATGGCGGGGGCAAAAGGTTCAATGCAATCTAGCAGATGGTCGGGGGAAGGCCATCCCGCCCGGCGCGGCCGTGTAATTGTGCGGCGCGGCCGGCGCTCATTCCCGGTTGAAACCGCAAATGCCGCGCCTTAAGCAGGGCAGCCGCCTTTGTCGCGCGGCATGGGAAGCGCCATCGTGACTTCAGCATTGCGCCTTTTGCAGCTCGTCGCCGCCATGGCGGCTCTCTCATTGGCCGCGCCCGTGCGCGCCGCCACCGACATCGCGTGGTGGCACGCCATGTCCGGCGAGCTTGGGCGGCAATTGGAAAAGCTCGCCTCGGACTTCAACGCCTCGCAGTCCGATTACCGCATCGTGCCCGCTTACAAGGGCAACTACACCGAGACGGTGACGGCGGCGATCTTCGCCTTCCGCTCGCGCAGCCAGCCCGCGATCGTCCAGGTCAACGAGGTCGCCACCGCCACCATGACCGCGGCCAAGGGCGCGATCTATCCGGTGTTCAGCCTGATGCGGGACCAGGGCGAGCCGTTCTCGCTCAATGACTACCTGCCCGCCGTCTCCGGCTACTACACCGATGCGGCCGGCAACCTGCTGTCGTTCCCGTTCAACTCCTCGACGCCGATCCTCTACTACAACAAGACCATGTTCCGCGACGCGGGCCTCGATCCGGAGACGCCGCCGAAGACCTGGCCGGAATTGGGGGCCGCTGCAAAGCGCCTGCGCGACCGCGGCGCTGCTTGCGGCTTCACCACATCATGGCCGTCCTGGATCCATGTCGAGAATTTTTCCGCCTTCCACAATCTGCCGCTGGCGACGCGCGGGAACGGCTTTGCCGGGCTCGATGCCGAGCTGACCATCAACAATCCGGTCGTGGTCAAACACATCGCCCAGCTCGCCGAATGGCAAAAGACAAAACTGTTCGACTATGGCGGCCGCGGCCAAGCGGCCGAGCCGCGCTTCCAGAGCGGCGAATGCGGCATCTTCATCGGCTCCTCGGCGACGCGCGCCGACATCAAGGCGAATTCGAAATTCGAGATCGGCTACGGCATGATGCCGTATTGGCCCGACGTGAAGGGCGCGCCGCAGAACTCGATCATAGGCGGCGCCACGCTCTGGGTGCTGCGCGACCGGCCGCGCGAGGAATACAAGGGCGTGGCGCGGTTCTTCGCCTATCTGTCACAGCCCGGCGTGCAGGCCGCCTGGCATCAGAACACGGGGTACTTGCCGATCACCCGCGCCGCCTCCGAGTTGACGCGCGCGCAGGGCTTTTACGAGCGCAACCCGGGCTCGTCGATCTCGTTCGAGGAGATCACGCTCAATCCGCCGACGGAGAATTCGAAGGGCATCCGGCTCGGCTCCTTCGTCCTGATCCGCGGCGCGATCGAGGACGAGCTGGAGCAGGCCTTTTCCGGCCAGAAGAGCGCGCAATCCGCCCTGGATTCCGCCGTCGAGCGCGGCAACAAGCTGCTGCGCCAGTTCGAGCGCGCAAGCCCGGAACGGTAGTGCATGTTGCGATTGGGCTTCGCTGTGGCCGCGCGGGAGGCGCGCTCCCTCCCCCGCTCGCGGGGGAGGGTTGGGGAGAGGGCTCTCTCCACGCTGGGATGGCCTGACGTCTGCGGAGAGTGTCCCCGCGGGGAGAGAGCCCCCACCCGACGCTTCGCGCCGACCTCCCCCGCAAGCGGGAGAGGTGCACCGTCTCCTCGGCTCGCACTGACGAATCAATCAAGCTCGTAACGACGATGACTAACGCTCCATCGCAAACACTGCCGGCCTTCGCCGACGAGGAAAGCTTCCGCGCCTTTCGCTCCGCTTCCTCGCAATGGCTTCCGATCGCACTCGACATTGCGCGCCGCCACGGTCTCGATATCAGCGCGCCGCATGTGTTCGCGACCGGCACCAACCTCGTCGTCGGCCTCGGCGAGGGGCCGATCCTCAAAATCTTCCCGCCGATGCTGTACGCACAATTCGTCTCCGAGCGCGGCTCGCTGATGCAGCTCAAAGGCCATCTCGATCTGCCGATCCCCGAGATCGTCGCGGAAGGGATACGCGACGGCTGGCCCTATCTCGTCATCACGCGGCTATCAGGCACGCTCGGCTCGGAGGTGTGGCCACACCTGCCGGAATCGCAGAAGGAACGCCTGCTGCGCCAGATCGGCGAGACCATCGCGAGCGTCCAGCGCGCCCCGCTCGGGCCGCTTGCGGCGATCGAGCCGCGCTGGGACGATTTCATGCGTGCCCAGATGCGGGGCTGCAGGGCGCGGCACACGCGTCTCGGCCTCGCGCCGAAATTCCTCAAAGGCCTCGACGATCTCCTGTGCGATGCGGACAAGCTCATCCCGCTGGATGCGCCGCCGGTCTTTCTGGTCGGCGAATACATTCCGGAGAACTTCCTGCTCGCCTGCGACGACGGCCAGTGGTCGCTTGCCGGCCTGTTCGACTTCGGCGACGTGCTGGCGGGATGGCGCGATTACGACCTGCTCGGCCCCGGCGCGTTCATGGCGGCGGGCCGGCCGGGGAGGGTGAAGAGCCTGCTGGAAGGCTTCGGCTATGCGAAGCTCGACTACGCGCTCAAACGCCGGCTGATGGCCCTGATGCTGCTGCACCGCGCCAGCGACCTCAACAGCCACATCTGTATTGCGGGCTGGCAGGAGCAGGCGGACGATCTGGTCGAGCTGCAGGAGCTGATCTGGGCGGGGTGAGCGCGGGCCCCACCTCTCTCCATCATTCCGGGGTGATGCGCAGCATCGAGCCCGGAATCCATGGTCCTGCGCGTGCTGCCGCCCCGACGGATTCCGGGCTCGATTCTGCGCATCGCCCCGGAATGACAGCTGTGCTTATTGGGCGGGCGCAGATCAAATTAAGCTCATGAAATAGGCAAATCTGTATCTTTGTATGCAATTCCGGGAGATCGAGACGAAGGCCGCGACGCGCGAAAATAAACATTTCCTAAGCGATATCAGTTCATTAAATTGATCGTAACTGCTCGTTAAGCTCTGGCACAAACCTTGCGAATCCGGTTCCAACCAAAAACGTTGTGTTGGAGCGATGTCATGAAGCGCCGCGATTTCCTCAAGTCCGTTTCCGGATTGGCCGCCGGAGCGGCGCTTCCGGCGATGCCACAGGTGATTTCCTCAGCCTATGCCGACGCCCGTTCGGAGACGCTGCTGATCGTCTCGGAAGGCGGCCCCAACAATCTCGATATCCACGGCGTCGGCACCAACGTGCCCGGCTATGAGGTGTCCTGGAATTGCTACGACCGCCTGATCAGCCACGAGATGAAGAGCGGCCCGGGCGGCGTGCCCTATTACGACCGCGACAAGTTCAAGGGCGAGCTCGCCGAGGAGTTCAGGATCGACGACATGTCGGTCACCTTCAAGCTGAAGAAGAACGCCAAATTCCACGACGGCGCGCCGGTGACCGCCAAGGACGTGAAATGGTCGCTCGACCGCGCCGTCAGCGTCGGCGGCTTCCCGACCTTCCAGATGAGCGCGGGCTCGCTGACCAAGCCGGAGCAGTTCGTCGTGATCGACGACTACACCGTGCGCGTCGACTTCCTGAAGAAGGACAAGCTCACGATCCCCGACCTCGCCGTGATCGTGCCCTGCATCGTCAACTCCGAGCTGGTGAAGAAGAATGCCAGCGAGAAGGACCCCTGGGGTCTCGAGTTCACGAAACAGCAGACCGCGGGCTCCGGCGCCTACAAGGTGACGAAATGGACCGCGGGCACCGAAGTCATCATGGAGCGCAACGAGGATTGGGTCGGCGGCCCCTTGCCGAAGATCAAGCGCGTGATCTGGCGCATGGTGCCGCAGGCCGGCAACCGCCGCGCGCTCTTGGAACGCGGCGATGCCGACATCTCCTACGAACTGCCGAACAAGGACTTTCAGGAGATGAAGGCCAACGGCAAGCTCAACGTGGTGTCGCTGCCGTTCTCCAACGGCATCCAGTATATCGGCATGAACGTCACCAAGCCGCCCTTCGACAATCCGAAGGTGCGTCAGGCGGTCGCCTATGCGCTGCCCTATCAGAAGATCATGGACGCCGTGATGTTCGGCCTTGCCAACCCGATGTTCGGCGCACCTGCGGACAAGGCCACCGAAGTCGCCTGGCCGCAGCCGCATAAATACAACACCGACATGGAGAAGGCGAAGGCACTGCTCACCGAGGCCGGCTACGCAGGCGGCTTCGAGACCACGATCTCGTTCGATCTCAACTTCGCCGGCGTCAACGAGCCGCTCTGCGTGCTGGTGCAGGAGAGCCTGGCGCAGATCGGCATCAAGACCACCATCAACAAGGTGCCCGGCGCCAACTGGCGCACCGAATTGAACAAGAAGGAGATGCCGCTCTTCACCAACGTGTTCTCGGGCTGGCTCGATTACCCCGAATACTTCTTCTACTGGTGCTATCACGGCAACAATTCCGTCTTCAACACCATGAGCTACAAGTCGGCGGAGATGGACAAGCTGATCGACGGCGCGCGCACTGCCGCTGCGGCCGGCGATACCGCGGCCTACGACAAGGACGTGAAGGGCTTCGTCGATCTCGCCTACACCGACATCCCGCGCATCCCGCTGTACCAACCCTTCGTCAACGTCGCGATGCAGAAGAACATCAGCGGCTATCAGTACTGGTTCCATCGGCGGCTCGATTATCGCGCGATGGCGAAGGGGTGAGATCAGCCGATTGGCGATTAGGGCGAGGCAATCGGATATGGCGTTCGGAGGCTTATCGGCTGGCTCGGTTCGCCTCTCCCGCTTGCGGGGGAGGCCGACGCGCTCGAAGAGCGCGGCGGGTGGGGGCTCTGTCCACACGGAGAACCCCAATGCGGAAGCACCCCCACCCCAACCCTCCCCCGCAAGCGGGAGAGGGGGCGCAGTTGTGCCCGTTGCGTCATCTTCTCTTTCCACGGGAAGTCGCCCATGCTGACCATGATCGGCAAGCGTCTGATGTTCGCGATTCCCTCGCTGATCGGCGTGGTCATCGTCACCTTCCTGCTGACACGCGCGCTGCCCGGTGATCCCGCCGCTTATTTCGCCGGGCCCGCCGCGACCAAGGAAGCCGTCGAGCAGATCCGCAAGAAGCTCGGCCTCGACAAGCCGCTGATCGAGCAGTTCTTCCGCTACACCAATGATCTCGCCCACGGCGATTTCGGCAACTCGCTGACGACAGGACAGCCGGTCGCGGCCGAGATCCGCAACCGCCTGCCGGCCTCGGCTGAACTCACGCTGCTCGGCCTCATCGTGTCCGTCGTCATCGCCATTCCGCTCGGCGTCCTCGCGGCGACGCGGCCAGGGTCATGGGTCGATCACTTATGCCGCGTCACGACGACAGCCGGCGTCTCGCTGCCGGTGTTCTTCACTGGCCTCGTGCTGGTCTATGTCTTCTATTTCCGGCTCGGCTGGTCGCCGGCGCCGCTCGGCCGTCTCGACGTGTTCACCAGCGCGCCGCCGACGGTGACCGGCTTCTATCTGATCGACACCCTGATCGCGCGCGATCTCGAAGCGTTCCGCTCGGCGCTGAGCCAGCTCATCTTGCCGGCGACCACGCTGGCGATCTTCTCGCTGGCGCCGATCGCGCGCATGACGCGCGCCTCGATGCTGGCGGTGCTCGCGTCCGAATTCGTCCGCACCGCGCGCGCCAGTGGCCTGTCGCCGTCGACCGTCATCGTCACCTACGCGTTTCGGAACGCGATGCTGCCCGTGATCACCACGCTCAGCATGGTGTTCTCGTTCCTGCTCGGCGCCAACGTGCTGGTGGAGAAAGTGTTCGCCTGGCCGGGCATCGGCTCCTATGCGGTGGAAGCGCTGATCTCGTCGGACTTCGCGCCGGTGCAGGGTTTTGTGCTCACCATGGCGGTCATGTACGTGCTGCTCAATCTCGTGATCGACATTTTGTACGGCGTGATCGATCCGCGCGTGCGGTTGGAAGGGTAGACCGTCATGATCTCGCCCAATACGAGCCACGCGAGCGGTCCGCTCCCTCTCCCGCTTGCGGGGGAGGGCTGGGGAGGGGGGGCTCCGCGGGCGAGAGCCCCCAAGAGGAGAGAGCCCTCACCCGCGCCTTTGGCGCGACCTCTCCCGCAAGCGGGAGAGGTGAAGCGCGCTCGCCGCTTGGCCGTTCGTCCCCACGCTCAGAAGCTCCAGGAGTAAAGCCATGAGCTCCGTTGCGCCTGCTGTTGAACCCGTCGGTCCCGCGCGCACCTCCGGCCTCGTCGCGGTGCTCGAACAGACCCGCTATGTCCTCAGCGAAAACAAGGTCACCGGTTTTGCCTTCGCATTGCTGATCCTGATCCTCGCCGCCGCGATCGTCGGCCCTTATCTCGTGCCGTACGATCCGCTCGCCTCCGACACCGCCGCGGCGCTGAAGCCGCCGTCGGCCGCGCACTGGTTCGGCACCGACCAGCTGGGGCGCGACATCTTCAGCCGCGTCGTCGTCGCGACACGGCTCGATACGTTCATCGCGGTCGCCTCGGTCGCGCTGGTGTTCCTGATGGGCGGGCTCGCCGGTATCGCGGCCGGCTATTTCGGCGGCTGGACCGATCGCATCGTCGGCCGCATCGCCGACACCATCATGGCCTTCCCGCTATTCGTGCTGGCGATGGGCATCGTCGCGGCGCTCGGCAACACCGTGCAGAACATCATCCTGGCCACCGCCATCGTGAACTTCCCGCTTTATGCCCGCGTCGCGCGCGCCGAGGCCAATGTCCGCCGCAACGCCGGCTTCGTGCAGGCCGCGCGCCTCTCCGGCAACGGCGAATTACGCATCCTCCTGGTGCATATCCTGCCGAACATCATGCCGATCATGATCGTGCAAATGTCGCTGACCATGGGCTACGCCATCCTCAACGCCGCGGGCCTGTCCTTCATCGGCCTCGGCGTCCGTCCGCCCACCGCCGAATGGGGCATCATGGTCGCCGAGGGCGCCGGCTTCATGGTGTCAGGCGAATGGTGGATCGCGCTGTTCCCCGGCCTCGCGCTGATGATCGCCGTGTTCTGCTTCAATCTCCTCGGCGACGGCCTGCGCGACATCGTCGACCCCCAGCGGAGGACGTGATGATGGTTGGGGGCAGAGAGAAGATCGGGACGCTTGGGAGTGTGGTTGCCACGGCTCTCTCATTCCCTCCCCCCTTGTGGGGGAGGGGAAGGGAGGGGGGTAGCCACGAACTCCGACTTCGCTTGGAGCCACCCCTCTCCCCAACCCTCCCCCACAAGGGGGGAGGGAGCGAGAGGCCGGTGCCTGCCTCACGCGTAAATCTACGTCAAAAATTCCCCAACGAATCCAACCTCTTTCTACTGTGCATGGGGTTGTTTTCGCGTTTTTTGATCGGCAGGCGCGCATGACCGCCCAGCCGCTGCTCGATGTCCAGGACCTCACCGTCGAATTCACCACCCGCCGCGGCATCGTCAAGGCCGTACAGCACGTCAATATTTCCGTCGCCAAGGGCGAGACGCTCGCCATCGTCGGTGAATCAGGCTCCGGCAAGTCGGTGACGTCCTATGCGGTGATGCGCATCCTCGACCGCGCGGGGCGGATCGCCGAGGGCTCGGTGATGTTCTCCGGCATCGACGTGAAGGCTGCGACCGAAGACCAGATGCGCGACCTGCGCGGCCGCGAAGTCTCGATGATCTTCCAGAACCCACGCGCGGCGCTGAACCCGATCCGGAAAGTCGGCGACCAGATCGAGGACGTGCTGCGCACTCATGTGCAGCAGGCCCAGGTCAAGGATCACGGCGAGAAGGCGATCGAGGCGCTGGAGCAGGTCAAGATCGCCCGTCCGCGCGAGCGCTACCACGCCTATCCATTCGAGCTCTCGGGCGGCATGTGCCAGCGCGTCGTCATCGCGCTCGCGCTCGCCTGCAATCCGCAGCTGCTGATCGCGGACGAGCCGACCACCGGCCTTGATGTGACCACGCAGAAGACGGTGATGGATCTGATCGTGGAGCTGACCAAGCGCCGCGCGATGTCGACCATCCTGATCACCCACGATCTCGGCCTCGCCGCCGCCTATTGCGACCGCGTCGTGGTGATGGAGAAGGGCCGCGTGGTCGAGACCGCCAAGGCCGCCGACATTTTTGCGAACCCACAACACCCCTACACCAAGAAGCTGATGCGCGCGACGCCGCGGCTGGGTGTGTCGTTGCGTGATCTGCTGCCTGAAGAGGACGCCGCTTCCTTCGCCTCTCCCCGCACGCGGGGAGAGGCCGACGCGCACAGCGCGGCGGGTGAGGGGGACTCTCCCAGCACCGTGCTCGCGGAAGCAGCCCCTCACCCCAACCCTCTCCCCGTGAAGGACGGGGAGAGGGAGCAGACCAGCGCAAGTGGCAAACCCCTCCTCCTCGTCGAAAAGCTCGTCAAGGAATACCCGGGCCAGGGTGCCACCGCGACGCTCGGAAAGCTGTTCGGCCGCAAGCCGCCGCTGGAGCCTGACGTGTTCCGCGCCGTCGACGGCATCAGCTTTTCGATCGGCCATGGCGAGAGCGTCGGCCTCGTCGGCGAGTCCGGCTGCGGCAAGTCGACCACGTCGATGATGGTGATGCGGCTCCTGGACCAGACCTCCGGCCTGATCCAGTTCGACGGCGAGGACATCGGCGCCATCCAGCCTGCGTCCTTCGCCCGACTGCCGCAGCGCAGCCGCATCCAGATGGTGTTCCAGGATCCGACCGACAGCCTCAACCCGCGCTTCACCGCAGCGCGCGCCATCGCCGACCCGATCATGCAATTGAGCGACATCAGGGGCCGCGATGCGCTTCGCGCCCGCTGCGAGGAGCTGGCGACCATGGTCGGCCTGCCGCACAACCTGCTCGACCGCTTCCCGCATCAATTGTCCGGCGGCCAGAAGGCGCGCGTCGGCATCGCCCGCGCCATTGCGCTGCATCCAAAACTGGTCATCCTGGATGAGCCGACGGCGGCGCTGGACGTCTCTGTGCAGGCTGTCGTTCTGAACCTGCTTCAGGATCTCAAGGCGCGGCTAGGTATGAGCTATCTGTTCGTCTCGCATGATTTGAACGTAGTGCGCTTGCTGTGCGATCGTGTCATTGTGATGCGGACCGGTCGAATCGTCGAAGAGGGCTCTTCCGAGCAGGTCCTCAGCGATCCGCAGGACGACTACACCAAGGAGCTGCTGACGGCGATTCCGCATCCGCCGTTGCAGGTACACTAGAGCATGATCCGGAAAAGTGCGCAGCGGTTTTCCGAAAAGATCATGCTCAAATAACAACCTAGAGAGATAGTTTGGGAGCGTGATGGCCGAGCCGCTGGACGACTATATCGACGCCGTATCGAAAGCGCTGGCGCTGCCGGTCGAGGAGGCCTGGAGGCCGGCGGTGCGCGCCAACCTCGAAGTCTCGCTGCGGCTCGCCCGCCTGGTCGACGAATTCGCGTTGCCGGACGAGACCGAGCCGGCACCGATTTTCACGGCGTGATGCTGCCATGACCAGCAAGCCAGAGATGACGGCCGCCGAAATCGCGAGTGCAGTCGCGGGCCGCAGGATGTCCGCGCTCGATGCCACGGAAGCCGCGCTGTCGCGCATCAAGCAGCACGACGGCATCCTCAATTCCTTCACCGACGTCACCGCCGATCGCGCTCGTGCGAAGGCGCGTGCCATCGACGCCGACATCGCCGCCGGCAAGGAAGTCGGCCCGCTCGCCGGCGTGCCCTTCGCGGTGAAGAACCTGTTTGACGTCGCCGGCCTTTCGACGCGCGCGGGCTCGAAGATCAACCGGGACCTCGCGCCCGCTAAACGCGACGCCACGCTGATCGAGCGCATGGAAGCGGCCGGCGCCGTGCTGGTCGGTGCGCTCAACATGGGCGAATACGCCTACGACTTCACCGGCGAGAACGTCCATGACGGTCCCTCGCGCAATCCGCATGACACCACGCGAATGACCGGCGGCTCCTCCGGCGGCTCGGGCAGCGCCGTCGGCGGCGCGCTGGTGCCGATCGCGCTCGGCTCGGACACCAACGGCTCGATCCGCGTGCCGTCCTCGTTTTGCGGCATTTTTGGTTTGAAGCCGACCTATGGCCGGCTGTCGCGGGCGCGCTCGTTCCCGTTCGTCGCGAGCCTCGATCATCTCGGCCCGTTCGCGCGCTCGGCCGCCGATCTCGCGCTCGCCTATGACGCGATGCAGGGCCCGGACGCGGAGGACAGCGCCTGCACGACGCGCGGTCTGGAGCCGACGCTGCCGCTGATCGCCAACCCGGTCTCGGATCTGCGCATCGCCATCGCCGGCGGGTATTTCCAGAAGAACGTGTTTCCGGAAGCGGTCGAGGCCGTCAGCCGCGTCGCCAAGGCGCTTGGCGCAACGAAGGTGATCGATATCCCGGAAGCCGCGCGCGCCCGCGCGGCAGCCTATGTCATCACCACCACCGAAGGCGCTTCGCTGCATCTCGACCGCCTGCGCAAGCGGCCGGACGATTTCGATCCGGCCGTACGCGACCGGCTGATCGCGGGCGCGATGGTGCCGGCGCCGATGGTCGATCGGGCGCAAAAATTCCGCCGCTGGTATCGCGCCCAGCTCGCCGAGATCTTCAAGTCGGTCGACGTGCTGCTCGCGCCGGCGACGCCTTGCACCGCGCCAAAGCTCGGCCAGGTGAATTTCAACCTAGACGGCGTCGAGCTGCCGGTGCGCGCCAATATCGGCATCCACACCCAGCCGATCTCCTTCATCGGCCTGCCGGTGGTCGCCGTCCCGGTGCCGCTCGAGCCGCTGCCGATCGGCGTGCAGATCATCGCGGCGCCCTGGCGCGAGGACATTGCGCTCCGCGTCGCCTACGCCCTGGAAAAGATGGGCGTCGCCGCAGCGCCCGCGCCGAGAGGACTCTGACATGGAGATCGATCTCCCCGATGTGATCGCGGAAGTCAAAGCCGCGTTCGATCGCTATGAGCAGGCCCTCGTCAGCAACGATGTCGCCGTGCTCGGCGAGCTCTTCCGCAACGATCCCCGCACGCTGCGTTACGGCATCGGCGAGAATCTCTATGGTTATGAGGCGATCAGCGGTTTCCGCGCCGGCCGCTCGCCGGTCGGCCTGAACCGCCGCACCGCAAAGACCGTCATCTCCAGCTACGGCCGCGACACGGCCGTGGCCTCCACTTTGTTCTATCGCGACACCGCGCCCGGCAAGGTCGGCCGGCAGATGCAGACCTGGATTCGCTTCCCGGAGGGCTGGCGCGTCGTCGCTGCCCATGTCAGCATCATCGACGAGCCGAAAGAGACCTGACCGTATGACGCTTGAGGATCTTCCGCAGGGAGCACTGCCGGCCGAGCCGGTGGTGCCGCGCGTCGACCGCGCCTCGCCATCGGTGCTGAAGGTCACGCGCGCAGAGGAGTTGCGGCTGCAGCTCGCCGACGAGATCGTGCGCGGCACCCTGGCCCCCGGTGCACCCTTGGACGAGACCGACATCGCGCGCCGCTTCAGCGTCTCGCGCACGCCGGTGCGCGAAGCCTTGCGTCAGCTCGTGGCCAGCGGCCTCGTCGAAGCGCGTGCCCATCGCGGCGCGGTGGTGGCGCAGCCCTCGATCGAGCGTCTGACGAGCATGTTCGAGGCGATGGCCGAGCTCGAGGCGCTGTGCGCCGGGCTCGCCGCCGAGCGCATGTCCGCGGCCGAGCGCCATGGCCTGGAGGCCATCCACGAGGAGCTGCGGGTGCTGAGCTACACCGGCAATCCCGATCGCTTCCACGAGGTCAACGAACGCTTCCACAACGCGATCTATGCGGGATCGCAGAACGGCTACATCGCCGAGATCACGCTGGCGACGCGCGTGCGGGTGCAGCCGTTCCGCCGCGCCCAGTTCCGCAACCTCGGCCGTCTCGCCAAATCGCAAGCCGAGCACGACCGCGTCGTCGTCGCCATCATGCGCGGCGACAAGCAGGGCGCTGCCGCCGCGATGCGCGCGCATATCGAATTGGTGCGCGGGGAGTACGAGATTTACGCGGTGTCGGTGTAGCGCCGCACGATCGGTGCCGTAGGGTGGGCAAAGGCGCAAAGCGCCGTGCCCACGGTTTTTCAGGAAGGTCGGGATCGTGGGCACGCTTCGCTTTGCCCACCCTACGAGACCTACTTTGTCGCAGCTTCCTTCATATACGCGCGCCATCCCCCATACGCGGTGATGTCGCGCGCGTCACCCAGCACTTCGGGCTCGACGAGAAACCCTTTTACGCTGCGCCCGTCCGCCAGCCGCACCGTGCCGATCGCCATCGGCGAAGGAATCGCATTGACGAACTTGCCGAAGGCGGATGGCGACAGCGACCAGATCTCCAGCGCGATCGATGCGCCCTTGCCGGCTTCCACGCGCAGCATGCCGGGCTTCGGCGGCGTGGTCTTGAGCGCGTAGAGCTTGTAGTCGGGCGCGGTTCTTGTCGCCTCGATCAGCTTTGCATCCAGCGCCTTCAATTCGCCGTTGAGCACCATGCCGGATAGATGTGCGCCGACCACGGCGATGGGGATCTCGTCGCCGCTGCTTGCCGGCAGCGACGGCAGCGGCGCTGGCGCCGCGCCCTTCGCGCCGAGGCTCAGCTTGGTATCGGCATGGAAGACGCGGCCGATGCTCGCGAGCCGCGCGTCATGTCCCGCGGGCGCCAGCAGCGTGATGCCGAACGGAATGCCGTCAGCGCGCATCGATGCCGGCACGGCGAGGCCGCAGAGGTCGAGCAGATTGACGAAATTGGTATAAGTGCCGAGCCGGCTGTTGAGCTCGATCGGATTGGCCAGCACCTGCGCGGTCGTATAGGCCGTCGGCGCCGTCGGCAGCACCAGCGCGTCGATATTGGCAAACGTGCGCTCGGCGATCTTGCGCAGGCCCTGCAAGCGATAGAGCGCCGAGAACGTCTCCGCAGCGGTGAGCCGCGCGCCGGCCGCGGTGATCTCGCGCGTCACCGGATGGATCGTATCAGGCGCGGACGCGAGCAGGTCCTTGATCACAATATAACGCTCGGCGACCCACGGGCCCTCATAGAGCAGCCGCGCCGTCTCGTAGAACGGCTCGAGATCGAACTCGACGAGCCTGGCTCCAAGCGCAGTCCAGCGCTTCAGCGCATCGGCGTAGGCGGTTTCCGCCTTCTTGTCGCCGAAGAAGATCAGTTGTCCGTTGCGCGGCACGCCGAGGCGCAAGCCTGCCGGGAACGGCGTGAGCTCACCGAGCGGCCGATCGCGCGAGAACGGATCGGCCGGGTCCGGCCCCGCCATCACGGAGAGCGCGAGCGCAGCATCATCCACCGTCAAGGCGAACACCGAGATGCAGTCGAGCGTGCGGCAGGCCGGCACGAGGCCCGCGTTCGAGATCATGCCGAGGCTCGGCTTCAGCCCGATGATGTTGTTGAGCATCGCCGGCACGCGGCCGGAGCCGGCCGTGTCGGTCCCCAGCGACAGCGGTACGAGCCCCGCGCCGACCGCCACAGCGGAGCCCGAACTGGATCCGCCGGGAATGAGATCGTCGCGGATCGAATTTTTGGGAATGCCGTAAGGCGAGCGCACGCCGACCAGGCCGGTGGCGAACTGGTCGAGATTGGTCTTGCCGATGATGATCGCGCCGGCCGCACGCAGCCGCGCCACCGCAGTCGAGTCATGCGTCGGCGTGGTGGAGAAGGCCGGGCAGGCCGCCGTGGTCGGAAAGCCCAGCGCGTCGATATTGTCCTTCACCGCAACGGGCACGCCGTAGAGTGGCAGGTTGGCGGCGTCCTTCGGAGCAAGCCTCTCGGCCTCGGCGATCGCATCCTTTTCGTCGCGCAGGCTGATGAAGATGGCGGGGTCATTGTGGTCGCGAATGCGCTGATAGGTCCGCGCGATCGTCTGCGCCGGCGTCAGCGTGCCCGCGCGATGCGCGGCCACAATCGCGGCGATCGTTTCAGGCTGCTCAGCCCCCATTTCAGCCCTCATGGCGACAAAAACTCCGGCAACTGCTTCATCCGGAGTGAAGCAAGCGATGTGCCATTGTGTACATTATCCGGGCAGGCCGGCTGCTGCGGATATTATCCGTCTGATCAGTGGCTTGGGGCACATTTCGACAGGCGGGCGGGCAGCGATGTCAGCGCCCTGTGACGGGCATCTGCTCAAATCATGGGCAGTCGAGATCAGGTGAAGCCAGCGAGGATCCGCAGCAGCTGCGCCCGGTTTTCCTTGCCGATCTTCTCTTCGACATGCCGCTCGTGCTCGGCCGCCAGCCGCTTGAATTTCGCCAGCGCCGTCTCGCCCTGGGTCGTCAGATGCAGCGCGTGGGAGCGACGATCCGCCTTCGATTTGACCCGCTTCACCAGCTTGCGCTGCTCGAGGCTGTCGAGCAGATGCACCAGCCGGGCGCGCTCGATGCCGAGGCGCTTTGCCACCGCCATCTGCGACAGGCCCGGATTGGCGCCGATCACCGTCAGCACCGAATATTGCGTCGGCCGGATGTCGACATCGCCGAGCGTCCTGATGAAGTCCTGAAAGATCCAGATCTGGAAGCGCCGCACCGCATAGCCGGCGTGCCCGACCAGCGCGTCGAGGCCGACATCGTCGGCGATATCGCGCGGTGCCGCGCCGTTGCCGGCGCGCTTGCGTGCGGAGGTCTGGGCTGCGGTGGCTGTCAAATCGCGTCTCCTGCCGCACCTGTTGTAGCGTCTCTGCTGCCCGGGCGAAAGATTGTTGTTGACGACAACAATTGTCATGCCCAACATTATGGCCAAGGCAGCCCGGAACGAGGCTGCGGCCGATCCGGGGGCTGGGCGGGGGAGGAAACACATGACAGTCGCGCCACACGGCGACGCTGCAAGCCTGTTCGCAACACCCAGAACCGTCGCCGAGCATCGCGCCGACGGCAGCATCGTGCTGCGCTCGCCCGAACCGTTGCGCGATGGCGCGCGCTGTGTCGGCGACTGGCTGGAGCAATGGGCGCGGCAAACGCCTGACACGATCTTCCTTGCCGAGCGCGGCCACGTCGATGCGCCTTGGATCACCGTCACCTATGGGCAGGCGCTGCGCCAGGTGCGTGCGGCGGCGTCCTGGATTCTGGCGCAGGGCCTCAGCGCCGAACGCCCGCTCGCGATCCTCTCCGACAACAGCATCGACCACGCGCTGCTCGCGCTCGCCGCCCAGCATGCCGGCGTGCCCTCGGCCGCGATCTCGCCGGCCTATTCGCTGATGTCGAAAGACTTTGACAAGCTCAAGAGCATGATCGCGCTGCTCGAGCCGGGCGCGATCTATGTCTCCGCCACGAAACCATTTGCGGCAGCGCTGGCGGCGATCAAGCCGCTGCACAAGGCGCAGATCATCAGCGGGAACGCTGACGATGTCGGTGCGCTCGCGTTCCACACCATCGCCGCGACGCCCGAAACGCCCGACGTCGCAACGGCGTTCGCCGCGGTGACGCCGGATACGATCGCAAAACTCCTGTTCACCTCGGGGTCAACAGGTGCGCCCAAGGCCGTCATCAACACCCAGCGCATGCTGACCTCGAGCCAGCAGGCCAAGGCGCAGACCTGGACCTTCCTCGAACAAAGCCGCGGCGACCTCGTCATCCTCGACTGGCTGCCCTGGAGCCACACTTTCGGCGCCAACCACAATTTCAATCTCGTGCTGCGCAATGGCGGCTCGCTCTATATCGACGGCGGCAAGCCGGCGCCGGGGCTGTTTGCGACGTCGCTCGCCAATCTGAAAAGCGTGATGCCGACGGTCTATTTCAACGTGCCGCGCGGCTTCGACATGCTGATCGCGGCACTGCGCGGCGACGAGGAATTGCGCCGCCGCTTCTTCAGCGAGGTGAAGTTCGCCTTCTATGCCGGCGCGGCACTGCCGCAGAATCTCTGGGATGCGCTCGAAGACCTCTCGATCAGGACCGTGGGCCGCGCGATGCCGATGGTTTCGGCCTGGGGCTCGACCGAGACGTCGCCGCTGGCGGCCGACTGCCATTTCCTCGCGGAGCGCTCCGGCAATATCGGTGTCCCCATTCCCGGCACCGAGCTGAAGCTCGTCCCTTCCGGCGACAAGCTGGAGGTGCGGGTGCGTGGTCCCAACGTCACGCCGGGCTATTGGAAGGCGCCGGAGCTGACCAGGCAGGCTTTTGATGAAGAGGGCTTTTATCTGATCGGCGATGCCGTGAAGCTTGCCGACAGCGCGCGGCCGGAGCGCGGCCTGTTCTTCGACGGCCGCGTCGCCGAGGATTTCAAGCTCAATTCCGGCACCTGGGTCAGCGTCGGCACACTGCGTGTCGCCGGCATCGCCGCGCTGGCACCGCTGGCGCAGGACATCGTCGTCGCAGGTCATGGCGGCGACGAGGTGCGCTTTCTGGTGTTCCCGAACATCGCGGCCTGCCGTGCCCATGCCGGCTTGGGCGAGACGGCGGATCTGCACGAGGTGCTCGCGCATGACAAGGTCAGGAGCGCGATCGCACACGGCCTGGCGAAACTCAGGCAGCAGGGCCCCAACTCCTCCGGCCACGCCACGCGCGCGCTGCTTCTCGCCGAGACGCCATCGGTCGATGGCGGCGAGATCACCGACAAGGGCTACATCAACCAGCGCGCCGTGCTGACGCGCCGCGCCGATGCGGTGGCGCGGTTGAATGATGATGCGTCGGCGGAGTGGATCGGGCTGTAGCTGGCCGCGTTTCCCTCTCCCTTGTGGGAGAGGGTGGCTCGCCGCGCAGCGGCGAGACGGGTGAGGGGTTCTCTCCGGGTCTCACACTGCCACGTGTAGTCGCGGAGACAACCCCTCATCCGGCGCTTCGCGCCACCTTCTCCCACAAGCAAGGGGAGAAGGAAGCAAGCGAGACCTCTCACCCATAGGCCAGTGACCCTGCCGCAATATATTGCTGATTCTTTTGTTGCCTAAGCAACTAATTTATGCGAACCGTTCCAGAGAGCGATGACGGCGGGAAAACTGCCGCGTCTGATCCTGGAGGAAACGATGCTCGGCCCGAACGGTGCCGTCGGCAAAGGCTGGCGCATGCCTGGACGTGACGGAGGACGGTGCCGGAAGCGCGCCCCGTCAGGTCTCGGTGCCGCCGGTGACCGCGCCGAGATTCTCGTGCAGCCGGCGGAGCAGGCCGATCAGCACCTCGCGCTCGTCCTTGTTGAGGCAGGACAACAGTCGCCGCTCGCGTTCGAGCGCGGCGGCGATCACCTTGTCATGGGTGGCGCGGCCCCTCGCCGTCAGGGAAATCGAATGGGTGCGGCCGTCGTTCGGGTCGGTGCGGATCGAGATCAGCCCGCGCTTCTCGAGGCCCGCCAGCGTCCGGCTCACGGGCCCCTTGTCGAAGCCGATGACGTGACAGATGCGCGAGGCCGGAATGCCGGGCTCGATCGCCAGCAGCGACATGACCCGCCATTCCGTGACGTTGACGCCGAACTCGCGCTGATAGAATGCGGTCGCGCTGTTCGAGAGCTTGTTGGCGATGAAGGTGACGAAGGCCGGGACGTAGCGCTCGAGATCGAGCGTCGGTCCGGCCTCTGCGGGCGCAGGCTTGTGGCGGGGTCTGGTCGAAGGCGCAGGCATGTCGGCGTTCTGTCTCGCGGTGAGGCCACCGACCTAAAGGCATGCGCTGCGCTTTCACAAGATCAAAATGAGAGAGGTCTCCCATGACCGCATCCGGCAGCCCTGCATCGACAGGCTCTGCGGCCGTTCCGCATCTCGACGTCGATCCCTTCGACATGAACTTTTTCGCCGACCCGTATCCGACGCATCACCGGCTGCGGGAGGCCGGTCCGGTGGTCTATCTCGACAAGTGGAACGTCTATGGCGTGGCGCGCTATGCCGAGGTCCATGCCGTACTGAACGATCCCGCGACCTTCTGCTCCAGCCGCGGCGTCGGCCTGTCCGACTTCAAGAAGGAGACGCCGTGGCGGCCGCCGAGCCTGATCCTCGAGGCCGATCCGCCTGCGCACACCCGCACCCGCGCCGTGCTGTCGAAGGTGCTGTCGCCGACCGTGATGAAGCAGGTGCGCGATCGCTTTGCCGCCGCGGCGGAGGAGCGCGTGAACGCACTGCTGGACAAGCGCAGCTTCGATGCGATCACCGATCTTGCCGAGGCCTATCCGCTCTCGATCTTTCCGGATGCGCTAGGCCTGAAGGCGGAGGGGCGCGAGCATCTGATTCCCTACGCGAGCGTCGTGTTCAACGCGTTCGGCCCGCCCAACCAGTTGCGCCAGGAGGCGATCGCGCGCTCGGCGCCGCACCAAGCCTATGTCGCCGAGCAATGCCAGCGCGACAACCTCGCGCCCGGCGGCTTCGGTGCTTGTATCCACGCCCGCGTCGACGACGGCGAGATCACCGCGACCGAGGCTCCGCTGCTGGTGCGTTCGCTGCTGTCGGCCGGTCTCGACACCACCGTCAACGGCATCGGTGCTGCCGTCTATTGCCTCGCGCGCTTCCCCGAC
Source organism: Bradyrhizobium sp. ERR14 (assembly GCF_014198235.1). Taxonomy (NCBI): domain Bacteria; kingdom Pseudomonadati; phylum Pseudomonadota; class Alphaproteobacteria; order Hyphomicrobiales; family Nitrobacteraceae; genus Bradyrhizobium; species Bradyrhizobium sp. ERR14. Next base: position 14,990 of record NZ_JACIHD010000003.1, on the reverse strand, counting down.
CAGTGGCAGCGCCTGCGCGCTGATCTGACGCTGGCGCGCAACGCCTTCGAGGAGGCTGTGCGGTTCGAAAGCCCGGTGCAGATCTTCTTCCGCACCACCACGCGGGAGGTCGAGCTCTCAGGCGCGACGATCGGCGAGGGCGAGAAAGTGCTGATGTTTCTCGCCGCCGCCAATCGCGATCCCAGACGCTGGGACGAGCCTGATAGTTACGACATCACCCGCCGCACTTCCGGTCATGTCGGCTTCGGCTCGGGCATCCATATGTGCGTCGGCCAGCTCGTCGCCCGCCTCGAAGGTGAGGTGATGCTGACGGCGCTGGCCCGGCGCATCGCAAAGATCGAGATCACGGGCGAGCCGAAGCGCCGCTTCAACAACACGCTGCGCGGGCTCGACAGCCTGCCGGTCACCATCACCCCGGCCTGACCAGGAGCTTTGATGCCCGCCATCACTTTCATCCATCCCGACGGCAAGTCCGAGCGCGTCGAGACCGCGGACGGCGAGAGCGCCATGCAGGCGGCGACCCGACACGGTCTCGACGGCATTCTGGCCGAGTGCGGCGGCAACGCCATGTGCGCGACCTGCCACGTCTATGTCGACGAGAGCTGGCTCGTGCGGCTTCCCGCGGTGGCTGACGACGAGGACGCGCTGCTCGACGGCACAGCGAGCGAGCGGCTGCCCAACAGCCGGCTGTCCTGCCAGATCAAGATCACGCCGGAGCTCGACGGGCTCGTGGTGAAGCTGCCGGAGCGGCAGGTCTGAGTCTCGACGCGCCGGCAACGACCGGCGCGGCAAACCATCAAACAGGGGAGGGAAGAATGAAACATCTGAAATGGACGCTTGTGCTGGCCGCGAGCCTGGTGACCGGCGCGGCGAGCGCCGAGATATCGGACAATGTCGTGCGCGTCGGCGTGCTCAACGACATCTCCGGCATCTTCCAGGACACCAACGGCATGGGCTCGGTGGAAGCCGCGCGCATGGCGGCGGAGGATTTCAACGGCGGTGGCAAGAACATCAAGGTCGAGATCGTCTATGCCGACCACCAGAACAAGGCCGATGTCGGCAACGCCATTGCGCGCAAATGGCTCGATGTCGAGGGCGTCGATGCCATCGTCGACGTACCGAACTCGGCGGTTGGTCTTTCCATCAACACGCTGCTGCGCGACAGCCGCATGACCTTTCTGGCGTCGTCGACCGCAAGCTCGGATCTCACCGGCAAGGCCTGCTCGCCCAACACCATCCAATGGGTCAACGACACCTGGGCGACCGGCAACACCACGGCGGCCGCGATGATGTCGCGCGGCGGCAAGGACTGGTATTTCCTGACCGTCGACTACGCGCTCGGCAAGGGCATCGAGGCGGAGGCGCAGAAATATATCGAGGCGCATGGCGGGAAGGTGACCGGCTCTTCCAAGCACCCGCTCGGCACCTCCGACTTCGCCTCCTTCCTGTTGCAGGCGCAGAGCTCGAAGGCTCAGGTGATCGGCCTCGCCAATGCCGGTGGTGACACCATCAACGCGGTGAAGCAGGCCGCCGAGTTCGGCATCCAGCAGAGCGGCCAGAAGCTTGTCGCCTTCCTGCTCTTCATCAACGACGTCCACGGCATGGGCATCAAGGTCGCCCAGGGCCTGCAGCTCATGGAAGCCTTCTACTGGGACATGAACGATGACACCCGCGCCTTTGCCAAACGTTTCGCCGCGCGGCCGGGCATGAACGGCAAGATGCCGAGCGGCAACCAGGCCGGCGTCTATGCCGCGACGCTCGCTTATCTCAACGCGGTTGCCGCGACCGGCAGCGACAATGCCAAGGACGCCGTGCCCGAGATGAAGAAGTTCAGGGGCAAGGACAAACTGTTCGGCGACACCACCATCCGCCAGGACGGCCGCGTCGTGCACCCGATGTACTTGTTCGAGGTGAAGAAGCCGGAGGAGTCGAAATACCCGTACGATTATTACAAGCTGGTCTCGACGATTCCCGCGGAGCAGGCGTTTCGGCCGCTGGCGGAGGGTGGATGTGAGCTGGTGAAGTGAATTTAGCGAAGGGCACCGCTGCACCCTCTCCCCTTGTGGGAGAGGGTGGCTTCGCAAAGCGAAGCCGGGTGAGGGGTCTCTCTCTTCACGAGCGGCCGTGCGAGTGGACACATACCCCTCATCCGGCGCTTCGCGCCACCTTCTCCCGCAAAGGGAGAAGGAAGATGGCTACACCACCTTGCTTGATCCCTGCGTGATCAATCTCGCCGCGCGCTGGTCCCGCGCGTAGATCCAGAGCCAGCTCAGCGCAACACTGAGGCGGTGGCGCAGGCCGATCAGGAAGTAGATGTGGGCGATGCCCCAGATCCACCATGCGATCGCGCCGCGCAGCTTGAAGCGGCCGAAGTCGATCACTGCGAGGCGCTTGCCGATCTGGGCGAGGCTGCCGGCATGCTTGTAGCGGAACGCGCCCTTTGCCTCGCCTCGCAGCCGCGCCTTGATGGTCTCGGCGACGTGACGACCCTGCTGCTTCGCCGCCGGCGCGATGCCGGGCACCGGCTTGCCGTCCCAGGCGTTGATGCTGACGGTATCGCCGATCGCAAAGATCTCGGGATGGCCTGGTATCGTCAGGTCGTCTTCGACCTGTACGCGCCCGGCGCGATCGGCCGGCGCGTCCAGCCATTCTGCGGCGGGCGAGGCGCGCACGCCGGCCGCCCAGATTCGGGTCTTGGCCTCGAGCAGCTTGCCGCCGAACACCACGCCCTCACGATTGATCTCGGTGACGGCCTGCCCCAGCACGACCTCGACGCCGATCTTCTCCAGCGAGGCCTGCGCGTAAGCTGAGAGGTCGTCGGCAAAGCCTGCGAGCACGCGCGGCCCCGCCTCGATCAGCACCACGCGCGCCTTGGTCGTGTCGATGTTGCGGAAATCGCCGGGCAGCGTGTGGCGCGCCATCTCGGCAATGGTGCCGGCGAGCTCGACGCCGGTCGGGCCGGCGCCGACGATGACGAAGGTCAGCCGCGCCGCGCGCTTGGCTGGATCGGTCTCGCGCTCGGCCCGCTCGAACGCCACCAGGATGTGGCGGCGCAGCGTGGTGCCGTCCTCCAGCGTCTTCAAGCCAGGTGCGAACTGCTCCCATTCGTCGTGGCCGAAATAGGCGTGCCGCGCGCCGGTGGCGAGCACCAGCGTGTCGTAAGGCACCTCGCTGCCGTCGTCGATCAGCACGCAGCGCCTTGCCGCATCGACGCCGCTGACCGTCGCGAACAGCGTCGTCACCTCGGGCCTGTCTCGCATCAGGTGGCGGATCGGCCAGGCGATCTCGCTGGTCGCGAGCGAGGCGGTCGCGACCTGGTACAGCAGCGGCTGGAACAGATGATGATTGCGGCGGTCGATCAGCGTGATCTCGACCGGCGCACCCGCAAGCCGGTAGGTCGTCTCCAGCCCGCCGAAGCCGGCGCCGACGATGACGACGCGATGCGGTGTCGTGGTCATGATGTGCCCTCGAATCTCGCTGCTCCACACTCCCATTTAAGTGCGGATCGGACACTGCGGTCCAATAGCTGTCATCAATCGCCGCATAGGCCGGATGTATCGATCGGGCGCGAAAAAGCGCCGCAGGGTTGGTCGAAGTGAGTAGAATTATATTTCTTGCCATCGCCGATTGGGGCGAAATATGGTGCAGCAGCGGCCGCTGAGCCATTGGCGGCGCGACAGATTTTGCGTTCAATAGAGACAGGCTCGGGGCGGCGATCACCCCGTTTTCCGGGACCGATAATAAGGAGGGGAGTGGTTATGAGGACGGCATTCTGGCTGGCGGGCGCAGCGGCGCTGGTGCTGGCGAGCCCGGCTTTCGCCGGTGACACCATCAAGATCGGTTTCGTTTCGACCTTCAGCGGCCCGACCGCCGTGATCGGCAACGACATGCGCAACTCCTTCGAGCTCGCGCTGGACCACATGGGCCGCAAGATGGACGGCAAGCCGGTCGAGGTCATCTACGAGGATGACGGGCAGAAGCCCGATGTCGGCAAGCAGAAGACCGAGAAGCTGGTGCAGTCGGACAAGGTCGATTTCATCGTCGGCTACATCTGGTCGAACGTGCTTTTGGCCTCGCTGAAGACCGCGGTCGACTCGCAGACCTTCCTGATCTCGGCCAACGCCGGCCCGTCGCAGCTCGCCGGCGAACTCTGTTCGCCTTACGTGTTCTCGACCTCCTGGCAGAACGACCAGACGCCGCAGGCGATGGGCCTCTACATGAACCAGAAAGGCGTCAAGAGCGTGTTCCTGATCGGGCCGAACTACGCGGCCGGCAAGGACATGCTCGCGGGCCTGAAGAACACGTTCAAGGGCGAGATCAAGGGCGAGGAATACACGGTGTGGCCGAGCCAGCTGGATTTCTCCGCCGAGCTCTCCAAGGCGCGCGCCTCGGGCGCGGAGTCGATCTTCGTGTTCTATCCGGGCGCCGCCGGCGTGCAGTTCCTCAATCAATATGCGCAGGCCGGCCTGAAGAGCACGATGCCGCTCTACACCGCCTTCACCGTCGACGAGCTCTCGCTGCCGCTGCAGAAGGAGAACGCGCTCGGCGTTCCCGGCGCGCAGGAATGGGTCAACGACCTCCCGAACGAGCAGAACAAGCGCTTCGTCGCCGACTACCGCAAGAAATATCCCGGCCTGCGCCCGACCTATTACGGCGCGCAATCCTATGACGCCGCCCAGCTCATCAACAGCGCGGTGGTCGCGGTGAAGGGCGACACCAGCAAAAAGGACGCAATGAAGGCCGAGATGGAGAAGGCCAACTTCAAGTCGCTGCGCGGCGCGTTCAAATACGGCAAGAACCACATCCCGGTGCAGAGCTTCTATCTCCAGGACGTCGTGAAGGACGCCGAAGGCCAGCTCTCGCTGAAGACTGTCGCGACCATCGTGGAGAATGACCAGGATCGTTTCCACGACAAGTGCAAGATGAAGTGAGGTGTTAGCCACGCGCGACGTTGCCCCTTCTCCCCTTGTGGGAGAAGGTGGCGCGAAGCGCCGGATGAGGGGTATCTCTCCGCAGATTCCCTGCGAGAGTGATCGCACGGATAGAGACCCCTCACCCGTCTCGCCGCTTTGCGGCGAGCCACCCTCTCGCACAAGGGGAGAGGGGAAGAAGTGCCTACACTCTTGGCATGCTGACGGGCCGCACTTCGCGGGCCTGGGCTGCTAGCCTGATGCCGGCATTCGCCGCGCCAAACCCCTGATAATCCCTGCGCTCGACGATCTCGAAGAAAAACCGCTCGTCGAAAATGTGGGTGTAGACCTGGAAGAACTCGCCGTCGCCCTCGCGGTCGTAGAGGATGTGGTTGGCGCGCAGCTGCGCCATCAGGTCGGGTGCGAGGTCGTATTTGGCCTCGATGTCGTCGTAGTAATTGGCGGGGATATCCAGGAAATCGGCGCCGCGCCTGCGCATCTCCGCGACCGTCGCAAAGATGTCCCGGCACGAGAACGCGACGTGCTGCACGCCCGAGCCGAAGAACTCCGAGATGAAACGTGCCGGCAACGTCCGGTTGGCGGAGGAGCCGTTGAGCACGAAGCACAGGCTCTGGTCGGCGTTGATGATGGCCTGGCTCTGCACGAGGCCTCGGGGATCGGCGATCTCCATCTGCGGCAGGCGCTTGAGGTCGAGGATGCCGGTGTAGAACAACAGCCAGGACAGCATCTCGTCATAGGGCATCGACTGCGCGATGTGATCGACCGCGAGCAGCGCGTCCGCGCCTTCGTCGCTCGCAACAGGCTCGAAATCCGTGTCCCAGTTCTTGCCGGCCTGGTCCAGGAAATACAGCAGGCTGCCGCCAACGCCATGGATCGCCGGGATTTCGAGTTCGCCCGGTCCGACCGGCTGGTAGAAGGTGCGCGCCTTCAGCATCTCGGCGCGCTGCATGGCAAGGCCGGCATTGTCGACATCGAGCGCAATCGCGCAGACGCCGGGCCCGTGCGTCACATAGTGCGAATGCGCGAACCCGTCGGTCTCGCTGTTGATGACGAGCTCGACCTTGCCCTGCGACCAGCGCTCCACCGCCTTGCTGCGATGCGCGCCGGTCTTGCGGAAGCCGAGTTGCGAAAACAGGCGGCCGAGCTCGCCCGCCTTGGTCTCGTTGACAGCAAATTCGACGAACCCGGTGCCGCGGCTCTTCGCCTTCGGCGCCAGCGGCTCGGCGGCGAATCTCGGCCAATCCGGCGCAAGCTGGTCTTCCAGCAGGATCAGCGAGCGCAGGCCGTCGAGCGCGGTCTGCGCGGCCGAGCCGGCGCGGAACTGGTCGTTGAATATCTCCAGTGACAGCGGCCCGGCATAGCCGGTTGCCGCGATCGCCGCCATGAACTCGCCGACCGGCAGATCGCCCTGGCCGGGGAAGGAGCGGAAGTGCCGGCTCCACGACAGGATATCGAGATCGAGCTTCGGCGCGTCGGCAAGCTGGACCAGAAAAATCTTGTCGCCGGGGATCGAGGCCATCGCACGGGTCGGAAAGCCCGGTGCCAGGGCATGAAAGCTGTCGAGGATGACGCCAATCGCGGGATGATCGGCGCGGCGCACGATCTCCCAGGCGTCGCGATAGTCGTTGACATGGCGTCCCCAGGCCAAGGCCTCGTAGCCGACGCGCAAGCCGCGCTTGGTGGCGCGCTCGCCGAGCTCACGAAAATCGTCCGCGGCGCGGTCGATGCCGCCGAGCGAGGTGGGCGAGACGTTGGAGCAGATCAGCAGCAGATCGGTGCCGAGCTCTTGCATCAGATCGAACTTGCGTTCCGCGCGGGCAAAGTTGCGCGCGCGCTGCGGCTCGGGCATGCCTTCGAAATCGCGGAACGGCTGGAACGCGCAGATCTTCAGGTTGAGATCGCGGCAGAGCTTTGCGATGTCGCGCGGGCCGGCGCCGAACGACAGCAGATCGTTCTCGAAGATCTCGACCCCGTCGAAGCCGGCGGATGCGATGGCGCGGAGCTTCTCGTCGAGGGCGCCTGAGAGGGAGACGGTTGCGATCGAGCGCTTGTTCATGTTGCCTGCTCCATGATCCGCCCCGGTGAGATTTTTTGGCCCGTGCGTGCCGCTTCGCTGACGGCGTCGACGACGGCGAGTGTCGCTGTCGCATCCTGGACCGGAATCAGAGGCTGTTCGCGGCCTGCGATCACCGCCAGGAAATGCCGGAGCTGTTCAACGAGTGGATCGTAAGCGGAGAGTGCGACGGGCTCGCGAACCAGCAGTGCGTGCCAGCCGGGATTTTGTGGATAGGACCACAGCTCCATGTTCGGCACCGACAGCGAGCCGCCCGTGCCGGCGAGGATGTAGCAGGGCTGATCCTGCTTCGGATACGCGGCGTTCTCGCCCGAGGTCAGCTCCCAGCTCCACGGTGCGGGCGTCGCGTCGGAGACCGTCATGGTTCCGAGCGCGCCATTGGCGAAGCGCAGCAGCAGCGCGGCCGTGTCCTCGACGGCAAAGCCGCGCACCATGTTCGACGTCAGCGCCTGCACATCGGCGATCTCGCCGCAGATGAAGCGGAGATTGTCGATGTCGTGAATCAGATTGATCAGCAGCGGCCCGCCGCCGTGCTCGCGCCGCCAGGCGATCTCGAAGTAATCGTCGGGCTTCTTCAGCAGCCACAGCCCGGCCACGGCGGTGAGCTGGCCGAGCTTGCCGGCCACGACGGCCTCGCGGGCGGCCTTGATGATGGGATTGTGGCGGCGATGGTGGCCGACCAGCATCGGCACGCCGCTGCGCTTGGCTGCCTCGCAGAGACGACGTGCCGCCGCGACGCTGTCGGTCACCGGCTTCTCGATCAGCGCGGGCACGCCCGCCTCCACGCAGTCGAGCGCCATCTGAAGATGGAGCGCGTTGGGCGAGGCGATGATCAGGCCATCGGGCTTTTCCTGCTCCAGCAATGCGCGGTGATCGGCGTACCAGGGCGCGTTGCGTGCTTGCGCGAATTCCCTGGCCGCAGGCGAGGGGTCGGCAATGCCGGCCAGCACGCAATCCCCGGAGGACTGGATCAGTTCAATGTGGCGGCGGCCGATCAGGCCGGCGCCGGCGACGGCGATGCGCATACGCCCGCTCATGCCGCGCTCTCCTCCATGGCACCGCCGAGGAAGAGCTGGCCGATGCGCGGATCGTTCAGGATGCGCTTGGCGTCGTCGACCATGCGGGTCTGACCGAGCTCGAGCACGATGCCGATGTCGGAGATCTCCAGCGCCGAGCGCGCGTTCTGCTCAATCATCAGGATGGTGACACCACGGTCGCGCAGGCTCTTGAGGATGTCGAAGGTCTGCTGCACCATCAGCGGCGACAGGCCGATCGAGGGTTCGTCGATCAGCACCAGTTTTGGCTCGAGCAGCAGCGAGCGGGCAATCTCGAGCTGCTTCTGCTCGCCGCCTGATAGCGTGGACGCCTGCTGCGTCGATTTGCGGCGCAAGGCGGGGAACAGATCGAGGGCCGCCTCGATCCGCCTGGGCAGGTCGAGGCCTTTGTCGGCGGCGACGCCGCCGAGCTCGATATTGTGGCGCACCGACAGCTCGGGGAAGATGTTGCGGCCCTGCGGCACGTAGCAAATGCCGGCATTGAGCAGCGCGCGCTGGCTCAAATTGGTGACGTCGCGGCCGGCAAAGCTGATCTTGCCCTCGCGCAGCTTCAACAGGCCGAAGATCGCCTTGAACACGGTGGATTTGCCGGCGCCGTTCGGGCCGATGATCGTGGTGATGGTCGCCTGCGGCACGGCGAAATTCGTGCCGTTCAGGATCGTCATCTTGCCGTAGCCGCCGACGAGATTGTGAACCGAGAGGATTGGCTCGCTCATGATCGGCTCCTCAATGTCCGAGATAGGCTTCGATCACGGCGGGGTTCTTGCGGACCTCGTCGGGCCGTCCCATCGCCAGCACCTTGCCTTCCGCCATCACCATCACGCGCGAGCACAGCGACATCACGAACTCCATGTTGTGCTCGATCACGACGAAGGTGGCGTTCTTCTCGCGGTTGATCGCGACCAGGCGGTCCTTCAGGTCCGCCAGCATCGACGGGTTGACGCCGCCGGCGGGCTCGTCGAGCAGCACCAGGCGCGGGCCGCCCATGAAGGCCATGGCGGCGTCTAGCAGTTTTTGCTGGCCGTAGGACAATCCGCCGGCCGGCTCGTCGGCGAGATGATCGAGCTTGAAGAAGCCGATCATCTGGTTGGCAGTCTCGGTCAACCCGGCATCGGAGCGGCCGACCAGGCGCGAGGCCATGTTGCCCTGGTGCTCCTGGCCCGCGAGGATCAGGTTCTCGCGCACCGAGAGCTTTGGAAACACCTGCAGCAGCTGGAAGGTGCGGCTAACGCCGAGCTTGTTGAGCTCGGACGGGCGGAGGCCCGTGACGAGCTTGCCGTCGAGCCTGACCTCACCGCCCGACGGCGTGAGCTGACCGAGGATGCAGTTGAACAGCGTGGACTTGCCGCAGCCGTTCGGACCGATCAGGCCGAGGATCTCGCCCTCGCGGACGTCGAAGGAGACACCGTCGACGGCGCTGATACCGCCAAAGTTCTTCTTGATATCGGTGACTTCGAGCACCGCACTCATTGCACCGTCTCCAGGCGGGATTTTGCGACGGCGCGCAGCGCGGAGGCCGCCTTGGTCCGGCGTTCGGCGAGATAGCGGTCGAGGATTCCCAGAATGCCGGTCGGCGACCAGATCAGCAGCAGCATCACCGCCACCGCGTAGAGCATCAGATAATAGCCTTCGGTGAAGCGCAGCCATTCCGGCAGCAGCACCGCGATCATCGCGCCGAGGAAGGGACCGAAATAGAAGCCAGCGCCGCCGACGATCACCATCATCAGGAGATCGAGCGAGAGCGACAGGTTGAAGGGCACGGGGTCGATATATTGCGTCAGCGGCGCATAGAGCGCGCCGGCGACGCCGCCGAGCGCCGAGCCGATCGCGAACGCCATCAGCGTGTAGCGCCTTGTGTCGATGCCGAGCGATTGCGCGCGCAGCGGATTCTCGCGCAGCGCCATGAAGGCGCGGCCCCAGGGCGAGCGGATCAGCCACCACACCGCCAGCGACACGATCGCGAGCGAGCCGAGGCAGACATAGTAGAACGGCAGCGGCTTGTTGGTCGCGAAACCGAAGATATGCGGACGCGGGATGTTGGAGATGCCGTAGATGCCGCCGGTGAGCCAGCTCTCGTTGCGGAACACGAGGAAGGCGAGGGTGGAGAAGGCCAGGGTGACGAAGGCGAGGTAGTGATGCTGCACGCGCAGCGCGGGATAGCCGAGCACCCAGCCGACTGCGAAGCTGAGCACGATCGCAACCAGGATCGCCGCCGGCAGCGGCCAGCCATGGGTGGTCATGATCGCCGCCGCATAGGCGCCGATGCCGACGAACGCGCCCTGCGCCAGCGAGACCTGGCCGGCATAGCCGAGCGTGAGGTTCAGCCCCATCGCGGCGATGGTCATCACCGCCCATTGGCTCAGGATGAACAAGCCGTAGCGGTTGAAGTTCATGGGAACGATGATCAGGCCGGCGATGACAATGAGGCCGAGCGCGATCTTCAGGGGCTTGGCAAAGCTGCTCATACCGTGCGCTCCTCTGCGCGGCCCAGCAGTCCTTGCGGCCGGAACAGGATGACGACGATCAGGAAGATCATCGGCACGGCGGCGCGGTACTGCGTCGAGACATAGGCGGCCGCGAGATTGTCGAGCACGCCGATCAAAAGGCCGCCGGCGATCGCGCCGCGGACCTGGTTGAAGCCGCCGACGATCGCCGCGATGAAAGCCGCCTGTCCCAGCACCTCGCCGGAGGAGAATTTTGCGAGGTAAATCGGTGTGATCAAAAGCGACGCCAGCGCGACCAGGAAGGCGTTGATCAGGAACGTCAGAAGGATCATCCGCTCGACCGGCACGCCGATGATGCGCGCGACCGTCGGGTTCTGCGCCGCCGCCTGCATCTGGTGGCCGAGCGAGGTGCGGTTGAGAAGGGCGGTCAAGCCGAACACGGCAACGATGGCGACGGCGAGGACGCCGATGCTTTGCAGCGACACCGCGTGGCCGAGGATGGAGATGTCACCGGTCGGCACGATCGAGGGAAAGGGCGAGGCCTCGGCGCTGAAGAACTGCTTGACGGCTTCCTTGAGGCCGATCGCGAGCGCCATGGTCGCGATCGCCAGCGGCAGCACGCCATGGCGCATCATCGGATCGACCAGCAGCATCTTGAAAGCGAGCCCGAGCAGGATCATCGACAGCAGGATGCCGAGGATGATCGCGAGCCAGAACGGCGCGCCGGCATGCATCGCCGCCAGCATCAGGAACGCCGGCAGCATCACGAACTCGCCTTGCGCGAAATTGATGGTCTGCGAAGTCTGCCACAGCAGCGTGAAGCCGACCGCGACCAGCGCATAGATCGCGCCGGTGGCCAGTCCCGCGACCAGAAGATCGAATAGGTTGGACATGTTCCCCTCTCGTGTCCCGTCTCCCTCGCCCCGCTTGCGGGGAGAGGGGGAATCTCCGCGAGGTCGCTGATGGTTGGACTCGCGGAGGCTCCCCCTCACCCGGATCGCATATTGATGCGATCCGACCTCTCCCCGCAGGCGGGGAGAGGTGAAGGAGACCTCACTTCACCTTCGGTAGCACCTGCTTCACCACCTGCTTGCCTTCGACCACCTCGACCAGGAAGCTCTGGCGATCGATGTCGCCGGTGTCGCTGAAGGTGACGTCCATCAGAATGCCCGGCTCGTCCGCGGCCTTGATGGTGAGGCCGTGCAGCGTCTCGGCAAACTTCTTCGGGTCGACCTTGCCCATCTTCTCGGTGGTGGCTTTCACCATGTAGACGGCGAGATAGCCCTTCAGGCCGTTATGGTCAGGCACGTAATTGTACTTCTTGGAGAACTTCTCGCGGAATACCTTGATCAGGTCGACCGGGGCATCGGTGGTGAGGCCGACATGGCCGCGCGCGCCGTTGGCCGCATCGCCGGCGAGCTCGATCACCTTCTGGCCGATCAGCGTGGTCTCGCCCATCAGTGGCGCGGTGACGCCCTGGCGCTTCAGCTCCTTGAGGATGCGCGCGCTCTCTTCCTCGTTCAGGTAGACGAACACGGCATCCGGATTGGCGGCCTTGATCTTGCCGACGTCGGCGGCGAAATCGGCCTGGCCCGCTTCGGTCGAGAGGTCGGCGACCACCTTGGAGCCGAGCCGGTCGAGCTCCTTGACGACGACGTCGCGTCCGCCGCGGCCGAAGTCGTTGTTGACCCAGACCACCGCGACCGTCTTCGCCTTCATCTCGTCGTGGATGTATTTCGCGACCTTCGGCATCGAGGATTGCTGGCCGAACGAGGTGCGGAACAGGAATTTGTTGCCGGCCTGCGTCAGCTCGGCGGCTTCGCCGCCCATGATCTGCGCGATGCCCGCTTCGGCGGCGAGCGGCGCAGTGACCTTGACCGAGCCGGAATAGCCGGGTCCGAGCAGCACATAGGGCTCGGCGTCGAGCGCCTTCTGCACCTGGGCGCGGGCGACGCCGGGGTTGGATTGCGAGTCGGCATGGCTGACTTCCAGCTTGCGGCCGAGCACGCCGCCCTTGGCGTTGATCTCCTCGATCGCGAGATCAATGCCGTTCTTCCAGTTGGTGCCGACGGTGGCGCCGCCGCCCGAGAGCTCGGCGACGTTGGCGAGCTTGATGGCCTGGGCGTGGACGCTGGTTGCAGTCGCGAAGGCAAGCAGGGCGCCTGCCAGCAGGGTCGATTTCATGGCTTCTCCTCCCATTTTTCGTCGAGATTGTCCGCGGCCTTGTGTCGGCCGCTTCGGTTACGCTGCGTGATAGGCCGAGCTTCGTGCCGCCATCACCTCGTCGAATGCCTGTCCCATGATCTCGGTCGATGGGGCAAGGCCCGTGAACAGTTCGAAGGCGTCGGCCGCCTGATAGATCGCGAGCTCCCGCCCGGTCATGATCCGCGCGCCCTTGGCTTGTGCCGCGGCCAGCAGCGGCGTGATCAGCGGCGAGTAGACGGCGTCGGCGACCCACAGGTTTTCGCGCAGCAGCGAGGCTGGGACCGGGATGTCCCGGTTCGGCAGCATGCCGACCGGCGTGCCGTTGACGAGGCCGGTTGCGCCACGAAGCGCGTCTTCCACGCTCGTAACCACCCGCGCGCCGCCGTGCCTGGCCAGCAGCGCGGCGAGTTTTTCGGCGCGTGCCGGCTCGCTGTCGAAGATTCGGAGGTTCGTCACTTTCAGGCTCGCCAGCGCAAAGGCAATCGCCTTGCCGACGCCGCCGGTGCCGATCACGGCCACCGCATTTCCGGAAGACGCCAGCAGCGGCGCGACGGCGCGGGCAAAGCCGGTCGTGTCGGTGTTGTGGCCGATCAGCCGGCCGTCTCTCACGACGACGGTGTTGACCGCCGCCATGGTCGCCGCAGCCGGTGCCAGCTCGTCGAGCAGCGGCACCACGGCCTCCTTGTAGGGGTAGGTGACGTTGACGCCGGCAAAGCCGAGCCGCCGCACGCCCTCGAGCATCATGCGAAGCCCGGCCGCATCGGCGCCGGCGACCTCGATGAGCTGGTAGTGGCCGCGCAGGCCAAGCGCTTCGGCGGCGCGCTCATGCATGGCGGGGGACGCGGAATGCGCGATCGGCGCGCCGATCAGGCCGGTGAGGAGCTTCTTGCTGGCGGCGTATCCGCGCTTGGACATGGTTCGCTATCGTCTCGTTGGGCCCGTTCGGTCCCGGCCATTAGCGGGGAAATCTCCGCAAGTCCAAGGGAGTTCCAGCTGCGACGATAGTCTTTCCCCCGCCTAACACAATTACCCTTTTATCCGACAAACCTAACATGATGTTATTTCTTCCGTCCGCGCGCACCGGCGGCCTTGCCGTTGCCGCGGGACGGCTCGACCGCCCGCATCTCCGCGCGCAGCGACTCGATGAAAGACTCGGCATGGAGCGACAGCGGCGCGCCGCGCTTGACCGCGATGTAAGTATCGAACCGCGTCGGCTCGGTGATCTTCAGAAGCTCGATCCCGGGATAGCCGCCATGGGCCACGGTGAACTGGTCGATGATGGCGATGCCGAGGCCCGCCTTCACCAGCGCGCAGACCGTGGTGCCGAAGCGCGCGCGGATGGTGATGTTGTAGGCGAGACGGTTGCGGGCAAAGATCTCGGCCATGATCCGCCCGTAGGGATCGTTGGGATCGATGCCGATCAGCGGATAGCGGGTGATCTCGGCGGCCGAGACCTGCTTGCGGCCGGCAAGCTCATGCCCCGGCGGCACGATGCAGTACAGCTCGCCCGAGGCCAGCGGCATGAAGTCGAGTCCGGAATGCTCCAGCCGGTAGCTCATCGCCACGCATTCGCCGCGGCCGAGCATGAGATAGTCGATGGCCTCCTCGAGCTTGAGGATGTTGATGTCGATGCCGAGATCGGGATAGCGGCGGCGGACGCGCTCGATCGCGCGGGGCACCATCACCTGCGAGATGCTGGGCACCGAGCCGATGCGCAGCTCCGACAGGCCGCCACGGCCGATCTTGGAGATGATCTCTGAGAGATCGTCGACCTTCTTGTAGACGCCGTTGATCTGCTCGAAGATGTTCTCGGCTTCCGGCGTCGGGAAGTATCGCCCGTTCTGGCGCTGGAAGAAGCGGATGCCGAGCGAGCGCTCGGTGTATTTGACGAGGCGGCTGATCCCGGGCGCCGAGACGTTGAGCAGCTTCGCCGCACCGCCGATGGTGCCCGTCACCATCACGGCACGGATCACTTCAACCTGGCGCAGCGTCATCATGCTCGTGAAATGTCCTTGGCATCCGAAAGATGATCATGGCGGCAATCATCTCACGAGAGCTGCGCTGTCATCCAGCGGCAAGTGTGGGTGGATGTGGATGGCGGAGGGGAGCTTTTACCCTCTCCCCCTGGGGGCCTGTTGCGTAATTCGCCAGTTGTGATTCCCTAGGGCAAAGCCTTGGGGGAATGACGATGGCGGTGAAGCGGACAGGACAGCCGAGCTTTGTGGAAGCGCTGATGCCGAAGGGCGCCGGCGCCAATGCGGCGCTGGATCGGTTGGCTGGC